>CACCIT010000040.1 GCA_902546145.1 uncultured Pelagibacteraceae bacterium | reverse complement strand
AGATTTTTTCGATTTTATTTTTTGTTCTTTAATCTGTTTTAATTTACCAAAGCCTGAAGCTGCTAAATCTCTAGCTATCCCTCTGACACCAAGACAGTCGGGTCTGTTGGGTGTGATTGACAAATCAATTAAATTAGAACTGGATTGAGTAAAAAAACTTTTTCCAATACTATTGTTGTATTTCGAAGATAAAAGCTCAGTAATTCCATCACTTTCCTCAGACAAATTGAGTTCAGATTCAGAACAAAGCATACCATAAGATGTAACATCTCTAATTTTTGCAATAACTAATTTAGTTTTATTTTTTGGAATAACTGCACCAGGAGGGGCATAAACAGTAATTAAACCTTCTCTAGCATTTGGTGCACCACATACGACCTTCTTAATCTCTTTTTCACCTACATCAACATCACAAACTTTTAAACGGTCTGCATTAGGATGTTTTTCAGTTTTTAAAATTTTTGCTACTTTGAATAAATCTAAACCTTCAGATAAATTTTCAACACTTTCAACTTCAAGTCCAATATCAGTTAATTTCTCAAGTAACTTCTCTTCCTTGGCACTTACAGATAAATGATCTTTTAACCAATCAAATGTTATCTTCATCGACTTAGACCTCTATAATTTGTAGGAACATCAAGAGGATCAAATCCAAAATGATTTAACCATCTGTAATCACAGTCAAAGAAAGCTCTTAAATCATTAATACCATATTTTAGCATAGCTAACCTGTCTATACCTATACCAAATGCATATCCTTGATATTTAGCAGGATCAACTTTAACATTTTTTAAAACATTTGGATGAACCATTCCACATCCTAAAATTTCAAGCCACTGATCCCCTTCTCCTATAACAATTTTACCATCTTTAATTTCGTAACCAATATCTACTTCTGCAGATGGTTCTGTAAAAGGGAAATGACTTGGTCTAAATCTCATTTTGATTTTTTCCACTTCAAAGAACTCTTTAATAAAATAATTTAAACATCCCTTTAAATGACCCATGTTAATATCTTTATCTATATGAAGGCCCTCAACCTGATGGAACATTGGCGCATGTGTTTGATCACTATCTGATCTATATGTTCTACCCGGAGCAATAATTTTAAACGGTGGCTTGTCTTTTAACATAGTTCTAATTTGAACTGGTGAAGTATGCGTTCTTAACAAAACTTCCTTATTTTCGTCTAAATAAAAAGTATCGTGCATGTCACGAGCTGGATGATTATCTGGAGTATTTAGTGCAGTAAAATTATTATATTCATTTTCTACATCTGGACCTTCTTCAACACTAAAACCTATTTCTGAAAATATAGATGAAATTTCATCTATAGTTTGAGATACAGGATGAATTTTACCTCTAACAAAAGGTCTTCCAGGTAAAGTTATATCAACTTTTTCTTTTTCAAGTTTTTGATTAACTTCTTTTGTTTCTATTTTTTTAATCTTTTCCGAAATTAAAGATTGAAGTTCATCTTTTATTTTATTCAAATCTGCTGCAAAAGTTTTTCTATCTGACTCTGGTATTGATCCTACAGTTTTGAATAAAGATGAAATTTGACCATTTTTTCCAAATAACTCTGTTTTGATTGAATTGATTTCATCTAAGCTTAGCTCATTTTTAAGCTTTGATAAAAATTGATCTCTAATATTTTTTATGTCTGACATATTAGTAGATTATTTCCTTAAGAAATAAAAACAATAGAGATTAATTTAAAGCGGATTGAGCTTTTTGTACAATTGTTTTAAATGCTTCTGGACTATCGTAGGCAATTTCAGCTAAAATTTTTCTATCTATTGTAACACCACATTTACTTAAACCATTAATAAATTTTGAATAAGTCATACCCTCTGCTCTTACACCGGCATTAATTCTCTGTATCCATAATGATTTGAAATCTCTTTTTTTATTTCTTCTATCTCTGTAAGCATATTGCATGGATTTCTCCATAGCTTGTTTAGCAACTCTGATAGTATTTTTTCTTCTGCCCCACTGACCTTTTACGGCTTTCAAAACTTTCTTATGTTTTGCTTTACTTGTTACGCCTCTTTTAACTC
>CACCIT010000039.1 GCA_902546145.1 uncultured Pelagibacteraceae bacterium | reverse complement strand
AGACTATTTTTTAATATTTTGTAATTTAATTCAGTGAAATACCTCAATTGGCCAGTTATAAGAACAATTATTTTTTTATTCATTTTTGTTTATTTTCAATACACCGATAAATGCCTCTTGGGGTATTTCCACTCTTCCAAATTGTTTAGATCTAGCTTTACCTTTTTTTTGTTTTTCTAATAATTTTCTTTTTCGATCCGTAGCCCCACCACCATGAATTTTTGTTAAAACATCTTTTTTAAAACCTTTAATAGTCTCTCTAGCAATAATCTTACCTCCTATTGCAGCTTGAACAGGAATCATAAAATTATGTCTTGGAATTAAATCTTTTAATTTTTCACAAACTTCTCTTCCAGTTTTTTGAGCAAAATCTTTGTGTATCATCATGGCTAAAGCATCAACAGGCTCACCATTCACCAAAATACCAAGTTTAACCAGATCACCTTCTCTATGCTCAATTATTTCATAATCAAAACTTGCATATCCGCTCGTCATTGACTTAAGTCTATCGTTGAAATCAAACACAACTTCATTTAAGGGAAGTTCATAATTTACTACTGCTCTACTTCCAGAATAACTAAGGTTGGTTTGTACTCCTCTTTTGTCTTGACACATTTTAATTATTGAACCTAAGTACTGATCTGGAGTAATGATGGTTGCCTTAATCCAAGGTTCTTCAATATATTTTATTAATGTAGGATCTGGTAAACTTGATGGATTTTGTAAATCCATAGTATCACCATTATTCAAATGAACTTTATAAACTACGCCAGGAGTTGTTGTTAATAAATTAACATCAAATTCTCTTTCAAGTCTTTCTGTTACAATTTCTAGATGAAGCAAACCTAAAAACCCACATCTAAATCCTAATCCTAAAGCTGAAGATGACTCTGGTTCAAAAGAAAAACTTGCATCATTTAATTGTAATTTTGCTAAACCATCTTTTAATTTTTGAAACTCTGAACTATCTACAGGGAACAATCCACAAAATACTACAGGTTTACTAGGTTTAAAACCTGGTAAAGCTTCTTTTAATGGTTTTGATGCATCACAAATAGTATCTCCAACTTTTGTCTCTGATAACACTTTTATCCCTGTTGTGATAAATCCTATTTCTCCTGTTTTTAATTCAGTGATATCAACTGGCTTTGGTGTAAAAACACCAACTTTTTCAACGATATATTCTTGATTTGTAGACATCATTTTGATCTTCATGTGTTTAGAAAGTTTCCCATCTATAACTCTAACTAATATGACAACACCTAAATAAGTATCGTACCAACTATCAACCAGTAAACATTTTAAATCTGATGAACTTTCTCCTTTTGGTGCTGGTAATGTGGTTATAATTTGCTCTAAGATATCTCCTATTCCTTCGCCAGTTTTTCCTGAACATGGAATGGCATTCTCTGTGTCTATTCCAATGACTTCCTCAATTTGCTTTTTTGTTCTCTCTAAATCAGAAGCTGGTAAATCTACTTTATTTAATACTGGGACAATTTCATGATTTGTATCTAATGCCTGGTAAACGTTTGCTAAAGTTTGGGCCTCAACTCCTTGTGTGCTATCCACAATCAAAATTGAACCTTCACACGCATATAATGATCTACTTACCTCATAGCTAAAGTCTACATGGCCAGGTGTATCTATAATATTTAAAATATATTCTTTTCCGTCTTTAGCTTTATAATTTAACTTTACTGTTTGAGCTTTAATGGTGATACCTCTCTCTCGTTCAATATCCATTGAGTCTAAAACTTGAGCCTTCATCTCTCTTTCAGTCAGGCCACCACAACTATGAATTATTCTATCTGCAATAGTAGATTTTCCATGATCAATGTGTGCAATGATTGCAAAATTTCTTATATTATCGATTGAACTCATTGGCTTTAGGATCGAATTTTAGCGCCAGTTTTATTTTCGACTGTTTCTATAATTGACTTATTGATTTGATCTAAATCAGCGTCTTTTAGAGTTTTTTCTTGAGATTGAATTGTAACACTGATCGCAATTGATTTTTGATTTTCAGGAATATTATTGCCCTCATAAACATCAAAAACTTTAATGTTAGAAATCAAAT
>CACCIT010000038.1 GCA_902546145.1 uncultured Pelagibacteraceae bacterium | reverse complement strand
AGTACAAAACCATTTTTATGAGCATTGATAACACAAAAGTTGTAAACCTAAACCTAAAAAAAGAAGAAAGAATTTTAGATTTTAGTGATTTTCAAAAACAAAACTTGAAATTTGATATAAATAAACTTCAAGAGGCCTATAACCAAATTATTAAGACAAAAAAATTCGAAGATGCTGGGATAACACACTTTGGAGCAATTTCATTAACTCAAATTCCTGGTGATCCAGACTCAATCAAAGGCAATAAAGCTAGAGGTGTTTACTGGACTAAACCTGATAAAACTGGAAAAGAGGTTTCTAGAGATGTTGAAATTGATGAAGCAGCTTATTCTGAATTTATAAAAGATTATGAGAATACTTATTTTAAAGAAGTTTATGATGTTTTATCAAGTAAATATAAATTGGGTAGAGTAAGAATTTTATTAAAAGAACCAAGATCAACTTTAAGTTGGCATAGAGATCCAGAACCAAGATTGCACATTCCAATTGTAACTAATCCTGGATGCTTAATGGTTATAGATAATGTTGCAAAACATATGCCTGCAGATGGTTCTGTTTGGGTAACTAATAACACAAAATATCATAATGCATTTAATGGTGGTGAAGAAAATAGAGTTCACCTTGTTGCTTGTGTGTTAGATTATAAATTCAATTAATTTGAAAAAAATATTTATTTCTTCAGATCATGCTGGTTTCAAACTTAAAGAAGCAATTAAAATTTATTTAGAAAAGAAAAAAATTAATTTCCAAGATTTTGGTCCTTCAAATGAGAATAGCGTTGATTACCCAGATTACGCACATAAAGTTGCAAGAAAAGTAAATTCATCTAAAAAAAATATTGGTATTTTGGTATGTGGATCAGGAACTGGAATGAATATTGCGGCAAATAAACATAAAAATGTTAGAGCTGCTCAATGCTTTAATGAAAAATCGACTAAATTATCTAGATTGCATAATGATGCAAATATCATTACATTAGGATCTAGGTTACTAACTAAAAAAAATGCATTAAAATTTATTAGTATTTTTTTAAATACTAAATTTGAAGGTGGGAGACACTTAAAAAGAGTAAAAAAAATATAATTAATTATGTCTAGTGAAAAAAGTTATTTAAACGATAGTTATAAGAGTTTCTTTGAAGATGGTTTATCTAGTAAGGACCCCGAATTATATAAAGCTATAAAAGACGAACTATTAAGACAACAACAACATATAGAATTAATTGCATCGGAAAATATAGTTTCACAAGCAGTTCTTGAAGCTCAAGGATCAGTTTTAACTAATAAGTATGCCGAAGGATATCCTGGAAAAAGATACTATAATGGTTGCGAACATGTAGATGTTGCAGAAAATCTTGCAATTGAGAGATTAAAAAAATTATTTAATTGTAAATATGCAAATGCACAACCTCATTCTGGAGCCCAAGCAAATGGTGCTGTATTTTTAGCTTTATTAAATCCTGGTGATACATTTATGGGAATGAGTTTAAATTCAGGCGGACACATAACACACGGATTGAAAATATCTATGTCAGGTAAATGGTTTAACGCAATAGGTTATGACGTTGATAAAGAGTCTGAGCTTATTGATTATGATAATGTTGAAAGACTTGCTTTAGAACATAAGCCTAAATTAATAATAGCAGGCGGCAGTGCTTATTCTCGAGTAATAGATTTTAAAAGATTTAGAGAAATAGCAGATAAAGTAGGAGCCTATTTAATGGTTGATATGGCACATTTCTCAGGACTTGTAGCTGGTAAAGGTTATCCAAATCCATGTGATTATGCTCATGTTGTAACTTCAACTACACATAAAGTTTTTAGAAGTGCAAGAGGTGGAATAATTTTATCTAATGATGAGGAGCTTGGTAAAAAGTTTAACACAGCTGTTTTCCCTGGTTATCAAGGCGGACCTTTGATGCATATTATTGCTGCTAAAGCTGCTGGTTTTCTAGAAGCTCTTCAACCAGAATTTCAAGATTATATAAAATCTGTTTTAGCTAATGCAAAAATCTTAGCTGAAACTTTAAAAAACAATGGGTTTAAAATTTATTCAGATGGAACTGATACTCATTTAATGCTTGTTGACTTAAGACCTTTTAATGTTAAAGGAAATCTTGCAGCGGAAAGTCTATCAAGAGCTAACATAACATGTAAT
>CACCIT010000037.1 GCA_902546145.1 uncultured Pelagibacteraceae bacterium | reverse complement strand
GAATGTTTGACGTTGGTATAGCTGAACAGCATGCAGTTACTTTTGCTGCAGGTCTTGCAACAGAAGGGTATAAACCCTATGCCGCTATCTATTCTACCTTTCTTCAAAGAGCTTACGATCAAGTAGTGCATGATGTAGCAATACAAAGTCTACCTGTAAGATTTGCAATTGATAGAGCTGGATTAGTTGGCGCAGATGGATCAACGCATGCAGGGTCTTTTGATATTACTTATTTGTCAACTTTACCAAATTTTATCGTGATGGCAGCTAGTGATGAAGCTGAGTTAGTAAAAATGATTAATACTTCGGTTGATATTAATGACAAACCCTGTGCAATAAGATATCCAAGAGGAACAGGTATTGGAGTTGAACTTCCTTCAATAGAGGAAAAAATAGAGATAGGTAAAGGAAAAATTATTCAGCAAGGAACTCAAGTTTGTTTGTTGAGCTTAGGAACTAGACTTGAAGAATGTAAAGTAGCTGCAGAAGAATTGAAAGCAAAGGGTATTTCAACAACAATTATAGATGCCAGATTTGCAAAACCTTTAGATGAAGATTTAATTTTAAAATCTGCAAGAGAACATGAATTAATGATTACAATTGAGGAAGGTTCTATAGGAGGATTTGGTTCCCATGTTAAAAATTTATTAGCCGAAAAAGGGATATTTGATAAAGGGTTAAAATTTAGATCCATGACTCTTCCAGATGAATTCATAGAGCAAGATAATCCAAAAAATATGTATGATATTGCTGGACTTAATAGTCCACAAATTACAAAAAAAGTTTTAGAAGTTTTATTTAATAAGGATTCAATTAGAGTAGTAAAAAACTAATTATTTATCCGCACTGAGCCTGATTCATTAGGTAGTGGTCTAATAAAACACAATTCATCATAGCTTCTCCAACTGGAACAGCTCTTATTCCTACGCAAGGGTCATGTCTCCCTTTAACTGATATTGTGGTATTTTTTCCGAATTTATTAATAGTTTTTCTTGTAGTTAAAATTGAAGATGTAGGTTTAACTGCAAATGATGCTATTATTTCTTGCCCAGAAGAAATTCCGCCCAAGATCCCGCCTGCATTATTAGAGTTAAATTTTAATTTATTATTTTTTAATGATATTTCGTCAGAGTTTTGCTCGCCACTTAGTTGTGCAGAATTCATTCCAGCACCAACATTTACTCCTTTAACTGCATTAATGCTCATAAACGCTGATGCAATATCAGAATCTAATTTTGAATAAATAGGCGCACCAAGACCTGCAGGAATACCTCTTGCTCTAACCTCTATTACAGCACCACATGATGACCCTGATTTTCTTACACCAAGTAAATATTTTTCCCATAACTTAATCATAGACTTATCTGGACAAAAGAATGGATTTTTTGAAATAATTTTATCATTCCACTGTGACGTATCACATCCTAAGATTCCTAATTGAGTTACAGCACCTATAACTTTAAATTTTTTTCCTAATTTTTTTTGAAGTACTAGTTTAGCTATAGCACCAGCCGCAACTCTTGAAGCTGTCTCTCTAGCTGAAGATCTTCCTCCACCTCTGTAATCTCTAATTCCGTATTTTTTGAAATAGGTAAGGTCCGCATGCCCTGGTCTGAATTTATCTTTTATATTTCCATAATCTTTAGATCTCATGTCTTTATTATAAATAATTAAAGAAATTGGTGTGCCAGTAGTTTTTCCTTCAAATACACCTGAAAGTATTTGGACTTTATCGTCCTCTTTTCTTTGTGTGGTAAATTTTGATTGTCCAGGTTTTCTTTTATCTAATTCTAATTGAATATCTTTTTCATCTAGATTTATGTTTGGAGGACAACCGTCAACTATGCAGCCAATAGCAGGGCCGTGAGATTCACCCCAAGTTGTGAAACGAAATAGCTTTCCAAAAGTGTTAAATGACATTATTTATATTATATAGATTATTTTGTTTAAATTATGAATGAAAAAAACCAACTTGGTATTAACAGCTGCTTTTTAAATTTAGATGACCCAATTAAGTTATTTGAAATATGGATGGAAAAAGCCAAACAGACTGAACCAAATGATCCAAATGCAGTTGCGCTAGCAACTTCAAGTAAAAATAATGTTCCATCAGTCAGAATGGTGCTCCTTAAGGATTTTAATAAAGATGGATTTGTTTTCTACACTAATTTAAATAGTCGAAAAGGTAATGAACTAAAGGAAAATCCTAACGCTTCAATGTGTTTTCACTGGAAAAGTCTTTTAAGACAAGTCAGAATTACTGGGACTGTATCATTAGTTTCTGATGATGTTGCAGATGAATATTATTCTTCCAGAGCATATGAAAGTAGAATTGGTGCATGGGCATCAAATCAGAGCCAAGAATTAAAAAATAGAAACGAATTAATAAATTCAATTAAGGTATATATAAATAAATATTCTGATGAAACAAAAGTTCCTAGACCAAAACACTGGTCTGGGTGGAATTTAAATCCAC
>CACCIT010000036.1 GCA_902546145.1 uncultured Pelagibacteraceae bacterium | reverse complement strand
TTTAAAGTTTCTTTACCTCTTCTAATCTCACCTTCATCGATAACATCATCATGCATCAAAGTTGCACTGTGAATAAGTTCTACACAAGCTGCTAAATTTACGTCTCTTGAACCTTTTGAGTAACCACATAACTTAGCACTTCCTAATGTTAATAAAGCCCTTAGTCTTTTGCCACCAGTCTCTATATGATAATTAGTCATTTTTTGAACTAATTGAACATCACTAGTTAATTTGGATTTTATTCTTTCTTCAGTCAAAGCTAGTTTTTCTTCAACAGAATCCTTCAATTGGAAATATGAATTATTTATCTGGTTTTTAAGCTGTACTACAGTTCCCATATAAATTTTAAATTAATATAAATAAGCTATATTTATTACTTATCATTTGACGCACCTATTTCTTCAATTATAAGTAGTCTTTATAATCAACTAAATATTCTGTAAGAAATAAATATGTTCTCCTTTTTAAAAAAGAAAAAAATTGTTTCACATATTAAATTAAATGGCGTCATTGGTAATGCTGGTAAATTTAAGCAAGGTATTGATTTTGCAGGACAGGAAGAAATTATTAAAAAAGCTTTTTCACTAAAAAAAGCTACTGCAGTAGCAATATCAATCAATTCTCCAGGAGGTTCACCTGTGCAGTCACATTTAATTTATAGTTTTATTCGTCAGCAAGCTAAAAAAAGTAATAAGAAAGTTATTTTTTTTGCGGAAGATGTTGCTGCATCTGGAGGATATCTTATCTCATGTGCTGGAGATGAAATTTATGCAAATTCAAGTTCAATTATTGGGTCTATAGGGGTTATATATTCATCATTTGGTTTTACTGAACTAATTAAGAAAATAGGTGTTGAGAGAAGGGTTCATACAGCCGGAAAGAACAAGAGCACACTAGATCCTTTTATGGAAGAAAAGGAAGAAGATATTCAAAGACTTAAAAATATTCAATTAGATTTACACCAAGATTTCATAAATGTTGTTGAAAAAAGTCGTGGAGCAAAATTAAATAAAACAGAAGTAGAATTATTTTCTGGTGAATTTTGGTCAGGTTCAAGAGCTAAGAAATTAGGATTAATAGACGGCATAGGAGATGCACATGAAATCTTAAAAGAAAAGTATGGTGAAGATGTTGTAATTAAAAAATTTGAAAAAACAAAAGGGTGGTTAAGTCAAAAACTTTCATCTTCAAATCATATTGACCAATTTGCAAATATTTTAGATGAAAGATCAATCTGGCAAAGATATGGTTTCTAAATCAAAAGAGAAAATTCTTACATTTCAAGATACAATTTTAAATCTTCAAAAGTTTTGGAGTAAAAAAGGATGTGTAGTTCTCCAACCTTATGACATGGAAGTAGGAGCAGGCACATTTCATCCAGCAACGACATTGAGGTCATTAGGGGCTAAACCTTGGAAGACAGCATATGTGCAGCCATCAAGAAGACCCACAGACGGAAGGTATGGAGATAATCCAAATAGACTTCAGCATTATTATCAATTTCAAGTTCTTATAAAACCTTCGCCTGAAAATATTAAAAAACTTTACCTCAATAGTTTATCATCTATAGGAATTGATCATTCGGATCATGACATTAGATTTGTAGAAGACGACTGGGAAAGTCCAACATTGGGTGCTGCTGGTCTTGGTTGGGAAGTATGGTGTGATGGCATGGAAATTACTCAATTTACTTATTTTCAACAGATGGCAGGATTTGAGTGCAAACCTGTTTCTGTAGAAATTACATATGGATTAGAAAGAATATGCATGTTTATTCAGCAGCAAAAAAATGTCTACGATCTGTTATGGAATGATGATGGTGTAAAATATAAAGAAGTATTTCATCAAGCTGAGAGAGAATTTTCCGCATATAATTTTGAACATGCAAATGTAGAGTCACTTTTTAAAATGTTTGATATGCACGAGTTGGAAGCAAAGTCATTAGTTGAAAAAAAAATTTCACTACCAGCTTATGATCAATGTTTAAAAGCAAGTCATGTATTTAATATATTAGATGCACGTGGAGCAATTAGCGTTGCTCAAAGAGCAGGATATATTGCAAGAATAAGAGATATTACAAAATCAGCTGCTAGTATTTGGTTAGATAGTCAAAAATAATGTCTGAATTTTTCTTAGAATTGTTTAGTGAGGAAATACCTTCAAATTTACAAAAGAACTTAAGAGAAAATTTACTAAAAAGTTTTAATGAATTTTTTTTAGAAAAATCAATTAAATTTAAAAAAAGTTCGTCTTACTCAACACCCAATAGGTTATTAATTTTGTTTGAGGGAGTTGAAAAGAAGATAGTTTTAAAATCTGAGGAAATAAAAGGTCCGAGTACAAAGTCTCCAGATGCTGCGTTGGAGGGATTTGCGAAATCAAATGGTGTTTCAAAAAAAGAATTGTTTATAAAAAAAACAGATAAAGGTGAGTTCTATTTTTATAAAACTAGATCAAAAAAATTAGATACTCATACATTATTAGAAGGAGCCATACCTCAAATACTGAATAAAATTCAATGGAAAAAGTCAATGAAATGGTCAAATTATGAACTATTATGGGGTAGGCCATTAAAATCTGTCTTATCCATCTTTGATAAAAAAAAACTAAATTTTAAATTTCATCATTTCATTTCATCTAATTCGACATTTATAGATCAAGAATTTGAAGAAAAGAAAAAACTATTTTCAGACTTTAAATCTTATAAAAATTT
>CACCIT010000035.1 GCA_902546145.1 uncultured Pelagibacteraceae bacterium | reverse complement strand
TTGAAAATTTATCATTAAAGTATGAAAAAAATTAAAATTCTTTTTCCTTTTGTAGGAAAAACTCTTGGTGGAAGCCATATATCATCATTAATGTTAATAAAAAATCTTTCTAAAAAAAAATATGAAACTTTAGTTTTAGTTCATGAAAAGGGCGCTCTTACTAATTACTTAAAAAAAAATAAAATTAAATTTTTTACACAAAAAAATTTAGATAAATATTACGATGGAAATTTAATAAAAGTATTTTTCTTAATGTTCAAATACAAATGCATTCTGAAAAATTTAAAAATAGATATTGTACATACACAAGATACAGCCATGCATTTAACATGGCTATTTGCCTGTAAAATATCTCGAATTCATCACATTTGGCATCAAAGAACAAAAACAGGTAAAAATATAATACTTTTGGCTCATCTTTCTTCCTATTTTATTTGTGTTAGTAATTTTATTAAACAAAATCTACCTAAAAGTTTAATAAATAAATCGAAGTTAATATACAATCCATTTTTAGAAGAAAAAAAAATAAAATATAAGAGAAAATTAAACATTTTAAATATAATCTTAATAGCAAATCTACAAAAAAGAAAAAGAGTTGACATAGCTATAAAGATAATTGCAAAGTTAAAATTTATCAATTTTTTTAAAAACCTTAGGTAATTTTGATAAATCATTACAGAGCATATAACCGTCTTTTATAACTAAGAATGGTGTATTACTCAAAAATACAACAGGTTTTTTTAAAAGCATTCCCTCCCATCCAGATGTGCCTGTTATTGTTATAATCGCAAAAGATGATTTCATCAAAGTAAAATTATCCTCTTTTGGATGAACTAATTTTACTTTAGGAAGTCTTTTTATTTTATTATAAAAATCTGAACTTCTATTCCCCCACATCTGTACATGTTCTTTAACATACAAATAAGAGTCAAAAGGAATACTCTTAGAGATAGCTTCAATAATTGATAATTGATCTGTATGCATTGGAGACATGATCATAGTAGAGGCCTCTGGATCTACATGGAGTGGATAATATACAAATTTACTTTTTAAATTTATTTTATCAAATATTCCATTACTGTATTTTATTTTTAAGGCAACTCTAAATCTATTAAATATATTCCTATAAGATTGTCTTAGACTCTCTTCTACAAAAAATGATTTACACATATGATATATAAATCTTAATATATTCTTAAAAAAATTTATTAATTTAGTAGAATTATAAAGTTTTTTTTCGTTTTCATATTCAGAACCGTATTTCATTGGTTTTTTTTCTGAAGTCCATCAAGTATTTTCTTGCCTGATTATCTATTTTAATTTTTTTATTTTTAATTTCTTTGAATTTTTGAGAAATTATATCTAGTGAAAAATTATCTGAACTATCAACGCTAGTTCTGTCATATACTCTAGTAGGTCCAAATGTAGCAAATTTTATTTTTAAATGTTTTGCAACCAGAGCCATAGCTAAACTTGGTGCTGCAGCTATAGTATAACAAAATACTAAATCTGGTTTTATGTTCTTAAACTCTTTTAGTAAAAATTCTAGTAATTCAACCACATATATTACGGGTAGTAAATTATTTTTTTTTACAATTTTTCTTAAGTTAGATGGAAATTGTTCACATCCAGTAACATACCCTTTGCCTATATGTCTGTCTGCAATAATAATTCTGTATAATGCTTCATCACCAAATATTTTTCGAAAATATTTTACTTTTGAAAGATTGTATTTTGATGTGATAAATTTTTTTTCTAAATCGTCTAGATATTTAACATTATTAAATAGTTTTTTTGATTTAAGATAATCTTTCTTGCTGCCAGCAACTAGTCCGTTAGTAGTTATGGTGTAACCATCCTTCGATAAATTATGTACAATTTTATTTGGTAGTTCAACAAAAACTGGAGCTAAATAAAAATATATTTTTTTTTTCATTAATTTTTTGTATTTAATTGGATATGTAAATTACAAATTCCTTATAAAAAAAATTAATTTGATTTACAATTAAAAGTTTTTTATCGTTTTTTTATTTTTGAGTTAATTTTCTCCATTATATTGTCAAGCATCAATCCATTATCTTTGCCAGCGAAAAAATCTAGACATTTTTTTCTATCCGATTTTGAGTACAATCGACCTTTCTGTTGAACAATAGTAACTTTATTTAAAAAGTCATATTGATTATATACTTTGCAATTATCCAAACTATTTGATGATAATTTCACGTTTGTTGCATATGTTAAATGAATTACAGGTTTATTTAAAAGTATAGCATCAAGAAATATACTAGAATGGGTAAATATTATTAAATCAGAATCTTGAATTATTTTTCTTGAGTGAATTGTTCCTAAAATAGATACATTGTATGGTAAGGAATTTTTAATTAACATCCCTCTTGTATGGGGTTTAACTTGAACTTTTACATTTTGTAACTTTGAAGCTGCCTCAATAGCATTAATAACATCTTTTTTACTGTCCTTATCAGCATATTTTGAGAGCATAAAAGTAATTTTAAATCTTTTATTTTTAATTTTTTTAGAATTTTTTGAATAAATTTTATTTAGTTTTTCCGACCATTCTAGACTAAAACGTGGACATGCATATATTTTCTTAATTCCATTCTTTTGAAAATTACCAATTTTTTTTTCACTCACCTTATTGTTAATTATAAAAGCATCAAATGATAAAATTCTATTTTTTTTATTTGTTGTTTTATTTAATAAAAAGGGATTTACACCATGATCTACAAATATCTTAGAGAATTTATTTCTATCAGACCATTTAATTGCGCTATTCGTTGCATTGTCATCCAAATAGGACATGAACACACCTGTAGATAAATTTTTA
>CACCIT010000034.1 GCA_902546145.1 uncultured Pelagibacteraceae bacterium | reverse complement strand
AGATTTTCTTTAAAAAATCATTTGGCTAAAATTAATGAGGTTTATAATAAACTTTTAACAGATTAGTTTTTAATTATTTTCTCACTAACCAATAAAATAATGATAATAAAATTTTAAAATTTACTAAAATTGAACCTCCAAGTCTTGGTTTGTCAATTCTTTCTTTTACTTTAAAGTATACTTGCTTATGTTTAATGCCTGAGGAAATAGAATTTAACATCAACTCCGTCCCTATAGACTCATAGGTATAAGAAAGTTTAAATAATTTATTGTTTTGAAAATTATACGCCTTTAATCCACACAGAGGATCCTCAATATTATACCTGTATTTGGTATACAAACCAAAAATATGTTCTGCCAATCTTGCTTTTTTGCTTCTTACTCCCAAAACAACAAGATTTCCCTCGTCTAACAAATTAATAAATTTTTTTAATAATTTAGGATTATGTTGTCCATCTGCGTCTATGGTAATTATATAATTAAATTTAAGTTTTAAAGCTTGTTTAAAACCTGAGTTCAATGCAGCATCGTAACCTAAATTTTTTTTGTGTACTACTAAAATAGCTCTAGACTTTTGAGCCTCAGATGAAGTCTTATCTATTGAACCGTCGTCAATAACTATAGATTTTCCAAATTTATTAACTGTTTTAACTACATTAAATATAGTTTTTTCCTCATTAAATGCAGGGATAATTACCGCTATTCTAGATCTATCCATCTAAGATGTTCACCACGATTTTTTTTAAATAGAAGTTTTTTTCCAATTAAATTTTTATTTTCATAAGGTGGAATAGCATCAGGTGGACAGGGTCTTAAATAATCAAGATGTTTGGCTTCAATTTGTGTACCAGAAGGCAAATCTAAAGCTAATCGAATACATCGACGTTGCAATATCACAGTTTCTTTCTCATTTTTTTCAATTTGTTTGATTCCATATCCAATTGAATTTTCTAGTTCTCTAGTTCTATCAACCATTTCACGCCAGGTATTTAAGTTCATTGAAAATTTATGGTCGGGACCTTCTCTGTTAATATCGTCAGTAAAGTGCTTCTCAATAACTTTGGCACCGAGAGTGACAGCACCGAGAACCGTTGAATGCCCAGGGGTATGATCACTAAGACCTAGTATGATATCTGGATACATTTCACGATAAGTTTTTATCACATTGAGTTGAATAAATTTAAAATTATCTAAACTAGCAGTATAATTTGTATTACACTGCATCAGGCAAAGATTTGGATTTAAAACTAAGCCAGCCTCAACAGCTCGTTTAACATCTTTTAAAGTAGAGGCGCCACTTGCAATTATGTAGGGCTTTCCTTTAGATGCAATATGTTTAACTATATCTATCCAGGTAATATCTCCAGAACCAATTTTATATGCAGGAACATATGGATCAATTGCATCAACTAAGTCTAAACTATATGGACTAGTAAAAAATGTGATTCCTGCTTTATTGCATGTTTCTACTATTTCTTCTGTCCAATCTAGACTTACACTTGCTTCTTTGTAAACTTCAAAAACTGACTTTTTCCATTCTGCTTGATGAGATTGTTGACTACCTAATGACTTAAAACCATGATCACTAACAATTGTATCAGCTTTAAAATGTTGAAATTTTGCAGCATCTGCTCCGGCTTCAGCTGCAAGATAAATTAAATCTTTAGCACGATTTAAATCTCCATCATGATTTGCTGCTATATCAGCTATAAAATAAACAGGATTGTCTTCTCCAATTTGTTTATTATCAATTCTAAAACTTTTTTTGGTCATCTCTATACTCTTGGGCAACTAAATTAATTTCATCAATTAAATCAGGTAAATTCACCTTAAATTTATTTTCAAATTTAGTCAAATTCATCATCATATTTTTTGGTCTATAAGCATTTAAATGACTCACATTTGATACTTTGATTGGCTTTAAATTTAAATTTGATAAGTTTAACGCTTTAGCAAAATGAAAGGCAAAACTTGCTTTTGTCATTCCATAATGAGAACCTAAATTAAAAATGCCTTCAAATTGTTTCTCAATAACTATTTCTATGATTTTACAAAAATTATGCATCGATATTGGATTAAACCAAATGTCTTCAAATACATTTATAGTGTTTCCTTTTGTAAGCTCACTATAAAGCCAATCTGTTAAACTACCTCTTGTTACACTTTTACTTTTACCAAAAAAATTAGTTCTCAAAATAATACTCTTTAACTGGCAAGCAAATAATTCACCAACATATTTTGAAAAAGAATAATAATTAGAAAGACTTATATCCTTTTCTTTACAATTACCTGTTCCATCATAAACTTGATCTGTAGAAACATGTATCAAATAAGGTTTGCAAGAAGATGTTTCAATTGCTTTAACCAAGTTCTTGATGGTATTGACATTAATATTATAGGCTTCAACTGGAAATTTTTCACAATGATCAACATTTGTAAGTGCTACTAAATTAATAATAATTTTCGGATTTGTTAGATTTATCATTTTTTTAACTTCATTAAATTTCTCTAAGTCTACATTTATGTGAGTCTTAGACTTTAAGCTTTGAGATATGATTTTATATTTTTTTAAATATTGACCCGATGTTAATTTACTTCCTAATAATCCAGAGCTTCCTAAAATTAAAATCTTTCTCATCAGTTTAAACGATTAAAACCATCATGACAAACTGGCCCATCTAACAATTCTTTGACATCTCTTCCTTCTTCACATTCTTTAATTAATGAAAAAACAGGATCGAGAGCTTCAAAATATCCATCGATTATATGATCTGAATGATCAAGACATACATAAATGCTATTTCCAGCTAAATATCCTTTTTTTAACATTTCTTGAGAAATTAGAGTTTTGTATGCAAGAGCATTTTTACTTTTAAAAAGTATACTGCTTAATGCAGGTAGTCCAACTATGGATATTTCTAGTTGGTGTTTATCAGAAAGTTGTTTTAATCTATTTCTTATTTTATGGCCAGTCGTTGTAATTTTTTCCCAAGACTTTTCTCTCTCCATAACTTCTAAAGTTTTTAAGGCAGCACTCGGACCTATACGCTCTGTCCAAAATGTACTACTAATAAAACTTGTTTGTGCACATTCCATCACTTCTTTACGTCCTAAAATTGCAGTAATAGCATATCCATTACCTAAAGCTTTACCAAACATTGCAATGTCTGGCTCGACATTAAATTTTTTATGAAGTCCTCCGAAAGTTTCTCTAAATCCAGAAGTGCATTCATCAAAAACTAATACAATTCCATTATCTGATGCAAGTTTTCTAATTTTTTGTAAAAAATTCTTTTCTGGTTCAATGTTACGAAACACTTCCATTTTAATTACTCCAATATTTTTTTCTTTAACCAGTTTTTCAATTTCATTAATTTTATTA
>CACCIT010000033.1 GCA_902546145.1 uncultured Pelagibacteraceae bacterium | reverse complement strand
TCCTAATGATTTTATTCTTCCAATTTTTCTTATTGATGGAGTAAATAAAAAACAACATATAAAATCGATGCCTGGCGTCTACAGGTATTCAGTAGATAGAATCAGTCAAATTATTGACAAAGCGATAAGCAAAGGAATTCCAATGGTTGCTCTTTTCCCAAATACAAAAAAATCATTGAAAAATGAACTTGGATCAGAAGCACTCAATGAAAATAATCTTGTTTGTAGAGCATCTCGAATGATTAAAAAAAAATACAAAAATCAAATTGGAATTATGTGTGATGTTGCATTGGATCCTTATACCTCTCATGGACATGACGGATTAATCAAATCTAATAAAATTTTAAATGATGAAACAATCCAAGTTTTAATAAACCAATCTTTACTTCAAGCTGAAATGGGTTGTGATGTTTTGGCTCCATCAGATATGATGGATGGAAGGATTGGTAAAATTAGAAAAGCAATCGATCAAAACAATTTCCAAGACGTTCAGATTTTATCTTATGCAGCAAAATATGCATCCAGCTTTTATGGTCCCTTTAGAGATGCCGTGGGATCAAAAAGTTCATTAAAAGGAGATAAAAAAACATATCAAATGGATTTTAGAAATTCTGATGAAGCATTAAGAGAAGTTGCTTTAGATATAAAAGAAGGAGCTGATATGGTTATGGTTAAACCAGGAATGCCATATTTAGATATAATTAAATCAATTAAAGAAAAATTCAAAATCCCAGTTTTTGCGTATCAAGTATCTGGTGAGTACAGTCTGATAGAAAATGCTATTAATAAAAAACTTGTAAATAAAGATGCAGTGTATGAAAGTTTAGTGGCTTTCAAAAGAGCTGGTGCAAATGCGATTGTGAGTTATTATGCTGATCGAATTGATAAAATAATAAAGTAATCACCTTAAAGTATTTAGAAATAACAATCTATTATTGGGAAAATTAATATTGTTTGGTTTTAAAATTGATTTATCTAAATAATCATTAACTAACTTCAAACCTTTTAATAAAATTTTAATATCTTCAACCTCTTTATCTTTTTCAATAAGAAAGTTTGGAACATATTTTTTTTCATTTGATGATGAAACATAGTAAACAGTTTCGTTATTTTCAGTATCTTTCTCTACTAAATTTTCTAATTCTAAATCATAACCTAATATTTTGAGTAATTCTAATTCCCAGAAAATATATTTTTTTAACCAATTTTTATCTTGTAAAATTAAAAAGAAATTTTGAATTATGAAAAAAACTTTTTCATTGGATTGTGCGTCTGCTGTTAAGATTTTAATCAAATTCATTGCTGAAGTTAAGCATGATAATTTTTGCCTATGATCAAAATACAAAGGGCTGTAAGCATTTAAAATTTCAACTTTAAAATAGCCAATCCTATTTTCATTTTTTGAATTATAATTAACATGCAATTTATTTCCTATTTGAAGATAATTTTTAATTTTTTTTGATGTTCCGCCAAATATAATCCCTGATACTTTCCCTTTTTCTTTGGTAAAAATTTCTACAATCAAGGAGTTTTCATTATATCTATTTTTACTTAACAAATAACCTTCATCAGACCAATTCATATTATTTATTGAAACTATTTAAACACTCTGTGGCAGCACTTTGCTCAGCATTTTTTTTGGAATTACCAATGCCAATAAAGTATTTTGTATTAGGTAATTTTACTCCTACTTTAAATACAGGTTTGTGTCTTGGTCCAGTGTTTGAGATTAATTTATATTTAGGAAGACTTTTAAATTTTTTTAGTGTTTGTTCTTGTAACTTGGTTTTAGCATCAATTTCGGTAACAATGCTATCGCTAATTTTTGCTTCCCACTGCATTAAAATAAATTTTTCAACAATATTAAAACCTTTATCGAGATAAATTGCTCCTATTAAAGCTTCACAACTATCTGCAATAATTTTATCTTCAATTTTTATTTTTTTATTTCTTGGATTAAAAGTTTTTATATATTTTTCTAAATTAATAGATTTTGCAATTTCAAGACAAGATTTTTTATTAACAAGTGAAGCAAATTTCTTATCAAGTATTCCCTCTTTTTCGTTCGGATAAATTTCTAATAATTTTTTAGCCATGACCAGTCCTAGTACACGATCACCTAAAAATTCAATTTTCTCATTATTTTTAAAGGAATTATAACTTTTATGAGTAAGAGATTGGTCTAATAAATTTTTATTTTTAAAAACTATATTTATTTTTTTTTCAAGTTCTTGATACTTTATTTTCATTAATTAATAACATTAAAGGTTCTTTTAAATCTTATAGATTTATGCCATTTCCAAAATTCAATAAAACTTCCTATTTTTTTATCAGATGAAAAAAAAATAAATTGAGCCTTACCAACTAAGTTATCTTTATGAACATAACCAACACTTGAAAGAAATCTGCTATCTTTAGAGCAATCCCTATTATCACCTAAAAAGAAATAATGATCATCTGGAACTGTAAAAACATCGGAATTTTGATAAGTATAATTTTTTAAATAAACTGTATGAAATTTTTTACCATTAGGTAATTTTTCCTCAAACTTTAAGACATCAATTGTTGTGTCACCACAATAAATTTTTGTTTTAAGTGGGATTTTAGATTTAAGTATTTCACTACTATTTAAATATAGATTGGCATCAATAAACTGGATTTTATCTCCTGGCAGCCCAATTAAACGTTTTATATAATCTGTTCTATTGTCAGCTGGTGTTTTAAATACAATTACATCCCCTCTTTCAGGACTTTTAAACATTATTCTTTTACTAAGTATTGGCGGACTAAAAGGGAAAGAATGTTTACTATATCCATATGAATATTTCGTAACAAATAATCTGTCACCTACAAGTAATGTGGGTTCCATCGAAGAAGAAGGTATATAAAAAGGTTGCACTAAAAGTGATCTAATGATTACTGCAATTATCAAAGCGTAAAATAGAGTTTTTATATTTTCGGAAAAGAAGTTTTTATCTAGTTTCATTATGATTGAATAATAGTAAATGCTGTTGAATATTTTTTTTCATCAGAAATGGATAGAAAACAATTATATTTTTTAATTTTAAATTTATTTTGGATAATTTTGGTGATTTTTTTGTTTGTAACATAATTTGGTTTACCCATTTTATCGTTAACTACTTCTATATCCTTAAAGTTTAATTTCACTCTAAATCCGGTACCCAAAGCTTTTGCAAATGCTTCTTTTGCTGCAAATCTTTTTGAAAAAAAGGCCACTTTATTCTTTATTAAGTTTGATTGTCTTTGTTCTCTCACACTATAAACTCGATTAATAAAAGATTTATTTTTTATAGCTTCTTTAATTCTTTTATTTTCAATTATATCAACTCCAATACCTAAAATTTTCATTAATTTTTAATAATTTTTTTAAAATCTTTAATTACTTGGGGTAGACCATAAAATATCGACTCTCCAATAATAAAATGTCCTATGTTGAATTCCTCGATTTCTTTAATTTTTGTTAAAATTTTAGTCGTTTTATAATCTAAACCATGACCTGCATGTACTTCTATGTCTAACTTAGATGCAAGTTTTGAGCTTTTTTTAATTCT
>CACCIT010000032.1 GCA_902546145.1 uncultured Pelagibacteraceae bacterium | reverse complement strand
GAATTATAGATCTTTTTTGAGACTCTAATCTATGTTCAAACAGATAGAGACCTTGCCAAGTTCCCAGTAATAATTCTTTATTTTTAATACTAAGGGAAATTTGATTATTAGTTAATGCAGATTTTATATGAGCTGGCATATCATCTTTACCTTCAGTTGTATGAACATAAAGCGAATTATCCATTGGTGCTAACTTATCAAAATATTTAATCAAATCAGTTTGTACATCTGGATCGGCATTCTCTTGTACAATTAAAGACGCACTTGTATGCTGAATACTTAAATTTAAAATTCCATTCTTAAAATTATTTTCATTTATCCAATTAAGAGTTTGATCTGTAAATTCATATAACTTTTGACCATTTGTGTTTATTTGAAGATTAAAAAATTCTTGTTTCATGAATTCATCACTTTAGATGTTAATTCGTATAATCTACTGATTGTTCTTTCAAATGGTTTTTCTAATAGTTTTGATGATGTAAATTTATCCAAACTTTGATTAGCTGTTACTGCAATTGGAACACTATTATCATAAATTATATCTAATAAAGTTATAAATCTTTGCTGTTGGTTAGAATTAAAATTATCGAACTGTGGTATTTGATCGATTACTATAAAAACACAATTTTTAATTATTTCTAAATAATCTTCTGCACCTAAATTTTGATCGCATAATGTTTTAAAATCAAATCTAGCCACTCCTTCATAAAAATTTTCTATTTTAAAATTTCTTCCTTTTACATTGATTATTTTATCAGTTTTAACCTTATCTTTAGTAATAGTTCTAAAAAATTTATTTATTTTAAAATTAGTTTCTTCATCAAGTGGAAAAAAGTATCTATCTTGAGAATTATTAGATTTTCTATAGTCATCTTCAATCACAAGTTTGTATTGAAAAGATTGATCCTCCATTATTTTTATAAATGGTTTGAACTGATCTCTTTGAAGACCATCTTTGTAAAGCTCAGAGATTTTAGTATTGGAAGTTACAATTATTTTTATATCTTCTTTGAAGATTTGATCAAATAATTTTCCTAAAATCATAGCATCAACTATGTTGGTTACCTGAAATTCATCAAAATAAATTAATAATGCTTTTGATTTTAAATCTTTAACAAATTCATTAATAATATTTTCTTGATTACTACCTTTTCTTTCATGAACAAAATCATGGAAACTCAACATAAACTCATTAAAATGTAATCTTAATTTCTTATGATCTAATTGATCAAAAAATAAATCTAAAATCATTGTTTTGCCTACACCAACATCTCCGTATAAATAAAACACCTTTTTAAAAGATTGACTTTGAAAAATTTTTGATATTAAGGATTGGAAATTACCCTCGTAGTATTGTTGTAATTTTTTTACTAAATCTATCTGACTAGGATTAATTTCTAAATTTTGTTTTTTACAGTGAGATATAAAATCTTTTTCAAAAGGTAAGGCCATCAACTTCTTTTAGTTTTAAAATCAATACCATATTCTGATCGTGGTCCTTTTCGTAAACCAAATGGTCCTGGAATAAATATTGTCATTGGTTTTGTACCTGGTTCTAAATCAACTCTATGAAAAGCATTTGCTGATCTAAAACCAATGTATCCTGGCTTTCTCCAAAATCTTCCATTTTTTGTTGTTTCCCAGTACCCTCCTCTTAAAATTATTGTAATATATGGGCATAAATGGTTATGAACACCATCACCATGATCATCATCTAACATTTCATGAATTAATATATTAAATGGAAACCATTTTGGTCTATTTCTGAATATCACATAATATCTATTCATCCACGGTTTTGCTTGATCAAATTTGGGGTGTGATGGTCCTCTATCTAGAACTACTTTTTTTCTTCCGATCTTTTCTAAAAATTTCAAGATCATATTTAATTGTATTGTGCGATAGAACCGTTTCTAACTACATACAAATTATTATTAAAAATAAATGGTTCTGAAACAATGTCTCCAGAAACTTTTTCTACGTTTAAAACTTTTCCTTCACTTAAATCAGCAATTATTATTTTTCCATCAGAATTTGTTAAGTATAGATTAGTATTACCTATAACAAAACCAACTGGTTCAATTTCTTTTCTTTTTTTAATTTTATAATTTTTAAAAAGATCTGTAATTCTAAGTATGTTGCCTTTGTTTTTTTCAACTACATACAAGTAACCATCATTCGAAACTGTAAAAATCAAATTACCAGTAATTATAGGAGTAATGTTAGAATTTAAATCATTTATCCAATTAACTACTCCTGTTTTTACATCCACCGAATAAAATTCATTTTTATTATTTGAAAAAAAGATGGATTTTCCATCTGATACTAATTTTGATATTTTAAAGTTATAAGTTTCATTGATGATGCTACTGCTTTGAGTTGGTAATTGCCAAGTGATTAATCCAGTCTCAACATCAACAGCTGTGATATCTCCAATTGAGTTACTAAATACCACCATTTCATCAATTAAAATTAATGAATATTTTGCATTTGATATTGTAAAAGAATCTTCCGTTTGTAAATTCCAGCATTCAGATCCATCTTCAATTTTATAACATCTCAAAGTATTTTTATAATCAACAACAAAAATTTTGTTTTTATAACTTTTGATATCTGAATTAAATGGATAGGTATTATTTTTTGACCAATACAATTCACCAGTTTCAAGATTAATCGAATAATATTTAGCAATACTGTCTGTAATGAATATATTATTTTCTTTTATCGCAAAATTTAACTTTGGTCTTAATTTTTTTTCTGACTTGGTGTAATGATTCTTTTTCCATAACACTTTTTTATTATTATCGTATCTAATAATTGTACCCTTTTTATCAAAGAAAATTAATCCATCTAACAAAAAAATTGGTTTGTAATTAAGATTATTTAATTCATCTAACTTTGAAAATTTAAAATTACCTATTTTTTCTAATTGGCCTTCATAGCTTTGAGCTCCGTAGTTATTGGTATTATCTATTATTTTGTTGGTTGTTCTTAATCCAGATAAATCAAGTTTAACTTCTTGATTAAATTCAGATGCTTTTACTTCTTCCTCTGCAAATATTTTTTTTACATTTTCTTTTTCTGATAAATCTTTTTCCTTATCTTTCCAAATTCTTGAATTTTCATTGAAAGAACAATTATTTAGAAGAAAAAATGTAATAAATAATGCTATTAGTCTAATCACTCAAATCTCTGTTTAATCTTTTCTCTGATTCTATTCTTATATCTGGATTTGGATTTTCTAAAGTCGTTATTTGTTGAAAAAATTCTTTTGCTTTTTGTTTTTGATCTTGTGCATAAAAATATTCAGCCATTAAGTATAATGCGTGTGATTTCCACACACTTTCTGAATTAATTAATGGATTTAGCATATTTAGTAAATCAGCTTCATTTGCCTGATCTGCATTGAATAATGCCTTCTTATAAATAACTAAATTTTTAATTTCTTTATCTAGTGATGTTTCATCGATTATGACATCAAATAATTTATTAACCTCACTTTGATCAGAAAGGAGATTGTTATCAATTATAAAATAAAGTGAGAGCGGAGAATAAGTTGGATCTTTTTGATTAATTATATCCAATAATTTATTTAAAGTTGTGTCTTTAGAACTTTCAGAATGATCAATAGTAATTGCATTAAAATTGTCAGATATCTGTCTTTTTTTATCAGTCGTGTATTTATCATAACTGTAAACACCTATTACTATTAAAACTAAAACAATAACTGAGGAAATTAGAAGTTTTTTGTTATTAACAAAAAAGTTCTTAATTTTTTCGTTTCTGGTATTTGCATTTATTATTGATAAATCTTCATCCATATCAAATCATGTTCCTTAGCACATATTGGAGAATTCCTCCATTTTTATAATATTCCAACTCATTTTTAGTATCTATTCTAGATAAAGTCTTCACTTTTTTAATTTCTCCAGAGATATATTTGATTTCTATAGTAACTTCATCAGAAGGATTTATGCCTTTTTCAATATCAACTACACTTATCAGTTCTGAACCAACTAAATTTAAGCTTTTTCTGTTTTCTCCATCTTTAAATTGCAGTGGTAAAATTCCCATTCCAATTAAATT
>CACCIT010000031.1 GCA_902546145.1 uncultured Pelagibacteraceae bacterium | reverse complement strand
TCAGGTGGGAGTGTAACATTTGATGAAGAAAATATCACAGATGTTCCATCTTATGAATTATTTTCAAAAGGATTACTTAGAACTTTTCAAATAGCTCATGAGTTTTCAAATTTGTCTGTTCTAGAAAACTTAATGATGGTTCCAGGAAATCAATCAGGTGAAAAGCTAATGACAGCATTATTTAAGCCAGGGTTAGTTGCAAAAGAGGAGGCAGAAGTTAAAGAAAAAGCAAAAGAAGTAGTTGAATTCTTAAATCTAGGGCATTTGTCAAATGAGCTTGCAGGAAATCTTTCTGGAGGTCAAAAAAAATTGTTAGAACTTGGAAGGACTATGATGGTTGATGCAAAATTAGTATTATTGGATGAAGTAGGGGCAGGAGTAAATAGAACTTTATTAAAAGATCTGGGTACTGCAATCGAAAAGCTAAATAAAGAAAAAGGTTATACTTTTTGTATGATTGAGCATGATATGGATTTTATAGGAAGATTATGTGATCCCGTAATTGTTATGGCTGAAGGTTCGGTTTTATTTGAGGGTACGGTTGATGAAGCTAAAAAAGATGAAAAGGTAATAGAAAGTTATCTTGGCAGAGGATCAAAATTAAAGGATGAAGTTTAATGGCATATTTTCAGGGAATAGAGATGACTGGTGGTTATGGAAATGGACCAGATATAATTAATTCTTGTTCTGTTGAAGTAAACAAAGGAGAAATTGTTTCTATTCTAGGACCTAATGGTGCTGGAAAATCTACAGCTATGAAAGCAATGTTAGGTTTATTAAATTTAAAATCTGGATCAGTTAAAATTGATGGTAAAGATATTTCAAAACTTTCTCCACAGGATCGAGTTAAACAAGGAATTTCATTTGTTCCTCAAACAAAAAATGTTTTTGCGGGAATGACAGTTGAGGAAAATTTAGAAATGGGCGCCTTTTTAGTAAACTCTGAGATAAAAAATATTATTGAGGAAATTTATGAACTATTTCCAATCCTTAGAGAAAAAAGAAACCAAATGGTAGGTGAATTATCTGGTGGTCAAAGACAACAAGTAGCACTTGGAAGAGCGTTAATGATTAAACCGACAGTACTAATGTTAGACGAACCAACTGCAGGGGTATCACCAATTGTTATGGATGAATTGTTTGATCATATCGTTAAAGTAAAAAGAACTAATGTTGCTATTTTAATGGTAGAACAAAATGCTAAACAAGCATTAAATATTTCTGATAGAGGCTATGTATTAGTTACTGGAGAAAATCGTTATTCAGGAACAGGCAAAGAATTATTGAACGATCCAAGAGTAAGAAGCTCTTTCTTAGGAGGATAATATGGATCTTATTAATGCAATAATTCTTTTACTAAATTATATTTTTATTCCAGGACTTACTTACGGTTCTCAATTAGCTTTGGGTGCAATTTTTGTTACTTTAATTTATGGAATTCTGAGATTTGCTAATTTTGCAACTGGAGACATGATGTCATTTGGAACCATGATGACAATTTTATTCACTTGGTATTTTCAATCTTTAGGTATTTCTCTTGGAGTTCTGCCTACAGCTTTAATTGCACTTCCATTTGGTATTTTTTTTATGATTTTATACATGCTTACAATCGATAAATTTGTTTTTAAGTATTACAGAACTCAAAAAAGTCCTCCAGTTCAGTTTGCTATGGTTAGTATCGGTGTGATGTTTGTGACCCAAGCAGTTGTTAGAATTATAATAGGTCCAGGAGATAGAAGGTTTTTTGATGGAGAAAAATTCATTATCAAGGCTAGAGAATTTAAAGAAATGACAGGTTTAAACGAAGGACTTGCACTTAAATCTACTCAGGTCCTAACGATTTTTGTCACGATAATCTTAGTCTCTTTATTATTCTGGTTTTTAAATAAAACTAAAACAGGAAAAAGCATGAAAGCTTACTCTGATAACGAAGATCTTGCTTTGCTTTCAGGTATAGATCCTAAAAAAATAGTATTGGTTACTTGGGTAATTGCAGGAATTTTAGCCACTATTGGAGGAGCTTTGTATGGTTTAGATAAAAGTTTTAAACCTTTCACTTATTTTAATAATATGCTTCCTATTTTTGCTGCAGCAATTGTTGGAGGAATTGGAAATCCTTTTGGTGCATTTTTGGGTGGCTATGTAATTGCTTTTTCAGAAATTTTATTAACTTATGCATATAAGAAATTTTTTATGTACATATTACCTGAAAGTATGGAGCCAGAAGGCTTAGTTCAATTACTTTCGACCGATTACAAATTTGCAGTTTCATTTTCAATCTTGGTTATTGTTTTGCTTTATAGACCATCAGGAATATTCAAAGGGAAAGTATTGTGAGAAAAAATTTAAACGTTATTGCAGCATATAGTATCATGATGGTTCTAATCCTATTAGTTGGAATTTTTCAATCATGGAATATTGCATTATCTATATTTAATCTTTGTTTAATTTCAGCAGTTATGACTATGGGTGCAAACATACAATGGGGTTATGCTGGTTTAATAAATTTTGGAATAATGGGATACACAGCTTTAGGAGGTCTTGCTGCAGTAATAATTTCAGTTGATCCCGTCCAAGAAGCATGGAGAGCTGGTGGATTTGATATTTTAATGTGCTTATGGCTCATCATTGTAATGGTTTTAGTTATCAGATTTATTTTGAAAAATTTTGAAAAATCAAAACTAAGAACTTACAGTATTGCAGCTCTAATTATTGCAGCTATCATAATTATCAGAGTTACAGCGGAACCAGGTATTGAGAAAATTGAAGCTGTAAATCCTGCAACAACTGGTTTTCTTGGTGGGTTTGGTTTACCTATCATTTTCTCCTGGATCGTAGGTGCATTATTTGCTGGAGGTTTAGCTTTTATAGTTGGAAAAGTTGCTTTAGGTTTAAGAGCTGATTATCTAGCAATTGCAACACTATTGATTTCAGAAATTGTAATAGCAATAATTAAGCATGAAGACTGGTTAACTAGAGGTGTTAAAAATGTAATCGGCTTAAAGAGACCTGCTCCATATGAAGTCGATCTACAGACCACTGATTGGTTTATAAATTTAGTGGAAAAGTTTAAATCTAGTAAGTTAGATCTAATTACTGATTTATCCGAAAGACAAGCAGCGTTAAATCAATTTGTAATCGAAGGTTCTTCAATTTTTGTTAAACTATGCTACTCAGGTTTGTTCTTAGTTGTTGTTATAATACTTTTAATTCTTACTCAGAAAGCTCTTTATTCTCCATGGGGAAGAATGATGAGAGCAATAAGAGATAATGAAGAAGCAGCAAATGCTATGGGTAAAAATGTTGTGAAACAACACCTGTTAATTTTTATTTTAGGCTCAGCTATTGTTGGAATTGCTGGCGCAATGCTTGTTACACAAGACGGCCTATTCACTCCAGGAAGCTATAGACCTATGAGATATACTTTCTTAATTTGGGTAATGGTAATTGTAGGAGGAAGTGGAAACAACTTTGGTGCAATTTTAGGTGGTTTTGTTGTGTGGTTTTTATGGATTGAAGCTGCACCAATATCAATGTTTTTAATTAATTTCTTTACAGCAGGTATTCCTGAAACAAATGCAATTAAAGCTCATTTAATTGAAAGTGTTCCTTATTTCAGATTTTTGCTAATGGGATTAGGATTGTTGTTTATAATGAGGTATCGACCTAAAGGTATACTTCCAGAAAAAATAGAAATAAAATAAACCAAATGAAATATATTATATTAGGTGCTGCCGCTGCTTGGGCTCTGTATATGGCTGACAAGTATTTATTCTTTTAATGAATAAAAATCTTTGGTTACTTATTTTAAGTCAGATTTTTGCTTTTACAGCTGCACCAGTCACAGTTTTTTTAAGTGGTATAATTGGTTCGAAATTTAGTCCAATAAAATCTTTAGCAACTCTTCCAATGGCTTTGTCGGTTGTTGGAATTGCGTTATTTGCTTTTTTTGCTGCAAAGCTAATGAGTTTGATTGGACGAAAATTAGGATTTATTTATGCATCAATAGGCACATGTTTTGCATCTCTTTTAACTGCGCACTCAATAATAATAGAAAGCTTTGTCCTGTATAATTTAGGATGCTTTTTAATTGGCGGAGGAATAGCTTTCAGTCATCAATACCGTTTTGCAGCAGTCGAGGTTGTAGATAAGGATTATGCGCCAAAAGCAATTTCTATCATTTTATTAGCAGGAATAGGTTCGGCGTTTATTGGCCCAAATATTGCAAACATTTCGAAAGGATTTATTTCAGATCATATATACGCGGGTTCTTATCTTGCTCTT
>CACCIT010000030.1 GCA_902546145.1 uncultured Pelagibacteraceae bacterium | reverse complement strand
ATTGTTGTAAGTTTAATCTCGAGAAGTCTTAGATTTTTTATTGTTGCTTATTTATCTTATAAATTTGGTGACTTATTTACTGAATTCATGGAGAAGCATGGTTCAAAATGGTTCACTATAATTGGAATTTTAATAGTTATAGTATTAGGAATTATATTTTTAATTTTTAAATTTAATGCTTAAAAATAAATCATTGTTTCTTAACCTGATTTTATTTGTCAGTTTCGTTGCTTTATTGTCAGCGTTCTTTATTGAATATATTTTGGGTCATCAACCATGCAATCTTTGTATCTTAGAGAGAATTCCATATGTAATTGCAATAGTAATTATACTCTTGAATTATAAATTTTCTCAGTTTGAAAAAATATTTTTGGTTTTATTGGTAATTGTTTTTTTAACAGCTACTATCTTATCAGTTTATCATTTTGGTATTGAACAAGGGTTTATCGAGGAATCTCTAGTTTGTGACCTAAAAAATGGCTCTGAAGTAACATCCAAAGAAGAAATTTTAAAACAATTGCAAGAACAAAAAGTGAGCTGCAAAGATGTAACATTTAAAATTTTTGGATTATCACTTACAACTTACAATATTGTAATTTCTATACTAATTACAATCAATGCATTAAAAATTTATTTAAACTATGCCAAAAGTAAGTAAAAAAAAAATTGAAGAATTTATAAGGGTAGATCATGCTGGTGAGCGTGGAGCAGTTAAAATATATGAGGGTCAATTGTTAGCTTTAAATACATTTGTCAAAGATGAAAATTTGAAAAAAATCATAGAAGATATGAAAATTCATGAAAAGGAACATAGTGAATTCTTTGAAAATGAAATTAAAAAAAGAAACATTGCTCCTACAAAACTTTTGCCACTGTGGGATTTGCTAGGTGTTGGTTTAGGATTTGGTTCTACTTTGTTAGGGAAAAAGGCAGCCATGCTATGCACAGCATCTGTAGAGGAAGTAATTGATGAACACTACTTAAATCAAATTAATCAATTAGATGAAGATGAAAAATTTCTCAAAAACAAAATTACAAAATTTAGAGAAGATGAGCTTAATCATAAAGATATCGCTTATGAAAAAGGTGCAACTAAAAAAGGACCTTATAGTATTTTAGATAAAATAATTAAAACTGGTTCTAAAATTGCAATTAATATTTCTGAAAAAATTTAAGTTTCTAATTCAACATCCCAATACAAATAATCCATCCAACTTTTATGTAAAAAGTTAGGAGGAAAGTTCTTGCCATTTTTATGTAAATCTTCTGTTGAAGGTCTGAATGGATATTGATTTAATTTCATTCCTGAATGTTTTAATAATTTTCCACCTTTTTTTACATTACAAGCTGAACAAGCTGTAACAACATTGTCCCAATTTGTTTCTCCACCTTTAGATCTTGGAAGCAAATGATCAAAAGTAAGTTCCTCATTACTTCCACAGTATTGACAAGAGAATTTATCTCTTAAAAAAACGTTAAATCTAGTAAAACTTGGTTTCGTTTGAGGAACAATATAGTCTTTTAAAGCTATAACACTTGGTAGCTTCATATTAAATGAAGGGCTTCTGATAGTTCTATCGTAATGGCTTACAATTATAACTCTATCAAGAAAAACTGATTTCACAGTGTCTTGCCATGACCATAATGATAGTGGGTAATAGCTTAGGGGTCTGTAATCAGCATTAAGAACTAATGCGGGACATTTTTCTAATGATACATCTTGTTCAATAAAGTTGTTCACATTAAAACATTAACTTAGTTTAGCATCATAATCAATATGATCAGATGTTAAATTTTTTTTAAAATATAATTTAATGCTGTACTTGATGCCTCGATAGGAATGTGATGGTCGCAATTTTTTATTAATAAAGTTTCAACAGGAATATTATTTCGAATTAAAAAATCTTTAGCTTCAAGTAAATGTGTTGATGGAACAATTTGGTCGACATCACCATGTATTAGTAATGTATCTGTGCTATTTTTGATTCTATCTTTCAAATTAATTTGATCTATTATTTTCCCTGAAAATCCTACGACACATAAAAATTTTTCATTTGAGGTAAGACCAACATTCAAAGACATCATGCAGCCCTGGCTAAAGCCTGATAAACAAATTTGTTGATTTGATAAGTTGTATTCAATTTTAACTTCCTCAATAAATTTTTTAATAACATTTTCAGCTTTAATTGACTCTTCAAGAATATAAGACTGATCTTCTTTGGTTAAATCAAACCATTGATATCCTGATGGATTAATTGCACACTTTTCATGTCCATTAGGACAAATAAAAATAGTGTTTGGCAGATGTCTTTTCCAATTTAAAGTTAACATACTTATGTCTTTTCCATCTCCACCATACCCATGAAGTAAAATTATCGCATTCTTAATTTCTGTTCCTTCTTCTGGCTTGATGATGATTGAATTAAGGCAAAATGTCATAGATGATTTATTATGTTTTTTATTTTTAAAAACACACTACAATAATAATATGTTTTCTGGAATATTAGTTAAAATTTTATCTATAGCTCTTTTAATAGCTGTTGGAATAGTTTTGGTTTTGGGTATTGGTACTTTATTTAAAGGTGGAGAAACAAGTAAAAAATATTCAAATAAACTAATGCAGCTTAGAGTTCTACTGCAATTTGTGGCTATACTTGTTTTGGTAGCTTTCGCATATTTTTTTAAAAACTAATTATATTTCTCAATCCACTTTAAAAAATCTTTGTCATTAAAGTCTATGTCACCAAGAACCCTTGCAAATTCCTCACCTTCTTTATTTATAAATATTGATGTTGGAACTCCTCTTAGAGAAAATGTTTTAGCTAAAGTTACTTCTGGATCAAAAAAAGGTTCCAAATTTTTTAAGTCTAATTCCGCAAAAAATTCTTCAACTTTATTTAGTTTTTCTTTCCCAATATTAATAGGAAAAACTTTTAAATTATTAAGTGATGAATTTGCTTGCATATTGTCTAATGAAGGCATCTCTTCTTTGCACGGAGGACACCAAGTAGCCCAAAAATTTAAAACTAACAATTTTCCTTTGAAATCATTAATTTTAATTTTTTCATTTTTTTTATTTAAAAAAAATACATTTTCATACGTTTTTGGAACTTTATGAATAACAATATTTTTAATGTTCGGTAAATCACTAGCTTCTGCAGTTGTAATTAAAAAAATAAATAATGCTAAAATTCTCATATTAATTAGGTATAACTAAATATCATGGCAAAAAATAAAAACAACCAAGCAATATGGAACACGCGAATACAAAAGGAAGCGTCAAACTTATTTCAAAAAGTTGGTAATTCTATTGATATAGACAAGAGACTTTATAAAGAAGACATCCAAGGATCCATTGCACACGTTGAAATGCTTTTTAGACAAAAGATAATTTCCTTTAAAATAAAAAATAAAATTATTTATGGTCTAAATAAAATTTATAAAGAAATAACTTACAAAAAATTTGAATTTAATAAAAAATATGAAGACATTCATATGAATATTGAGAAAAGATTATTTCAAATAATTGGTGATGAAGCTGGATACATTCATACAGCTAGATCAAGAAATGATCAGGTAATAACTGATTTTAAAATTTGGATTAAAACTGCAACAAAAGATATTAATAATAATATAGATAAAGTAATCAAAAGCACAATTAAACTGGCTGAAAAAAATATAGAGACTATCATGCCAGGGTTTACTCATCTTAAAAATGCTCAAGCTATATCATTTGGTCATTATTTAATGGCTTATGTAGAAATGTTTACTAGAGATAAAAAAAGATTTTTAAACAATTTAAATTGTTTAGATGAAAGTCCATTAGGTGTAGCAGCTCTATCAGGCACTTCGTTTAATATAGATAGAAATTTTACATCTAAAAAACTTGGATTTAAAAGACCAACTAATAATTCAATAGATACAGTTTCGGATAGAGACTTTGTACTAGATTTTCTTTACGCTATTTCAGTATGTTCAATGCATATTTCCAGAATTGCAGAGGAATTAATTATATGGAATTCAGATGGATTTAACTTAATTAACTTATCAGATAAAGTTGTTACAGGCTCTTCGATTATGCCTCAAAAAAAGAATCCTGATCTCTTAGAATATCTAAGAGGAAAAACTGGTACTTCTTACGGAAATTTTTTTTCTATGTTAACGATACTAAAAGGCTTGCCACTATCCTACTTTAAAGATTTACAGGATGATAAGGAATTGGTTTTTAATTCTAATGATACTTTAATAAATTGCTTAAAAATATTTGATGAAGTTTTAAAAAATTGCAGTGCAAATAAA
>CACCIT010000029.1 GCA_902546145.1 uncultured Pelagibacteraceae bacterium | reverse complement strand
GGGTAACTCATCAACACCTAAAAAAAGCAATTATGCTAAGTTTTAGAATTCATGGAATGGAAACTTTAGATGGTCCCTACTCAGCTTGGAGAGATAAAGCTCATTTGTTAAAAGGAAAAACAGCCGGATGGTCAAACGCTGATTTTGAAAAAGCAGGTTTTAGAATGGTACCAAATACTGCAATGAGGAAAGGATCATATGTTGCTAAAAATGTTGTTCTAATGCCAAGTTATGTAAATATTGGTGCTTACATAGATGAAGGAACAATGATGGATACATTTAGTCGTGCAGGTAGTTGCTGTCAGATTGGAAAAAATTGTCATATTTCAGCAGGAACTGGTATTGGTGGAGTTTTAGAACCAGCACAAGCGCTTCCGACTATTATTGAAGATAATGTTTTTGTAGGTGCTATGTCAGAAGTTGTGGAAGGGGTAATAGTTGGTGAAGGTTCAGTATTAAGTATGGGTATGTATATTGGCCAATCAACTAAAATCGTTAATAGAAAAACTGGTGAAGTAACTCACGGTAAAATACCTCCTTACTCAGTCGTTGTTCCTGGATCATTACCAGACAAAAATAATCCTGCTGCACCCTCGTTATATTGTGCAGTAATCATCAAACAAGTAGATGAAAAAACAAGATCCAAAACATCAGTAAACGATCTTTTAAGAGATTAAAATGCAAACCATTAATGAATTACAATTAGCCAAAGAGCTAATTCGTTACCCGTCAATAACACCAATAGATGCTGGTGTAATGAAATTCTTGGAAAAAAAATTAAGAAAACTTGGTTTCAAAACTAAAATATTAGAGTTTAAGGAAAAAAACACTAAACCAGTAAAAAATCTTTATGCAAGACTTGGAACCAAAGGTCCAAATTTTTGCTACGCTGGTCACCTAGATGTTGTACCTGCTGGAAACTTAAAAGATTGGACAGTAAATCCTTTTAGACCCTCAATTAAAAAAGGACATTTAATTGGAAGAGGAGCAAATGACATGAAAAGCTCTATTGCAGCTTTTGTTTCTGCTGTCAGCATTTTTGTTAAAAATAACAAAAAATTTAATGGTTCTATAAGCGTACTAATTACAGGTGATGAAGAAGGAATTGCTATTAACGGTACAAAAAAAGTTGTTGAATACTTAAAAAAAAGAAAAGAGAAAATTAATTTTTGTTTAGTTGGAGAACCAACTAATCCAAATAAATTGGGAGAAATGATTAAAATTGGTCGAAGGGGAAGTATGACCGGCAGACTTTCAGTCATAGGTGTTCAAGGTCATGTTGCTTATCCTCATAGAGCTAACAATCCATCAACTACTCTTGTTCAAATATTGAAAGAATTGAAGGAAATTAAATTTGATAAAGGAACAAAAGATTTTCAGCCAACAAACCTAGAAGTTACAAAAATAAATATTGATAATACTGCTGATAACGTAATTCCAGGTTTAGCTAATGCAACTTTTAACATTAGGTTTAATAACAAACATTCATCGAATTCAATTAAAACAAAAATAAATAAAATATTGAAGAAAATTTGTAATAAAAATAAGTCAAATTACAAAATTGAATATAGTGTATCTGGTGAAGCTTTTTTAACTAAACCAAATCAAACTACATATATGATACAAGATATAATTAAAAAGATTACTAAAATTAAGCCTGAACTCTCAACAACAGGAGGCACATCTGATGCAAGATTTATTAGAAAAATTGCTCCCTGTTTAGAATTTGGTTTGGTTGGAAAAACAATGCATAAAGTAGATGAGGCAGTTTCTTTAGGTGATTTAAAAAAATTAACTTTAATTTATTCAAATATTTTAAAGAATTATTTTAAGTGAAAACAGCTTTAATTACTTCTGATACATACAAAAATCATAATACAGGAGATGGACATCCTGAAAAAATAGACAGGGTTACAGCTGTTATTGATAACTTTAAAAAATTAGATAACAAAAATTTAATATGGAAAAAGCCTTCAAAATTTGAAAAATCAATATTAATAAAAACTCATTCTTCTGAATATATTGATCATGTCGATCGATCATACCCTCAAAATGGATTTAATTTTTTAGATGGAGATACAGTTGTCTCCCCTGGTAGCAAAGAAGCAACAATGGACGCTGTTGGATCAATTATAACAGCGATTGATGGTGTGGAGGAAAAAGAATTTAAAAATGCTTTTTGCGCAGTAAGACCACCAGGTCATCACGCAGAAAAAGAGAAAGCAATGGGCTTTTGTATTTACAACAATGTTGCAGTTGGAGCTAATTATTTAATTGAAAAATATGGTTATAAAAAAATAGCTATAATTGATTTTGATGTCCATCATGGAAATGGGACACAAGATATTTTTTTCAACAATGAAAAAGTTTTATATATTTCCACTCATCAATTTCCATATTATCCAGGTTCAGGTTCGGAAAAAGAGATTGGAAAATTTAATAATATTTTAAATATTCCACTTGAAGCTGGAACAAGTGCTAGAGAATATTTAAATGCATATGAACTAGTATTAAAAAAATTAAAAGAATTTAAACCAGAATTTCTATTGTTTTCTGCAGGTTTTGATGCACATATTGATGATCCTTTAGCACAATTAAAACTTAATGCTGAAGATTATTATACAATTACAAAAAGAACTTTAGAAATTTCAAAATCATTTTGTAGAGGTAATGTAGTATCTATACTAGAAGGTGGATATGACTTAAAAGCACTACAAGATAGTACTCAAAGACATGTTGATGCTTTAATAGAATTTAATTGATAATTCCCAATAAAAAACTAAATAAAACTCAATGAAATTATATAAAATTAAAAAATCTGATATCGATAAAAAAGGTAGAGGACTTTATGCTACTAAAGATATCAAAGAAGGTACAAAGATAATCGATTATGTTGGTAAACTAATTACAAAAAAACAAACTGAAGAGTCTGATAAATATGACAATAGTAAACCAATCTATTTATTTACTATCAACAAAAGATATGACCTTGATGGAGATTTTCCATGGAATACTGCAGGATTAATTAATCATTCTTGTGACAATAATTGTGATTATGATGGTAAAGGTTTAAAAATTTGGGTTAAAGCTATTAAAGATATCAAAAAAGGTGAAGAATTTACCTGTGATTATGGTTTTGGTTATGATGAAAATTACAAACAATTTCCATGTAAGTGTAAGTCAAAAAATTGTTGCGGTTACATTGTGAGAGCAGAGTCTAGATGGCGAATAAATAAAAAATTTGCCATGAGTAATAAAAAAAATCTAATAAAAAACTCTAGATAAAAACAATCCTGTAGGTGGTGCTGGAGGAGCACACAGTGACCTTTTTTTAGACTTTAGAGCTTTGTCAAATTTTTTTAAATCCCATTTCTTTTCACCTAAATATTTTAAACAACCAACCATAGATCGTACTTGCTGTTGAAGAAAAGATTGAGATTTAAACTGAATTTCTATTTTGTCATTTAAAGATTTTAATTTTACAAAATCCATCGTTCTAATTGGACTCTTAGCGTTGCAACTTGAAGCCCTAAATGTTGAGAAATCTTTAGTACCAACTAATTTTTTTGCCCCTAATTTCATCAAATCTAAATCTAATTTTTTTCTTACATGCCAAACTTGATTTTTTTCAATCACAGGTGAACTTGTTCTATTTAAAATGAAATATTTATAAACTCTCTTTTTTGCAGAAAATCTTGAATGAAAGTTACTAGTTCTTTTTCTTATTTTAAGAATTGTAATATTTTCATTTTTTAAAAAGTGATTAATTGAGTTAATAAATTTATCTAAGTTCAATAATTTATTTTTTAAATCAAAATGTGCTGACTGCTCGATAGCATGAACACCAGCATCTGTCCTACCCGATCCGACTATAGTAATATTTTCTTTTAATAACTTTCTAATTTTGTCTTGAAGTATTCCTTGAATGGTTTTATTTTTTTTTTGAATTTGCCAACCTTTGTAATTTGTGCCTAAATATTCTATCAAAAGCTGATATCTAAACATTTATATCTTTAAGCCTTTTTTTATCTGCGAACCTTGAATAAATTCACCAATATTTTGAGGTCTTTTCCCTTGCCTCTGAATTTCCTTAATAATTATCGATTGATTATTACCACATGCAATTTCAAGATTATCACTCAATACTGACCCTGGATTTCCTTGAGCTCTTCCAACTTGAGCTTTTAAAATTTTATATCTTTCTCCATTAAACATAAAAAATGCTCCTGGTGATGGATATAAACCGTTTATCTTACCAATAATTTTTTCAGCATTTTCATTCCAGTTAATTTGACCTTCAGTTTTTTGAATTTTAGATGCATAGGTTGCATTCGAATGATCCTGCTCAATAAAATTTGCTTTATCCTCTAAAATATCATCTACGTTATCTAAAATTTTTTCTGCTGCTAAGCTAGAAAGCTTTTCACTAATTTCTAACGCATTCAAATTTTCATTAAGTTGGATTTTATAATTATTACAAACTGGTCCTGTATCTAATTTTTCAGCAATTCTCATTATACTTATTCCAGTTTCTTGATCTAAATTCATAATTGATCGTTGAATTGGTGCGGCACCTCTCCATTTAGGCAGTAAAGATGCATGTATATTTATAAAACCTTTTTTAGTTAGGTTTAGAAATTTTTTAGGTATGATTTGTCCGTAAGCAACAACTATTGCTAGATCAACATCTAAAGAATTTAAAAAATTATACTCCTCTTCATTATTTAAAACTGGCGGCGTTCTATATTCTAAATTTAAAGTTTCAGAAATACCTTGTATTGGAGACTTATTAATTTTTTGTCCCCTTTTTGATTTTTGAGGTGGCTGTGTAT
>CACCIT010000028.1 GCA_902546145.1 uncultured Pelagibacteraceae bacterium | reverse complement strand
TCTATTGCTATTAGCGATCCAATAGAAAATCCGATTAAATTAAATTTCTCTATTTTTAAGTTATTTACTAGATTTGACAATTGGTCAGTAAAATTTTGCATTGATAAATTTGGCTCTTTAAAGGGTGTTTTCCCATGTCCTAACAGATCGTAAGTTATAAATGAATTGTCCTTGAAAAATTCAATTTGTGGTTTCCACATTTGTTGATTTAAACCAACACCATGAATAAAGATCAAAGGTAAAGAATTTTTATTATTAAAATAATAATGATTTTGATTAGTATCAAAATTATAAGACATCAATTAATTATCAATGCCCATCTCTTTCATATCTTGATATCGATCACCAGTTCTTGCATGAGCTCTTCCCGTTGGAGCTCCACCTATAGCAACAACTATTTCATCTTCATTAGGCGCATCATGAATAGTAAATTCATGGGTTAAATAAAAAGGTCTTAATCCAGCGTCAGTTTTATGCATCATTGGAATTGAAATTTTTGCTCCTGCAGGACCTCTAGTATTTGTAAAGCTTAAATAAGAAGTTCCACCGACAGCGTCTCTAAATTTATTTCCAAATCTAAGAGTATGAATAAATGCAGATGCGTGTTCTATTTCACCATTTAATCCTACCATCGCCGCCTTACCGTAGGCTAAAATTTTTTCACCTGATCCAATTTCTTTAGTTAATTCTGGTACTAATAGGTCTCCTAATTGAGGTGCAAGATCTAATATTTCTGGTTTTAAATCTTCTACAAAACCTTTTCCAGCCCAAGGATTTTCTATAACAGCTGCAACAGAAACTAACAAAACAGGTTCATTTGCTTTTTTTCCACCTTCAATAAAAGTTTTATCTACAAACTTTGCAAATTTTCTAAGTTTTAGCTCCATGTGTTAACTCGCCTTTTGTATATTAGAATTAATAGGTTTTATATTTGGAATTACCTCTTCTGTAAATAATTTGATGCTTCTCATACAGTCTTCATGTTTGATACCAGGAAAGTTAGACCAAACTTGTAAATTTTGAAGATTTAATTCTTGCTGAAGTTCGTTTATTTTTTCTATTACAAACTCAGGTGTTCCAAATAAAAGATTTCTTTTATGAAGAAATTCATAATTTAATAAATCTAATTTATTTTTAGTCTCAGGCAATTTTTCATCTGGGTCCATATGGTTTCCTAACCCCCTCCAGTGGCAGACCCATCTCATATAATTTACAATATGTTCTCCAGCCATTTTTTCTGCTTCTTCCATAGTTTCTGCAACAAACATGTCTCTAACCAAACTTATACCTTCACCTAAAGGAACATCTCTGTTTTCAGCTTTAGATTTTGCTTCTTTAAAAATTTCAAATCTTTTTTTCAAAGCTTTTACAGTTGGGATCCACATAATTGTATTAAGTCCATTTTCTGCTGCCCACTGAATTGATCTTTCTCCATCAACTACTTGTGATATTGGTGGAAATGGTTTCTGATAAGGTTTTGGTAATACTGATATTTGTTTTAATTCGTTTGTTTTTAAATCCACAACATTTTCTTTGGGAGGACTCATGTCGTGTTGCCAAATAAAATTAGGAGATGGATAAGTATAAAATTCTCCTTGATGAGAGAAAAAGTCTTCAGACCATGCTTTTTTCATTATTTCTAATGTTTCCGAAAAAAGTCTAAAATTTTTTGCCTGATCTTTTAGGTCAGCTTCTTTATTCATATTGATTGCTTCTCTACCGTAAACACCTCTACCAATACCGACCTCAACTCTACCTTTAGACATTTGGTCTAGTGTAGCGATATCTTCAGCAAGTCTTATTGGATTATGAAATGTGATTACGTTACATGCTTGCCCTAAACGAATATTTTTAGTTCTGGCCGCAGCATCTGTACACATCATTAAAGGATTAGTACAGGACTCCATCCCCTCATGATTAAAATGATGTTCTGTGTACCAAATAGAATTCCAATTATTTTGGTCGCAATATTCTGTGATTTCTCTAGCTTCGTCTAAAAGCTGAGTATAAGGTTTCTTGTCCCAGTTGGTAGTATTACAAAAATATCCAAAGTTCATAAAGCCTCCTTTAAAAATTAATTTAAAGACGACCGATCCCACTTTCGTAAATCTTTGATTTTAACGACGAGTTATGTATCGCTTTATGAAAGAACGATATCACTTTTTAATAGGTGTGGGAATCTAAAAAAGTTTCTTTTTATCTGTCCATGGGCCTTTTTTTGTTTTTGGTAAAAACGCTTTAAGATCTATTAGAACTTTCTCAGATAATTTTCTATATGTAGTAAGTTTTCCTCCATAAATGTTTAAAAGTGGTAATTTTTTTACAATGTTTAAATCAAAAACATAATCTCTTGTAACTTTTGAAGCCTCTTTAAAATCTTCTATTAGAGGTCTTATTCCTGAATAGGTATCAACTATATCTTTTTTGCTAATTTGTTTTTTTAAATAATTATTTACTGATCGAATTAAATATTGAGTTTCTTGTTTTGATATTACAGTATTTTCTGGTGATTTAACCTCAACTTCAGTTGTTCCAATTAATGAAAATTTTTTTTTGTAGGGAATTACAAATATTATTCTTTTATCTGTATTTTGAAATGTAAATGCAACATCTTCTTTATACAATTTCTTAGTGATGATGTGACTTCCTTTAACTAACCTTATTTTATTTTTAGATTTTATTTTTATACTTTTATGCAAAGTTTCATTTATCCATGGTCCAGACGCATTTATTAAAACTTTCGATTTTATTTTTTTTTTATTTTGAAGACTAATGACCCATTCATTATTAATAATTTCAGCTTTTTTAACCTTGTTGTATTCTAGAATTTTGGCATTATTTCTTTTTGCATCTTTAGCATTTAGTTTTGTTAGTTTTTTATCATCAATTTGAATATCGTAATATTGAAAACCAGTTTTGTATTTTTCTTTAAGAATATTAGGAAATTTTTTATTAAGATCTAATGTTTTTGATTTTGGAATTCTAGTTTTCCCACCCAAATTATCATACAATAGCAAACCAAATTTAATTAACCACGCTGATCTAATTTTATCAGTATGAGGAATAATAAATGGAATAGGTTTTGAGATGTGTCTTGCAATTTTGTAAACAATTTCTCTTTCTTTAAGAGACTCTCTTACTAATTTAAATTCATAATTTTCTAAATAACGAAGGCCACCATGAATTAACTTTGTTGACCAAGAAGAGGTTGCGCCTCCTATTTCACCTTTGTCAGCTAAACATACCGACAAACCTCTTCCAGCAGCATCCCTTGCTATACCAGCTCCATTTATACCGCCACCTATTATGAATAAATCAAATACTTTAGACATCAAACTGAATTGTTTATAAAATGTAATAATAATTTTTCAACGACTTAAATTATTTTAACGCTGGTATTCGATAAATTTTTTTAAAGATTGATTTAAAAATTTTTCATAAATCATACCTGTGTTAGAATATTTTTTTGAATTAAGGAAAGATTTATTCATTTTAAAGTCATAAGAGGGCTCAAAGAAGAATGGAACGGAAAGTCTCTTGCTTTTATTCCATAGTACTCTGTGATTTGTAGCTTTAAATTTACCTTTACTTAAAAACTCTAAAGCTCTTCCTGTATTAACTACCAAAGCTTTTTTATTAAATGGCACATCATACCATTTTTTCGTTTTTCTATTCTGTACTTGAAGACCACCTTTTTTATCTTGGTATAGAACTGTAAATATTCCACTATCTACATGCGTTTCACATCCAAGTGCAACTCCATCTTGTTTTGATATCTCCACTGGCCTTGTTTGATTTGGATAATAATTAAATCTTAAAGTACTTAAAGTTTTTAACCTTGAAAAAGCTTTGTTTGAAATATTTGGATCAAGTTTATTTAATTTAATTACACTTTTAAATAAAGTTTCACTTAAATTGTAAATATTTTCAAAATATTTATTCAAAGCCTTAATAGAAGTTTTGTTAAAACATTTATTTAGATCTAAATATTCAATGTATTGGTTTCTAGTTTTTGAAGAACATTTCTTGGTAATTTTTAAATCTCCTATATCCAAACCTTCTTTTCCATTTACATCATTTGGAAAATAACCTCTGTAAAGATTGCTATTTTTTTTATTCCATTTTTTTGGTGATAATTTTCTTTTTTTACTGTCTGACAAATTGAAGAACTTGTTTCCTATTCCACATATTTTATTAATTTCTTTCAAATTAAGACCATGTCCAGTCACTTGAAAAAAACCTATATTTACACAAGCTTTCTCAATTTCTTTAATTGTTTTTAACGCACTCAGGGTCTCAAAATTATTTTTGATAAGTGATGATATATTAATTGTGGGTATATAATTTTTGGTCATCTTCTAACAGGTGTTTCTGTAGCAATGTACTGCTCTCTGACTTTCTCTCTTAAATATATGTATATTCCAGCTGCTATTATACAGGTAACACCTAGAAATGTTCTTCCAGATGGAATCTCGTTAAATAGGAAATACCCTGGTATCATCGACATTATAATTAGAGAGTATTCAAATAAAGAAACAACCGATGGAGATGCAACTATGTATGCAGAAAATATACAAAGAAAAGCAATTGATGCTGCTACACCAAAAAATAATATAAATTTCCATGTGTAATCAAAGTTAGAAAACCATTCTCTAAAAATAAATTGAGTTGTTGGATCAAAATTAGAATTATTAAACTGACCATTGCCCATAAAGAGATAAATAGCTCCACATAATATGAGCGCAATTAAATAGAAATAAAATAGTTGAGTGTTTACATCATCTTTGTCAGAGGTATATTTTGTAATTGTCATAGAGGCTGCATAAAAAAATGCACATCCAACTGGAAGTAGACTTTTGTA
>CACCIT010000027.1 GCA_902546145.1 uncultured Pelagibacteraceae bacterium | reverse complement strand
TGATGATAGACATCCACTTGTAACAATACCCACTTGAGCTCTACCAATATGAACACAATCACCATGACCTGCAATTTCTTTTCCAATTAATTCTAATCCAACTAATTTTTTCTGTGGATTGTTTTTTCTTTTTATTAATTCTTCTTTACCTATGAAATCCTCTTCTTTTGTTTTTAAAGGAACCGCAAAACCGATCCCTGCTTCAAAGGGGTCTTGTTGACCATCAAATTCATTTCCAAATAAAATTAACCCTGCTTCTATTCTAAGTTTATCAAGAGCAGCAAAACCAGCAGGAATTAAACCGTCATCTTTTCCTGCTTCCATTAATTTATCCCAAACTTCAGGAGCGTGGTTTGGATGACACCATACCTCATAACCAAGCTCACCTGTATAACCAGTTCTAGAAACAACTAGTGGAATACCTTGTAATTCTTCTATTCTACAAATTGTAAATCTAAACCAACCAAGCTCATCAATAGATGGTTGAGTGGGTGGTGTAAAAATTATCTTTTTTAAAATTTCTCTACTTTTTGGACCTTGTATTGAAACATTACTAATTTGGTCGGTTGAATTTTTAACATTTGCATTAAAATTTTTTTTCTTCGCTATTTCTTTTAGCCATTCTCCGGCATACTCATCACCACATATCCATCTAAATCCTGTTTCACTTAATCTTAATAATGTTCCATCATCAAACATCATTCCATTTTCATAACACATTGCAGAATAGACAACTTGACCAACTGATAATTTTTTAATGTTTCTGGTAAGCGTGTAGTTTAATAATTCCTCAGCGTCTGGACCTATTATTTCAAATTTTCTAAGAGAAGATAAATCAATTAAAACAGCATCATTTCTGCAGGCATTGTATTCGTTTACTAATCCGTGTTTCGTGTAATCATTTGGAAGCCAAAAACCTCTCGCATCAACAAAATTTCTTGTTAGTTGAGATGTACGTTCGTGGAAACCTGAATTTCTTGTTAATTTTTTTTCTGAATCTGTTTTCATTCGAAAAGCAAATGACTTTCTAAATTCTTTATTTTTGTCATAAGTTCTAACAAAAATTTCAGTAGGATTCCATGAATTACAAGCATCAATATCGCTAGGACAAGCTGTAGTACCAATTGTTAAATCTTTTAACGCTCTAAACATTACATAATCACCAGGTCTAGAATAAGATTCATCAGATATTACTGAATTTAATCCAGCAGCTGAAGTATTAAAAAATAAATTAATTGCATGCCATCCTTTTTGTTTTTGAACTCCATATTTAGACATACTCTCAGTTAAATTATCAGAGCAATTAGGATGACCAAAGTAACCAGCATCTTCATAATATTTTGAAGTACATGCAAGATTAAAGGTATCATGCTTACCAACTGTATCTCTTATTACCTCTACCAAGGGTTCATGATCAGTATCATAAAATTTTGAATGCAATCCAGGACCAGGAAAAGTATTTCCCATAAAAGTTCTAGTTGTTTGCCAATCCAATCCTTTTTCTATTCCTTTTTCTAATTTTTTTGTATCAAATGCTACAAAGTCTGAACATTGTCTTCCAGTTGGACTTATAACTTGAATATAATCTCCTTCTTTAACTTGGTAAGATGTTGAAGTTTCTTTATCTATGTTTTCTTCATAAAGTGGTTCAAAAACTGGATCAGGGATAACACTTAACTCTTTATCATTTATTACCTTCGCTCTTTTAATAAATATAGTTAAATCTGTTGGTGGATTTTGTTTGGTAACATCCATATCTTCACCTGGTGCAGCAAAGATTGCATAACATTTATCTTTTGATTTAAGTTTTATCTTTTCTTCAGCTTTTGTATCAAGATCAAAAACTATTGATGATTTAGACTCTTTTATATTTAAGTTTCTTTTTTTTAATTGATAATTTGTTGCTAAGATTGTTTCATCTTTTCCACTTAAAATATCTCTTATGAAATTTTTTTGACTATTTTCTTTTAAATTTAAAATTCCTAATTCTGACTTTCCATCTTTATTAAAACAAATTATTTCACAAATTTGATTTCCTTCATCGTTAATAATTTCTATTTCATCATCTGGAAAAATTTGAAAAGCAGTAAGAGCACCGCCATTTACAATATGTCGTTCAACTCCAGGTGGTAAAATATTTAGTCCAGGATTTTTAATGTCTTTACTTGTTCCAAACATTTTTAAAATTTTTTAATATTGATATATTTTTTATCACCATTTTTATTGATTAAATATATATATATTTTTTAGAACTAATAATTCTTTACCTAGCTATTCGTTTTAACATAGAGTGTTGTTATTAATATTAATAGAGGGGAAAAAAATGAAAAAAATAATGTCATTATTATCTGCTCTAGTTATTTCTGTAGTAAGTTTCTCAGGAATTTCTAACGCTGATAGCAAAAAGCCCATCGTAATCCCAACTCATAACTGGTCATCTCAAATTGTAATGGCTTACGTTATTGGTGGAATTTTTGAAAGCATGGGTAACAACGTAAAATATGTAAACGCTGACTCACAAGCAGTTTATGAATCAATCAGAATTGGAGACGTAACTATTTCTCACGAAGTATGGGAGTCTGCATTCGGTAAGTCATTTACTACTGCTCTAGATAAAGGTGGTTTACTTGACTGGGGTGATCATGAGGCAAGAACTCTTGAAGATATGGGTTACCCAAACTGGGTTGTTGAAAAAGGTTTATGCCCAGGTCTACCAGATTGGACAGCTTTAAAAAATCCAGACTGTGCTAAAAACTTTACAACACCTGACTCTCCAGATGGAAAAGGAAGAATGTTGGAAGGACCTCAAAGTTGGCATGGTGATTTAATTCCTCAAAGAGTTGAAGCTTTAGGTTTAGGTGATCTTTGGTGGGTAAAATTTGCTGGAGGTGCAGATGCACTTTGGGCTGAATTAGCAGCGGCTGAAAAAGAAGGAAGAGGAACTATAATCTTTAACTGGACACCAAACTTTACAGATGGTGCTGGTTTTACATTTATTGACTTCCCTCCATACACAGCAGGTTGCAGACCAGAAGATGGTGGTGATGGTAAATGTGGTTCTCCTGATGGATACTTGAAAAAAGCAGTTCATGAGGATTTCCCAAAAACTCACCCAGATGCAGCAGCAGCATTTAAAAAGATGTCATTCTCAACAAGTCACATTGGTGCGATGGCAGCTTTAGTTGATGTTGATAAAATGACTCACGAAGATGCAGCTAAAAAATGGTTAGCTGACAACGAGTCAGTTTGGAAACCTTTTACTAAATAAGGGTAAAAGTTAAAAAAAATTAAAATCTCCCCCAACTTGTTGGGGGGGATTTTTTTTTATTCTAATTTGTGTAAAGTGACAAAATGAAAAAATTTCTAATTTTCATATTTTTAATTTCTTTAATTAACTCATCTGCATTTGCTCGAAGTACAGGATGTAAAGAAGGAAACTGTGAAAATGGTTTTGGTAAATGGATTTATACCGATAAGACAACTTATGAAGGTGAGTGGGTTGCAACAAAAAAAGAAGGTCAAGGAGTTGAGACATGGCCTAACGGATATATTTACAAAGGTGAATTTAAAAATAGTCAATGGAGTGGAAAAGGAATTTTAACTTTTCCAGATGGATCTACTTATGAAGGCGAATGGTCCAACGGTTTCATGAATGGACAAGGAACATTTACTTGGGCAGACGGTAAACAAAAATCAGGAACTTGGGTAAACGGAAAGTTACAAGAGTAATGTCAAAAGAAAATAGTTTAAATAAAACTGAAGACAATTCAAACTCAACAAAGCAATTTATTGGTTTAGTTATTGTTACAGCGATAGTGATAGCTTTTTTTGCTGTTTTAAATGGAATATTTGGAGAGGGAGACGAGCTTGTAGAAAAAATGAAATTGGAAGAACAAAGAATTGCTGAAGAGAGAAAACTAAGTGAGTTGATATCTAAATTACCTTCAGGAATATTAGTATCCTTCGATGGAACTGACCACTATAGATTAACTGATGAGGTGTATGAGCAAGTATGTAAAGCTACAAAATTAATTCCACAAAGAGCAATTATGGGTGCCAATTTTTTAAATTTTAGAGCACATGAGATTTACACAATAAACGGAAATAAAATTGATGAAACTTTTGTCAAATGGGATCAAGAAAAAGGCAAATGTTATGCAGGTTTTACAGTAAGTGGAAACAATGTTGGGGTAGATGAAACTATTACTGTTAGTGGTGAAGCTTTGAGTTTTTTAAGTACAGGTATTGATACTAGAGTTTATTATATTAAGAATTTTTAATGATGAAAGGTTACAATAATTAACATTTAAATTTTATTGAATTTCATATAACTTTGAGAAGATTTATGTCTGAGACTGTTATTAAGTGTGAGTCAGTTTATAAAATTTTTGGTGAGAATGCCAAAAAAATGCTTGAAGAATCTAACGGTAATGTAGATGCAAAAACATTTCAAGAAAACGGATGCATAGTTGGAGTTAACAACGCTTCGTTTGAAGTTGCAAAAGGAGAAATGCTGGTAGTAATGGGTTTATCTGGTTCAGGTAAATCAACATTACTAAGATGTATTTCAAGATTAACAGACGCAACTGGAGGAAAAATTTTCATAGAAGGTCAAGATCTACTTCAATTGAATAATAAAGAATTAATTGAGCTTAGAAGAAACAAAATGGGAATGGTTTTTCAAAGCTTTGCTTTGTTGCCTCATAAAACAGTTGTAGAAAATATTGCTTTCCCACTTCAGATAAAGGGTATTAAGACTGAAGACAGTATTAGCAGAGCAATGGAAATGGTCAAACTAGTTGGACTTGATGGAAGAGAAAATTATTTTCCAAGAGAACTTTCAGGAGGTCAACAACAAAGAGTTGGGATTGCTCGATCTTTAGCAGTGGAACCCGATATTTGGTTCTTAGATGAACCATTTTCAGCATTAGACCCATTAATAAGAAAAGAAATGCAAGATGAGTTTTTAAGACTTCAAGAAAAATTACAAAAAACAATTATGTTTATTACTCATGATTTTGATGAAGCTTTAAAATTAGCGGATCGAATTGCGATCATGAAAGA
>CACCIT010000026.1 GCA_902546145.1 uncultured Pelagibacteraceae bacterium | reverse complement strand
AGTATAATCGTTATCTTCTTTTTAATTATTGCCATAGTGATTATTGGCAGAACAATGATTGGAAATCATTTTAAGAAAAAATTTAGTAAAAGACCTCCTCCTGGAATAATAGTGACCACAACACAAGAGAGAACTTTTGAAAATGTTATAAGTACATACGGAACAGCAGCACCAGTTAAAACTCAGTCATTTAAGGTTGAAAAGTATGAGATATTAAAACCGATAGATTTTAATAAAAAAGTTAAAAAAGGCGATGTTGTTGCTAATCTTAAGAATAGGAAAATTATTGCTCAATTTGATGGAGTTATTGGAAAAAGAGAATTTTCTGAAGATTTAGAAGTATCAAAATCTTCTTTATTAATTAATTTAGAGGATACTAGCTCACTGTATTGCGATGTGGATATACCAGAAATTTTTGTTCCATTTATAAAAGTTGGTTTACCTGTTGATATAAAGTTTTCTGGATATAAAAACAAAATTTATAAAGGTGAAGTTGACTCATTCGCAAGCAGAATAAGCCAAGACACCAGATCATTAGCTACAAGAATAAAAATGGATAATAAATCTGGAGAAATTTTACCAGGTTCATTTTTAGAAATTTCAATTAAATACAATGTTAGAAATGGTTTAAGTGCACCTGACACAAGCACAATAGTCGAAGGTGAAAATATTTTTATTTATAAAGTGGATGAGAAAAATAAAGTAATGAAAACAAATGTTACTGTAGGTGATAGATATTTAGGATTTGTAGAGATTTTAGATGGATTAAATCAAGGAGATAAAATTGTTGCTGAGGGTACAAAAAAAGTTAGACCAAATTTAACGATTAGACCTATAGAAAAAGGTGCAAAGAAAAAACAAGGAAATTCTGCTTGGGGTAAAAAAAAGGGATCCAAAAAAGCTGAAGAAAAAAAAGGTAAATTTGATTGGTTAAAAAATATTTTTAAAAAATCTGAAAAAGAAAAAAAATAATTAAATGTATATAACCGAAGTTAGTATTAAACGACCTGTTGTTGCTTGGGTAATGTCTTTAATTCTAATTATTTTTGGAATATTTGTTTTTGCGGAGCTACCAGTTCGAGAACTTCCAGATGGAATACAGCCTCCAGTAGTTCAAGTTCAAACAGATTATAAATCAGCGTCAGCAGAAATTGTTGATGAAGAAATAACTCAAAAACTTGAAGACGTAATAGGTGGTGCAGAAGGTATTAAAAATATCGACTCTAGTTCTTTGAATGGACGAAGCAGAATTAATATACAATTTAATACAGATATTGATTTAGACGATGCAGCGAATGATATTAGAGAAAGAGTTGCTCGTGTTGTTGATAATTTACCTAGTGAGTCTAATCCACCTCAAATTCTAAAACAAGCAGCAGGTTTCACAACTACAATGTGGGTAGCACTGACATCTCCTACATGGGATGATCTTGATCTTGGAGATTATGCTGAAAGATATCTGATAGATGCTTTTTCAAGTGTTCCAAATGTTGGAAGGATCTTAGTTGGTGGACTAAGAGAGCTTAGTGTAAGAGTTTGGATAGACCCTATCAAATTAGCAGCCAATAACCTTACAATTCAAGAAGTTGAAAGAGCTTTAAGAAATGAAAATCTTAATATTCCTGCTGGTACATTAGAGGCAAATAATAAAGATTTAACTTTAAATATAGATAAGTCTTATTCAAACATAGATACTATAAAGCAACTTCCTCTAAGAAAAAATAAAGACAAAGTAGTCATACTTTCTGATGTTGCAAATATAGAATTTGGACCTGTTTCAGAGAAAACTTTATTCAAGGCACAAAGTAAAAATGCACTCAACCTAAAAACTGTAGGAATTGGCATATACGCTAAAAGTGGTGCTTCAACAGTAGAGTTATCAAACCAAATTAAAGCTAAAATAAAAGAACTGAATAAATCACTTCCAGATGGACTAAGTTTGGAGATAGCATTTAATAGAGCAACATATATTGGTGCTGCAATCGAAGAAGTTTATAAAAGTTTAATTATTGCTTTTGTTCTAGTAGTTTTAATTATTTATCTTTTTCTTGGAAATCTTAAAGCAGTAATTGTACCAGCTGTAGCTCTTCCTGTTAGTTTAATTGGTTCATTTCTTGGATTATACATTTTTGATCTCTCAATAAATATTTTTGTATTATTAAGTTTTATTTTAGCAATAGGAATAATTACTGATGACTCTGTAATTATGACAGATGCTATTTATACTAGAATAGAAAATGGTGAAACACCACTAGTTGCTGCTTATAAAGGTTCTAAACAAATTACTTTTGCCATTATTGCAACTACTTTAATTTTAATTGCAGTGTTCTTGCCCCTTATATTTATTAAAGGAATATCTGGAACTTTATTTAAAGAGACAGCCATAGCGCTATCATTTTCAATTGTAGTATCATCCTTTGTTGCATTAACTCTATCTCCAATGCTTGGAAGTAAATTTTTAAATAAAAAAGAAAAAGTTAATTTCTTAGTTAAAAAATTTAATAACAAATTTAAATCTTTTACTGGATTTTATATTGATTCACTTAAGTACTGGATAAACAGACAAAAAACTATTTCGATATTTATAATTTTTATCGTTGCAGCATCTGCTTATCTTTTTAATTTTTCAAAAAAAGAATTGCTTCCAATGGAGGACAGAGGTTCTTATTTAATAATAGGTTCGACAGATGAAGGTAGTTCATTTGAATATACTCAAGAAAAAGCTCAGATAATTGAAGGAAGAATATTAAGATTATTGCAAGCAGAAGATAGCCCATATGAAAGACTAATCATGAGAGTTCCTGGATTTGGAAGATCCGCAACATCATATAACACTTTTATAATAATTGCTTTACTTGATGAATGGAAAAATAGAGAAAAAAATAGTCAAACTGTATTAAGAGAAGCTATTGGACAAGTGGTTTCAGTTCCAGAAACTTTTGCATTTCCAATATCTCCGCAAGGAATAAGAGTTTCAAACTACAACAAACCAGTACAGATGGTTATTTATGGGACAAGCTATGAAGAATTGGAAGATATTCAAAATAGTGTTCTAAGAGAATTAAGAAAAAATAGAAATATGTTCAGAATTGAAAGTGATTACACAAAAAACAAACCTGAAGTTAAATTAATCACAAACAAAAATCGAGCTAATGACCTAGGTGTATCTACAGAAAATATAGGTAGAACTCTTGAGACACTATACGGAGGCAAAAGAGTTACTTCATTTAGTAAAGAAGGAAGAGAATACCCAATAATCTTACAACAATATTTAGCTGATAGACGTGATCAAGACGGATTATCAAAAATATTTGTAAGATCTGAAACAACTGGAAAATTAGTTTCAATAGCTAGTCTTGTTGAATTTGAGGAAAAAGGAACTGCAGAGGCACTACCAAGATATAATCGACAAAGAGCTGTTACAATTTCAGCTGCACTATCAGAAAATTACACACTAACTGAAGCTGTTAAATATTTAGAAGATGTAATGATAAAAGTTGCGCCTCAAAACCAAATTACTTGGAAAGGAAAATCAGAAGAATTAAAAGAAACTACAAACGAAATTTATTTAATTTTTGCTTTAGCTTTGTTGACTGCTTATTTGGTAATGGCAGCAACATTTAACTCTTTTGTACACCCTTTCATAATTATTTTGACAGTTCCTTTAGCTGTATTTGGTGGTTTGGTATTTATTTTATTTTTAAATAGTTCAGTAAATATATTCTCACAAATTGCCTTAATCATTCTTATTGGTATTTCTACCAAGAATAGTATTTTAATAGTCGATTATGCCAATCAAATAAGAACGACAGGTGTTAAAATTCAAGAGGCAGTGTTGAAAGCCTGTAAGCTAAGAATTAGACCTATTATAATGACATCGCTAAGTACTATGATTGCTATGATACCTTTGGTTATTGGAAATATAGGTCCTGGTGCTGGAGAAGGATCAAGATTAGCAGTTGGTGCAACTATTTTAGGTGGAATGATTATATCAACATTCTTTACTCTATATGTAACCCCTACCATGTATTTAGCATTAGCAAAAAATACTAAGCGGATTGATGCCGTAGATATAGAGCTAAAAAAACAATTAAATTAAAAAATAATATACTTACTTGTAGTTAATTTATTTTTACAATCTGATAATTGTTTTTTATAAATATTTGACTGTTTCTCAACTCTTTTAGCTAAGTTGATAACCTTATTATTTTTTTTATAATTTTTATAATTCCCCCACCCCTCATGGTATGCAACATATTGTCTAAAAGCATCTTTCTTTGAAACTTTTAAAATTTTCTCAGTTTTGTTTGTATACCAACCAATAAAATCTACACTATCTTTAAATCTTGTTCTTGTTGCAAATTTATTTCCAGTTTCTTCTTTGTATTGTTTCCAAGTACCTTTCACCGCTTGAGAATATCCAAAAGAACTAGAAGGTCTTTTGTAAGGGATAACTTTGAATATTTTTTGTCTTGGAGGTTTTGCCAACCTATCAAAGCTAGATTCCATCTTTATAATAGCTAATTGTAAATACACAGGTGTACCCCACTTTGCTTCTGCTTTTTTAGCATGCTTATACCAAAGATATCTTTCATTAAATATTGAGCAACCATCTGCGGTATTAGATGGAATTGATGAGCAAGCAGAAAGTAAAATAAAATTAAATAATAAAAAAAAATATTTATATTTTTGAAAAAAATATTTCATTAATCTTGTAGTTTTATTTATCAAATTAATTTAAAAGGTGGAAGATGAGTAATTTAGTTTTAATTAGACACGGTCAAAGTGTTTGGAATTTAGAAAAAAAATTCACAGGGTGGGTAGATGTTGATTTGACAGAAAATGGTAAATCTGAAGCAAAAAAAGCAGGTGAATTAATTAATAAAAACAACCTAACAATAGATCTTTATTTCTCATCTGTTCAATTAAGAGCCAAAAATACATTAAAAATAATTCAAGGAGAATTAAAGGACAATAAAGTTACTAGTGAGGCATGGGAATTAAACGAAAGACATTATGGTGCACTTACTGGTCTCAACAAAGACGAAATGAAGGTAAAATTAGGGGAAGATAAGGTGCATCAGTTTAGAAGGTCTTGGGATTTAAGACCTGATCCTCTAGACAAACAAAATCCATATCATCCATCTAATATAGAAATTTATAAAAATATTCCTGAAGATAAAATACCTAGTACAGAGTCTCTAAAAGACACTTATGAGAGAGTAATAGATTTTTACAAAAAGAAAATTGAAATCATAAATGATAAAAATATTTTAATATCTGCACATGGAAATTCAATTAGAGCTCTTTGTA
>CACCIT010000025.1 GCA_902546145.1 uncultured Pelagibacteraceae bacterium | reverse complement strand
AAATTTTTTGTAGATTTAAAGGGAACGGTCCTCCGTTGTTGTTGCTTCACGGATACCCTCAAACACATGTAATGTGGCATAAAACTGCCCCAGAGCTTAGTAAATATTTTACTGTGATAGTTGCTGACCTTAGAGGATATGGAGATAGCTTTGTTTTACCTGGTGGAATTAATCATAAAAATTATTCAAAAAGAGAAATGGCTAAAGATATGGTTCAATTAATGAGCAAACTGAATTTCAAAAAATTTTATGTTGCAGGTCATGATAGGGGTGGAAGAGTTGCGCATAGAATGGCAAGAGATTTTAGAGATAAAATTTTAGCTTTGAGCGTTTTGGATATTTGTCCAACTTTGGATATGTATGAGCATACAGATATGAAATTTGCAACTGGATATTTTCATTGGTTTTATTTAATACAGCCAGCGCCTCTTCCAGAAAAAATGATCATAGTAGATCCTGAAAGATGGTTAAAAAGTCGTTTTAAAAGATCATCTAAAATTGTGGTTGGAAGAGTTGAAGATGAATATTTGCGTGCATTTAAACAAAAAAAAAGAATTCATGCAACATGTGAAGATTATAGGGCTGCAGCTACTATAGATTTAGAGCATGATAAAAAAGATAGGAAAAAAAAATTAAACGTTCCTATACAAGTTTTGTGGGGAAAAAAGGGAGTTGTTGGAAAACAATTTAAATCAGTTAAAATTTGGCAAAAATACACAACTAAAAAAGTTAATGGAGTAGAAATTAATTCTGATCATTTTATCCCTGAAGAAAGTCCTAAACAAACTATAAATCATCTAAAAGAATTTTTTTTAAAAAATGTTAAAAATAATTCCAAATAAAAAAAATATTGGTGCTGAAATAATTGTAAATTTAAAAGAAATTACAAATAAAGATATTTTTAAAATTAAAAAAGCACTCAACAAATATGGAATGTTATATTTTAAGGAACAAAAATTAACCTCTAAATTTTATATTAAGTTTGCAAAATATTTTGGAAATTTAGCTAACTATCCAAGATTGAAAGGTTTAAATAAGAAATTTCCTAAAATTACTGTAGTACAAAGAAAATCAACAGATAAAGGACCAAGTTTTGGTGAACAATTTCATACCGACTCCATTTATACAAAAAAGCCACCAAGATTTACAATGTTGCTTTCTAAACTTGTGCCAAAAAAAGGAAAAGCTAATACAGAATTTTGTTCTCAATATCTTGCTTATAAAGAATTACCAAGTTCAATAAAAAAAAAATTTAAAAATATTAAAGCTAAATATTCCTCCGAGGGTCCAATTTCAGTTACAACAAAAGAAAGAGTAAAAGAAAAAGGAAAAAATATTAAAGAACTTAGATCTTCACATAAAATAATTAGGAAAATAAGTACAAATTATTCGATTTATTGTAGCCCAGGACATTTCGTTGGTTTTAGTTCAAAAATAAAAAATCAAGAAAAATTAAAAAAATTTTTATTTAATCATCAAATTAAGAAGAAGTTTCAATTTTCATTGCCTTGGGAAAAAAATCAATTGGCTATATGGGATAACAGATCTATGCTTCATCAGGCAACACCCTTCAAGGGAAATAGAATTATGCATAGAATAACAATTAAATAATTTATGTTCACAATTTTTTTAGGACTAACTCCATTTATATTTATTACTTTTTTAGGGTTTGTATTTGGTAAGTTAAAAGTTTTAGACCTTAGTCATGCTAAAATTTTAAATCTTTTCTTGTTCTATATTGCTGTCCCGGCATTGATTATTAAGCTAATAGCACAAAATGAAATTGGACAAGTAGATTTCAAACAAATTTTATCTTATTTAATTATGCAATCGATATGTGGAATTATCGCTTATTTAATTACTTCAAAATATTTTAAAAGATCTATTCCAGAGTCTATAATTTGGGCTTTAACAGTTGCATTATCAAACCATGTGACTTTGCTCTTACCAATAACAGAAATTTATTTTCAACAAAATGTAATTACTCAAGTTGCAAGTATCATATTAATGGATGGGATAATTTTATTATCAGTAATCGCTTTTTTTCTAGAATTATCCACAAAAAAAAATGTTAATTTATTTAATTTTATTAAAAATTTATTTTTAAACCCATTTATTCTTTCAATAATTATAGGTCTATTATTTTTATTATTAAATTTTAATATTGATCAAACTCCGATTGAATACACTTTGTCTAAACTTGCAGCATGTGTTTCACCGGTTGGATTATTTGCAATTGGTATAATTCTTTCATTTTATACTAAAAATGTAATTAACAAATTATCTGTATCTATTTCAGTTTTAAAATTAGTTATTTCCCCGATAATTTTATTGTTAATTGGATTAGTGTTTTTTAATGCAGGATTGCCATCAGAAATACCAGGTGCTTTTTTTGTGAGTGTTGCACCTTGTGGAGTTACTTCTATAGTTTTATGTGCTGCTTACAATGTAAGTCCTGAAAATATAATAAAAGCAATTTTTGTTTCTACTATTGCATCTATAGGGACTATATTTTTTACAATTAAGTATTTAACTTTATAATATTTTATTAAGGGGACTAACTTCTCCAATTTTAAAAGTGATAGCATCACTTTTTTTAAATCCATAATTTTCAGCATTATCTTTAAATCGAACTGGTGGTTCCATAATTGGTTCTAAAGATAAAACAAAAGTTCCCCAATGCATTCCTAATACTTTTTTGCTTTTAAGATCTTTTGCTACATTTAAAGCTTCTTCTGGGGTTGTGTGGTAAATAGTTTTATCAAACATTGGTTTAAAATTATATGCTCCAATGTTAATCATAGTAAGATCAATTGGGCCATATTTTTCTCCTAGTTCTTTATAAATATCTCCATAACCAGTATCGCAAGCAAATAAAATTTTTTTATTTTTATATTCAATTAAAAAATTCCCCCACAAAGTTTTATTTGTATCTGTTAGACTTCTTTTTGACCAATGAACTGCTGGTAGTAAGGTTATTTTTAAATCACTATTAATATTTTTGTGATCATACCAATCCATTTCATTTACATCTTCATAATTCTTAAAATATTTTCTAAGGTTAAGTGGAACTAATACTTTTGCATTTTTGTATGGAAAATTTCTGATAGTTGACATGTCTTGATGATCATAATGATTGTGAGTTAATAAAAACAAATCTGTTTTTGGAATTTCATTCAGATCTAGTGCAGGTTTAGTAAATCTCTTTGGTCCAAATATTAACGGACCAGCATTTTTTGAAAAAACTGGATCGGTAATAATTGTTGTATTACCTAATTTAATTAAATAAGTAGCATGCCCAATCCAGGCAATGTAATCACCATTTTTGTATTTTTCTAAATCAGATTTAACTTTTTCTTTTTCGACAATATGCTCTTTTGGAAACTTAAGACTAATATTTTTTCTTAGTTTACTGAAAGTTCTATAAGAAAATTTCCCTGATCTAGATATTACAACAGGTGAACCTTTAGGATTGCGAAAAGTTCCATCTGATAAATGGTGATAAGGTTTTTCTTTCATTATATTAATTATTTTTTTCCATTAGCCACAAATCATCTCCAGCTAAAAAGTAAATTTTTCCATCAATAGGGTGAACTTGTATGTCTCTAATTCTCCCAATTTTATCTTTAAAAATAATTTCTTCTTGAATTTCAGATGTGTTTGAAAATATTAATTTTCTTAAAGATTTATCTTTAAGAGAAGTAATTAATGCATGACCATTCCATTCTTCAAATTCTTTACCTTTATAAATTGTAATAGCACTTGCAGCGATTGATGGAATCCAATATTGAATGGCTTTTGTAAATCCTGGTTTCCATTTTGGACCAATTTTAGTTCCTGAGTAATTTGTCCCTCCCCAGCCTAAAATTTTCCAACCATAATTTTCTCCTTTTTTGGCCTCTCCAAACCAATCACCACCCTTTGCTCCATGATTGCTCATATAAATTTTTCCATCAAATTCTGAAAAAGTTAAACCTTGAGGATTTCTAACTCCAATCTGGTATATCTCTGGAAGCCATTCTGGCTTACCTTCAAACTTAGGGTTATCTTTTGGAATACCTCCATCTAAATTTATTCTAATGATACTGCCAGGATGTTGTGTTGGATCTTGAGCAATCATATTCATGCCTCTTTCTCCTGCAGAAGCAAACAAGTAATTTTCCTTGATAGCAAGTCTTGATCCAAAATGATAGCCAGATTCAATAGGTGGATTTGCTTGAAATATATTTTTAAAATTTAAAGAATTCTTATTTAAATCTGCTTTTGCAATTGAGGTGCTGGTTTTCCAGCCTCCTCTATTTTCTGAATATGAAATCCATAATTTTTTATCTTTATAAATAATATCTAAAAGACCACCCTGACCATGAACAAAATAGTTTAAATTATGTTCAACTTCAGAAATATTTTTTGAAACAATGTTTATTATTTTAATTTTGCCACCTTTTTCTGTAACAATTAATTCTTCACTATTAATGAAACTTGAACCCCATGGTTCACTAAAAGACCCTAATTTTTCAAAATTATAATTTTTAGAATTTGCAGTAGAGGAAATTAAAATAAAAAAAAATATATAAATAAATTTTTTCACTCTATGAAAGCTTAGATCTACCACCATCTACAGCTATAACTTGACCAGTGATCCAAGAACTATCTTGTGTAAGTAAAAATTTAGCAAGTGATGCTGAGTCTTTTCCTTCCCCTAATCTTTTTAGTGGATGAGCTTTTGCAATACCTTCTGCTAAAGCAGCATTTTTTAACATGGGTTCAGCAATTTTAGATTTTGTTAAGCTTGGTGCCACACAATTTACTCTTATGTTTGGAGCAAACTCTGCGGCTAAAGAAACAGTCAGACCTTCCACAGCTGCCTTTGCTGACGCAATTATTGTATGATTGGTGAAACCTCTTTGTGCGGCAACGGTTGAAAACATTACAATTGAACCTTTATTTTTTTTTAAACTTTCTTGATATCCTTTGATAGCTTCGACAGCAGAATAAAGATTAAGTTTCATACATTTTTGAAAATCTTGTTCATTAATCATTCTAAGTGGCTTTAAGTCTATGGACCCTACACAGTAGGCCAATCCTTTGATTTCAGAAATATCTGATTTAACTTTTTCCACAAAACCTTCTTCAAGAACATCTGCGATAGTATGTGAACATCCAAGCTTTTCTAAAATTGGAGCAAGTTCACTTTCATTTCTTGCAACTAAATGAATATCATTTCCTGAATTTATTAATTGTTCAGCTAAACTGGATCCAATAGAACCTGTTGCACCAAAAATAAGATATTTTTCTGACATAAAAACTTTTATTAGTTATATTTAAATATGAAGTTATTTTTTATACTTGGCAACCAATTATTTCCAACAAAATACATAGACCGCTTCAAAAAAGACCACCTATTTTTTATGGCTGAAGATAAGGGTTTATGCACTTATGAAAAACATCATAAACAAAAAATTTTATTATTTTTAT
>CACCIT010000024.1 GCA_902546145.1 uncultured Pelagibacteraceae bacterium | reverse complement strand
TCCAACCTGATATAAAAGTTTCTTTAAAACAATCTTTTGGAATAGATTCCGAAATGGAAGTAGATGCATTTTCAAAAAAAAATGAATATGTGCCTGAAATAGATAAAAACTATAAATTTGATAGAGATACTACACTTGCAATCATTTCAGGATTTGCGTTCAATAAAAGAGTATTGGTACAAGGATATCATGGTACTGGAAAATCAACACACATAGAGCAAATAGCTGCAAGACTAAACTGGCCGTGTATTCGAGTAAATTTAGACAGTCATGTTAGTCGAATAGATTTAATAGGTAAGGATGCAATTGTTCTTAAAGATGGAAAACAAGTGACACAGTTTAATGAGGGTATTCTGCCATGGTCAATTCAAAATCCAGTTGCTTTAGTATTTGATGAGTATGACGCTGGAAGACCTGATGTTATGTTCGTTATTCAAAGAGTGTTGGAGGCTGAAGGAAATTTCACGCTACTAGATAAAAACAAAGTAATTAGTCAAAATAAGTATTTCAGGTTATTTGCTACATCTAATACAGTTGGGCTTGGTGATACTACTGGACTTTATCACGGAACACAGCAGATTAACCAAGGGCAAATGGATAGATGGAATATTGTAACAACATTAAACTATCTAAGCCTAGATAGAGAAATGGATATAGTTTTATCAAAGAATAAAAATTTAAATAATGCTAAGGGAAAAGAAAAAGTTGCTAATATGATTAAAGTAGCATCCTTAACTAGAAAAGGTTTTATTGCTGGAGATATATCTACTGTAATGAGCCCAAGAACAGTTCTTCATTGGGCTGAAAATTCTGAAATTTTTAAAGATACTGGATATGCTTTTAGAGTAACCTTTTTAAATAAGTGCGATGATATCGAGAAAAATACAATCGCAGAATATTATCAAAGATGTTTTGGTGAAGAATTGCCTGAGTCTTTGATCAATATTCAAATCTAAATGAGCAATAAAGAAACAAATTTAAAAGAAAAATTTAGAATTGCTTTATCTTCAACAGCAAAAGTTATCGCAGATGATATTGATATAAACAATAAATCTTCTGAAGATAAAAAGACTAAAGATATTTCGTCTTTTGAAATAAATGATCTAACTAGTCCAAGTGATTTTATAAAATTAAGGGCTGAAACAGACTCTACAGCACTTAAAAAAAGGTTTTCTAATGAAAAAATTTACAGAAAAAATTTGCCTTCAAATACTTCCTCTAGATCTTTATATAATATAGCTGAAAAGATTAGATATGAAGCCCTAGGAGGCAAAATGTTGAAAGGAATTCAAAAAAATTTTTCTGAAAACTATTCACAAATAATTAATCGTAAAAGAAAAGATCAGCTTAAAACAAAAGAAGACGTTCCTGTTGCTGAAGCATTTGAGCTATATATGCTTAAAAATTTTCATAATATAGACCTAAATCCTTTAACATCTAGAATGCTTAATTTCTGGGAAAAAGATTTTGAGCAATCAATTAAGAAGCATAAAGAATTTTTATTAAATAATTTAGAAAATCAAAATACATATAGTTCTAAATTTTCTGAAATACTTGAAGAAATGGATATTTTTCAAAGTGATGAGGAAGACCAAGAAGAGGAAGAAAATCAAGATCAAGGTCAAGACAATCCCTCAAATGATGACCAAAATAAAGACAATGAAGATAGCAAAGATGAAAATGATGAACAGCAAACAGAAGCTTCTGTTGATGCTGATTATAGTATTGACGAGTTTAATTTGGATGAGCAGTTGTCTGATGTTGAGTCTGATGAACAAAACTCTGAGCAGGTAATTCAAAAAAAAATTGATAATTTAAATCTTGATTACAAAATATTTACTACACAATACGATGAAGTTGTTAAAGCTGAAAATCTAGAAAATGCAGATGAGGCTACTAAACTTAGAAAAAATTTAGATCAACAGTTAATTGGTTTCCAAGATGTAATTACTAAGTTAGCTAATAAACTTCAAAGACAATTACTTGCAAAACAAAATAGAGCTTGGGAATTTGATTTAGAAGAAGGCTTACTTGATAGTTCAAAGTTACCAAGAATAATAATGGATCCATATAATTCTTTGTCATTTAAGAAAGAAAAGGATCTAGATTTTAAAGATACAGTTGTAACTTTGCTTATTGATAATTCTGGTTCTATGAGAGGAAGACCAATAACGATTGCTGCTATTTGTGCAGACATACTCTCGAGAACACTCGAAAGATGTTCGGTCAAAGTAGAGATTTTAGGATTTACTACAAAAAACTGGAAAGGTGGACAGAGTAGAGAATTTTGGACTAAAAATTCAAAACCAAAAACACCAGGAAGACTTAACGATCTAAGACATATAATTTATAAAGGTGCGGATACGCATTGGAGACAAGCAAAAAATAATTTAGGCCTGATGTTAAAAGAGGGTTTGTTAAAAGAAAATATTGATGGTGAAGCTATATCTTGGGCATACAACCGGATTAAAAAAAGAAAAGAAGAAAGAAAAATTTTAATGGTAATTTCTGATGGAGCTCCAGTTGACGATTCAACACTTTCAGTAAATTCAGGAGACTTTTTAGAAAAACATTTAAAGAAAATGGTCAAATTTATTGAGAATAAATCTGATATTGAAATTTTAGCGATTGGTATTGGCCACGATGTTTCGAGATATTATGATAGAGCTATAAAAATTACTGATGTAAATGAATTAGGAGATGTAATGATATCTCAACTTAGCTCTTTGTTCGAAACAAAGAAAAAATTTCATTGAATATTAAATAAATCTTTATTTCTCCATTTAATTATCACTTCAGCACCAGATCTTGTTTTAGAGTTCCTACATATTACAGAAGCAAAATTTTTTTCTAGCAATGTTTTTCCTATAAACAAACCTAAACCAAGCCCTGTTTTTGATTTATCTTGAGGATTATTTGATTTTAAATACGGTTCTCCTATTTTTGACAAAATATCTTTTGGATAACCTGGACCATCATCCTCAACACTTATTTCAGTAAATTCACTATCACTCTTTAAATTTATAAATATATTTTCATCAGAAAATTTATTAGCATTGCCTATAAAATTTCTTAGTCCATAAACAATTTCTATTGATTTAACTATTTTTTTTGAGTTAGAATCTTGATCAAAATTAAAGATAAATTTCTTTGTACTTATCTCTTTAAATGAATTTAAAATTTCATTTAAATAATTTCTTATAGAAATATCTTTATCAATAAATTCATCTTCTTCATCTGGATTTAATGTTAATTTTTTCAATATTTCATTGCATCTTTCAACCTGACTGGATAATAAATTGATATCTTTTTCCACATCTTTATTACCTTCAAATTGTTTTAGTAACTCTTGGGTAATTATTTTTATTGTAGAAAGTGGTGTTCCCAAAGAATGTGCAGCTGCAGCAGCTTGACCGCCTAAGGATAAGAGCTCATGTTCTTTAGCCATCACTTCTTCCATTTTAGTTAAAGCTTCTTTTCTTAACCTAGACTGAGTTCCAAAAGTCATTGCAAAATAATTCAAAAAAACAAGAGCAACAATCAAAGCGATTGGGATAGAATAATAGTAATAAGGGCTTACATAAAAATGATCACCAAGTGGAGAGGGTAATTCTGTTGAATAAAAAGTTAAAAAGATAATTGAAAATGCTGTTAACAATACAAGTAAAGTATTTGTTCTAAAACTTAAATTAGAAGATGAAAATACACTAGGAATAATTATGAAAATAACAAAAGGATTAATAATTCCACCTGATAAATAAAGTAATATAGCTAGTTGCAATATATCAATAACTAAAAAAATGAAAGCTGATCTATCTGATAATTGAGTTTTTTTGTAAATAAAAATTAAGTAAAAATTACTTATGATACCAATCAATATAACTAAATTAGAAGTTATAAAATCAAATTTAAAATTTAATAGAAAATATACAAAATTAACTGCAATTAACTGTCCAATTATCCCAATCCACCTTAAGGTAATATAAGTAGACTTTTTGAAAGAGTGATGTTTTGAAGTTTCAAAAAACTTCATTTTTAAATATCAAGATTTTTTACATTAATAGCATTTGAAACTATAAAATCTTTTCTTAACGCAACATCATTTCCCATTAATGTGTGGATAAGACTCTGATCTTTTTTAAGATCTTTTGAGTACTGAACTTGTAGTAAATTTCTAGTTTCTGGATCTAAAGTTGTGTTCCATAACTCTTCTGGATTCATCTCACCAAGACCCTTAAATCTTTGAATATTCATTTTTGATTTTTCTAAATCTAGGGTATTAGAATATTCTTTTGAGCCCTTTTTTAATTTTTTTAATTCCTTGTTATTATTTACGATATAATCTTCTAATTCTATTTCATCCTTAATATAAACACCCTTTGAACCTTTATTAATTTTAAATAATGGTGGTTGAGCTAAATAAACATGACCATTTTCAATTAATTTATTAAATGGTTTGTTATTAAAGAAAGTTAACAACAATGCTCTTATATGAGAACCATCAACATCAGCATCGGTCATTATAATTATTTTACCGTATCTTAAATCTTTTAAATCTATTTCCTGAGATTTAGGATCAAGTCCGAGTGCATTAATTAATGTTACTATCTCATTTGAAGATATCATTTTTGCAAGAGCTTTTGTTCTTAGATCTGAACCATTGCTATTGCAATTACCGTTGCCATTTTTTTTTAAATTTATATCCTCAACATAAGTATTTAAAATCTTACCTCGTAGAGGCAAAACAGCTTGATTTGCTCTATTTCTTCCTTGTTTAGCGGAACCACCTGCTGAGTCTCCCTCAACAATAAATAATTCTGTACCCTCTTGTTTTCCTATCTGACAATCAGCCAATTTTCCAGGTAATCCACTTAATTCAAGAGCTCCCTTTCTTCTCACATTTTCTCTAGCTTTTCTAGCAACATCTCTTGCCATTGCCGCTTGAATAACTTTAGCCAAAACTATTTTGGCAATCGATGGATTTTGATCAAACCATATTGATAGTTTTTCGTTAACCAAAGTTTCAACAATCATTCTTACCTCAGATGAAACCAGTTTATCTTTAGTTTGTGAAGAAAACTTAGGATCTGGGATTTTAGTTGAAAGCACACATGTTAAGCCTTCTTTAATATCATCTCCTGAGATAGCTAATTTATTCTTTTTTAATAAATTATTTTCATTGGCATATTTGTTTACAACCCTTGTAAGAGCACTTCTAAAACCTAATAAATGTGTTCCACCATCTTTTTGGTAAATATTATTTGTGTATGGAAATATATCTTCTGCATAACCCGCGTTCCATTTTAATGAACACTCTATTTCAATATTATCTTTTTTGCCTTCAATGTAAATTGGTTTTCGAAACAAATCATTACCATTTTTATTTTGTAGTTTTTCTCTTTTCTCATCTAAAAAATCTACAAACTCTAAAACACCACCATCAAATTTAAATTCAGATGTTTTTTCTTTTTTTTGACTGGCGTCAGTAAAAATTATTTTTATACCTTTATTTAAGAACGCTAACTCTCTCATCCTTTTAATTAAAATATTTGCACTAAATTTAATTGATGAGAATATATCTTTAGAGGGTAAAAATGTTATTTGAGTTCCTGAATTTTTAGATTTTCCAATTACTTTAAGAGGAGATTTTGCTTCACCATTATTAAATTCTATAAAGTGTTTTTTTCCATCTCTATTTATTTCTAATTCTAGTTTTTCCGACAATGCATTAACAACTGAAACACCAACACCGTGTAGTCCACCAGAAACTTTATATGAGTCATGATCAAACTTACCACCAGCATGAAGTTGAGTCATAATTACCTCGGCTGCAGATTTTTTTTCCCCTTTATGCATATCAACAGGGATACCTCTTCCATCATCATTTACTGTAATTGTTCCGTTAGAATTTATTTTTACATTAATGTTTTTACAATGACCTGCTAATGCCTCATCTATCGAATTATCTACAACCTCATAAACCATATGATGTAAACCAGTACCATCATCAGTATCTCCTATGTACATCCCTGGTCTTTTTCTTACAGCCTCAAGACCTTTTAAAACTTTAATTGAGTCTGCTTGGTATGTGTTTTTGTTTGTCATTTTTAAATTTTGGAAAGAAATAATTATAACATTTTTTTTTAAAATTGCTGATTTATCTTAGCCATTTAATATTTAAAAGATCAAATTATTGTTAAAAAACTTAGTAAATTTAATGGCGGAGAGAATGGGATTCGAACCCATGAAAGAATTTCTCCTTTACACGCTTTCCAAGCGTGCGCCTTCAACCGCTCGGCCACCTCTCCTTAAAATCCAAAATATCAGAATTCTCTACTAATTGATAAAAATTTTTTTATTTCTTTGGAAAGTAATTCATTAAATTCTTTTTTTGGATGATTATCGCCTGGAATATTATTGGAATGATATATCTTTGGAATATCTAAATTATTTATATAAAGAGTTTTTTTTACCTTGAAAAAATTATTAATAATTTGAAGATCAAGTTTTTGTTTATCCCAGACTATGTAATAAAAACTATTATTAGAATATAAATTATTAAATTCTTCTTCTATTTTTTTTAGAATTTTAACAAGTAAAATTTGGTCCTTTTTGTTTGTTTTTTCAATATTATAAAAAATCGAAATAATTTTTGAGTTTCTAATATTTTTTCTGAACTTCATTATCAATTTGAAAGGATAAGAAGAAAAAAAACTCTTTTGAATAATATTATCTCCATCATTTACATAACGGGGAGATTTATCACCCCAACTTCTTTTACCCACAACTCTTCCAATGTGATCATTTATGTAAAAATAAATTAAGCTGATATCTTTGCATCCTTTTATTTCAGATGTATGGCTATTTTCAATTTTTGAAAGAAATTGATGTGGACCATAACCATTAAAAGCATAATTAAAAACTTGGACTTCGTCATTATACAATTTTGAAACATAATATGGTAATGTTTCATCATCATTTAAAGATTGTCCAAAAGTAATTGATCCGCCATAGAATACGATACATTTTGTTAAATTCATTTTATGATTTTTAATTATTCTATGACCATACTTATTTATTGT
>CACCIT010000023.1 GCA_902546145.1 uncultured Pelagibacteraceae bacterium | reverse complement strand
TAGCCATATTGGTAATTACTAATCCTGTAGTTTGATTTGGTAATTTACGGTTTTTTATATCCTCTTTAGTTAAAGGTCTTACTGATATTCTTAAACTCTCTACAATTTCATCTAAATTATTTTCATCTTGTTTTGGATTTTCACTTACTTTGAAGTCATCAGAGGTTTCTAATCTTCCCAACAAAACCTTTTTAGTTATTTCTTTTTTATTTCTCCAAATTTTTACATCTACATTTTTTCCAACTTCTGTTCTTGCAACAATTGCTGGCAACTCTTTCATTTGCTTAATCTCAACTCCATTAAACTCCAAAATTATATCTCCAGCCTGAATTCCTGCTTTTTCAGAGGGACTATTTTCAGCAACGCTTGCAACCAAAGCACCTCTTGGTTTATCTAGTTCTTCAACTTCAGCAATTTCTTTTGTAACATCTTGAATTCTTACACCTAACCAACCTCTTTTTGTTTCACCAAACTCAATTAGTTGTTTAATTACTTGTTGAGCGCTGTTTGATGGAATTGAAAATCCTATACCAATAGAACCATTTCTTCCTAGAATAGCTGTATTAATTCCAATCACATTTCCTTCCATATCAAATAAAGGACCACCTGAATTTCCTGAATTTATTGATGCATCTGTTTGAATAAAATCTTCATATCTTGATAACCCAATTGATCTATTCCTTGCTGAAATAATTCCGGCAGTTACTGTTCCTCCAAGACCAAATGGATTTCCAATTGCTAAAACCCAATCACCAATTCTTGCTTTGTCTGAGTCTCCAAAGCCAACTGGTTTAAATTTATCTTCTGTATCTAATTGTAACACTGCTATATCCATTAAAGGATCAGCACCAAGCACTTTTGCTTTATATTCTTGGTCTCCGTTTACTCTAACAATAATATCATCAGCATCCTGAATTACGTGATTATTTGTAACCACTACTCCCTTCTCATCAATAATAAATCCAGAACCCAAAGCTGCTGATTTTCTCTCCTGAGGAGTTCCAAATTCTTTAAACATGTCTTCAAATGGAGAACCTGGAGGAAATTGAAATGGAAAAGAATTGTTATTTGTAACCACGGTAGTTGATGTAGAAATATTTACTACAGATGGCATCAATTTTTCTGCAAGATCTGCAAATGATGCTGGAACGGGTTTAGAGTTTGATTGAAATGAAAAACTTAGAGAAAATATAATTGTTAAAACAATAAATTTTAATTTTTTCATATTAACTTTTAATAAAATAAATAATCACAAAACCTATAACTGCAAAAATAAGTCCACCTGATCTTAATTGACTATCTTTAACAAGTTCAAGTTTTTTAAGCATACTTTTCATTTTTGCTGGAAATAAGGCATATAAAATTCCCTCTATAAATAAAAAAAGACCAAAAGCTATGACTAGCTCATTCATCTAAAAACTATTGTTTAATATCAGGATTTATATTTCCAAAAAATTTGAAAAATTCACTATCAGGAGACAAGATCATTGATGTTTCTCCTGCATTAAATGCTTTACCATAAGCTTGCATAGATCTATAAAAAGCAAAAAATTCAGGATCTTTTCCAAAAGCTTCAGCGAAAATCTTGTTTCTTTCTCCGTCGCCTTCTCCCTTCATAATTTCTGATTGTTTTTGAGCATCTGCTAATATTACGGTTACTTCTTTGTCTGCAGTCGAAGTAATTGTTACTGCCATCTCAGCACCTTTTGCTCTAAATTCCTTTGCTTCTCTTTCCCTCTCAGTCTGCATTCTTCTGTAAATTGCATCACTGTTCGCTGTAGGCAGATCAGCTCTTTTTATTCTTACATCTACAATATTTATTCCAAAATTTTGCGCTTCGTTATTAACTCCATCTTTAATCAAAGACATTTGTTTTGATCTATCTTGTGATAGCAAAGTTTGTAATTCTTCTTGACCCAAAACATTTCTAATTCTTGAGTTTATAATCGTAGATAATCTTGATCTTGCAACCCTTTCGTCTCCAACAGAAATATAAAATTTCAAAGGATCAACTATTTGAAATCTCGCAAAAGCATCAACAATCAATCTTTTTTGGTCAGATGCAATTACTTCCTCTGGTGGGGTATCTAAATTTAAAATCCTTTTATCTAAATAAACAACGTTTTGAATAAATGGAATCTTAAAGTTCAAGCCTGGTTTCATTATAATTCTTTTTGGATCACCAAATTGAAGAATTATCGCTTGATTTACTTCTTTAACTATAATTACTGATAGGAACGCTACAACGCCAATTAAAACCAATATTCCAGCTACTATTTTTCCAGCTTTCATTTAATTTGTATCTTTCTTTTTTAGCTCTGGCAATGGCAGATATGGCACCACACCTGAACCAGATTCTTTATCTATAATAATTTTATTTATATCTGCTAAAACCGTTTCCATTGTCTCCAAAAACATTCTTTCTTGAGTAACTTGTTTTGCTTTAGCATACTCATTGTAAATTGCTAAAAATCTACTGGCTTCACCCTCTGCTTTAGCAACAACTTCTTTTTTATATGCTTCTGCAGCTTGTAAAATTTTTTGTGCTTCCCCTCTTGCTCTTGGGATCACATCGTTTGCATAAGCTTCAGCTTCGTTTTTAGATCTTTCCATGTCCGCTCTTGCAGCCTGAACATCTCTAAATGCATCAATTACTTGATCAGGTGGATCAGCTTTTTGCGTTTGTACCTGAGTAATTTGTACTCCACTTTCATAATCATCTAAAATACTTTGAATAATTTCTTGAGTTTCAATCTCAATACTTGACCTACCTTCTGTTAATATTGGTTGAATATCACTTTTAGCAATTACTTCTCTCATTGCAGTCTCTGCGGCTGCTTTAACAGTTCCTACAGGATCCTGAATTTTAAATAAAAAATTTCCAGCATCTTTGATAACCCAAAATACTGAAAAATCGATGTTTACAATATTTTCATCACCAGTAAGCATTAAACTTTCTTGAGGAACATCTGCAACTCCTCCACCTGTAGAAAAACCACTATCTCTTTCAGACCTAAATCCAATATCAATCCTATTTACTTTAGTTACTTTTGGAGTTTGAACAGTCTCAACTGGAAAAGGAATATGATAGTTCAATCCAGGTTGAGTAGTTTTAACAAATTTTCCAAATCTAAGAACAACACCTTGTTCATCAGGTAATACTCTATAAAGCCCGCTTGCAAGCCATACAAAGGCTAAGACTAATAAAATTAATCCAATAGACTTTCCACCTGAAGATTTTCCACCAGGTAAAAACTTTCTTATTTTATCTTGAAACTCTCTTATGATTTCGTCTACGTTTGGTGGTGTTGGTCCTCTTCCTGAACCATTGCCTCCGCTACCACCTCCTGGAGGTGTTCCCCATGGGCTTCCGCCTCTGCCTCTGAAATCATCTGACATATGTCAAAGTATATAGTGTCTTTATCGCAAAAAACAAGTAAGGATAGTTTTATGCCAGATAAAAAGACAGAACTAAGTGACGCAATGAAAAAGAAGGTGGAGCCTAGAGTTTTTACAAAAAATCCAATTCTAGGAACTAAGTTTACTATTGCAATCTCGAGTGCAAAAGGTGGTGTAGGTAAATCTACATTTGCAACGAATCTTGCCTTGGCTTTAAAAAAAGTTGGATGCAAAGTTGGATTATTAGATGCTGATATTTATGGCCCTTCAATTCCAAAAATGTTTGATATTAATGAAAAGCCAAAAAGTGACGGTCAAAAATTAGACCCCATAACAAAGTATGACATTCAATGTATGTCAATTGGATTTTTAGCAGATCAGCAAACTCCGATGATTTGGCGTGGTCCAATGGTGACGAGTGCAATTAAAACTTTTACTCAGAAGGTTAATTGGAAAGATTTAGATTTTATAATTGTTGATATGCCTCCAGGAACAGGTGACACTCAGTTAACTTTTTCACAAGAAATTAAAATGGATGGTGCAATCATAGTATCAACTCCACAAGAAGTTGCTCTTTTGGATGTAAAAAGAGGTATTAAAATGTTTGATAAGCTTGGAGTTAAAATTTTAGGTTTAGTTGATAACATGAGTTTTTTTATTGGAGATGATGGAAAGAAGTACAAAATTTTTGGAGAAGGCGGAGTAAAAAAAACAGCAGAAGAATTTCAAAAAGATTTTTTAGGTGAGATACCAATAAATCCTGATGTTGGAAATTCTGGTGATCAAGGAAAACCAATAGTCGAATTAAACCCAGACCATCAAATTTCAAAAATATATCTAGATTTTGCTGAGAAGATTAAATCAACTTATCTTTAAGATCAAAAGCAGCCATCAATTCATTCCATTCTCTTTTAGATAGACCTGAGTTTTCAACATCTACATTTTCACCTTTAATAAGTTTTTGAATTACAACTTTTCCCTTAGCAGAAACCTCTGTTCCTCCTACTCTGTAATCCATAAATGCATCATAAGTTATCGGTACCCATTTTTTAACTGTATCTAACATTATGTCTGCATAAACTCTAATTTCATACTGAGCGTGACTATCAGCTCTTAACCTTAAAAAGTTCATTAAATTTAATAAATCAGTTTTCCAATACCACTGGGTATAAGTATTTAATGTTAGGTTCATTCTTGCAAGTTCTCTTGCTAATCCTTTTTTATTCTCGTCAATTGTTGAACCATCATATCTTTCATTAAGCATTGTTTCATAATTGTCATAAGTTCTCTCTGCATCACTTTTCAAAAGTTCTAAAACTTCTTCTGCTTGTTTTCCTTCAAGGACATCTCCTCTTCCTTGTCGGTTGCTGGTAGATTGCGCTGCTAAATTTTTTTTAGTTGGTAAATAAAATTCTTTATCTAAAATTGAATATCTTGCAGAGTATTCATTTACGTTGGCAGTTCTATGTCTGATCCACTGCCTTGCAATAAATATTGGAAGTTTAATGTGATATTTTATTTCACACATTTCAAATGGCGTGCTATGCCAATGTCTCATCAAGTATTTTATTAAACCTTTATCTGTTGAAACTTGCTTTGTCCCTTTTCCATAAGATACTCTTGCTGACTGAACTATAGATGTGTCATCACCCATATAATCAACTACTCTTACAAATCCATGATCTAATGCTGGCAGCGCTTCATAGAGTATTTTTTCAAGCTCTGGAGCGGTAACTCTTTTAGTTTGATTGCTTTGGGATTGCTGGTTTTTTATTTCTTCTGATTGTTCTTTTGTTAATTTCATGATTGTTATTGAATCTGTTGTAATTACTTTTATATTATTAATGTTGGATTTCCAACTACGACGATAAACGAATTTCGTAATAACCATTGCGGACGTGGGGGCAGTACCCACCACCTCCACCATTACAACTTACGGGGGTGAACTAGAATCGACGGGTGACTAAAAGCTATTCTTTCGTTCGGGATTGTTCCACCGTAACGGGCTAATTTATAATTGCTAACGAAAGTTACGCACTTGCTGCATAATTAACTTAGTTAATTAAGCACGGGGTCCGGGGCACCTGGCAACAGAACGCCCCCTGCTTTAAATTGATGATAAATTAATTTTTTTTGAGTATTTTTTTTTAGGTGAATTTTTTATGACTGCTTGTCCGCAACGCATAACACCTCTCTTTTTATCAAATGTCATTTTTGGCTCTCCATATAAAGTCCAACCATTTGACATTGCTTCAGTAACACGGTGACAAAATTTTGATGTGTCATCATCTGTAATAAATCTATATCCCTTCATAAAATTCTCTCTATTAATCTTTTAATTCGGCTTGTGCAGCAGCCAATCTTGCTACAGGAACTCTGTACGGAGAACAAGAAACGTAATTTAATCCAGCTTTTGAGCAAAACAAAATACTGTTAGGATCACCACCGTGTTCTCCACAAATTCCAAGTTTAATATTTTTATTTTGACTTTTTCCCTTTTCAACAGCTATTTTGATTAAATCTCCAACTCCATCATCTATCGAAATAAACGGATCAATTGAAAAAATTTTATTATCTATATAATCATTTAAAAATTTTCCACTATCGTCTCTGCTTATTCCAAATGTAGTTTGCGTTAAATCATTAGTTCCAAAGCTAAAAAATTCAGCATGTTTTGCAATATCTTTGGCTTTTATAGCTGCTCTAGGAAGCTCAATCATCGTACCTACCATAAACTCAATTTTTAATTTATGCTCTTTTTGAACTTCACTTGCAATTCTAATTACTAAATCTTTCATAATTTTTATTTCTGCTTCAGTAGATACTAATGGGATCATAATTTCCGGAAAAGCAGATTTAATTTTTTCTTTTTTGAGCTCTGCTAGAGCTTCAAATATTGCTCTACATTGCATTTCATATATTTCAGGAAAAGATATTCCAAGTCTACATCCCCTATGACCCAACATGGGATTTTGTTCATGCAATTCATCAATTCTAGATTCTACTTCTTTTACTGGAAGATTAACAATATTTGCAACTTCATTAATCTCTTTATCTGTTCGAGGCAAAAACTCATGAAGAGGTGGATCTAACAATCTTACTGTAACTGGCAATCCACTCATAATTTTAAATATTTCTATAAAATCCTTTTTTTGATGAGGTAAAAGTTTTTTTAATGCAATTGATCTATCTTCTTTAGTCTTTGATAAAATCATTTCTCTTACAGATAAAATTCTTTCTTCATCAAAAAACATGTGTTCTGTTCTGCAAAGACCAATTCCTTCAGCTCCAAAATCTTTTGCTGTTTTGGTATCCTTAGGTGTTTCAGAATTTGTTCTAATATTTAATTTTCTAAAACTATCTGCCCAAGTCATTATCTTGGAAAAATCTCCAGATATCTCTGGTTTAACTGTTGCCACACTTCCTGATATAATTCTACCGGTTGATCCATCTATAGTAATGACATCCCCTTCTTTAATTTCCATTGAAGATGTTTTAAATGTCTTCATCTCATAATTTATATCAATTTCACTTGAACCAGATACGCATGGTCTTCCCATTCCCCTTGCAACTACTGCAGCATGACTAGTCATTCCTCCTCTAGCCGTCAAAATTCCTTTTGCAGCATGCATTCCTTGTATATCTTCAGGTGACGTTTCTACTCTTACTAAGATAGTGTCTTGCATCATCGAAGTTAATCTTTCGGCTTCCTCTGAAGTAAATACCACTTTCCCACTTGCTGCACCTGGTGAAGCAGGTAAACCATTTGCTATTACATTGATTGTACTCTTTTCATCAAGTGTAGGATGCAGAAGTGTATCTAAAGAATTTGGATCAATTCTTAATACTGCTTCTTTTTTTGATATTAATTTTTCCTTAACCATATCAACTGCAATCTTTACTGCAGATTTTGCAGTTCTTTTTCCCGATCTAGTTTGAAGCATCCACAGTTTATTGTTCTCAACCGTAAATTCTACATCTTGCATATCTTTGTAATGTTTTTCCAATTTTTTTAAAATTTTTTTTAATTCATTGAAAACTTTTGGCAAAGACTCTTCCATTGACAGTTCTTCAACTTTAGCATTTTTTCTTGCCTTCTTAGTTATATATTGAGGTGTTCTTGTACCAGCAACAACGTCCTCACCTTGTGCATTAATTAAGTACTCACCATATATTTCATTTGATCCATCTGATGGATTTCTTGTAAATACAACTCCAGTAGCACAATCATCACCCATATTACCAAAAACCATTGATTGAACGTTGACTGCTGTCCCCCATTCTGCTGGTATTTGATTTAATTTTCTATAGACTTTTGCTCTATTACTTTCCCATGATAAAAATACAGCACTAATTGCTCCAAATAATTGTTGAAATACATCTTGAGGAAATTCTTTTTTCGTTTTTTCTTTTACTGTTCTTTTAAAATCTTCAATTAAACCGTCCCAATCATTTTCATCTAAGTCCGTGTCTAACAAAACACCTTTTGTTAATTTATAATTTTCAATTAATTCTTCAAAATGATAGCTCTCTACACCCATCACAACGTTTCCATACATTTGAATAAATCTTCTGTAACTGTCTTTGGCAAATCGCCCATTAGAAGTTTTCAAAGCTAACGCCTTTACTGTTTTATCGTTTAAACCTAAATTGAGAATTGTATCCATCATTCCTGGCATAGATACTCTAGCACCCGATCTGACAGATAATAACAAAGGATTTTTTAGGTCTCCAAATTTTTTAGAAACATCTTTTTCAATAATTTTTAATTCTTTTTTAATTTGAGAAATTAAATTGTTATTTAATTTTTTCTTATCTTTATAAAAAATCTCACAGACTTTAGTAGATATTGTAAAACCAGGAGGAACTGGCAACCCCATCCTCCCCATTTCAGAAAGGTTAGCACCTTTACCGCCTAAAAAATTTTTTGGATTTTTAATACTTTTAGATTGTTTCGAATTAAAGTTTAATATGAGTTTCTTCATTAGCTAGACTCGATTAAAGAAAAATTAACATAATTGTCGAATGTTTTACACATCATTTGAATTAGTTCTAGCCTATTTTTCTTAATTACCAGATCATCCTCATTTACAATTACATTATCAAAAAAATCAAATACCTCTCTTTTAATACTTGCTAAATTGTCCAATGTTTGAACAAAATTTTCATCATTATTAAGACTTGAAAAATATTTCCTCAATTCATTAATTTTTTTAAATAGATTTTTTTCAAGTTCAGTTTTAAAAATACCAGGGTCAGTTGTATTAGATAATTCAATTTTCTCTTTTTTTAATTCACTTTCTAGAATATTTGATGCTCTTTTATAGCTTGAAATAATATCTATTCCGTTTTGTTTATTTATTATTTTATTTAAATTTTTTGCTTTATTAAAAATAATTACAGATTGATCTAAGTTAGAAGAGCTTATTGAAGCTTGTATTATATCGTTTCGAATATTTTCCTCCTTCATATAATATTTTAATCTCTCTAATAGAAAATCTTGTAATTCTTTTTGTAAAGATTTATTCTCAAATTTAAATCCTTGATCCTGATACAAACTTGAAGAATAATTTATTAAATCTCTAATTTTAAAATTTTTTTTATTTTCAATAATAATTCTAACAATCCCTAATGCTAAT
>CACCIT010000022.1 GCA_902546145.1 uncultured Pelagibacteraceae bacterium | reverse complement strand
TAAAAAAAAATAATTGGGTTGAAGTAAAAAGCACAACTAATAATTTTAATGAAATAAAGCATTATCTTTATTTTAACCATAATAGAATTCTTCATATACATGCTTATTTTAATCTATTTACAGGCAACTCAATTTCTAAAAATTATGATTTAAGCAATTATTTAGATTATTTTAAAAATACACATTTTGATGAAAGATACAAAATGTGGATTTTAAATTATGACTTACAGCTTCAGTTATTCATAATAAGAACATTAATAAAAAAAAAAAGCTTATTAGGCAAATATCTCTTATCTAGAGAAAATGATTATTACACAAAAGAATTAAATAACATAGTTTACAATATTGAAACAAAAAACTTTAAATTTAAAAAAGATAACATTAAACAATTAATTAGTGACTTTTACTTTGAGGATAAAAAAAAAAATAAACTATTAATTAATTCAATAAAAAATTTCAAAAGATTAAATTTATTTCAATCATTTTTTTACGAGTTAATTTTTTTAGCTAGAATATTAAATAAAAAATTAATGGGTTTAAAACAATTCAAATTGAATAAAGAAATTGTAATTTTCCTTAGTGGGCCAGACTCTTCAGGAAAAACTACTTTTAGTTTAGAGTTAAAAAAATTATTTAATAAATTTTTTAAAACTAAAGTTTATTCTATCGCAAAGCCTTATCCTAAATTTTTAATAAATTATTTTATAAAAAAAAATTATTATAAAAATAAAAATTCAATTATAAATAATTATCATTCTAAAAAAAAAGTTAATTTATTTATAATTTTAAAAGATATAAATTTAGCAATCTTGAGATACTTTTATTCTTTAAAAATTTTTTATTTTAATTCAAAAACAAATATTATTATATTGGATAGATATTTGTCAGAAAACTATGGAGATATTAATGGTCCTAGAATAAATACAGATACACAAGATTCACTTTTAAAAAAAATACTGTCTAAAATAGAAGTTTTTTTCTATAGAAGTGCAAAAACACTTGATCACGAGTACAGAATTTTGAATACTTTAGAGACAGTCCTGTTAAGAAATCAAAATAGATACAAAAAAGTGCAAAAAACTGATAATGAGATAATCATTCGTTACAGTAATTTTTATAAATCTAAATTTAAGTCAAAAAAAATATTTAAAATCAATAATAATTTATCTAAAGAAAATACTTTAAATAATATACTCTATATTTTATCAAAAAATATTAATGAAAATAATTGAACTTTATGGTTACTCTTGTTCTGGAAAAAGTTTTTTAGCAAACAAAATAAAGTCTAAAGAAAATATAAATGATTTATTTTTTAAGATATCAACAAGAAAAAGGTTTTTCAGATTTTTTACAAAATTATTATTTATATTTAATCTGAGATTTAGAGACTTTATTTTTATTTTTAATATTCATAAACAATTTAAATTTTTGAATTTAAGTTATAAATATAAAAATTTTTTTAGTTTTTTATATTTAATTGGTTTCATAAGAAAAAATATCAAAAAAAAAAAATCAGTGATAATAGATCATGGAATTTTTCAATGCTTATTTTCATGCTATATTTTTTCAAAAAACAGTAATAATAACGAAAAAAAGATTTCATTAATTTTAAATAATTATTTTTTAAAATTTCCAATTAATTTTGATTACTGCATTATCTGTATGCAAACTGAGATAAACACTATTAAAAATAGACTTAAATTTACAAAGAATTTAAGAAATTTATATTTTTTAGAAAATAATGAAAGAAAAATTACTCAAACTTATTTAAATTTACAAAAAGTATCTAAGCTTATAAATATTAAATCTTTAGAATTTAAAACTATAAAAGATTAATAAATTTATAATGAAAATTAAAAAAGCATCGTTTTCAATATCAATTGATTTAGAATTGGCATGGGGTGTTTGGGATATAATAAATCCTACTCTTCTAAAAAATGCGACCAATCTAGAAAGAGAAATTGTGAATAATTTATTAAATATATTTGAAGATTATTTAACACCAGTCACTTGGGCGACTGTAGCAGCATTGTTAGATTCAAATAACAAAATGGTAAATTTTGGTGATAAAAAAGCTTGGTATGCCCCGGATATTATTGAAAATATATTAAATTCTAAAATAAAACATCTAATTGCATCTCATTCATATTCGCATATTAATTTTAAAGAAAATAATAAAAATGTTATTTGTGAAGATTTTGAAAAAGCTGAATATTATTTCAAAATTCATAATATAAAAACAGATGTTTTAATATTTCCAAGAAATCAAATTGAGCATTTAGATTTATTAAATAAATTTAATTATAAATTCTACAGGGGCTTAGATAAAAGTTGGTATAAAGAAATTTCAAAATATAATAAATTTTTAGGAAAAGTTGCAAATATAAGTGACAAAATTTTACCTATTGCTACAAATTCTATTAAACCCACTATGCATCAAAGTGGTTTGGTAGAAATTCCAACGTCTATGCTATTAATAAGCAGGAATGGTTTTAAAATTCCAGTAACAAATAATAATATGCTATTTAAGGTAAAAAAGGGAATTGAGGCTGCAATAAAAAAAAATGAATGTTTTCACTTATGGTTCCACCCTTCTAATTTTTATTTTAAAAGTAAAAAACAATTTGAATTACTTAAAGATATATTAAAATTTGTTAATTCAAAAAGGGAAAAAGGGTTAATTGATATAAAATTATTGAATGAACTAAGCTTTGTAAATTAAAATTATCTAAATTTTTAACCAACAATTATTTATTTTAAATAATTTTTTGTATAACTTTTTTAAAATTTACTAGATTTTTTTTCAACAAAGAATTGCTCAAAGTATGATTTAAATCTAGTGCTATACTAGTTTCGCCTAATAGCTTACAAACTCTTAATCTTTTTATTTTAAATTTATTTAATTTTTTAAAAGATTTTTCTAAATATATTTCGGGGCATGATCCAGTGAAGCATTTTATATTCTTTTGCTTTAAAAGTGCCATTAATTTAAATCTAATAGTTTTATAATTTTTTAAATCTGTTTTTAAAAAAAAATAAAATCTATACCAAGCTGATTTAGTATCTTCTTTGGGAAAATAACTAAAAAAATATTTTTTATGTTTTTTAATTTCATTGTAATATTTTTTTGCAATTCTTTCTCTTCTTTGTTGAATTTGGTTCAAATTTTTTAATTGATCTAAACCTGCAAAGGATTGGATTTCTGTTATCCTCAAATTTGTCCCAAAAAAGTCCTTATTATAAATAAAATTGTTAAAATTTTTCTTATTTTGCACAACAGTCCCATGGTTTATGTATCTTTTACAAAATTCATAGAATTTCTTGTTGTTAGTAGAAATCATTCCACCTTCTCCAAGCGTTGAAATAATTTTATCATTACAAAAAGACCATGTGCTAATATCTCCAAATGATCCTACACTTTTTTTATCAATTGAAGCACCATGTGCTTGAGAACAATCCTCAATAATTTTTAATCTATTTTTTTTAGCTATTTTTCTTATTCCATACATATCACAAGGCAACCCCCCCAAATGAACACAAATGATTGCTTTAGTATTTTTAGTAATTTTATTTTGCATGTCCTTTAAGCAAATGTTCTGAGTGATATAATCAACATCTGAAAATACAGGAATATGTCCTGTATTTACTATACTTGATGCTGATGAAAAAAAACTTCTAGCAGGTACAATTATTTCAGATTTTTTAGGTAATTTTAAAGCTTTAATAGCAACTTCTAATGCAGCTGTTCCATTACATAGAGCTACTGAATATTTATTTCCAAGAAATTTGGAGAATTTCTTTTCAAATTCTTTTCCATAAATACCTGTAGTATAATTTATTTTACCTGAACTAATTATTTTACCAACCTTATTAATTAGTTTCTTACTAAAATTTGGCCAATCATTCTGCATAATTAATTTTTGTCATTAAAGTAAACTTTTATTTATAAACGTAATTTAAAAACTAAATAACACTATAGTTGAGATTTTAAAATAAAATTTAAAAAAAAATATTTTATTGATTAGTCTAATATTTTTTCTACTCTGAAAGCTTCCGCATATTCCATAAAAGATTGACTCCCCCTTACTTTTGATAAATTAATTATAGCCTCTTTTGATCTTGGATGAGGAAATTTTTTTACTTGAGATTTATACTTTAAAAAAGCTTTTACTTTATTATCAATTTCAGATTTTTTTAGATTTACAAAATAATTTGGATTAAAAGATTTTTCATTTTCATTCCATTCTGTTTCTGAAAGGACTTCGTAAGATAAAATTTTTTTTAGATTTCTTTTTTTATTTGTTCTCATAGAAACCTTTGCAGCTTTAAATATTATTTTATGATCTTCATGGATGTCATTTGATGATGGAATTAAAACTATTTCAGGATTAATGTTTTCTAAATAATTTTCAATTATTTCTGTTATTTTATAAAATGGATAATTGTTTAAATTTAATGCTGGTAAATTTTCAAAAAATATTTTACTTGTGCCAATAATATTATTAGCCTTTTTGGCTTCATTTCTAATCTTGTTAATTTTTTCTTCTGAAAAAATTTCTGGTGCACCTTTATTCGCATTAGTTAGAATTAAAACAAAAATGTTATATTTCAATTTTGAGTATTTAGATATAAATCCACCACATCCCAAAATTTCGTCATCTGCATGAGGAGATAACACAAGAATTTTTTTTTTCATAAATTTATATAAAGTAAAATTTAAATTTAAATATGTTAATATGTTTATTATTGATAAATTTTTACTTACAAATCAAGTTTTAAATGTAAGATATTTACTAATCCAACGTATTTATAATTATTTTATGATTGATGATTTATTTTTTAAAAATCTTATTATTAAAACAAAAGGTGTTCTTAACAAAATTCTGAAATAATTGTATAAATTAAAATTATCAACCAATATTAAATCTAAATTAATTTTCTCAGAAAGTTTTCTGTTTCTTCCTGTGAAATTAATTTGTGAAAGTCCTGTAATACCTGGATATATTTTTCTTCTTTTAATTCTAGCAAATCTATTTATTTTATTTTCTATGTTAATTGGCAATGGTCTTGGACCAACAATGGACATATCTTTTTTAATTACATTAATAAATTGTGGAATCTCATCCAGACTAGTTTTCCTTAAAAATTTTCCGAATAAACTTAATCTTAATTCCTCATTTTTATAAACTACTCTACTCATTGTTCTAAATTTAAAAATTTTAAATTTTCTGCCATTAAATCCTACTCTGGATTGTTTATATATTATGGGCAAACCGTCATTTAATAATATTAGAATTGAGATTAAAATAATTAAAGGAGAGAGACAAACTAAAATTAAAATAGCAACCAACAAATCAATAATTCTTATCATTTAACAAATAGTTATTATAATCAAATTTAAATTAAAAATTTAGACTGATATAAATATATCAGTATCCCCAAGAAATATATTTTTATTAAATATAAATTTCTTTTTTATTTTAAAATTTGACTTGTTAATAAAGCCGATATTAAAAAAAATGTTATTTAACAATTTAAAATTTGGTCTTTGAATTTTTCTCTTAGATAAAAAAATCAATTTATTTTTCTCTTTTACTAAACACGAAAAGTGTTTAGATTTTAATTCTTCACAACCAAAATGATCTAGAACAACATAATTTATACCTGATTTATCTATATTTTTTTTTATTATAAAAAAACTACTAAATTTTTTATTTTCATATTTATTCAAAAAATATTCATTTTTTTTATAAGTAAGATATCTATTGAAAAAATAATCAAAATTTTTCAAAAATAAAGAATTACTTTTTATTATATATTTTTGATGGTTAACAATTTCTGATATATCAATGTCTTTAGTATTTTTTGATACTCTTTTTATTGATAGAGTTCTATATAAAAAAAATTTTCTTTTAATAATGTATTTTTGTTCAATGCCAAAATTTGAATAATTATTTGCATTAGGCCACATTACAATAATATCAACTTTTTTATCAACTTTTATTTTTACTTTTTTTAATAAATTTGAATAAATTTTTTTTCCTCTAAATTTTTTTAAAACCATACTCGAATGCCTAGAAAAAATTTTTTCCTTTTTTTTATTATTCAATTTAAGTGAAACCATACCAACATTTGCAATCATTTTAGAAGAGTTAAATATACCAAAACAAAAAGAAGATTTATTTTTAAAATATCTCCATTTAAAAAATTCTAAACTTAATTTTTTTTTAAAACATAATTTAAATAATTTACTGAATTCTTGATAATCTGAAATTTTTAATTTTCTATATATATATTTTGATTTTTTATATTTTAAGTTCACTTCGAACTTTTATTATAATTTTTTATTATTTTAAACAAATTAGAATTTATTTGATCCTTTGAAAAATTTTTATTTATTGTGTTCAAGGCATTGCTCTTCATTTTACTGAAAATATTAGTTTCTAAATTTAGATAATTAATTTTTTGAAGTACTTCTTCACAAGATTTTATAAAATATCCATTATACGTATCTTCAATTAAATCGTTATTTCCTCTTATATTATAACAAATTACAGGGAGTCCATTTAACAATGACTGCATTATAGCAACTGGCAAACCTTCCCTTTTGCTTAAATGAAGCAAAATGTCATAATTTTTTATTTTGTTTTCTAAATTTCTATCAAAATTATTAAATCTAATATTTTTAAGTTTTTTTTTAATTTTAATTTGTTCATATTTTTTATTATCGCCATATCCATAACAAGTAATATTAATTTTATGATTACTTAACATTTCAGCAACATTCAAAACATCTAGATACCCTTTTTCTTTTTTATATGCAGAAATTACTAAAATTTTTCTTATCTTATTATTAAAATGTAATTTTTGATTTGATTTGTTATGTAAATTTAATCCAACACCATTTATTTTAAAAACATTAGTCCCTTTTTTTAAGTTGTATTTGGCATAATTATAATCTTCATTGTTAATTGTAATAAATACACCTGTTTTGTAAGATAAAATCTTTTCTATACATTTAAAAAAAATACTTTTTATGTAATTTGTTTTAGAGGTAAATCTAAAGCCATGAACAAAATATATTATTTTTAATTTTTGAAAAATATTAAATAATCGAAATAAATGTGAAGCAACTGGAGTATGTAAATAAAAAATTGTTTTTGGATTATTTTTTATAAGTTTTTTTATCTGTAAATATATTTTAAAATAATTAACTAAGTTTAAAAGCTGAGTTATTTTGCTTGGAAAATCAATTTTATGCTTTGGGATATGTTGTGTATTTAAATTTTCAGGATCTGAGCATCCAACTTCTACTTTTAAACCCATTTTAGAAAAATAGTCTGATTGAAATTTTAAAAAAGTATTAAAAGTAATAGATTTAGTTAAAATTATTATTATCTTCACTTAAAAAACCCAGCTCTTTAAATATGAATTTGCCATTTTTTCTATAGAAAAATTATTTTTGATTTGTGTACGAGATTGAGTTTTTAAAATTTTAAAATTTTTTTTATTATTCTTCATCATTTTAATAGTTTTTTTTAAACCATTAAATATTGATAAATAATTACTGTCATTAATAACAAAGCCACGGTTATTTATAATCTTTTTTGAACACCCCTCATTGGTAGACAGAGCGGGCGTACAACACAACATAGATTCTGCTAATACATTTGAAAATGACTCCGAGTGTGAAGCTAAAATTAATAAATCTATGCCATTATAAAATTCTAATAGATTTTTTTGCTGATCAATTAAAAAAACTCTATCCTCTAAATTAAGATCATAAATTATATTTTTTAACTTAGTATTCTGAATATTTATTCCATTACCAGCCATATAAAGATATACATCTTTACAATTTCTTACTAATTTAAAAAAAGCATATAATATTGATGGAATATTTTTTTGTTTAGCATACCTACCAGCATAACCTAAAATTATATCAGAATTTTTTATTTTATTTTTCTTCCTAAATTTGAGTCGCTTATATTTCGATGGAAAATAAGTATTATGATCATAACCATTTTCAATGAGTACAGTTTTATTTTTAAAGTAAAAATGTTTATTTTGATGAAAGTTTAGACTTTTTTCTGAACAATATATAATTTTTTTTGGAACAAATTTAGATAACAATCCACAGATAATAGAAATAAATATTGTCAATTTTTTTGAAATTCTTAAATTTAATTGTGAGTGTCTAATATTCCAAAAAATTCTTTTATAAAATATTTTTGGTAAAAATAATGTCATGAAATTTGAATGGTACATCCAGCTTTGGATAATATCTGGATTAGATTTTTCAATAAGTTGACGAAGCTTATATAATTTTTTTATAAAATCAAAAAAATTTATTTTTTCATTCATATTGAGTGAAAAAATATTTACACCAATTTTTTTCAATTCTGGATTGTAATAACCTGTCTTAATTAATGTTACAATTGTTATATCAATTTTTTTTTTATATTTTTTTTTATGAAATTTACACAATCGGTATAAATTTCCCTCTGCCCCACCTTTTTTCAAACTATTAATTATGTGTATAATTTTCATAAATTTGATTAAAATATTAATTAGCTTAATATTAATTACAATATAACAGCTGAATTTTATTTTCTTAAGTTCTTACTATATTTTTAAAAAAAATAAATTTTTTTAGAAAAGGTGCAGCTAATAATATAAATAAAACTGCAAATTTTGATCTATGTCTTATTCCTGTTCCAAAATTACCAACTCCAATTCCAAATACAAATATGTAAGACAATAACAATATTAAAATTATCCGTAAAGCGGGATCTTTCCAAATAACTTTTAAATTTTTTAAAATAAGAAATGTTAAATACATGTATAAAAGTGCGTCAAACATTCCGATTAAATGCTTTGTTTTTTTTACATCCCAGGGAAATGGTGCAAAAACTACGTATGCAGCTCTTATTGGTGATTTGTAAATCAATTCAATAGGAGAATTTATTTTTGTCCACTCTGGCCAAGCTGCATCACCTCTAGTTGCATTTTGTGTTCTATATAAAAGATTATCTATATTTGTACTACTTTGAAAATTTCCCAAGTAAGGAACATTAATCTTGTTAGTAAGGTAAAATAATGAACTTACTGTGAATACTACAAAAAATAAAAAAAATTTTTTATTAACACGAAAATTTAGTATAGATTTAAATAAATTTTTAAAACTAAAAAAACCAACAATCGTAATAAAACATACAGCACCTATCATCATGGCTCCATGAAAAAAAGTTGCTCCTGTAAAACCTATTAATGCTATAACAATTGATTTAAGGTTTTTATTTTTAGCCCAATCCACTACCCCAAGTAACGCAAATAAAATAAAAAATACCATGTAAGCTTCTCTCATCACCAATACCGAATATAAAATTAAAGAAGGAAATAAAGCAATTGTCCATCCTACCTTTATTGAAGTTCTTTTGTCCCAAAGTTTTTCTGAAAGTAAGCAACCTAAAAAAACAGCTCCCATTCCAAAAAATAAACTTATAGACTGAGCCATTAAAATACTTCTTCCAAACAAAGAATAAGGTATTGCTAGTAACCAGCTGATAAACCTTGCGGATGGACCTTGATAATTACTTATTACAGATAAAAAGCCATCTTGACCAATTCTCCAAGCCACTATTTCAAAAGTTTCAGCATCAGCAGTACTATCTGGTAAAGTAATAAAATAATGTCCAAGTAACAAAAAAGTAACTCTAGCTAAAA
>CACCIT010000021.1 GCA_902546145.1 uncultured Pelagibacteraceae bacterium | reverse complement strand
AGAATATTTAATATTTTGAAGAGATTTTAGTGAGGTATTGATAATTTCTTTATCATCATTTTTTTCATCTTTAGAACCTAAAATTTCAAATCCAATTTGATCTCGGATAATAGAATCACTTTTATTTTCAGATTTTCTATAAGCTTGACCACTATAAAAAATTTTTTCTTTTCCTTTTAAATTATTTTCTATGTATCTTAGGCAAGATGCAATTGTTAAATCTGGTCTAAGACATAACTCACTACCATTTTGATCAGTAAATGAAAAAATGAATTTTCTAAAGTTTTCTCCTGACCTTTGAACGATATGATTGGCCTCAATTACCGATGGTAAATCTATATATTTGTAACCCTTAGATTTTACTGATCTAAGAATGTTTTCAGATAAGTTTTTTAATTTCATCTATTAAATTTGATTTTGGAAATGTTTTGTTATTTTCACCTTTAACACCTTTAAGATTTTTTATCGTTACTGTGCCTTCATTAAATTCATTGTCACCGCATATAACTGCTACATTTAATTCACGCTTGTTTGCCAAGGTTAATTGCTTACCTAAATTTTTCTTTGTGTCTAAAAAAATTTCTGCATTAATGTTATTTTCTCTTAATTGGTCTACAATTTCGTAATAATTTTTTAGATATTTTTCATCCATCACGCAGACTAAAACAGGCTTTTCATCATCAACCTTAATCTGATCCAATTGTAAAAGTGCAAATAACAATCTATCCACACCAAAACTAATCCCTGTACCTGGAATATCTACCCCTTTAAATCTTGAGATAAGTTTAGCATAAGAACCTCCTGAACAAATACTGCCAATATCAACTTCTTTTCCTTTATTATTTGTAACTTTAAAATTTAAGTTAGTTTCAACAATAAAATCAGAATAATAAGCTAAACCTCTAACAATAGTAAAATTGGTTTGTACTTGTTCTAAATTAGAACCAAATCCTAAAATTTCAAAAACTTCCTCAAGCTCTTTAATTCCTTCTTGAGACAATGGATTTTTTAAATTTTCTTTTAGTTGTTTTAAGTCTTTTATTTTTAAAAAATTTAATATTTGTGATGCTTGTTCATCTGTTAGATCAGCCCCTTTTGTAACTGCACCACTTGTATCTTTTCTCTCTTTTTTAAGAAGATCTTCAACACCTTTTAAACCAAATCCAGGTTTGTCTAATTTATCAATAGCTCTAATTACTTTTAATTGTTTATCTTCAGATATTTTTAAATCATCAATTAAACCTTGTACAATTTTTCTATTACTAATATTGATCGTAAATTGATCTTTATTCAAACCACAATCTAAGAGTGTACTTGAGATTAAATTACAAAGTTCTGCATTAGCTTGAGCTGAATTAACATTTCCAACAATATCAAAATCGGCCTGCATGAACTCTCTGTATCTTCCATTTCCTGCTTTTTCATTTCTAAAAACATTTTGAATTGCATATCTTTTGTAAATTGATGGAAGCTCTTGGTTGTTTTGAGCAACAAATCTAGCTAAAGGACTAGATAGATCGTATCGAAGAGTAATATTTTTATCGCCATCTTTAAATGAGAATACATCAGACATAGGGTTATCCTCGTCCTCTGCTAAAAACGAACCAATATTTTCGCTGATCTCAAAAGAAGGTGTCTCTAATGGTTCAGCTCCAAATTTTAAAAAATTTTTTTCAATCACTTTTAAAAGTTGTTTTTTTAAAACTAACTTTTTATTCCAACGATCTTCAAATCCAGATGGTAAGGAAGGATTGAGTTTTTTATCTTTTTCCATTTTAGTGGTACTTTGGGTAGGTTACGCTCCTACGACTTCGGATCCACAAACCGACGTGATACTATTTCACCACCAAAGCTTATCCTTTAGTTATTATCTTATTTTATGTGGAATGAAAATTATAATATAAATAAATAGCCTAATGGCTATGGAAACAGTTTCTGTGAGTACTTCTATAAGTAATTCTGTATGTAATATTTATATTCATGGACAGCCTTTTAGACAAAAATTATTAATATTCAAGGCTTAAATAAAAAAAGGACGTTAATCTACTAAATGTAGAAATAACGTCCTTTAGAAATTTTACGAAAATTAGTCTATTTTTTTTAAATTTACTGCAGAAGGACCTTTAGGACCATCTTCTAATGTGAATTCAAGTTTATCACCTTCATTAAGAAATCTCATTCCAGCAGCTTTTACAGCTGAAGCATGTACAAAGGCATCTTTCTCTTTGTCGTCTCTCTCTATAAAGCCATATCCCTTTTTACCATTATACCATTTTATTTTACCTTGTAGTGTACTCATCTTATTTCTTCGTCCTTTTGTTATTTATTATATTAATTAAGTTAATTTCTTTTACAGGTATTTCAAGATCAAACTTTGTGGTGGTGGCTGAGGAAGGATTCGCACCTCCGACACAAGCCTTTTCAGGGCTCTGCTCTACTCCTGAGCTACTCAGCCTTATTTATCCTCTAAAGATAATTCTTCCTTTAGTAAGATCGTAAGGTGTCATCTCCACAGTTACATTGTCACCTTGAAGAACTCTAATTCTGTTTTTTCTTAACTTACCTGCTGTGTGAGCTGTAACCGTATGACCATTCTCTAGCTTAACTCTAAACATTGCATTCGGAAGTAGGTCTATTACAGTCCCTTTGAATTCAAGTAAGTCTTGTTTTGACAAATTTATTTTCTCCTTATTCTTTTTAATACTGATTGAGCATGCCCAACCAGGCCTTCATAATTTGCAAGTGTTATAACTGATGGTCCAAGACTTTCAATACCCTTTTTTGATAGGTTTATGTATGAAATTCTTTTGTAGAATTCGTTTACACTTATACCACTTGAATATTTTGCTGATCCGTTAGTTGGTAAAACATGGTTTGTACCAACATTATAATCCGTCATAGCCATAACAGCATATTTTCCTAAACAAATTGATCCTGAATTTTTTATTTTTGAAACAATAGATTTATAATTTTTAACATTTAACTCTAAATGCTCTGGAGCTATTTTGTTAACTATATCGATAATTTTTTTATCTGAATTTACATGCATTAAAATACCATTATTTTGCAAACTTCTCTTTGCAATAGATTCTCTTGGAATTTCTTTTAATTGTTTAATTATTTCAGTTTTAACTTTATTTAATAAGTTTTTATCTTTTGAAATTAATATACACTGTGCAAGATTATCGTGTTCTGCTTGTCCTATTAAATCACTTGCAACCCATTCTGGATTAGAATGCTTGTCACAAACTATTGTAACTTCAGAAGGACCAGCAGTCATGCCCTCAATTCCAACATCTCCAAAAACTTCTTTTTTTGCAGCTGCAACGTAAGCATTTCCAGGACCTACAATTTTATTAACCTTTTTAATTTTTTTTGTTCCATAAGAAACTGCAGCAATAGCAGATGGTCCACCAATTGAATAAATTTCCTTAATTTTACATTTTTTGGCAGCATATAATACTGCAGGATTTTGTTTTCCTTTATAGCCTGGGTTAATCATAACTATTCTTTTTACACCAGCAACAATAGCTGGAATTGCATTCATCAATACACTAGATGGATAGGATGCAGTTGAACCAGGTACATAAATTGCAACCGACTCTAAAGGTAAATATTTATACTCAAGTTTATTTTTAAATTTATCAGTGTAAGAAATATTTTTAAACTTTTGTAATGAATGAAATTTATAAATCCTGTTGTAAGCAGTATCGATAGATTGTTTTACAATAGAATTTAATGATTGAATTGATTTTTGAATTTGATTTGAGCTAGGCTTGATTACTGAATTTTTATTAAATTTTTTCTCATATTTTAATAAAGCTTTATCACCATTTTTTTTAACATCTTTAATAATGTTAGTGACTGAAACAGAGCTTGATTGAACTTTTCTCTTTCTTTGCAATAATAAATTATCTAATAATTTACCAAAATTTTTCTTACTGCTATCTAAAACCTTCATCTCTAATTTATTTCGCTTTGATCCTCTAATATTGCTTCAATCGTTTCGGCGGTCAAAGCAATATGAGCATTATTACTAAAGAAGAGATTTATTTCATAAACATCGTTATTTTTCAAATAATCTATTCCTACTAATTCTAAAACCAATTCTTGATTTGATTGATCAATATTTTTTGACTTTACCTTATCAACAAAATCAAATCTGCAGATACTATTGACTTTTTTGTCCTCATTTTCATTTTCTACTTTAATACGTTCAATTGATAATAAAAATACTTTATTAGATTCTAGATACTTAATGTCTGAAACTTTTACTTTAGCTCCTGAGCTACAAGCTGAAATCATTTGTAATCCCTCTTTGTCTGTAGCAATAATTTTAGCTAAATATTTGTTCATCTTTTTAATCTTTTTATTTTAACACCAATATTTTTTAATTTATTTTCAATTTTTTCATAACCACGATCTAAATGATAAATCCTGTTAATTACAGATTTCCCTTGTGCAACCGAAGCTGCTAAGACAAGTGCCACTGATGCTCTTAGATCACTAGACATAACTTCTGCACCAATAAATTTTGTATTACCATCAATATAAGCTTTATTATTTTTGGTCGTAATATTTGCACCTAATCTCTGTAATTCAGCAACATGCATAAATCTGTTTTCAAAAATATTCTCTGTAATTGAACTTTTTCCTTTTGCTTTACACATTAAGACCATTAATTGCGCCTGTAGATCTGTTGGTATTCCTGGAAACTCTTTTGTTTTAATATTTTTAATAGACTTAATTTTTTCTGGTCCATTAATATGAATTTTATTTTTGCTCACTTTTATTTTGGCTCCTGTTTTTTTTAATAAATTAAGTTCCGTGTTTATTATTTTTGGATCTAAATTATTAATTTCAAGAGTTCCTTTAGCTAGAGTTGCTGCTACACAAAAAGTACCAGCTTCAATTCTATCAGCCATCACTGAATAATTTGTTGAATTTAAAGAACTTACTCCGTTAATAGTACATGTTCTTCCTTTCCAACTTATTTTTGCACCTGCTGAATTAAGAAAGTTAGTAAGGTCTTTTATTTCTGGCTCGATAGCGCAATTTCTTAATACTGTTTTTCCTTTTGCCAAGCATGCAGCAATTATAGAATTTTCAGTTGCGCCAACAGTAATTTTTGGAAATCTAATTAACCCTCCTTTAAGTTTGCCAAAAGATTTTGCTAATATGTAACCATCCTTAATTTCATAATTCATCCCAAGTTTTTCTAAAGCTGACAAATGATAATTAACTGGTCTCGCACCAATTAAGCAACCACCTGGTAATGATGTTTTTGACTTATGATATTTTGCAACTAATGGTCCTAATACTAAAATTGAACCTCTCATTGTTTTAACTAATGAATAACTTGCAAAAGTTTTCATATTTTTATTGTTTGAAATTTTTGCAGTTTTTTTATCTTTAGAAAGTTCGATTTTTGATCCAAGAGATTTAAGTAAATTCAGCATAGTGCTTATATCTTTTACTCTTGGAAGGTTATGAATAGTTACCGGTAAATCAAAAAGTAGTGTAGCTGCTAAGATTGGCAATGATGCATTTTTAGAACCTGATATTGAAACTTTACCCTTGATTTTGCTAGGACCATCAATCAGAAATTTGTCCATAACTTACTTTTTAATTTTAGCAACCTGAATAGTAGTTTGTCCCTGATATTTACCGTTCTTAGATTTATAAGTTGTCTCTGGTTGAGTCTCTGATTTAAAGAATAAAAATTGGGCTATACCTTCATTAGAATAAATTTTTGCTGGATTAGGTGTAGTGTTGCTTAGCTCTATAACTATATTTCCTTCAAATTCGTTTTCAATAGGGGTTACATTACAAATTATACCAGTTCTTGCATAAGTACTTTTACCAACACATATACAAAGTACATCTTTTGGAATTCTGAAATATTCTACTGTTTTAGCCAAAACAAATGAGTTTGGAGGAATAATGCAATGTGGTCCCTTTTTCTCTATAAAATTGTCATCTGAAAAATTTTTTGGATCAACTAAGGAATTATTAACATTAGTGAATATTCTATATTCATCAGAGATCCTAACATCATAACCCATGCTACTTAATCCATATGATATTTTTCCCTCCGCAACTTGATGATCTAAAAATGGATCAATCATATTGTGCTCTTTGCACATCTTCTTAATCCACGAGTCAGGCTGAATAGACATTACTTAGATTTTTTTTTATTTTTTTTTTGAAATAGTTTTCTTTTTTTTAAGTTTTTTCTTAAAGCTAAGCTCAAACGCTCATTTTTATCTTTAGAACTCATTCTTTATTGGGATTAGTCAAAAAATCTAACGATATTGGTTTATTTGGATCTAATGGTTTTGATGTAGGCTCTTCTTTTTTTGGGCCTTCTTTAGCTAAACGTTTAGCTTTTTTTTCAGCAAGCTTTCTTTCTCTTTTAGCTTGCTTCTCCATAAGCTTGTTGCCTTTTGTAGATTTATAATCGTAGTGAATTCCCATAACATTTTTTTTAGTAGATATAGATCATTATGATCAAAAAATTAAGGCAATAATTTGAAAAAAATGCTTTATTATCAATAAATTACTAAATGTATTTTAGCTCCTGTAGTTAAATGGCATAACAAGTCATTGGTAATGACTAGTTCCCTGGTCAGTACAGGGTGGGAGCACCATTAATTTCTGTAAAATTTTTTTCTAAAAATAATTGAAAACACAATTAGTACAAAAAACGCTAAAAGAGGAACATAAATATCTGGGGAAAAGATAATATCCATTATTCCTGGAACTTCTGAATTTTGGTCGATTACTTTTTCAATCCCACTTCCAATTGAAACTGCCAAAAAAATCTGAGGTATTATTCCTAAAAAAGTTGCAAATAGAAAATTTTTTACTCTTACATTAAATAATGTTGGCAATAGACAACTTATTTGCCAAGGAACTCCTCCGATAAATCTGTAAACGAGTAAATAAAAAAATTCAGATTTTTTAAATTTAATTTCAAGATTTTGAAATTTATTAAGAAATTTTTCTCTAATTAAATCTCTTAAAAAATAATTTCCAAATATATATAAAAAAGTTGCACCTACACTTAAACCAGTTACCACAACTAGTGTTCCAATCCATTTCCCAAAGATAAAACCACCCATAAGTGCCACGGGAGATCCAAAGCCTAGAAAAGGAAATACCCAAAGCACTGTTAGAAACAAGAAAGAAATTAAAACTAAAAATAAATTAGAATTCTTCAACTCAATTAAATAAGATCTGTTATTTCTCAAAAAATCATAAGATGTAATCTCCTGAAGACTGAATTTTGAAAAGAAAAAATATAAAAATAAACTAACAATTAATAAGTAAGATAAACCTATAAATAGTTTAATTTTTTTTGTTTTTTCCATGAATATTGTTATTTTATTCCTAAATCTTCTATTTGCTATTTTTATTATTGCTAATATAAAGGGGCAAAAATTTATAAAATTTAATCAATTTATTTATGAAAAGAACGTACCAACCTTCAAATAAAAAAAGAGCAAGAAAACACGGCTTTAGATCAAAAATGAAGACTAAAGGTGGAAAGAAACTTTTAGCTAGAAGAAGAGCCAGAGGAAGAAAATCTTTAACTGTATCAGTGTAAATTAATGAAAAGCAAAATTGTTGCTCTTTCAAAAAACGAAGAATTTAAAAATTTACTTAAACAAAAAAAGTTTTCAAATAAGTACGTAACTATTTTCTTTGGTAAATTAATGAATAAAGATAATAAAAAACTCAATATTAGTTTTGTAACAAAAAAGAAATTAGGGAATGCTGTTAAGAGAAATAAGATTAAAAGAAGATTAAGGAATATTTTAAACGAGGCAGTTAAAAAAATATCAATAAATTTTAACTATTCATTCCTTGTTATCGCTAAGTCATCTATGCTAAATAATGAATACAAATTAATAAAAGAAACTCTATTTCAGGATTTTGAAAAAATAAAATAATGAATATTTTTACAAATATATTAATTAAAATTATCAAAGTTTATAAATATTTGATTAGCCCTTTATTTGGACATTCTTGTAGATATTTACCTACTTGCTCAGAATACAGTATTGATGCACTTAAAGAATTTGGTCTGTTAAAAGGATCATTTTTTAGTATTAAAAGAATCTTATCTTGTCACCCAATCAAATTTTTAGGTGGTGGTGAAGGTTTTGATCCTGTTAAAAAAAACACAAAATTAAAATAATATGGATACTAAAAATATAGTAGCAGCAATTTCATTATCAGCAGCAGTTATAGTTTTGTATTCACTATTTTTTGCTCCTCCACCAATTACTAAAGAAAATATGGCTGAAGGAAATAAAGTTGAACAAAACAGCGATACACCTTCACTAGATCAAAAAGAAAATGTTGCTGAAATTTCTAGAGAAGAAGCTTTAAATCAAAGTGAAAGAATTAATTTTGAAAATGAAAGTATTGTTGGTTCTATTTCGCTTAAAGGTGGTGTAATTGATGATCTAACTTTCAAGCAATATAATGTCAGTCTAGACTCACAGGAAAAAGTTACACTTCTTTCACCAAGAAATTCAAAAGATGGTTATTTAATTGAAAGTGGTTTTATTACATCTGATAAAAATGTTGAAATTCCAAATTCAAATTCTATTTGGAAAGTTTCAGGAAATAATAAATTAACAGATCAATCTCCTATAAAAATATCTTGGACAAATGATCAAGGTATTACATTTGAAAAAGAGATTGCCTTAGATGACAAATATTTATTTTCAATTAAACAAAGTGTAATCAATCCTACAGATAAAAAGTATGATTTTTATACTTATGGGCAAATCATTAGAAATGAAATGCCTGATATATCTAACTTCTATATCCTTCATGAAGGATTAGTGGCAACACTTGATGATGAACTTATTGAAGAAGATTACGATGATATACAAGAAAAGAAATTCTCAAGAACAGCTCAAAAAGGATGGTTAGGAATTGGAGATAAATACTGGGTGACTTCGCTAATTCCACCTAGAGAAAAAGAATTTAAAACAACATTTGATTATAAAGACAAGTTCAGAGCAAATTTTGTATCAACAGAACCATTGGAACTTAATGAAAATTCATTAATTGAAGAAACCTTACAAATCATTGTTGCTGCAAAAAGAGTTGATGTAATTGATGGATATGCTGAATCTTTAAACATTGATAAATTTGACTTAACAATTGATTGGGGATTTTTATACTTTATTACCAAGCCATTATTTTTTGGAATAGATTATTTCTTTAAATTACTTGGAAATTACGGCTTAGCTATCATAGCAATTACGATTTGTATAAGATTAGCATTTTTTCCACTTGCAAACTTTTCGTTCAGAAGCATGGCAAAAATGAAAGCCTTACAGCCTGAAATGGTGAGACTGAAAGAGCTACACAAGGACGATAAAATGAAATTGCAACAAGCGATGATGGCTCTATATAAAAAAGAAAAAGTAAACCCAATGTCTGGTTGTTTACCAATACTTGTGCAAATTCCAGTTTTCTTTGCTTTATACAAAGTTTTATTTGTAACGATTGAAATGAGACAAATGCCTTTTTATGGCTGGATACAAGATTTATCTGAGAGAGACCCTACCTCTTTGTTTAATCTATTTGGATTATTGCCTTATGATGTACCATCATTTTTAGTCATTGGAGCATGGCCTGTTGCAATGGGTGTTTCTATGTGGGTTCAACAAAAATTAAATCCTGCACCAACAGATCCGATGCAAGCAAAAATATTTATGTTCTTTCCATTATTCTTAACAATAATTTTGGCACCTTTCCCAGCAGGGTTGGTAATATATTGGACAGTAAATAATATTTTAACTATGGCACAACAAGTTTTCATAATGAAACGAACCACTGTTAAAACAACAACTTAATGTTGGATATTAAAGAAGAAGAATTAAAAACAATTCTACCACTCGATGGTCCTTCAACTGAAGAAGTACAAAAATATTTAGAAAAATATAACGATGAATATATTGTTATTAAATGTGGTGGTAGCGTTTTAATTGATCAAAATCTTTTTGATATTTTTATTAAAGATATTTCAACACTAAATAAACTAGGATTTACTCCTATTATTGTTCATGGAGGTGGCAAAAGAATAAGCAATAAACTTAATGAGATAGGTTTAGAAAGTAAATTTATAAAAGGATTAAGGGTAACTGATAAAGAAACTATTAAAGTTGTAGAAGAAGTATTAATTGATTTTAATAAAGAAATTATCAATGCTTTAAATAAGCAAAATTGCGAAAGTCAGAGTATTAATTCCAAGGAAAATAATATTTTAACAGTTGTACAAGAAAATGAAGAGCTTGGTTTTGTGGGCTCTCCTACAAATGTAGATCAATCAATAATAGATAAAATTATAGCAGATAAAAAAGTGCCTATTATTGCTCCCTTAGGTTTAGATAAAAATGATCAAACTTATAACGTCAATGCAGATACTGCAGCTGGCTTTATTGCTAAAAAAATTAACGCAAGAAGGTTAATTATATTGAGTGACGTAGAAGGTGTTTTGGATAACAATAAAAATCTAATTCCGGAAATTAATTCAGTGTCTATAAAAAACTTAATCGATAATGAAACAATTACTGGTGGTATGATTCCAAAAATAAATAATTGCTTAGATGTAGCTAGTAACGGAGTAAAAGGAGTTGTTATAATAGATGGAAGAAAAAATCATTCTGTTCTATTTGAACTTTTATCAGATGAGGGATCTGGAACTTTAATTAGACAATGAAAAATTTAAGCCATATTAAAAATATTCTATTTGATTGTGATGGTGTACTTTATAGTGACCTAGAGGCAGTATTTGGCCAAGTAAGTAGAAAAATGACTGAATATATCTCAAGTAAACTTAATGTAGATTTAAAAAAAGCCAAAGAACTTCAGACAAATTACTTTCACAAATATAACACAAGCTTAAATGGTCTAATGATACATCATGAAATTGATCCTAAAGAATTTTTAGATTTTGTTCATGATATTGATTTATCTTTTTTAGAAAAAGATACAGCATTAAGATATGAGTTAGAGAATATAAATTTAAGAAAATTTGTCTTCACTAATGGTAGTTACAATCATGTAAAGCACATCACTACAACCCTTGGAATTGATGACCAATTTGAAGGCATATTTGATATCGTAGATGCAAAATATCACCCAAAACCAGAAGCTAAAGCTTTCGATTTAATGATAGAAAAATTCAAAATTGATCCAAAAGAAACTTTGTATATTGAAGATATAGCAAAAAACTTATCAATAGGTAAAGAGCGAGGAACAATTACTGCTTGGTTAATTAATGATGAGGAATGGGGCAAAAAAGAATCTGATAAAGAATATATTGATTATAAAATTGAAAAT
>CACCIT010000020.1 GCA_902546145.1 uncultured Pelagibacteraceae bacterium | reverse complement strand
TAAAGATTCTAGGTATTTTATAAGTTTTTGAGCTATTTTTTTGCCTCTAAAGTGTTCATCCACATATAAATCATCTAAAAATCCTATATATTGACCTTTTATTGGTCTTGGCATTGTTCTAAAGTGTGCAATTCCAACAATTTTATCTTCAATTTCGTAACATATTCCATTCACAACATGATTTTCATCGTGTATCCAACTCCATAAAGTATCTAAAATCTCTTGTTTCATAGGAACTTTATAAAATTTGGCATACCCGCAGTACAATTTTATCCATTTTTCTTTATCTTTTCTTTTAATTTTTCTAATCATTTACATTAGTTATTTACATTAAATTATTGTAATCAATACCTTTTTTGGTTTATAAAATTATACAGTTCTTTTATCCTATTGCTTGCGTTTCTTTCAAAAATTGCAGGTATTAATCCATGAATTAAAGCCATAAATCCACTAGTAATCATTTTTGAGCCCACTTTGAATGCTACGCTCATATATTCTGGATAACTTTCATTAACCGAATTGAGATGTTCTTGTGATTTTTTGATCATAATTTTATAATTATTAGTATTGACTATTAAAATCTATTAATATATTACTAATGATAATTAATTGTTATCAATAGTAATTATATGAATGAACTGACAACAGACCTAAAATTGCTTCATGAGGAAACTATAAATAATCTCAAAAGCTCAAAGGCGAATAATACTTTAAGGGCTTATAAATCTGATTTTAAAGACTTCGGAGCTTTTTGTGCAAAGCATGGATTAAATTCATTGCCATCAGAGCCAAAAATAGTTTCCCTATATCTGACACATCTCTCTAAAAAATCAAAAATAAGCACTTTAAGACGTAGATTAGTATCAATAAGTATGGTCCATAAGCTTAAAGGCCATTATCTAGACACAAAACATCCAATCATCGTTGAAAATTTAATGGGAATAAGAAGGGTGAAAGGAAGTACTCAGAAAGGCAAAAAACCTATATTAATCAGTCATTTAACAAAAATTATTAATGTAATAAATCAAGAAAATACTGAGGAAATAAAAAAACTTAGAGACAAATCAATAATCTTAATTGGCTTTGGAGGAGGCTTTAGAAGAACAGAGCTAATTTCAATTGATTATGAGGATTTAGAATTTGTTCCTGAGGGTCTAAAAATAACTGTTAAAAGATCAAAAACTGACCAATTTGGAGAAGGAATGATTAAAGGACTACCCTACTTCAATAATGAAATTTACTGTCCTGTTACAAATCTAAAAAAATGGTTAGAAATATCTAAAATTAAGTCTGGACCAATTTTTAGAAGATTTTCCAAAGGTTTATCATTAACAGACAAAAGATTAACAGACCAATCTGTGGTTTTATTAATGAAAGAGTATTTAAAGTTAGCAGGTATTGAAAACAAAAATTTTGCAGGTCATAGTTTAAGGTCGGGTTTTGCAACAGTTGCCGCTGATTCAGGTGCTGATGAGCGTAGTATAATGGCTATGACAGGTCATAAAACCACACAAATGGTTAGAAGATATATAAGAGAGGCAAATATATTTAAAAATAATGCATTAAATAAAATAGAAATCTAAAGTTAAAAATCGAAATTATAAAAATTATTTATGTCAAATCTTTTATAGTTAATATTGAAAGGTATCCATCTATCAAGTTCGTTATTAATCCTAGGTGAAACTAGATCAATTATATTTTTTTTAAAAGCAGCAGCAGCATGAACAATTAGACCAGAGTGACTACTCACGCATGTATTAGAGTAATATATAAGTGACAATATTTTATTGAGATCAGGGCTTTCAACAATTTGTACATTATTATTGTTTTCTAATTTTGTCTTAAGAAAATTGAAGATTTTATTATTGCCTAAATTTGAGGTGATAACTATTTTGTTATTTTTTGATAAAGATAAAATTTTATCATTTAGTAAATTCTGTGTAATTTCTTCAAATGCCTCCCATCGTTGATCTATATGAAATAAAAAATAACTCTCATTAAAATTTGATTGATTAACTGGATTTTTAAATGGCAAATAATGGTCTTTCGAAAAAATTTTTATATTTAAATTTTTTAAAAGGTTTAAATATAAACTCAAATAATGATATTTATTATTATCACTTAAATCGTAGTTTTCATATGAAATTTCATTTTTATCAAAAAAATTGTTTATTAAAAAATTAGGTCTACTTACTGAAATTAATTTATTAAAGAATTTTTTATTTTTAATATATTTAATGCATGCCTTCGTAGTGGCATTTAGTAATATAGAAGAAATATAGGAATGATTTTTGCCATCAAGTTGTAAAATTAAATCAAAATTATTTTTATTTAAATTTAGATAATTTTTAAACAAAAAAACAATTAAAGGTTTATCATAAATAATAATATTTAAATCATTTTCATAATAACTTGCAATTGACTTATTATATTTTGAACAAACGAGTGTAATTTTACATTCTGGAAAGTTTAATTTTAAATTATAAATTACTGCTGATATGTTTAATAAATCACCAAGTCGATCTGTTTTAAAAATTAATATATTTTTCATTTATTTTTGTTTTGAAACCATATGATTTGAGTAGAGAAATATCAGCAACTAGCTTAGTTTTTTTATTTTTTACTTTTAATATTGGTTTTTTATTAAGTTTTTTTGATAAAAATTTAATAATTTTTATTAATGAATAATCTTTCCCTGAACCAACATTTAATGTTTGATTAATATTTTTATTAATAATAAATTTAATCACTCTAGATACTTCAGAAACATGAATAAAATCACGCACAGATTTATCTATATTAATAATTTCACTATTAATAATTTTTTCTCTGATATCTGGTATAAAATAACTTTTTGATTGATTAGGACCATACACGTTAAATAGCCTTAAAATAGTATAGTTTTTATAATTTTTTTTAATATAATTTTCGGATTTTAGCTTTAGCTTTGCATAAGTGTTTCTTGGATTGGTTTTTGATGTTTCTTTTAATTTCATTTTTGAATAATTATATACATGACTTGTTGATACAAAAATAAAGTGTGGTTTGTTATCTAGATTATTTAAATAATTTATAATTTTTTTAATTGAATTATAATTAGTATTAAAGCATCCAATTTCATTGGATTCACATTTCAATCGAGACAAACCTGCAAAATTAATAAAATGAGTAATTTTCTTATTTTTAAGAAATTTTTTTATTTCATTTAAATTATTAATATTTTTTTTATAAGGTGAAATCTTAAGTGTTTTTTTATATTTTTTAAAAAAATTTTTTCCAATAAAACTATTATATCCAGTAATACAAATACGTTTCATTCTTTATAAAGAAGAATAGATGCTTTTTACAAGTAAATTTAATTTTTTAGTTGTAATTTTGGTATTGTGCAATCCTAAGAAAAAAGCATTTTTATCAATCAAATCAGCATTATGTAATTTAGGACCTGTTTTAATTTTATATAATTTTATGGAAGGCTGATTTGCAAAATTTCCACTTATAATCGGTCTTGTCATAACACCTTTATTATTTAATTTATTCATCACCTTCAATTTGTACTTTTTATCTTTTGAATTAAGAATGAATGGAATTCCAAACCAAGCTATATTTGAATTTTTTTGATCTTTAAGTATTAAAAATTGATGATTGTAATTTTTATTTTTAATTAGTTCATTTTTAATCTTTAAAAAATTATATTTTCTTATCGATAAGATTTTTTTAATTCTCTTAAGTTGTTCAATTCCAATTGCTGCATTTATATCTGTGGGCCTTAAATTAAAACCAGAATTTATAAAAATCCAATTTTTGTCAATATTTTTATATTTTTTTGCAATTTTATTAGATGCTGACAAATCTCTTGACCAGCCGTGGGATCTAAGAGATTTTATAACTTCAAAATCTTTTGGGTTTTTTGCGCAAACAATCCCTCCCTCACCTGAAGTAATATGATGTGAGTAATAAAATGAAAATGAAGAAAATTCGCCAAATGTACCTAAAGGTTTGTTTTTAAACGTTGAACCAAGAGCTTCACAAGTATCTTCAATTAAAATTATTTTATTTTTCTTACAAATATTTGTTAACTTTGTCATGTCAGCACAATTTCCAAGTGCATGCACTAACATAAGAGCTTTCGTTTTTTTTGAAATTTTTTTCTTTAAATCAAATAAACTTATGTTTAATGTATCTAAATCAATATCTACAAACTTAACTTTAAGACCACTTTGAATAATTGGCCATAAAGATGTAGACCAACATATTGCAGGAACCAATACTTCATCTCCAGGTTTAAGTCTTTTAATCATCGGGTTAATTAAACACTGAAAGATTAGTAAATTAGCTGAAGAGCCAGAGTTTACCATTAGAGAGTTCACTTTAGCAATTTTATCTTTAAAAAAGCTTTCTAATTCATGAGTTTTTGGACCCATTGTGATTTTTTTTGAATTAATAACTTTAATAGCAGCATTCAAATCAGCTTTTTCAAGTACACTTTCTGTAAGAGGGTAAATCAATTTAGCCATTTAATTCATTATAAATCATATCATCAACTAATTTATTAAATGAATATTTTGGTTTCCATTTAAGTAGTTTTTTTGCTTTAGTGAAATCACCTATCAAATCATCAACTTCTGTCTCTCTAAAATATTTCTTATCAACTTTAATAATTGTTTTTTTAGTTAATTTATTAATACCAACTTCTTTTAATCCCCTATTCTTCCAGACAAGATTTATATTTAATTTTTTTGCACAAATATTGATAAAATCTTTCACAGAATGAGAAGTTTTTGTTGCAATTACAAAATCGTCAGGATTTTTGTACTGCAATATTTTCCACATAGACTCCACATAATCTTTTGCATGACCCCAGTCTCTTCTAGAATAGAGATTTCCCAACGTTAAAATTTTTTGCTTACCTTGTTTAATTCTTACTAAACCCTGTACTATTTTTTTTGTCACAAAATTTACTCCTCTACGTGGAGATTCATGATTAAAAAGAATACCATTAGACGCATGCAAACCATAAGCTTCACGATAATGAATAACACTGTGGTATGCAAAAACTTTAGAGATGGCATAAACTGATCGTGGTTGAAATAAAGTTTTCTCATTTTGAGGAGGTTTTGATTTACCAAACATCTCAGAACTTGATGCCTGATAAAATTTAATTTTTTTTCTTTTGTAATGACGAATTATTTCTAATAATCTTAAAGGACCCAATGCATTTACATCTGATGTGTACTCAGGTATTTGAAAAGATATTTTTACATGACTTTGTGCAGCTAAATTATAAATTTCATCTGGATTAATTTGATTTATAATTCTATTCAATGAACCTACATCTGAAAGATCTCCATGATGCATAATTAAATCTTTATTATTAAAATTCACACTATCAAATATATGGTCTATTCTACTGGTATTTGGTGTGGATGTTCTTCTTTTTATCCCATGAACTTGATATTTTTTACTAATTAAAAATTCTGCTAAATATGAACCATCCTGTCCAGTAATTCCAAGAATCAAAGCCTTTTTTTTCATTTCTTTAAGTAGCATAATTTATCATCAAAGGAAAATTCTAAATTAAATTGTTTAGCTAAACTTTTTAATTCATTTTCAGATAAAACATTTTCTTTATTTCCTTCTACTTCTTTTAATTTAAAATGAAAAAAATTTTTTAAATTAAAAGACAATTTTGGTTTAAGATTTTTATACCAATTCATTCCATTTTTAGAAGTTATCAATGTTCCATTTTTTTTTAGCTTATAAAATAAATTTTCCATATAAAAATTAAATGAATCTTGGCAACAACTATAAGACTTTAAATTTGTATCCACTATCAGATCAAAGCTAATATTGTTTAATTTTTCCTTAAAATTTAAAGAATATTTATCACATAAAAAAACTTTATAATTTGACAACCTTAAAGAATAAGCCAAATCAATTTCTTTCTGAGAAATGGTAATTCCAAATATTTGATTTTTAAAAAATTTTTTAGCAAAAAAGGAGTTTCCTATACCTATGTGAAGTATAGATTTAGTCCTTAAATCATAAGATTTTTCTAAAAAATTAATTATTTCAAATTCGTCAGATGTTATTTCCCTATTTTCCCAATAAGTATAATTACGATCTGAGTAATTTGTTCTTGAACAATTACAATTATAATTCATTTTTTTTGTATTTTATATCTTCATAAAATGTATTTAGTTTTAGGAACATTTTGATATTAGAAAAATTTTTTCCCATATCAATTCTAGGAATTAAATGAGAGTCATGGATAAATGTGTTATATCTAGATCTGTTAGTGGTTAATGCTTTGTCATAAATTTTTTTGACATAAGTATAAACTTGTTCATTGACCTTACCATATGGATAACAAAAAATATTATTTTTATTATTAAACTTATCTTCTAGTATTTTTTTTGAAAAATCTAACTCATTAATAAGATTGCTCTCAGATATTGTAGTTAAATCTGAGTGATAATGTGAATGAGAACCAATCGACATGCCATTTGATAACCATTCATTAATATCTGTTTCATTCATCAATTCCTTTTTATTATAATCAACTTTTTTTTTATCCCAATAATTATAATCGCCAATAAAATTAGTTACTAAAAAACTCGTAGCTTTAAAATTGTATTTTTTTAAGATTGGTAAAGCATTATATAAAATATCTTTGTACCCATCATCAAAAGTTATTATAATTGTCTTATTTTCTTTTTTATCAGTTTCATCAAAATTAATAGTTTTGAAACCTTTTTTTTTTAAATATTTTAACTGATTTTCAAAAAAATTAATTTTTAGTGAAAGTGGAGAATTATCATCATTTATAGAATGATATGATAATACAGGTATTTTCATGAGTTAATTATATAATTTTTTCCCAAAAATATTTTTTATTTACACCAAAAGTTTTTTTAATCAAAAAATCAGCTACAATTTTTGAGTTAAAATATTTAAAATATTTATCTCTTCCTTTTTTTGCTATTTTTGATCTCGCATAATTATCATTTGAGTATTTAATAATTTTTTCTGATAAATCTGATAAATTCTTATATGTAACAATTTCATCTTTTTTAAAAAAATTACCAATTTTTGTTTTTTCATCAATCATCACAAGCAAACCATTTCCTAAAAGTTGTGATAACCTATCACTACTATAAAAATTTGAGGATTTTCCTTGACTTAGGTTTATACCTATTTTGTTTTGAGATAAACTTTTTAAAAAATCATCTGACCAAATTGGTTGATTACCATTAATCCCGTAGCAATCAAATTTTATATTAGGGGTAATATCAATTAGTTTATTAATAAAATATTCTCTAGCATCGACCTTACCCTTTTTAAGGACCCCTCTGTGAACTCCATGACTCATTGCAAAAAAAACGTCACTTTTAAAATATTTATTTTTATAAATCTCAAGATTTTCAAGAGATTGATCTACACAATTAGGCATGTAATAAACATTATTCAATTTTGAAAAATTTAAAGCTTTAGGATCCGTTGTGCAAAAATTTGCATCCATCAGTTCAATTTTTTTAATAAATCTATCCTTATTTTTTATCCATTCACCATCCATTCTATCAAGGAACCACTGACAAAGTTTAGTATTAGGATAATTTTTTTTTATAAATTTAATAGTTTCATTATCAATTAGATCTGCATGACCAAAGACAATTAGATCTGGAATGTAATTGCTAATAATTTCTAATAATTTTTCATTTAATTTTTTTGATCCTTTGAAATCATTTAGATTTCTTGAATAACTGACTATATCTCTATCGCTAAGTTCAAGTACACTGTGATTTAGTCTTATAAAACCATTGTTTATTCTTCTGCCTGAGTTGTAAAATAACCTTCCATTATGTCTCTCATTAAAATTTGTAACATGAAGAATTTTTAAATTATTTAGATTTGTAAGCTTAAATTTGTTTAAATTTTTTATAGTAAAATTGTTTATTCTACATTCATCAATCTTTTTTGATATATGATTATTTGTTAAAGAAAAGTTTTTGATAGATTCATTTTGGAGTTTTTTTAATAGATTTTGATTAACAATCAAATTTTCTATCTCCTTGAAAAGAGAATTCACTGACAAATGTTTTAATATTATTCCATTAGTAATTGTTTCTGGTAAACCGCCTCTGTTAGAAATTATTACACCACATCCCCTACTTGATGCTTCTAAACTAGTTCTACCAAATGGCTCATTCCATCTAGAACAAACTACAGCAATACTGGTTTTTTCAAAATTTAGTAAAACTTCTTTATGATTTTTAAAGCCCAAAACATTTAAATTATTATGACTAAAACTAAACTCTTCTCTAGGTTCATCACCTATAACATTTGCGTTCCAGTCTGGATATTTATTTAGTATTTTAATTATTGCTTTTCCAAAAATATCATATCCTTTAGCTGAATTTAATTTACCAACAAAAGATATTAATTTTTCCTTTTTACTTAAATTGACATTTTTTTTATTTATTGATTGATGAATCACTATTAACTTTTGTGATTTTTTGTACTTACTTGGAAGATTTGTTAAAAATTGATTTTTTGACCAATAACTATTGAAAATAATTTTTGTGCATAATTCTATTAATTTTATTTTTTCTGTCTCAGTTTTTGACCCCAACATAGTGTTTGGATCGTTATGAAAATATAGAAATATTTTTTTATTTAATTTTTCTATTTGAAAAGCATAATTTGGCCTGTTGTGAATTTCAATAAGATCGACATTTGATTTTTGTGTCTTTATAAAATTATTAATGTACTGCTTAGTTTGACTGGCAAATATTCCTTTTTTGAGTGATATATTTTCATAATTTTTAGTTAGATAAGATTTATAATCAGTTGAACCATAAATTTTAGTTGTTTTTTTAAATTTACTAATTTTTACCATTGATGAAACAAACAATGAAACTGCACCAGGATATTCAGGAGAATAATTTTCTTTATATGGTAGTAATATAGATATTTTCATTAACAAATTTTTCTAAAATTATTTTTCTTTTTTTTCTATTTTTTTTTAATTTATATTCAAATGACATTGCTTCATTTTTTGTTTTAAATCTTTTTTTATAAATTAATATCCATTTATGACCTTTTGTGGATTTGGCACCTTTGTTTGAATTATGCTTAATTAATCTGTTTTTAATGTTATTAGTATAACCAACATATGTTTTATTAAATCCTGTTGTAGTGGATTTTAACATATATACATAAAAATACATATTTATGGCGGTCCCTAGGGGAATCGAACCCCTCTTTCGAGGATGAAAACCACGTGTCCTAACCGATAGACGAAGGGACCGGAAGCTGCTTTTTATTGTAAAAAAGATAATTAATCAAGCTTCTCGTATTATTTTTTGATTTAATTTTACAACCTTTTTAAGGTTCGATTGTTTATGTGTCACTAAAGTTTCTGAAATAAATTTGTCTTCTTCAATTTTAATACCTGTAACTAAATCACCTGAGGTAATTCCAGTTGCACAAAAAACAGAGTCACCTTTAACAATTTCAGCTAAATCATATTTTTTTGTAAGATCATCGATTCCCATATCTTTAGCTCTTTTCTTGTCTTTATCTGTATCAAATAAAAATCTACCTTGAAAACCACAATCAAAAGCATCTAATGCAGCAGCAGCCAAGACTCCTTCAGGTCCTCCTCCTGTTCCTAAAAAAATATCAACTGAGTATTTTTCATCGGTTACTAATAGTGCTCCAGATACATCTCCATCAGATATAAATTTAATTTTAACTTTTAAATCTCTTAATTCATTAATAATTTTATTATGTCTTGGTCTTTCCAAGATACATGCGGTTAAATTATCTGGTTTTTTGTTTAAGTATTCACTTAAATTAAAGATATTTTTTTTAACTGAATAATCTAAATCGACAACGTTTTTTTCTTTTACTTTAGTAGAAATTTTTTCCATGTATGTTTCTGGTGCTTTAAATAGATTATCTTTTTCTGCAATTGCAATTACTGATAAGGCTCCTGGAAGGTTGTTTGCTGCAAAATTAGTTCCCTCTAATGGATCAACAGCTATATCAAGCTCTGGACCATTATTGGTTCCTAGTTTTTCTCCTATGTATAACATTGGAGCCTCATCCAACTCTCCTTCACCAATAACTATTTGACCTTTTATATCCATATTGTTTAATTCAGATCTCATGGAGTCTACAGCTGCTTTATCTGCTGCAATTTTATCTTTCTTACCAACAAAATAAGATGATGCTAATGCAGCATTTGAAGTTACTTGAATGAATTGATCTATAAATTTTTTATCAATGGCCATTAGGCTTTTTTATCAATTATATCTTCTTGTATAATTTTGGATTCAAATTCTCTTAATCGTTTATATACACTAGCAAGTTCAATTATAGTTGGCCAAGCTTTTAATATATATTGCATTGAACCCTCTACTCTACCAAAAGCTCTAATTATCTGTTGCATCACACCAAGTGTAACGGCTCCAGCTACAATTGCTGGCGCTAAAAAAACATATGCAGATAATACATTTGCTTGCAAGTAAGCTATTCTACCAATATTAAAATATAAATATCTAATATAACTTAAGAAGTGAATATTTCTTACACCATCAAATAATTCTTCGATAGTTTTCGGACGTATGGTTCCATCATCTTCAGCAATAACAAGTATTTTTCTATATGCAGCCTCTTTCTTTTGGAGATCATACTCAACACCTACTAGCCTTAAAATTAACCCCAACAAAATTAAAAATATTGTTCCACCTATCGACCAAATTAAAGCACCGACTATCAATCCGTAATCCCAATCACCAAAGAAAAAAATAGGAATTCCAATACTTAAACCAAATAAAATTGGCATAAATTCAATTAATATCATTAGAGCTTCAATTAAACTTGTTCCAAGAGATTCCATTATTCTTGAAAACTTGATTGTATCTTCCTGAACCCTTTGTGCAGCTCCTTCTATTTTTCGAGCTTTATCATAGACGCTATGATACCATTCAACCATAGCAGTTCTCCATCTGAACAAATAGTGTGACGTAAAAAAACTAACAACCACAGCTACGCCAACGTACATAGCTGCCAAGGTTATGAAAGATAATAAGCTCGCCCAATACTCTTCTATGGTTATAGAGTTTGGTGCACCTAAAGCTTTTTGAATCATATCGTAGAATTGACCAAACCATTCGTTAATTTTTACATCAATTTTAACTTGTATCCAAAGTGATGATAAAATTATTGCTGAACCAATCCAAGACCATAGCAACCAATGTTTTTGAGTGAAAAACCTAAACATTTTTTATTTTAAAAAATTATCAGCGTAAGATTTTTTTACTGTTTTTCTTTTTCTAGGTTCAATTAATTCAAATTCTATTTTCTTTTTTTTTGCATAATTTATTGCTAGTTCTTTTGATGAAAACTCTAATTTTAATTCTGAATAAGTATCAGACGAACTTTCCCATCCCATCAAAGGGTTCTTAGATGGGTCTTTAGTTTTAAATTCTAATATCCATTTATCATTTTTGGCTAAACCTGATTGCATTGGATTTTTATTTGGAATGTAAATAATTGCTTTTTTCATATAGATGGTCGGAGTGGCAGGATTCGAACCTGCGACCCTCTGGTCCCAAACCAGATGCGCTACCAGGCTGCGCTACACTCCGATCGAAGTACTAATACAGTAGTTATTGATAATTTCAATCTATAAACTTAGCAAAATTAAAAGAAATTTGATTAAAATCTGGTATATAACGAAGCATGATAATTACCTGTCCTTGTGAAAAGAAACAATTCAAAATTGATGACTCATTAATTCCACAAGAAGGACGAGAGCTACAATGTGGGTCATGTGAAAGAGTTTGGTATTACAAACCAAAAAATGAAAGCAAAGATCCATTAACATTAAATGAAAATATTTCTGTAAACAAAATAGAACCAGTTATCGAAACAAACGATATTAATCTAGAATTTAGCAAAAAATTGCAGAAAGAAAAAATAATTGAACCCGAAGTTAAAAAAGAAATATCAAAAGAAATTCCTAAGTCTGTTAAAAAATTGGAAAATAAAGGATTCAAAT
>CACCIT010000019.1 GCA_902546145.1 uncultured Pelagibacteraceae bacterium | reverse complement strand
GTCCAATTGCCATAGCAATTAAAAATGGAATTAAGAAAGGGATAATTAGTTTATGGTAAAACGGTGGACCTACAGATATTTTTTCTGAAGAAATTACGTCTAAAAAAATTGGATACACTGTACCGATTAAAACTACAGATAAAAAATACATCATGAACCAATTATTCAATATAATTGCACTTTCTTTACTTAACCAAAAAAGATTTATTGAATTCTTTTGATCCTCTTTATGAAAAAAGAAAAAAATAAATAAAGAAATAAAAATTAGAACAAATAAAAATATTAATATGAATAGACCTCTTTCAGGGTCGTTAGCGAAAGTATGAACTGAATTAAGGATACCTGATCTAACTAAGAAAGTTCCACACATACTAAGTGTAAACGTAGCGATAGATAAAATTATAACCCATGAGGTTAAAATCGATTTTTTCTCTAAAACTAATATACAATGTAACAATGTGGTTAATGCCAACCAAGGCATAAGAGATACATTTTCAACTGGATCCCAAAACCAAAATCCTCCCCATCCAAGTTCATAATACGCCCAAATAGAACCTAGTAAAATTCCTAATGTCAAAAATATCCAAGAAACTAAAGTCCATTTTTTTATATGAGTTGCCCAGCTTCCTGAAACTATTTTTAAAGTTGTTGCCGCTAATGCCGAGGAAAATATTATTGATGAGCCAACATAGCCTAAATATAAAATAGGTGGATGAATTGCTAATGCGGGATCTTGCAATATTGGATTTAAACCTAAACCTTCCTCAGGAATTGGGAATAAATAATTAAATGGATTAGAAGTTTTTAATAAAAATATAAAAAAACCGATGATGATTATCTGCTGAAATATTGTTGTTAGAGTTTTGTATTTTATTGATTGATTATTTGTTCTTAATAAAAAAATAAAAATGAATAATGTCAAAACCAACAACCACAGCAACAAACTACCCTCATGGTTTCCCCATGTTCCAGTGATTTTATAAAACAAAGGTTTAGTAGTATGGGAATTATTAAATACAGTTTCATTACTAAAATCTGAAACTACAAAAGATAAAACTAAACCAAAAAAACTGATAACAACAAAAAATAATTGTAAAAATGATAATGATAATATTTTAGTATCTAAAATTTCTGAATTTTTAAAATTTTGAACTGAAAAATAGATCAAAATTAAACCACTAATTAATCCTAAAATCAGTGCATAGTATCCAACAACGCTATAAATCAATTAATTTTCCTCCAATGCAGCTTTAACCTCTGGAGGCATATAATTTTCATCATGCTTTGCTAAAATTTTTGTTGCTGAAAAGAAATTTCTGTCTTTCAAAACACCTTCGGCTACAACTCCCTTTCCTTCTTCAAATAAATTTGGGACAGCGCCTGAATAAGTAACATTAATCTCATTTTTAAAATCTGTAATAATAAAATTCACTTCATTAGAATTCATACTAATAGAATTTTTTTTAACCATTCCACCTACTCTGATTTTATTATTTGTCAGCTCAGTTAATGACTTAATCTCTGAAGGAGATTGAAAATAAACTACGTTTTCTTCTAAAGATTTTAGAACTAAAAAAACAGTTAATATTAAAATTAATAAAATAGTCGAAACAAATAGAAATCTTAACTTAACTTTTCGACCATACATCGATCAAAAATTAGTTGTTTGTTGCGTCAGCTAAAATTTCTTTATTTATTCTCTGTGATTTTGCAGAATTAGCTTGTTCAGTGTTAAGTGATCCAAATTTAGCAACAAATTTATTTTGTTCTCTAATAAATTGAACTTTTGTTACTAAATATAAACTTAGGAAACTTAATAAAGTAAAACCAAATGCAGATAACACGTATACTGCATATCCATTCATAAATAATAAGTCGTTAATCATAGTCTATCTAAACCTTTGTTTTTAATTTTTATCAGTTCTGTATTATATTTCATTAAGAAAATTAACAACGAAAATAGAGCAAATGCCGCAGTCATTATCAATAATGGATAAAGCATTGATGAATGAATTGTGCTTTTAGACAAGATATTTATTGAGGCAGGTTGGTGAAGTGTGTTCCACCAATCAACAGAGTACTTAATTATTGGCACATTAATAATTCCAAGAATGGTAATAAAGGTAGAAATTTTAAATACTTTTTCTTCATTTTCATAAATTCTCCAAGAGATTAGGTATAGAGCATAAAATAGAGCTAAAATTAACATCGAAGTAATCCTCGCATCCCAAGCCCACCATGTACCCCAAGTAGGTTTCCCCCAAATGGAACCTGTTACCAAAGCAATAATATTAAAAACAAAACCTGATGGTGCTAGACTTTTGGATATTAAAAAAAAATTTTTGTTTTTAAAAATAAATCCCGAAATTGATAAAACAGTTATCGAAGAAAAAATTCCAAGAGAAATCCATGCAGCAGGAACATGGACATACATAATTCTAACAGCGTCACTCTGCTTGTAATCTTCTGGAGACAATATGAGTGCTTCAACTAATCCAACAGATAAGACGACAACAAATAAAAATAAAACATATTTTGGTGCCTTCGAAGTAATTTGAAAAATTTTATTTGGCTCTAGAAGTTTAAACATATCTGTAATTTAGGGATTTATTTTAAAAATACTATTGAGAAAAATTATCTGATCAAGAATGAAGAGGGGGAGATAATAAAGAAAGATTAACTTTTAACACTCTTGATCAGAATATGAATAATTTTTATAGAATTAGTGTGGCCTAGATTGGAAATAAATGTGTTTGAATAATGATAGCTAATTAGAAAGCTTGAAATAACTTGAGCCTTTTTTACCTGAAAAAATTTCCTCAATTAATGGATGTTTAATAGGCTCGTCTGAATCGTCCATCAGAAGATTTTGTTCTGAAACATAGGCTTCGTAAGTAATTTCATCATTTTCAGCAAGTAAATGATAAAAAGGCTGATCTTTTTTTGGTCTAACATTTTTTGGAATAGACTGATACCATTCCTCAGAATTGTTAAACTCGAAATCTACATCATAAATAACACCTCTAAATTCGAAGTGCTTGTGTTTAACAATATCTCCAATTGAAAATTTAGCTTTTTGGATTGCCATGATAGTTAGTATGGGTATTTAAAAATAAAAATCAATGTAAAAAATATTAATGTTTTGTGATGTGGCAAATATGTTAATATCTTTTAAGTGAATAAATCTTTTTTAAAATTTGTTACTGATTTTGGACCTCTAGCAATATTTTTTTTCTATTATTACAATAGTGGGAAAAATTTATCAGTAGCAATTCCTCCCTTAATAGTTGCAACTATTATTGCATTAGCTGTTGTTTGGTTTTTTGAAAAAAAAATACCACCGATGCCTTTGTTAAGTGGAATTTTAATAACTTTTTTTGGAGGTCTCACTATCTACTTTAATGATCCAATATTTATTTATGTAAAACCAACAATAATAAATATCATGTTTGCTTTGGCTTTATATTTTGGAAAATACTTTACGAAAGAACCAGTGCTTAAAAAAGTTATGGGTAAATCAATACCTTTGTCAGATATCGGATGGGAAATTTTAAATCGAAGATGGATGTTTTTTTTCTTTGGTCTTGCATTATTAAATGAATTTGTTTGGAGAACACAAACTGAAGAATTTTGGGTCAATTTTAAAGTATGGGGAATGCTTCCAATAACAATAGTGTTTACTGGATTTCAGGTACCTTTAATAAATAAACATAAAATTGATGCGTAATAACTTAAGATTAGTTGTAAACAATCCACATAACAAAATAGAGGAAAAACAATTTTTTGAAAAAGATGAGCTTAAAATAATTTTAGATCTCTATGCTAAGATGGTTTCTGAAGGTTCTTGGAAAGATTATGGTCTCAACATTTCAAGCAAACAAGTTAGCTTTAGTGTATTTAGGAATGCAGCAGAAAATGCACTATACAAAATCTGTAAAAATTTTAAGCCAAAAAATAAAAATTTAAAATATTTAATCACAGATACAAGCGGTAAGATTTTAAAAAATTCTTACGAACTTGAGTCTTTACTTAGAAATACTAATTGGAAGAAACTTCAAAAATAAATTATCGTCTTTGACCAAAAAGTCTTAACAACATTATAAATAGATTAATAAAGTCTAAGTATAATGTTAAAGCACCCATTACTGCTTTTTTTCCAACGATTTCACCAGAGTCACTTGCAACATACATGTTTTTAATTTTTTGAGTATCATAAGCAGTTAAACCTACGAAAATTAAAACACCTAAAATTGAAATTACAAAGTACATCATTGAAGACTTTAGGAAAATATTAACGATTGATGCAATAATTATACCAATCAATCCCATCATTAAAAATGATCCAAACTTAGTTAAATCTCTTTTAGTTGTATAACCATAAATACTCATCGCTCCAAAAGTTGCTGAAGTTATGAAGAACACTCTAGTAACACTTAAGCCAGTATAAACTAATAAGATTGAAGACAATGAAAGTCCCATTAAAGCTGCAAACACCCAAAATGTTGTTTGAGCTTTTGAAGCACTCATCTTATTAATTCCAAAACTCATGTAAAAAACGATACCTAAAGGAGCCAACATTACTAACCATTTAAGTCCTGACAAATAAATTGCATTCCCCATTTGTGTTAATCCAACAATTGCTCCTGATTGATCAGTCACGACTGACATCTTAAATGTTATTAATGCAATGATCCCTGTTAACAACACACCTGTTGCCATATAGTTGTAAACTTTTAACATGTAGGCTCTTAAGCCTTCATCCATTACAGCTGCAGTTTGTTGCGCTGCTTTTGCTCTGTTTAATATTCCGTTTTTATCAAATTCCATAATATGCTACATATAATAGTCTTTTAATGATTATTCAAGACACCTTAAAAGATTAATAAAAAGTTAACATAAAACATTAATGAATTACAAAAAATTGGGAAATACCGATCTTGATGTAAGTACAATTTGTCTCGGTACAATGACTTGGGGAGAACAAAATACTCCAGATGAAGCATTTGAACAAATGGACTTTGCTTTAAGCAATGGAGTAAATTTTTGGGACACAGCTGAATTGTATGCAGTTCCTCCTCGTAAAGAAACTTATGGAGACACTGAAGAAATAATTGGTAATTGGTTTGAAAAAACAAAAAAAAGAAAAGAAGTTATTTTAGCTACAAAAGTTGCTGGTCCAGCAAGAGATTATTTAAGAAATGGAGAAAATAGTTTTACAGGTCCAAACTTAGAGTCGGCTTTGAACAATAGTCTCAAAAGACTTAAAACAGATTATATTGATTTATATCAATTGCATTGGCCAGAAAGAAATGTAAATAATTTTGGAAGACTTGGTTATGTTCATAAAGAAAATGAATGGAATAAATTTGAAGATGTTCTTGGGGAATTAGATAAATATATTAAAGCTGGGAAAATAAGATACGTTGGTCTTTCAAACGAAACTCCTTGGGGAGCGTTAAATTATTTACAGCTATCAAAAGATACAAATTTACCAAGAATGATGTCTATTCAAAATCCATACAGCTTACTAAATAGATCTTATGAAGTGGGATTAGCCGAGGTTTCTATTAGAGAAAAAATTGGATGCCTTGCATATTCACCGCTAGCAAGTGGATACTTAACGGGAAAATACAGAAATAAAAATTTTCCTAAAGGATCAAGAATGGAAAGAGACTTTGATTTTTGGACAAGATATAGAAAACCTAACACAGAGGCTGCAGTAGAACTTTATTTTAAAATCTGTGAGAAACACAATTTAAATATGACTCAAATGTCTATTAAATTCTGTGAAATTCAAGAATTTATGACAAGTGTAATTATAGGTGCAACTACAATGGAGCAGTTGAAATCAGATATAGAAAGTGTAAATGTAAATTTATCTAATGATGTCATTGAAGAAATCAATCAAGTTCAAACAATTTATCCAAACCCATGTCCTTAATTAAAAAAATATTAATTTTATCAACTATACTTATCTTAAGTTCAAATCATCTATTTGCTCAGGAAGTAAAAAAAATTGGTAAATACAAAGATTGGGAGGCAATGGTGGCATATGAACCTGATGGCAAAGTATGTTTTGCTCAATCAGTACCTTTACTTCAAGCACCAAAATCAAACAAAAGAGATGCAAAATTATTTGTAACTTTTAGACCAGAAGAAAATATTTCAAATGAAGTAAGTGTTACTCCTGGATATGAATTTAATAACAAGAATTCTGTTATTGCAGCATCTGGAAAGAACAAATTTAAGTTTGATATAATGCAACAAGGATTTGCATGGATTGCTGATAACAAAATTGAAGTAAAAATGATTAGTAGAATGAAGAAGGGATCAAGAATAATGATTACTGGATACAATCAAAATGGATCCCAAACAATTGATCATTATTCTTTGCTTGGATTTACCAAAGCGTACAATGCATCAAAAAAAGCTTGCACATAATTAAATGAAATCAAAAAATAAAATTGTACTTGCCTACTCAGGCGGTTTAGATACATCCATAATTTTAAAATGGCTTCAAGAAAATTATAACGCTGAAGTAATTTGTTACACTGCTGATGTTGGTCAAGAAATTGATAGAAAAAAAATTTTTAAGAATGCGAAAAAATTTGGTGTCAAAAATATTATTATCCAAGATTTAAAAGATGTATTTGTAAAAGATTACGTTTATCCAATGATTAGAGGACATGCAATTTATGAAGGCGTGTATCTTTTGGGGACTTCTATTGCTAGACCATTGATTGCCAAAGACCAAATAAGAGTTGCTAAAAAATTTAAAGCTAATGCAGTTTCACATGGTGCTACAGGAAAAGGAAATGACCAAGTAAGATTTGAATTAGGCTATCATTACTTTGGACCAAAAATAAAAATTATTGCTCCATGGAGAATTTGGAAATTAAAATCAAGAACTGATTTAATTAACTATGCGAAAAAACATGGGATACCAATACCAAAAGATAAAAAAGGCGCTCCACCTTTTTCAGTAGATGATAATTTATTTCATACATCAACTGAAGGGAAAGTGTTAGAAAATCCAAAAAATTCTGCGCCAGAATTTATTTATCAAAGAACAGTTTCTCCTGAAAGAGCTCCAAACAAGCCTTCATTTATTACCATCAATTTTAAAAATGGAGATCCCTTTGCAATTAATGGAAAAAAAATGTCTCCTTCTAAACTATTAGAAAAGCTGAACAATGTTGCTGGAAAAAATGGAATAGGAAGAGTTGATTTAGTTGAAAATAGATTTATTGGAATAAAATCTCGAGGGGTATACGAAACACCAGGTGGAACTTTATTAATTCATGCACATAGAGCAATCGAATCCGTAACTTTAGATAAAGAAACAATGCATAAAAAAGATCAGATTATGCCAAGATATGCTGAACTTATCTATAATGGTTATTGGTATTCAAAAGAAAGATTTAAACTTCAAAAAATTGTAGACCTTAAAAGAAACAAAGTTAATGGCTCAGTAAAACTTAAACTTTATAAAGGAAATGTAATAATCGAGTCTCGAATAACAAATAGTTCTGCCTACTCTATGAAAAAAGTTTCCTTTGAAGAAAACAAAACATTTAATAAATCTAATGTTGAAAGATTTATTAATTTTCATAAGAAAAAACTACGTTCTTAATTAAATTTAGGTCAATTTAACATTTGTTAAAACTTCTTAAAACTGTATCGTGAAATTATGGATTCATTAAAAAATTGGATGAAAGATGCTGCAAATATTTTATTTGACGACAGTAAAAACGACCTTCGAGCTCTTCCAAAAACTGTAAGATTACAAATTCTTTTAGTTCTAAGTTTTATTTGGACTACGGTTTTCAGTTTATATGTATTCTCATACACAACATTTGCATTTGGTTGGGCAGGTCTTTATGTGGCGCATGTAGGATTAATTTTTGCTGTGTATATGACTTTTAAACAATTTCATAAAGCAGAGGAAAGATCTAGCAGTGTATTTGAAACTAAAAATTTTGACCCATTTAAGATTATGGTAATTGTTTTTGTGATAGTATTTATATTTGTTTTTTCAAAAGGTATTGAAGTATTAACTAGTCCTAATCCAAGTTCCTATTCAATTCCTTATGATGGGCCGTCAAAATCAGTTTTTGAAAAATGGCTTCCATTTAGTAAAGATAAATAATGGACAAGATAGCAAAAAACTTACAACTAGCTTTGATGGTTATTATCTTAATCAGCACAGTTATTGCAGTTGGAATTGAGATGAAAAATATGTTCTTAAATCAATCTGTAACATTAGCTGATCTACTATTAATGTTTCTTTATCTAGAGGTCCTGGCGATGGTTAGAGTTTTTTGGAACCAACAATCAATTAGTATTACCCTTCCACTGCTTATTGCGATTACTGCTCTTGCTCGATTTATTATTTTACAAGGAAAAGAAATGGATCCTACTGCACTTGTTTATGAAGCTGTCGCAATTTTATTAATTGCTGGAGCAATTGTTGTCTTAAGATTGAGACATAGTGATAAATTGGGTCTCAAGAAAAAAAAATCAAAATAATTTAAGATGATGTTTGAACCTTCAAGGGCTAAGGCCTTAAATCAATTAAATAATTTTATCGATAACGGTCTTGCAGAATACTCTAAATTAAGAAATTTTGATTTTGGTCCTGAAAAAAGAAATAACATATCTTGCTTATCTCCATACATAACACACGGAATTATAAACGAAAAAGAAGTCATCCAGAAAACTCTAAGCAAATTTTCTTTTTCAAAAAATGAAAAATTTATTCAAGAAGTTTTATGGAGAACTTATTGGAAAGGTTGGCTAGAGCTAAGACCATATGTTTGGGCAGATTATCTTATTGAATTAAATCAAATAAAAAAAGAACTTCAAAATAATAAAAATTATCTCTCAGCAATTGAGGGAAAAACAGATATTGAATGCTTCAATGAGTGGGTTAACGAGCTAAAAGAAAACAATTATTTGCATAATCACACAAGAATGTGGTTTGCTAGTATTTGGATTTTTACTTTAGAATTACCTTGGCAATTAGGTGCAGAATTTTTCATGAAACATCTTTATGATGGAGACGCTGCATCAAATACTCTTGGATGGCGATGGGTTGCAGGTGTTCAAACTCAAGGCAAACACTATCTTGCTAGTGAATGGAATATTAAAAAATTCACAAACAATAGATTTCAAAACATAAAATTAAATGAAAATGCCCCTCCTAAAATCTCAGAAAAATCTTATCAAATAATAAAACAAGATTTTACTAATCCACAAAATATTGAAGAAAAAAATCTTTTAATTTTTGATAATAATCTCTCATTTGAAATCACTGACTTTAAAAAAAAAAACTTTAAGAAAATTTACTTAGTTTCTAACAAAAATGAAAATAGATCTATAAAACTCTGTGAAAAATTAGTGAAATTTAAATCTCAGTTAATAGAAGACCAAGGACAAAGATTAAAAAATCAATCTATTGATTTTCAGTTAATTGATATAAGTGAAGTTGCAGACATTGAAAATTGTTATGGTTTGTATCCAACAGTAGGTGAAAATTTAGACTACTTAAATTCAAATGATATAAATGTAAGTTTTTTATACAGAAGCCTCGATCAGTTAGCTTGGCAATATTGTAATAAAGGTTTTTTTAATTTTAAAAATTATATTCCTAAAATTGTTTCAACCTTGAGCTAAAACCATCGAACCATACCTATAATTCCAGCAGTCGCATAGAAGAATTGAAGTAAAAGAATTCCTTTATGTCCACCTCTATAAGCCCAAATTCCAATTAAAATAGCTGATAAAAGCAACAAACAAAATCCAAAAAATTCTATTCCTATATTTAAAGCCACAAATAAAGAATATAATATTGCTGTAATAACCCCTGCCCATTCAAATATTTTATTATTCATAATTTTTATATATCTCTTCACGCTCACTTTTGTTCATACCCTTTGTTTTTTCTAAAAATTCATTTCTTAACTCTCTTGTTTTAAAAATGTAAAAACAAACTGTATCTTTACTGTGGTAGATTGCTTTAAGTTCATCATCTATATCGTTTAGCTCATTAGGTATTTCAGTCTTTATGCAAATCATAGAAGTTTTTTAAAATTATTGTAAAGAATTGTAGAATAATTGTTCATGTCATTCATATTATCTTTTGCTGATTGATCAAATTTTTCTAAAGCGTTATTACCAAGCTGATCCTCTAAAGCTTTCTTGTACTCAGGAATACATCCCCATTCATTAACTGTTGTATCTTTTATTTCTATATGAAATTGAATTCCGTAAGCGTGGTTTTGATATTTAAATATTTGATATTTAGTAATCGGTGAAGAAGCTAATAAAGTTATATCATTATTATTTTCAATTCCCTGGACCTCATAGGAATGCCATTGTAAACTTTTTATCTTATTAGGAAATTGTGAGAACAATTTATCGTTTTCTTTTTCCTTAGAAAAATCAATATCCATAATACCAATTTCTGCAGGATTTGATTTAACAACTTTACCACCCACTACCTCTCCTAATAATTGACAACCTAAACAAAAACCTAAATAAGGTTTTTTTAAATCTACAACAAACTCTTTGATTTTTTTCTTTTCTTCAATTAGCCATGGGTATTCCTTTTCCATATAGGTATCCATTGGTCCTCCCATACAAAACATTCCATCAAATTTACTAAGATCCTCTGGTATTTTTTCACCTTCGTCTAACTCTATTGTGGTTAAATTAAACCCATCAGATAGCATTAAATCTTTAATGTAACCTGGATCCTCTATTTTAATATGTTGTAGTACAATTATATTCACTGTGGTTAGCTTAGCTTAGAACACTTCTTGGAACAATATTTTACTCTATCCCAATTAAGTTTCCATTTTTTTCGCCACATAAATGGTCTTTTACATACGGGACATATTTTTGAGGGTAAGTTTTGTTTTTTCAATTTAATATTCTTTAAAATTTTTATTCCAAAGATCTAAAGCTTCATCCCAATTTGGAATTTGATCGCTTTCATAACCATATGTAGAACCTGTTGCAATTGCTCTAAAGTTTCTCATAGCTTTTGAGTGCTCAGCTCCATTTAAATATTTAAACATTAACTCTCTATTTTTCCAAGCTGTTAAAGTGTGCTGGTATCCGTTAGATGGCTTTGTTTCACAAAATATATTCCCTTCAGCTTTTTGTGCTGCCTTAAAAGATGGAATTGCTAACAACCAAAATCTTAATTTTAAAAAAAAATTTTTTGGCTTTAAGCCAGTAATGGCAATATACATAAAATTTAGTTTGTATTTTGTTTAATAAATTTATCTGCTTCAGATAAAATTAATTTTTTTCTATCAGTTTTCATTTTATCAAAGATACGGACCATCATTGAAAGACGAGGATTTTTTAAAAAAAATTTTCTGTTTCGATCTATGAATCTCCAATAAAGACCATCCATGGTATTACACCAATCACCTTTCTTAAAGTCCATCATTTTCATAAAATATGCAGATCCACAAATATAAGGTTTGGTAGCGAAAATCCCTCCATCACTAAACAACCCCATTCCATAAACATTTGGAACCATTACCCAATCTGATGAGTCTACAAACATCTCCATAAACCACTTATAAACAATTGAAGGCTTTATCTCACAAAGGTTCATGGTGTTGGATAAGATCATTAATCTTTCAATATGATGTGACCAACCATGATTGACTGCATTTTTAATTGCATAATCTAAAGGTGGAAGACCAGTGTTACCCTCATACCATGAACTTTTCATTTTTCTGTTCTGTTTAAAAAAATTTCCAGTTTCCATATCTTGTGAGTAGGACTGGTAAATTCCACGCATAAATTCTCTCCATCCAATTACCTGACGTACATAACCCTCTAGAGAATTCATTCTAATTTTATTTTTTTTATGAAAATCTAAAATTTTTTGGATAACAAATTCAGGTGTTATTATACCTAAATTTATATAAGGACTTAAAGCACTATGAAAAAGAATATTGTCTTTTTGATCTACAGCATCCTCATAATCACCAAATAGATTAGATTTTTCTTTTATAAAAAAGTTTAAAAGTTTAACTACATCATCATATTCAGTAGCAAACCAAAAATTCTCTGTACTTCCTGGATGGTTTTTAAATTCCTTTTCAATGATAGGCTTCAATTTTTTTGTATGACTAGTTTCATTAATTTTGGGAAATTTAGGAATTGATATATCTTTTGGTAATTTATTTCTGTTATCTTCATCAAAACTCCATTTGCCTCCAATTGGATTACCATCTGACCCCATCAATATTCCAGATTTTTTTCTAACATCCTTATAAAAAGTTGCCATAAATGGTTTTTTTGATTTTGATAAATAATTTTTAAAATCTTCTCTTGAATTTAAAAACATTGGTGTTTGAATTATATTCCAGTTAATTTTTTCT
>CACCIT010000018.1 GCA_902546145.1 uncultured Pelagibacteraceae bacterium | reverse complement strand
TTTATTTAAATCTGAAGTTACTTCGATATTTACCTTATCTTTAGCAACTTCCTTAAAGGAGTTAATTACCGAGCTAATATTGCCCGAATTATAATCAACAATTGTGACGTTCATTAAACTTATAATGAGCCTTTAGTGGATGGAATACTTTTTTTGCTTCTAGGGTCCATCTCTAGTGCCTCTCTTAATGATCTTGCTAATGCTTTATAACAAGACTCAATAATGTGGTGACTGTTATCACCATAAATATTTTCAACATGCATTGTAATACCTGCGGCCTGTGAAAATGCCTGGAACCATTCCTTAAATAGTTCTGTATCCATCTCACCAAGTTTTTCAACTTTTAATTTTACTTTCCAAATTAAATATGGCCTGTTTGAAACATCTATTGCAACTCTAGTTAATGTTTCATCCATAGGAATGACTCTGTGTGCATATCTTTTGATACCTACAAATTTTTTTGCAGCTTTTTTTAAAGCTTCGCCAATTGCTATTCCCGTATCTTCTGTTGTGTGGTGAAGATCAATATGAGTGTCACCTTTTGCTTTTACTTTTAGATCAATTAAAGAATGCTTTGATAATTGCTCAAGCATGTGATCTAAAAAACCTATTCCAGTATCAATTTGGTATTTACCTTTACCATCAATGTTTAATTCAACATTAATACTGGTTTCTTTTGTTTTTCGAGAAACTTTTCCTTTTCTAGCCATATAATTTAAATGGTATACATACTTAATCCAACTATATCAATATTAGTATAGATACTTGAAGTATCAAAAATAGTTACCATTTATTAGTTATGACAACAATTGTACTAGTTAGAAAAAATAATGACGTTGTGGTAGCTGGAGACGGACAAGTAAGTATGGGAAATACTGTTGTTAAAAGCACAGCTTCAAAAGTTAGAAAAATTGAAAAAAGAGATGTCGTAGCAGGATTTGCAGGATCAACTGCTGATGCATTAACTTTGTTTGAAAGATTAGAAGGAAAGTTAGAAAAACACGCAGGTAATTTATCTAGAGCTGCTGTTGAGTTAGCAAAAGATTGGCGAACTGATAAGTATTTAAGAAGATTGGAAGCATTAATGGCTGTTGGTGACAAAAATAATAGTTATATAATTTCTGGAACTGGAGATGTTCTGGAACCTGAAGGTGACGTAATTGGAATAGGTTCTGGTGGAAATTATGCTTTAGCAGCAGGAAAAGTTTTAATGGAAGGCGATATGTCAGCAGAAGAGGTTGCAAAAAAAGCAATTAAAGTAGCAGCTGATATTTGTGTATTTACAAATGACAATGTTAAAATTGAAAAAATATAATGGATAATTCAAACGTTACACCTTTGCACCCAAAAGAAAAGACTCAAAAAGAAGAGTCTTCTTTGGTAAGTGCTCTTTCTCCAAGAGAAATAGTTTCAGAATTAGATCGTTTTGTCGTTGGACAAAATAAAGCAAAAAAAGCTGTCGCTGTTGCATTAAGAAATAGATGGAGAAGACAGGCTTTAAAAGGAGAAATGAAAAATGAAGTTTTGCCAAAAAATATCCTAATGATTGGACCAACAGGAGTTGGAAAAACAGAAATTTCTAGAAGGCTTTCAAAACTAGCAGAGGCTCCTTTCGTAAAAGTTGAAGCAACAAGATTTACAGAAGTCGGATACGTTGGGAGAGACGTTGAGCAAATTGTTAGAGACTTAATTGAGATTGCAATTGCAATGGAAAAAATAAAAAAAAGAAAAGAAGTTTTTGCGCAAGCCCAAAAAGCAGCTGAGGAAAAAGTGCTAGATGCTTTGGTGGGAAAAAAAGCAAGCCTTGCAACGCGAGAAAGTTTTAGAAAAAGACTAAGAAATGGTGATTTAGATGACAATGAAATAGAAATAGCTGTAAGTGATACAGGCTCAAACGGCGCGTCTTTTGAAATCCCAGGAATGCCAGGTGCTAATGTTGGAATGATAAACATTGGGGAAATGATTGGTAAATCTATGGGTAACAAAGAAAAAAAGAAAAAAATGACAGTTAAAGAGTCTCATGAAATTTTAATTAATGATGAATCAGACAAACTAATTGAGCAAGATAAAATTGTTAAAGCTGCCAAACTATCAACTGAAAACAATGGAATAGTTTTTCTAGATGAAATAGATAAAATTTCTGCAAGAACCGATAGAGTTGGAGGCGATGTATCAAGAGAAGGAGTTCAAAGAGACTTGCTACCTTTAATTGAAGGTACAACAGTTAATACAAAACATGGTCCAATTAAAACTGATCACATTTTATTTATTGCTTCTGGTGCATTTCAACTTGCAAAACCATCTGATTTACTTCCAGAATTACAAGGAAGGTTGCCAATAAGAGTAGAGCTAGAAGCACTAACTAGTGATGATTTTAAAAGAATTTTAAAAGAACCAGACTACAGTTTAATTAAACAATATATTGCTCTTTTAAAAACTGAAAATGTAGAACTTGAATTTTCTGATGATGGTATTGATACAATTGCAAATATAGCTTCTGAGGTTAATACAACAGTTGAGAATATTGGAGCAAGAAGATTGCATACAATTATTGAAAAAATATTAGATGATATCAGCTTCACAGCAACAGACAGGGCTGGAGAAAAAATTATAATAAATAAAGATTATATTAATAAAAATCTTGATAACTTAGTTAGAGATACTGATCTATCTAAATTTATTCTCTAGAGTTATTTTTTTTTAAGAAGATATAAAAAGCACCACTGCCACCATCATCTATTTTAGCATCTTGTATATCATTAATAACTTTCATTAAATTTTGATTATTATTAATAAATTCAGGGACCGAATATTTTAAAATACTTAAATCTTTTGAAACATAGGGATTTTTCTCAACATCCGAATGAATCCCTTTACCAGTAACGACTATTAATTTACCTATCCTTTCTTCAAATGATTTTAGAATAAATTTTTCAATCGTTTTATTAGCTTGTTCAAGTGTATAACCATGAAGATCTATAGATCTTACTTTTAATGAATTTTTAAATTTGGGTTTAAAATCTTTATCTAGAATTTTGTCCTTACTTGAAATAAAGTTTTTCCAATCTTTTTTATCTTTATCTGATAATTTATCGTTCAATTATGTTAAAATATTAACTAACTGCCAGTTAGGATTTGCTGAAGTTGTATCTCTGGAAAAAACCCAGGTATCATAAATTTTTTTAATTTTTTCAGGATCTCCAGAAACAATTTTTTTTTCTTTATCTTTAATACAAGTAATTACTTCAGCTATAAAATCTACAGTTACATTTAAAATATTTCCAATTTTTTTGTGTTCTTTAATTTCAGCTTTATTAACTCCAATAAAAGTTATCTCTGCAAAGTGCCCTCTTTTTGCCCTTTCTTTCAAAGCATCATCAAACTGATTATATATTTCTTTGTTAAGCAAAGGTTTAGCGTTTGTAATTTTGTTATCCTTATCACTAAAATCAGTAATAATTGTTTCATAAGCAATTTTCGCTCCCTTTAAAAATTCTTTTTGAGCATCATCATCAAAAGTTTCTTTAGGTTTTAAAGATTGATCAACTTTTATATTTTTTAAAACTTCTTTAAATTGAGCCGGCGATTTGCCCTCAAATCCAGTTCTTTTACCAAGAATTCCTCTGAGTCTTAAAAAAATAAATCCAGCAATCATTGCCAATAGAATGATATCTATATACTCGAAACTATAATTCATTCTTAGATAGTAATTACTCTGTTGATTAATTTCAACCAGCAATTTAGATTAAGGACAAATGAACCCAATATTTTTATTCATAATTTTAATTCCTGTTGTTGAAATTTATGTTTTAATTAAAATTGGATCTGAAATTGGTGCAATTACAACTATTCTATTAATATTTATAACTGCAATAATAGGGGTTTATTATGCAAAATATGAAGGTTTAAACACATTAAGATCAGGCTTTGTTCAATTAAACAAAAATGAAATTCCAGCTTTTGAAGTAATATCTGGGGCAGCTATTGCTTTTGCAGCTTTATTATTAATTCTACCTGGTTTTGTTACTGACTTTTTTGGTTTTTTATTAATCTTTCCACCAAGTAGAAAACTACTATTTAAAAAATTTTCAAAAAAATTTAATAAAAATAAATATAAAAAAAATAATTTCATTGAAGGTGAATTTGAAGATATAGAAGATAATGATGACAGAAAAATTTAAAGTAATTGGAAAATATATTAAAGATATGTCAAGCGAAACGCCTGATCTTGAAACATATTTGTTTGTTAAAGATTACATATCTAAATATCAACTTGGTATAGATATAACTTCTAAACCAATAAAAAATCAACATATTGAAGTTAACACTGTTTTAAAATTTGAAGACAAAACAGAAAATAAAAAAAAATCTCATTTTGAAATAACATATTCGTCAATAGTAAAAATTAGTGAAGAAGTAAAAGAAAAAGAAGAACTTCAGAAAATAATTTTATGTGATGTACAAACTTTCATATATCCAGATCTAGAAAAATCTCTATTAGACCTTTTGCACAATTCTGGTTATCCAGATATTAAATTTGAAAAAAAAATAGATTTTGAAAATTTATATAATCAAAAATTTAATTAATAATAATTTTTTTTTAGTTGTTCTTTTAAATATTTTTTATGATTGTTTAATTCTTCACTAGAAGGTTTTACAATTTTTTTAAAGTATGAGATTTTAGAATTATGAAAGGTCTTTTCAGAAATATATGAATTTTCAAAATTAAGCTTGGGTTCTTTCTGATCAATTAAATTTACATAAACTTTAAATAAAAGATCACAATCAATTAGTGCTGTATGATGGACCCTTCTAGAATTATCTATTCTAAACCTTTTACACAATGCATCTAAACTAGATGCAGAGCCTGGGAATTTATTTCGAGCCAACTCAAGTGTATCTAATACTTCATTATTGATTTTATTTTTCCCTAATAATGATAACTCATTATTTAAATGTGCAAGATCAAATTCTGCATTATGGATAATTAAACTTTTACCTTCTATAAATTTTAGAAATTCATCAACAATTTCACTAAATTTTTTTTGTTTTGCTAAGAATTCATCAGAATAACCATGCACCTCAAATGCCTTGTCAGAAACTTTTCTTTCAGGGTTTAAATACGTATGAAACTTATTTACGGGTACCAAATCATCTAATTCAATACATCCTATTTCAACTATTCTATGACCGTCTTTAATTGATATTCCGGTTGTTTCTGTATCTAAAACAATTTCTTTCATTTATAAAATTTTATTTATAATTTTTATAATTTTGTTTTTAACAGGTTTTTTTGTAAATGTATTTTTAATTATAAAATGGGATATTTTCTTTTTGTAACTTCGGCTTAATTGAATTTTTTTAAAAATTTTAAAAAGTTTTAAATTAAAGTTTGGCCTTTTTTTAATTCTTTTATCAATATTTTTTTTTTTAGAGTCAACGAAAACTAATAAATCTTTTTTATAAAAAAGTTTATTTTCAATTAGTAATGGAATATCCAAGATTACAATCTTTTTATTTTTATTTTTCTTTAAAAAAACATTAAGTTTTTTTCTTATTTCTTTGTGTACAATTTTTGTTATTTTATTTAAGTTATTTTGATTATCTAAAATTGCATTTGTAATTTCGTTCTTATCTACAGGAAATCTAGTTATGTATTTTGGTAATTTATTTTTTAATTTAAAAAAGACTTTTTTATTTTTTTTATAAATTTTTGCTACTTCAAGATCTGCGCTAAATACTGGATATCCAAAATTATTTGCTACAAAAGTTTTTCCAGAACCAATATCACCAATTATACCTATTCTAATCATGATCTAATAATTTTAATATTTTTTCACTTACATTTGGCTCAACACCATGCCACAATCTAAATGCTTCAAACGCCTGATAAATAAACATTAATTTACCATTTTCTATTCGGTTTCCTAATTTTTTTCCTAATTTTAAAAAATTGGTTTCATTAGGATTATAAATAACGTCATAAAAAAACTTACCTTCACCAATGTTAGAGGTGTTTAAATCGATGGTCTCATTATTTAAACCTAAACTAGTTGCATTTATAATCATATCAAAATCAGGCACCTCACCCCAACTTACAGTATTAATTTTGTTAAATTGAATTTTTAAATCTTCAGCTTTTTTACTAGTTCTGTTGCTTATAGTTATTTCTGAAGCCTCCATATTATTTAAAGCAACAATTAATGATGGAACCACTCCACCAGCTCCTAAAATTAAAATTTTTTTATCTTTAATTTTGTAGTTCAAACTATTTATAGCTTTCTGAAAACCACTTATATCTGTATTGTGACCAACAAGGTCGCCATTATTAAAACAGATTGTATTTACTGACTGTGCCTGTTCTGCTTCTAAACTTAACTTATCTAAAAAAGGAATCACTGTTTTTTTAAACGGAACAGTAACATTACAACCATTTATTTCTTGATTTTTAATTTTATGAATAAAATTTTCAATTTCATTTTCTTCAAGTTTAATTTTTTCATAAACTGCATTAATATTATCTTGTTCAAACCAATGGTTATGTAGTTTTGGGGACAAGGAATGATTAATCGGGTTTCCAATTACAAAATATTTTTTCATTTTTGTAAATTTAAATATTCTTTGATTTTTTTTATAGGTAAACCCATTATTGTATCTTCATCTCCATCGATACTTCTAAATAAATTTCTACCTTCCCCTTCGATTTGATAGACGTTGTAAGCGTAAAGATTTTCATCCGATATCTTAGATAAATATTCTGCTAATTCTGTCTCTGAAAAATTTTTCATTGTTAGTGTTGCTTTATCAGTATAGTTCCAAATCATTGAGCCATTTTTTGAAATACAAACAGAACTTATTAAAAAGTGTGGTTTTCCGTTAAGTTTTCTTAAAATTCTCATTGCTTCTTCTCTGCTTCCAGGTTTTGAAATTAACTCTCCATTTAAATCAATAACACTATCTGCACCAAGTACTATTTTGTTTTGCTTTTTTGCACTAACTTTGTTTGCTTTTAACTCAGCTAAATTTTTTGAAATTATTTCTGGACTAGCATTTTCTTTAAGTAAAGATAATTTTACAATATCTTCATCAACGTTTGAAGGTTCCACAATACTTTCTATATTATTTTTATCTAAAATATCTTTTCTAACTTTACTTTTAGATGCTAGAATTATTTTATTTTGCATTATTTGAGTATATTTCGTGTATTTTGATTATAGAAGCAGCAGTTTCCTCAACAGATTTTCTTGTTACATCTATTAATGGCCATTTATATTTTTGAAATGTTTTCTTTGCTTGAAGAACTTCTTTTTTTATACTCTCTAGGTTAGTATAATTTATACTTTCTGTTTCTTTCAATGAATTCATTCTGTTTTTTCTTAAGTCTGCAAGTCTTTCTGGCTCTGTGCTTAATCCAACAACGCAAGTTATGTGAGGATTTTGTTTAAGTTTTTCTGGTAAGGAATTTTCATTTACCAAAGGAATATTTGAAGTTTTAAAACCCTTATTGGCAAGATAAATAGATGTTGGTGTTTTGCTAGTTCTACTAACACCAACTAGAATAATATCAGATTTTTCAACCTCGCCTATTAGATTACCATCATCGTGATTCATAGTAAATTGGATTGCTTCAATTCTATCGTAATATTCATCATTTAAAACATGTTGTCCGCTTGGTTCATGAGAAGCTTTTTGATTTAAAATTTTAGAAAAATTTAAAATTAAATTACCCAATACTCCAAAACAAGGGATCTTCTTTTTTTCACTTTCATTAGCTAAATATTTAGCAAGATAATTATCAACAATAGTATATAAAATTATTGAATTTTCATTTTCTTTTGCATCTTCTAAAATTTTTAAAATCTGATTTTCAGTTCTTGTAAATGAATAAGAGTGAACTTTATATTTAATATTTAAAAATTGTGCTTTAAGAGCTAAGAATATTCTATCTAAGGTTTCTCCAGTCGAGTCAGAAATTAGATATATTTGGTATGTATTAGTCATAAATAAATTGTTAATAAACGTGTATTATTTTGATTAAATTTTACAATTTTAAATTTCTCTAATAACATCTGTAAAACCTGACGTTTATTAACAATAATAATAAATAAGCTAAAACAATCCACAAAAATTGAGATAATCAAAAAAGCTTCATTTTAAACAATTTTAATCATCAAACTTGTTAGTAAATTATGAGTATAATGTTAATAAAAAATAATCTTCTTTATTCACAAGATATAATAATACTACAATAATTTATAAGACTTTTATATGAAACCTTTAAACAAAGTAATTATTAACAAAGACACTTCATTTAATCCTCTATGGATAATGAGACAAGCGGGTCGATATTTACCTGAGTTTAGAGAAATAAGGAAAAAAAATCCTGATTTTATTAATTTATGTTTAAATGATAACTTATCAGCTGAAATAACACTACAACCATTAAAAAGATTTGATATTGACGCTGCAATAATCTTTTCTGATATTTTAATGTTACCTTACGGTCTAGGTCAAAAAGTTAAATTTGAGAAAAATTTTGGACCTAGGCTAGAAAATTTAGATTTAAAAAAGATAGCAAAATTAGATGAAATAGATTTTGTTGAAAAAATATATCCTGTTTATAAAGCAATTAAAAAAGTAAGCTCTCATCAAATTGTAAAAGATAAAAATATTATCGGATTTGTAGGTGCTCCTTGGACACTTTTAGTCTATATGATTAATTTAAAATCTCCAAAAAAAAATTTGAATGAAAATTTTTTTAAAGATGAATTTTTAATTAACAGAATTTTGTTAATCATAGAAAAATTTTTAAAAATTCATATTAAAAACCAAATAGATAACGGAGCAAACATTATTCAGATTTTCGATAGTTGGGCTGGACTATTAGAAGAAAAAGATTTACCAAATTATATTTATACACCTACTTTAAATTTAGTAGAATATATCAAATCTCTTAATGTACCGGTCATATGTTTTCCAAGGGAAATTAAAAACTACAAAGAATTTTGTGAAATTGTAAAACCTGACGCTATAAGCATTGATTATAATGTTGATCCAAAGAAAATACTAAAAGATATTAAAATTCCCATACAGGGTGGTTTAGATCCTAAGGTTTTGTTAACTGATTATGACAATTTGAAAAAAGAAACAAATAAGTATTTAGAAATTTTTAAAGATCATCCATATATATTTAATCTAGGGCATGGTATTCTTCCTGAAACCAATCCAGATATGGTGGAAAATTTAATTAAAATAGTAAAGAATAATTAAATTATGGATAAAAATCATCCACCAGTAAATTATGGAAAAACAGGCGTGCTCATAATTAATCTGGGCACGCCAGATACAACAAACTGGTTTGATATTAGGAAATACTTAAAAGAATTTTTGTCAGATAGAAGGGTGATAGAAATAAATCCTATAATTTGGCAAATAATTTTAAATTTATTTATTCTAACTTTTAGACCTTCAAAGACCGCTAAGGCTTATAAAGAAATTTGGATGAAAAATGAAAATATGTCTCCGCTTCTATATTTTACAAAAAAACAAAGTGAAAAAACCTCTCTTTCATTAAATAAAGAAAATATTATTTTAGATTTTGCAATGAGATATGGCAATCCAAGTATTAAAAAGAAGATACATAAATTACATGAAATGGGTTGTGAAAATTTAGTCATTTTTCCTCTTTATCCTCAATATGCAGCAGCAACAACCGCAACAGTTTGTGATGAAGTTTATAGAACTCTAATGAAAATGAGATGGCAACCTTCCCTAAAAATAATACCACATTATGAATCTAATCCCCTCTACATTGATGCACTAGTTAATTCAATTAATAAAAAAATTAATGAAATTAATTGGAAACCTGACCTGATAATAGCCTCATACCACGGGATACCAAAAAAATATTTTGATAAGGGAGACCCGTATCATTGCTATTGTCACAAAACAACAAGACTTATTTCAGAAAAATTTAATTCTATAAAAATTAAGACCACCTTCCAGTCAAGATTTGGTCCACAAGAATGGCTTCAACCATATACTGACAAAACTTTAGAAAAATTACCCAAAGAAGGAGTGAAAAATGTTCTAACAATTTGTCCAGGTTTTTCATCTGACTGTGTAGAAACATTAGAAGAAATATTAATTCAAGGAAAAGAAAGTTTTATAAATGCAGGAGGGTTAAATTTTGATATGGTTCCATGCTTAAATGATAATGACGACCATATATTTTTAATTAAATCTTTAATAGAAAAAAACCTTTAATGTATGAATACATATTTACTATTTAAATCTTTACATTTAATAGCGGTTGTTTCCTGGATGGCTGGTCTCTTATATTTACCAAGAATTTTTGTTTACCATGTTGAAAATAAAGAAAAAAAAGAAGCTACTGATATATTTGAAGTAATGGAGAGAAAATTATTCTTTTATATTATGCGTCCCGCAATGATATTTACTTGGGTGTTTGGATTAGTTTTGATTTATTTAAATGGAATAGAAATTTTTCTACAGCTGTGGTTTCAAATAAAGATCGTTTTGATAGTTTTACTATCAGCCTATAATGACTTTTTAGGAAAATGTCTTGTTAGCTTAAAAAATTATAAAAACACAAGATCTGCTAAATTTTTTAGAATTATTAATGAAATACCAACTGTAATTTTGATTATTGTTGTGTTTTTAGCTATTTTTAAGCCAATCTAGGGTTGAAAATATAAAATCTGTATATATATTAACTCTCATCGATAAGTCCTTATCAATAAATTAATCATGAACATTCAAGAATTAAAACTTAAATCATCTGAACAGCTAATTACACAAGCAGAAGAGCTTGGAATTGAGAACGCCAGTACATTGAGAAAACAAGAAATTCTTTTTGCCATACTTAAAAAAGTTGCAGAAAAAGAGGAAATCACCGGCGTAGGAGTTTTGCAATTATTACAAGACGGATTTGGTTTTCTTAGAGCGATGGAATCTAATTATCTTCCAGGACCAGATGATATTTATGTAAGTCCAAGCCAAATTAGAAAATTTGGTTTAAGGACAGGAGATACTGTTGAAGGACCAGTGAGAGCACCCAAAGAAGGTGAAAGATATTTTGCATTACTACAAGTAAGTAAAATTAATTTTGAAGAGCCGGAAAAAGTAAGACATAAAATTGCATTTGATAACTTAACACCATTATATCCAGACAAACAATTGGTTATGGAAGTAGAAAAAACCAAGGTAGAAAAAAAACCTGACCTTACCCCAAGATTAATTGATCTAGTTAGTCCAATTGGAAAAGGTCAAAGATCAATAATTATCTCACCACCAAAAGCTGGAAAAACTATGATCTTACAAAGTATAGCAAACTCAATAGCTAAGAACTATCCAGAGTGTTACCTTATAGTCTTATTGATAGATGAACGTCCTGAGGAAGTTACAGATATGCAAAGGACTGTAAAAGGTGAAGTAATTAGTTCTACCTTTGATGAACCAGCACAACGACACGTAGCTGTTGCTGAAATGGTAATAGAAAAAGCAAAAAGATTAACTGAACATAAAAAAGATGTTGTTATTTTATTAGACTCAATAACAAGATTAGGTAGAGCTTATAACGCTGTAATACCAAGTTCAGGAAAAGTTTTAACAGGAGGTGTAGATGCAAATGCACTTCAGAGACCTAAAAGATTTTTTGGTGCAGCGAGAAATATTGAGGAAGGTGGATCGTTAACTATTATTTCTACAGCTCTGATTGATACCGGAAGTAGAATGGATGAAGTAATTTTTGAGGAATTTAAAGGAACGGGTAATAGCGAAACCGTTTTAGATAGAAAAATAGCTGATAAGAGAATTTATCCTGCAATTGATATAACAAAGTCCGGAACAAGAAGGGAAGAGCTATTATTTGATAAAAATGATTTACAGAAAATGAATGTATTAAGAAGAATAATTGCTCCAATGGGAACTATGGATGCTATAGAGTTTATAAATTCAAAACTAAAGGATACTAAAAATAATGCTGAGTTTTTTAACTCTATGAATAAGCCTGCTTAATTTTTAGTTAAATCCAAAAATAGTTTCTCTAAATCTTGAGTGTATTTTTTGCTATTAAAAAGTTTATTTATATTCTCATTGTTTAATAAATAATTTTTAATATTTTGAAGTTTGTGATGATCGTGCCGCAACTCAATTGCACTTTTAGTATATTCATCAAGATTATTTGTTATTAATTGTTTCAAACCAACACATTCCAGCATACTACCTGCAACTCTTGAAGCAAAAGAATTTCCCATCATTGTTAAAACAGGAACTCCCATTCTTAGTGCTTCACTGGTAGTAACGTGCGCACCGTAAGGATGTGTGTCTAAAAAAAGATCAATATATTTCATTCTTTTTAAATGTTCATCTGTTTTCATTTTTTCAGCAAAAATAATTCTTTTTTTATCTATTCCCCCTTTTTTTGCTTCTTTTATTATATTTTCACAACTTTCTTTATTTTCTTTTAGTAACCATAAAATGCTGTTTTCACATTTATTTAAAATCTTTATCCATGAGTTAAAAATGATTGGGTTTATTTTTGTTATGCTATTTAGACAACCAAAAACAAATTTTTCATCTGGTAAGTTTAAATCTTTTTTTAATATTTCCTTTTTAGAAATTTCAACATTAGATTGACTCGGTAAAAAACAATTAGGTAAATAAATTACATTTTCTGAAAAATTCTTAAATTCATTTGGTGGTATTATATGTTTGTCAGCAATAATATAATCATGAAAATTACCACCAGTTGTTCCAGAATAACCAAAAAAATTTATTTGAATCGGTGCTACTCTCTTTGAAAAAATTCCAGTTATCGAATAATTTGTGTATCCACATAAATCAACTGCTATATCAATTTGATTTTCATAACAAAGATTTAAAATTTCTTCTTCAGATTTGTTGTATATATCAAAGAATTCATTGAAATTTTTTTTAATTTCTTGTGTGATTTCATCTTTTCTTGGTCCGTGGTAAAAACCATAGATTTCGAATTTTGATTTATCATGATTTCTAAAAACATCTATAATAGATTGTCCAACAGGATGTTTTCGAAAATCAGGTGAAAAATAACCTATTTTTAATTTTTTATTATCATATTTCGGATTTCCAGCTTTCTCAAAAGCATCTAAAGAATATTCTTTCGCATAAATCTCTGCAGCAATTTTGTGTTTTTTTTGATCATCGTTTAGAGATAACAATTGAAAAGGTCTAATCACTTTTATTTTGTTTTTAATACCCTCCTCGATTTCTTTTTTTAATTCAAGGTAATCATCCCATTCACATAAATTCATTTTTGCAAAAAATAAATCTCCAAGAATATAATGAAAATGTTGATTAAGTTTTAAACCTTGTTTTATGGCTTCTTTTAAATCATTAATAGCAGAACGGTGATGGCCAAGAGAACTTAACAATCTTCCCCTGCTGTAATAAGCTCCTGCATAATTTTTATTTAAAAATATTGCTTTATTATAATTTTGAATTGATTCATTGTACTCTTTAAGTTCACTATAAACATCACCTAAATTATTATAAATCTTGGCTTGTTTTGGATCTAACTTTTCACAAAATTTAAAACTCTCAATAGCTTCTTTATATTTTTTTAGTTTCCTTAAAGAAAATCCTTTATTTAAATAAGCATCAAAAAAATTGTTGTTCAGATTAATTGCCTTATTGTATTCTAAGATTGATTCTGAAAACTGATTTAATTTAGTAAGCGCTATTCCTTTATTGTTATAAGAATTTTGAAGATTAGGATTTATTTTTATGCTTTTATTTAAAAATTCAATTGCTCTGCTATATTGTTCAGATTGTAAATAAGAAGTTCCAGTTAAAAATAATAATTTATCGTTATTATCATCTTCTTTTAATAATTTAGAGTACAATTTTAGGGCTTCTTTAAATTTCCCTTTTGTTTGAAGATTTAAAGCTTTATTGAAGATTTTGGATTTATCTTGCATAATCTTAATATAATTAAATAATATTTAAATATTAATTATATTAATTATATTTCAATCAATGACCATATATGCACTTTCATCTGGCCCTGGTATATCTGGTGTTGCTATAGTTAGAATTTCTGGAGAAAAATCTTCAAGAGTGATAGAAATTTTAACAGGTAAAAAAGTGCCGCCCTCAAGAGTAGCAACATTAAGAAAAATCAATAAAATCAACACTTCTGAGCTTATTGATGAGGGTATAATAATATGGTTTCCTGGTCCTCAGAGCTACACAGGCGAAGATATGGCTGAAATTCAAGTACATGGTAGCAAAGC
>CACCIT010000017.1 GCA_902546145.1 uncultured Pelagibacteraceae bacterium | reverse complement strand
AAAGGTTTTAGAAATTTTCAATTTAAAAAACTCTATAAATTCAAAAAAATCATTTGGGGGAACTTCTTTTGAAAATATTAAAAAAATGATAACTAAATATAAAAAATTAAAATGATAAAAAAAATCACATTTATGTTAGTTATGTTGCTACTGTTATTTTCATGTGGCAAGAAAGGTGACCCTGTATACAAAGAGGACAAAAAACAAGTTTATTTAAATCTATTCTCTAAAAATAGAGTGTAATGAAATACATAAATAAAAAATTATCTATTGATAAAGTTAACTTTTTAAAAATTGCAAAAAAATATGGTACTCCAACATATTGCTATTCTTACTCAAGGTTAAAAAAAAATATTTTAAATTTTAAAAAAAATTTTAAATCAATATCACCATTGATATGTTTTGCAGTTAAATCAAATACCAATGTAAATTTAATAAATGAGATATCAAAATTTGGTTTTGGAGCTGATGTAGTATCTGTTGGTGAAATGATGATGGCTCTTAAAGCAGGTATTAGTCCAAAAAAAATTGTCTTTTCAGGAGTTGGTAAAACTACAAATGAAATAAGTTACGCAATAGATAAAAAAATTTTACTAATAAACGCAGAATCGAAAAGTGAAGTAGTAGAAATAAATAGAGTGGCTAGACAAAAAAATAAAATTGTAAAAATTGGTTTAAGATTAAATCCTAATACTGATGCAAAAACATTAAGCCAAATTTCGACTGGTAAAAAGGAGAATAAGTTTGGTGTAAATGAAAAAACATTTTATGAAATAATTGAATATTGCAAAAGTTCACAAAATATAGATCTTAATTGCCTAAGTGTTCATATTGGAAGCCAAATTTTAGATCATAAGCCTTATGAAAAGATGCTTAAAGTAGTTGATAATATTTTAAAGAAAACATCTCATACATTTGAATACATCGATTTAGGTGGTGGTATGGGAATTTCTTATTCAGATAAAAATAAAAAACTTAATTATAAAAAATATAATTTAGCTATTAAAAAATTTTTAAAAAATAAAAAATGTAAAATTATATTTGAACCAGGAAGATCTATAATAGGAAATTCTGGAACATTGATTACAAAAGTAATTTATATAAAAAACAGTGAAAGTAAAAAATTCATTATATTAGATGCAGCAATGAATGATTTAATGAGACCAGCATTATATGGTGCAATTCACAAAACTTTACCTGTTATTAAATCTGGAAAAGTTTCTAAAAAAACTTATGAATTTGTAGGACCTATATGTGAAACTACAGACAAGTTTGTAACTATTAAAAACTTTCAGGAACTTCAAGAAAAAGACTATGTTGCAATATGTGATGTTGGTGCTTACGGAATGTCACTAAGTTCAAATTATAACTTAAGAACAAAACCATTAGAAATATTAATTAAAAACAACAAAATAAAAATAATTAGAAAAAGACAAAAGCATAAAGATTTAATTTAGCTTTTGAGACAATGATAAGAAACATTTTATTTTCAATAATTTTTTTTACTGGAATTATTTTTATTTCTATAATTTTTTTACCTTCCTTTTTCCTACCAAGAAAAATAGTTTTAATTGGTGGCAAATTAATGGGCTATTGGACTAGTGTTTGCTTAAGGTTTATCCTTTCAGTAAAAATCCTTATCAAAGGTGAAGAAAATATAATCAAAGAGGATAAATTTTTTATTGCCGCATCTCATCAATCAATGTTTGAAACTTTTTATTTGCAAACTATTTTTAATTCACCAGTTTTTATTTTAAAAAAAGAGCTTCTCCAAATTCCAATATTTGGTTGGTATTTAAAAAAAATAGGATCAATTTCAATAAATAGAAATAAAACAACTAAAGATAATTTGGGTTTTTTTAATGATATTTCAAAAACAATATCACAATCAAATCGTCCATTAATTATTTTTCCTCAAGGTACCAGGGTATTACCTGATGATAGAACTCCATTTAAAAAAGGAGCCTCAAGGATATATGAAGAATTAAAAATAAATTGTTTACCAGTAGCCATAAACTCTGGTTACGTATGGCCAAAAAAAGGTGGAAAAAATAGTAATAGAACAATTACTATATCAATATTAAAACCTATTTCAGCTGGACTAGAAAAAAATGAATTTTTAAAAACTCTAGAAAAAAATATCTATCAAGAATTAGATTTAATAAATTAACCCTTCATTGGCATCACAACATAAATACTGTCAAAATCGCCTGGATCTTTTATTAAAGCTGGTGAACCCGTATCATTAAAGAAGATTTCGACTCTATCACCATCTAATTGTGAAGCTACATCAATCAAATATCTGGAATTAAAACTTATTTCTAAGTCGTGATCAAATTTAACATTTAATGTTTCTTTTCCGTCTCCACTATTAGTATTATTTACCGAAAGGTTAAGAGTATCATTTGATAAATTAAATTTTACACCATCTTTTTTATCCAGAGATACAGAGGCCACTCTATCAACTGAGTTTAAGAAAAGTTTTAAATCAATTTCTAATTTTTTTTGATTATTTTTAGGTATTACCTGAATGTAATTCGGGAATTTTCCATCGATAAGTTTTGAAATTAAAATACTATTATTCAGTTCAAACTTAATTTTTGACTTTAGATTTGATACTTTTACATCACCATCATAACTATCTAACAGTGAACAAAGTTGAAAAATTGTTTTTTTGGGTAGTATAATAGGGTCAAATTCAATTTTTTCATCTAGCCTGATTTTTGAAATCGACATTCTATGACTGTCAGTAGCTACAGCTGTTAAATAATTTTTATCTTCAACTTCGGTTTGGTGAAAATAAATACCACTTAAATAATGTCGAGTTTCATCATTTGAAACAGAAAACTTACATTTATTTAGAAGCTTCAATAATTGTTTTGATTTTATAATAAATTCATTTTCATTAAAATTTTCATCAGTCAATGGAAACTCGGTAGCACTAATACAATTCAAATTAAAAATAGATTTTTCCGATTCTACTTGTAATTTACTTACATCGGTAAGAGTAAGGTTAATTTTTTTTCCTGATGTTAATTTTCTGATTATGTCATACATAATTGACGAGGTTGTTGTTGTTTTTCCTTCTTCAAGAATTTCAACATTATTTAGCTGGTGTATAAAAATTAAATCAAGATCTGTAGCAGTAATTGTTAATTTAGAATTACTAGCATCTAATAAAATATTAGATAAAATTGGTAACGTGCTTCTCTTTTCGATTACACCCTGACAATAATTTAGTGCTTGCTGAAGGTCTTGTTGGTTGACGTTAAATTTCATTTTCTTTGTTATTGTATAATATCTGATTTTTAAGTTTATTGATATTATCTACCATTTCTGGATCTTTTTCTTTGATTTTCTCAATTGTTTTAACAGAATGGATAATTGTTGTGTGATCTCTATTCGAGAATTCTCTACCTATTTCTGGTAATGATTTTGAAGTTAAAATTTTAGTTAAATAAATTGCTGTCTGTCGAGGTCTTACAAGATATCTTGATCTTCTTGAAGAAAGCATTTCATTTTTGCTTATCTTAAAAAACTTACACACAATAGTCTGTATTAAGTCAATTGTTACTTTGTTTTCTGAGATATTTAAAAGATCTTTTAATACCACTTTAGTTTCAGGTAAATTTGGAACTTTGTTATAAATTCTTGAAAAGGATACTATTCGATTAACTGCTCCAACTAATTCTCTAACACTTCCTGAGATCTCATTACTGATAAAATCTTGTATATCTTTTGATACTTGAAGCTGATCTGAATATAAATTGTTTAATTCTTCTGTTTTTTTTTGAACTATTTTTTTTCTTAATTCTAAATCAGGTTTTTGAATGTCAACAACCAATCCACCTGAAAATCTGGATTTAATTCTCTCTTGAATACGTATTAATTTATTAGGTGCTCTATCAGCAGATACTATAATTTGTGATCCTTTGTCTAACAAAGCATTGAATGTATGAAAAAATTCTTCCTGCATTGCTTCTTTGCCGCTAATAAACTGGATGTCATCTATTAATAAAATATCAGTATTTCTAAAATATTCTTTAAACTTAACCATATCATTTGATTTAATTGATTTTACAAACTGATACATGAAACGTTCCGCTGAAATGAACATCACTTTATTTTTTTTCTTCATCTCAAAACCAATAGAATTTAATAAGTGAGTTTTCCCCATTCCTACTCCACCATAAATATAGAGTGGATTATAATGAGAGATAGTTTCTGTAACCTTTAAAGAAGCTTCATATGCAAGTTTATTGCTTGATCCAGTTATAAAGTTATCAAATCGTTTGTTTGGATCTATTCGGTTGTACTGAAGGTACGAGTCTTTTATAAATGAAACATTTTCATTTTGGGTATTTTCAATATTTGTTGTTTCTTTTAAATCCTTATCAACTTTTTGATCAATAATTTTAAATTCAATTCTAATTATATCTTTTTTATACAATTTAATTATTTTCAGAATTTGGTCTAAATACCTCGAAGTAATCCAGTCTCTGATAAATCTAGTTGGAACAGATAAAAGTAAATAATTATTATGCTCCTCAAGAAATGATATTTTTTTTAACCAACTTTCATAAATTTCCAAACCTAATTTATTCTTCATTACAGATTGAATTTGTTGCCAATCGATCTCTTCTGAAGCAAAATTATTAATATTTTTATTTGTAAAAGATTTATTCATAACTTAAGGGAAGATCTCAGTTAGAACGATTTAAAAAATTTTGCAACAAGTATTAAATTTAAAATTAAAAAAAAATTAAATCTGCAATTGTAGAATTTATTGTCACAATCATTTTTTTTTATGGACATAAATTTTTAAATTAGTTTTAAATTTTCTTAAAAATAAAATTTTTGATTGAATCAAATACAGATTGAATCAAACATTGATTGTATTGTGTGAGATCAAAGATTTACTAAATCTAAATATAGTAATTTAAAATATTTAGATCTTATATAATGTGTTTGTGAAATTTATCTTCGAAACAACTTAAGGTTTTTAAATTGCTGCAATCTTTTTAGTTATTCTTGAAACGTTTCTTGATGCATTTTGTTTTTTAATTACACCAGTCTTTGCAATTTTCATCAACTCAGAGTTTAATTTAGGTAAGAATTTTAACGCTTCATCTTTCTTTTTGGTATCAATTAAAGCGTTCATTTTCTTTAATGCATTTCTAAATCTACTTTTTCTAGCTTTATTAACTGCTGTTTGCTTAGAAATTCGTCTTATACGTTTAATAGCTGATTTTGTATTTGCCATGCGCAGGGGTATAGCTTGAGAACTGAAAACGGTCAACTAAATATTTGGCTAATTTTGGCAGGAATTACAAAAAAAAGTAGATCTATTTGATACAATTTTTTTCTGTATAGTATCGGTACATCCTATAGTTTTACATTTTAATCCTTCTTGCTGATATACTTTAAATTCTTTTTGATAGTTTCCAGAAGATCCCAGTGTATCCTTAAAATCTCTAATACTCGAACCACCTTTTTTAATTGCTCTTAATAAAATTTTTTTTGAATAGTAAATAATTTTTTTACAATCTTCTCTAGTTAACAAACTTGCTTTTTTAAATGGATAAATCTTACTTAGAAATAAAATTTCACTTGCATAAATATTCCCAATTCCAGAAACAAATTTTTGGTCTAATAAAAATGTTTTAATATTTTTATTCTTTCCTTTGAAGTAATTAAAAACATAATTCATATTAAAATTTAAATTGAATGGTTCTGGTCCCAAATTTTTAAATCTACTTTCTAATTTTTCACTATTTTCTACTAACTCAAAAAAACCAAATCTTCTTGGGTCATTATAAATTACTTTCAAAGAATTAAATATTAATTCAATATGATTATGTTTTTTTGGTAATATAGGAGAATGATAAAAACTAGCATTAGTAAATTTTAATTTTTTTTTACTATCAATGATGTGTATGGTTCCAGACATACCCAAATGTATCAAACAAAACTCTCCACTTTTAAAATTCAATATTAAATACTTGGAAAATCTATCTACTTTAATAATTTTTTTATTCATTAAAAAAGAACTGAAATTTTTTGGAAGTGGGAACCTAAGATTTTTATTTCTAATAATTACTTTTTTAATACTTTTTTGTTTAATTTTTTTGTCTAAAGATTGTCTAACAATTTCTACTTCTGGTAATTCTGGCATTTCTCACTATATTCAATATATATTTTTTTATGCAACAATATCTTCAAAATAAAAAAGGCCTTGTGGAAGGTGTTTTTGATCAAGTTTATAGTAAATACGACTTGATGAATGATTTCATGTCACTGGGCATTCATAGATTTTGGAAAAAAAGTCTAATCAATATAATGAAACCATCTCCAAATAGAAAGTTAATAGATGTTGCTTGTGGAACTGGAGATATTGGTAAATTATTTTTGAATAGTACAAATCAAATGTCAGAAGTCACTTGTGTAGATCCAAATAAAGGTATGATTAATCAAGGCAAACAAAAATTATCTAATTATAAAAATATAAAATGGATCAATGCAGCTGCTGAGAAGCTTCCACTTCAAGACAACGAATTTGATTATTACACAATAAGTTTTGGTCTTAGAAATACAAAGAATTTAGATAAAGCTCTATCTGAAGCTTATAGGGTATTAAAACCAGGTGGAAGATTTTTATGTTTAGAATTTTCAAAAATTCAAAACTCTAACCTAGATTTTGTTTATAAAAACTATTCAAAAATAATTCCTCATATTGGTCAATTTATTGTTGGCGATAAAAAACCATATGAATATCTAGTAAAAAGTATTGAAGAATTTATTAATCAGGAAGAATTAATTGACTTAATGAAAAAGCATAATTTTACGAAATGTAATTATAGGAACTTTTCAGGTGGTATAGTTTCTATCCATAGTGGTTGGAAAATATAATGCTAAGAAAATTAATTACTTTATTTAAATTAGGAAGAAAAATTGCAAAATCTGATATTTTAGATATTGCCTCTAAATTTAAAAAACCGCCAGTCGCAATCACAATTTTATTTCAGCTATTAGCAATATCTTTTGAAAAAAAAGAATTGAGTCATCATGCGCTAGATGATGGTGAAAGACTTTCAAAATCATTAGAGTCGATGGGTACAACTTTTATAAAATTAGGTCAATTTTTAGCTACTAGACCTGATATTATAGGAGAAGAACTTTCTACAAAGCTGGAAAAATTACAAGATCGTGTACCACCATTCTCTATTGATCAGGCAAAAGAAATAATTAAAAATGATTTAGGCAATGATGCTTACAATTCTATTATTGATTTAAGTGAGCCAGTTGCTGCTGCATCAATAGCGCAAGTTCATAAAGCTAAAATAAATGACAATGGTACAATTAAAGATGTAGCAATAAAAATTATAAGACCAGACATAAAAAAAATATTTAATGAAGAAATTGATGCGATGATGCTATTTGCATTTATCATTGAGTCATTTTTAAAAAAAACTAAAAGATTAAAACTTGTGGAAGTTGTTTTTTTGTTGAAAGAAATAACTAACCTAGAAATGGATTTAAGGTTTGAGGCAGCAGCTGCAAATGAATATGCAGAAAATACAAAAAATGATGCTGGGTTCAAAGTTCCTGAAATATATTGGAACTTTACTAGTGAGAATGTAATGACATTAGATTGGATAGATGGAGTATCTATTCGTGAAACAGAAGAGCTGAAAAAAAGAAATTTAAATACTAATAAAATTGCTGAGGATATTATCCAGCATTTTTTAAGACATGCAGTAAGGGATGGTTTTTTTCATGCTGATATGCACCAAGGAAATATATTTATTGATGATAGCGGTCAAATAGCTCCAATAGATTTTGGCATAATGGGTAGATTAGACAAAATGAGTAAACGTTTTTTAGCTGAAATTTTATTTGGATTTATACAAAGAGATTATAAAAAAGTTGCTGAGGTTCACTTGGTAGCAGGATTAGTCCCTAAAAATGTGCCAATAGATGATCTTGCGCAAGCATTAAGGTCAATAGGAGAGCCAATATTTGGTCAAAAGGTTAAAGATATTTCAGGTGGAAAATTATTAAAACAGCTTTTTGATGTTACAGAAAAATTCAATATGCAAACTCAACCTCAATTGTTGATGTTACAAAAAACAATGGTTGTAGTTGAGGGTGTTGCAAGAAAATTAAATCCTAACACTAATATTTGGACAACCTCTAAACCAGTTCTTGAAAATTGGTTAAGAGAAACAAAAGATCCTATAAATAATTTTAACGAAACACTTAAAAATAGTACTGAAGTAATTAAAAGATTACCTGAGTTACCTGAAATCATGGACAAAGCAAATCAAGCTCTAACATTTTTAGCTAGCGGACAAATTCCTCAAAACTCCAATTCTTATACAGCTTTAAACGATAAAAAATCTGAAATGATAGCATTTAGAAACCAATCTATTATTGGTTTATTACTTCTTGTAATTTTTGGTCTTATAGTATTTTAATTCTGCAAATGAAAAATCTTAATAACAAAAAAATTCTTTTTATTATTTGTGGTGGTATTTCAGCTTATAAAAGTCTTGAAACGATTAGATTATTAAAAAAAAATGGTGCAGAAATAAAAACTATACTGACTTCTAGTGCTAAAGAATTTGTAACTCCATTATCAGTAGCATCATTATCTCAAGGTAAAGTTTATAGTGATTTGTTTAGTTTAGAAAACGAAACTGAAATGGATCACATTTCACTTTCTAGATGGGCAAACATAGTTATCGTTGCACCAACTACAGCAAATACAATTTCAAAATTAGCACAAGGTACTACAGATGATTTGGCTTCTACTGTAATACTTGCTTCAAATAAACAAATTTATTTAGCACCAGCGATGAATGTTAGAATGTGGGAACATAAATCTACAAAAACTAATTTAAAAAAATTAAAAGATTTTGGTTATAAGTTTATTGGTCCAGAAATAGGAGATATGGCATGCGGGGAATACGGAGAAGGTAAGATGTCAGAACCATTAAAAATTGCGGAGGAGTTAAACCAATTTTTTTTAAACCAAAGTCAAAATAAAAAATTTAAAGCTTTAGTTACTGCGGGTCCAACAAATGAGTATATCGACCCTGTGCGTTTCATAACAAATAAATCAAGTGGCAAACAAGGATATGAACTAGCTAAATGTCTATCGAAAAAAGGTTTTGATACAACACTGATTTCAGGACCAACTAATCTAGAAGTAGAAAAAGATATTAAACTCATTGAAGTTGAAACAGCAGATGAAATGTTTGCTGCTACACAAGAGAATTTACCTGTAGATGTAGCAATTTTTTCAGCAGCAGTATCAGACTTTAAAGTAAAAAATAAATCTCAAAAAAAAATAAAAAAAGAAGAAGCATTAAATTTAAATTTAGAAAAAAATATTGATATTTTAAATTACATATCAAATCATAATTCTATGAGGCCTGAAATTGTGATTGGTTTTGCAGCAGAAACAAACGAAGTTTTAAAAAATGCAGAAGAAAAATTAAATAAAAAGAATTGTGATTGGATAATTGCTAATGATGTTTCTAAAAAAAATATTGGATTTAACTCAGATTATAATGAAGTTGTAATCTACTACAAAAATAAGTCTTTAAAAAGTGAAGTCCTACCATACAAAAGAAAATCTGAAATTTCTGAAGAAATAGTTGATAGAATAATTGATCAATTAAATTAATGGCAAAAATCCTTGTTAAAAAATTAGATCCTTCAATAGAGCAAGTGAAAGCTTTATGTGATGGTAAAATTGATGCATTTGGTTATTCGGTTGGATTTCCAAATGGTGCAATGGAACAAGCAGCAACTTGTGCCGCTAAAGCATCTCCAATCAATTTGACTGGACCAGAAGTTCAAGGCTTAATTGATGGTGCTGATTATTATGCGCAGGCTGTAATTCCTAAAGGCACTTATACAAAACAGAAAAAAGATGCTACTACATTTGGTGTTAAAGCAACTGTGGTAACTTCGGCTGATGTTTCTGAAGAATTAGTGTACTTAGTTACAAAAGCAGTTTTTGAAAACTTCGATGATTTCAAAAAACAACATCCAGCATTTGGATTTTTGGAAAAGAAAAACATGATTAAAGATGGTTTATCTGCTCCACTACATCCTGGTGCAATTAAGTATTATAAAGAAGCTGGATTAATGTAATCTAAGTTTTTTACTTTTTAAAAGGCCTGGTAATTTTTACCGGGCCTTTTTTTTATGGTATGAATATTTCTTATGAGTGATTCAATTAGCGCCAATATAAAAAATAAAATAAGCGAGGATTTATCACCAACTAGAAACATTACCGGATTTCATTTAAAGGTAGTATCTGCAATAGCTATCATTTGGTCCTTATTTCAACTTTGGTACGCATCACCATTTCCATTTATATTAAATTTTGGAATGTTCAAAGGTTTGCCTGCTAGAGCAATACATTTAGGATTTGCATTAACTTTAGCATTTTTAATTTACCCGATAGCAAAAGGAAAAAAAATTTCATTTTTTGATATTATTATAAGTTTTGTAGGTGCTTTTTCTTGTCTCTATATTTATTTTTTTTATGATCAACTAGTAGAGAGGGGTGGTGTCCTTTTAAGTTTGGAAATCACTGATACATTTAATTTTCCATTAGAATTAATTTTAGGAGGATGTGGTATTTTAATTCTTTTAGAGGCCACAAGAAGAGCAATTGGATTACCTTTGGTAATCATTGCAACTTGTTTTTTATTATTTTCATATTTTGGAAGGTATGCACCAGAAATAATATCTCATGGAGGCTTGTCTTTAAATAGATTGGTAGGATTTCAATGGTTGGATCAAGAGGCAATATTTGGAATTCCTATTGGGGTTTCCGTAGATTTTATTTTTCTATTCGTTTTATTTGGTGCCTTACTAGAAACAGCAGGTGGTGGTAAATATTTTTTAGATTTAGCCTTTGCGATGGTTGGCAAAATGAGAGGAGGACCAGCCAAAGCCGCAATTCTAGGTTCGGGAATGACTGGTTTAATTTCAGGATCATCAATTGCTAATACTGTAACCACTGGAACATTTACTATTCCAATAATGAAAAAAACAGGTTTCTCTAAAGAAAAGGCAGGTGCAATCGAGGTTTCATCATCTGTAAATGGACAAATAATGCCTCCTGTAATGGGTGCTGCAGCATTTGTAATGGCAAGTTTTATTGGAGTTACTTATTTTGAAATAGTTAAACATGCTTTTTTACCTGCAATTATTTCCTATATTGCTCTATTTTATATATCTCACCTAGAAGCTTTAAAATTAAATCTTAAAGGAATGGACGATGCGGACGTTCCTAATTTGAAAAAAACATTTTTATCTGGAATTCACTTTTTAATTCCTATTTTTGTTTTAATTTATACTCTTGTTTATTTAAGGTTTACTGCCTCGTATTCAATTTTTTATGCAACAATTACTTTAATTTTAGTCAATCTAATCAACTTAATAATTAAAAATAATTATTCTAAAGATTCTTTTAAAGAATGGTTTAATCAAACAATCGTTGGTTTTGAAAAAGGAGCATTAAATATGGTTGCAGTTGGCATTGCAATTGCTACAGCTGGTATCATAGTAGGTGCAGTTGGCTCAACAGGCTTAAGTACAAACTTAATTATTGTTATCGAATCTATTGCTAAAGATAATGTCACAATACTATTATTTTTAACTATAATTCTGTGTTTGTTGTTAGGAATGGGTTTACCAACCACTGCAAATTATGTTGTAGTTGCATCTTTGATGGCAACTGTTTTAGTTGATGTTGGTAATGCATCTGGATTTATTTTTCCATTGATTGCAGTCCATTTATTTGTTTTTTATTTTGGATTGATGGCAGATGTAACGCCGCCAGTAGGTTTAGCTTCTTATGCAGCTGCGGGAATATCTGGAGGAGATCCGTTAAGAACTGGAGTTCAAGCCTTCTGGTATAGTTTAAGAACAGGAATATTACCAATAGTCTTTTTGTTTAATCATGAACTTTTACTTATTGGTATTGAAAATATCTGGCATGGGCTCATTGTTATAATAACTTCACTAATTGGAATTTTAGTTTTTACATCAGCAACTCAAGGTTGGTTTATAAATAAGCTTAAATGGTATGAGATTATTATTTTTTTAATTATTTCTATTTCTTTGTTGTCTCCAGATTTTGTTTTAAATAAATTTTATCCAAAATATAATTATGAAGAAATTAGTAAAATAAATTCATTAAAATTAGATTCAGAAAAAGAAATTCAAATTAAAATAACAAGACCTAGTTTATATGGAGAAAGATATAAACTTTTTGTAATATCAAAAAATACATTTGAGGATCATTTTACTCTAGAGGATTATGGGATTACTTTATTAGAGCAGGATGAAAAAATAATAGTTGATAATTTAAAATGGAATGGAGAAGCAAAAAAAAATGGTTTTGAAATGGGAGACTATATCAGTGAATTCAAAATTGAAAATTCTGATAGACCGTCGAAAAATATAGTTTATCCAATTGCTTTAATTTTATTAGTTATTTGTGGATATTTTAATATCAGAAGAAAGGAATGAATTAACCACCTGGACCTAAGTTTGAAGGTTTAACTTTTAAAATTTTCCAAACTCCAGTTGCTGATGTTATAATTTTATTGTTACATTTTAGGTCACAAAATAAAAATATTAATGTATTTGTTTTTTTTAATATTTTTGTGTGCCCAATAATTTCATCACCAACTTTTGAGGCACCAATAAATTTAATATCTAACGAAATAGTTACACATGGAGCGTTACCAGCAGATCTGTGAGCTGCGGTTCCAGCACCAGCATCTATTAATGCTGATAGATAGCCTCCATGAGTTATTCCTGCAGCATTTAAGTGATTTTCATTTATAGTAGATTTAAATTCATATTCAGTTTCAGAGATGTTTCTAAACAAAACACCTCCATTATGTTTCATGAACCCTTGGGTTAAACTTATTTGTTCAAACTCATTACTCATAAAATTTATAATACAATTGTTAATAGCAATAATAACAATGTAATTATTATAAAAAAATAAATTACTGATTTTTGTAAAGAAGCTTTTAATAACCAATCAATCATTTTTATCCTTTTTGGTGGACCGCCCAGAACTCGAATCTGGAATCTCCCGGTTCGTAGCCGAGCGCCTTATCCAATTTGGCCAGCGGTCCAATATTAATTTTATTAAAGATACCGTATTTTATGGTTTTATTAACAAATTTTGTTCAATTAAAACACAGCTTTGCATAAAAAGATTAATTAATGTGATAAAATAACATAAAAATATATTTTATTTGAGTGTATAAGCCTTTTTAATAATGAGCGAAAAACTACTTGTTCCTGACATTGGTGATTTTGAGAATGTTGAGGTAATAGAATTACTTGTAAAGCCAGGAGACACAATCAAGGAAAATGATCCAATAGTCACAATTGAAAGTGATAAATCTAGTGTTGAAATTCCATCAACTATTTCAGGAAAAATTGATACTATTAATGTCAAAGTAGGTGACAAAGTTTCAAAAGGTGATTTACTTTTAAGTTTAAGCAATTCAACCAAAAGTCTCCCAGAGAGCAATCTTCCTAAAGATACAGAAAATATTATTAAACAAGCTGAGGAAGCTATGGCTGTAAATAAAGAGGAGCTGGTGAATGTTCCAGAGCCAGCTAAAGAAAAAAAACAATCTATAATTCAAGTTACAAATGGATTAGACACAGATCCTTTAGAAACTCAAGATTGGCTAGAGTCTTTATCTGCAGTAATTTCAAAAGATGGAAATCAAAGAGCTCATTTTTTAATTAAGGAATTAATTAACAAAGCCTATCGTGAAGGAGCAAATATTCCTTACACCCAAAATACTCCGTATATAAACACCATTCCTCCTGAGGCTGAAATAAAATCAAATGGAGACCAAAATATTGAGAGAAGAATAAGATCTCTGATCAGATGGAATGCAGCTGCAATGGTAGTAAGAGCTAACAAAAAATTTCCAGAATTAGGTGGACACATAGGAACCTTTGCATCTGCTGCAACTTTATATGATGTTGGAATGAATCATTTTTGGAGAGCAAAAAACAATAAATTTGGCGGTGATCTAGTATATTTCCAAGGACACAGTGCACCTGGAATGTATGCTAGAGCATTTTTAGAGGGTAGATTAACTGAGAAACAACTAGATAGTTTTAGACAGGAAGTAAAACCTGGAGGATTATCTTCATACCCCCACCCTTGGCTAATGCCAAATTTTTGGCAATTTCCAACTGTTTCGATGGGTTTAGGACCAATGCTTGCAATTTATCAAGCAAGATACATGAAATATTTAATCAATAGAGGATTGATAAAAGATGAGGGACGAAAGGTCTGGGCTTTTTTAGGAGACGGTGAAATGGATGAACCAGAATCCATGGGTGCAATTGGATTAGCGGCCAGAGAAAAACTAGATAATTTAATTTTTGTAATTAATTGTAATCTCCAAAGACTTGATGGACCTGTAAGAGGAAATGGAAAAATTATACAAGAACTTGAAGGTAGCTTCAGAGGCGCTGGATGGAATGTAATAAAAGTTATTTGGGGTTCATACTGGGACTCATTGTTAGCTAATGACAAAACTGGTCAATTAGTAAAAATTATGAATGAAACTGTAGATGGTGAATACCAAGCTATGAAAGCAAGAGATGGTGCATATGTGCGAGAAAAGTTTTTTGGAAAAAATCCAGATACTTTGGAGATGGTTTCATCTATGTCAGATAAAGATATTTGGAGATTAAATCGAGGAGGACACGATCCTCATAAGGTATACGCAGCTTATGATAAAGCAATTAAAAACCAAGGAAGTCCAACAGTTATTATTGCAAAAACAATCAAGGGATATGGAATGGGAAAAACAGGTGAAAGTGTAAACACTACTCACCAAACTAAAAAATTAGATGTGGATGATCTTATGTATTATAGAGATCGTTTTGACGTTCCTCTAACTGATGAACAAGTTAGAAATATAGAATACTTTAAACCTGATGAGAAATCTCCAGAGATTAGATATATAAAAGAGAG
>CACCIT010000016.1 GCA_902546145.1 uncultured Pelagibacteraceae bacterium | reverse complement strand
TGTCTCTTACAAGACAAAATTTAGATCCAATCAGAAAAAAATATTCCTCAAATAATAAATGTTCACTTGGTGCTTATGAGGTGCTTAGAACAAATAAGAAAATTAAATTAACAATTTTAGCAAGTGGTTCAGAAGTAAATCTTGCAATCGAGGCTAGTCATAAACTTGCTAAAGAAAAAATTTATTCTAAAGTTATTTCAGTACCTTGTATGGAGCTTTTTGATAAACAAAGTAAAACTTATAAAAATAAAATACTAAATGAAACGAAAAATAAAATCTCTATAGAAGCTGGTTCAAGTGATTGTTGGAAAAAGTATGTTGGTGAAAATGGAAAAAATTTTGGAATTAATGAATTTGGTAAAAGTGCACCTTTTAAAGAAATATATAAATATTTTGGACTAACAAAAGAAAATATAATTATGAAATCAAAAAATTTAATTAAAAATTAATTATGACAATTAAAGTTGGAATTAATGGAATGGGTAGAATTGGTCGAATGGTAGTTCGATCAATTATAGAAAGCCAAGATAAAAAAATAAAAATACAACACATAAACAATAGATCAAATTCTGAGACTACTTGTACATTAATAAAATATGACTCAATTCATGGTAGATTTGATGCTGATTTAGATTTTGATGAAAATCACTTAATAATAAATAATAAAAAAATTACATTTTCACAGGAGTCTAATATTGAAGATATAGACTGGAAAAAATTTGATGTTGATTATGTTTTTGAGTGTACAGGCAAATTTAATTCTAAAGAAAAACTTTTAGCTCATATTAAAAATGGAGCAAAAAAAGTAATAGTATCTGCGCCATGTAAAAACGCAGATAAAACAATTGTATTTGGTGTAAATGAAAAAGATATAACCAGTAAGGACCAAATAATCTCAGCCGCATCATGCACCACAAACTGTTTGGCTCCAGTTGTACATACACTAAATGAAAATTTTGAAATTGAAAAAGGGTTTATGACTACCATTCACGCATTTACTAGTGATCAAAGAATTTTAGATAATTCTCATAAAGACCCAAGAAGAGCAAGATCAGCGAGTCAATCAATTGTCCCAACATCCACTGGTGCATCAAAAGCAATTGGTGAAATAATTCCTAGCTTAAATGGAAAACTAGAGGGGGTCGCAATGAGAGTACCTACCCCAAATGTTTCACTTGTAGAGTTAGTTTTCTGTACAAAAAAAAATATCAACAAAGAAAATATAAATAAATCATTTGAATTAGCATCAAAAAATAATCTAAAAAATGTACTCGAAATTACTTATGAAAAGTTAGTATCAATTGATTTTAATCACAACCCTGCATCCGCCATTGTTGATGGATCCCTCACTAATGTTGTTGGAGACAATATGGGTAAAATTTCAGCCTGGTATGATAACGAATGGGGTTTTTCGAATCGTATGTGTGATATTGCAGAATTTATTCATCAAAATTCTTAATGCAAAGTATTTCAGAACTAACAAACCTACATGGTAAAAAAGTTATTTTAAGATTGGATTTAAATGTCCCTCTCAAGAATGGTGAAATAACCGATACAACGAGAATTGACAAAGTGCTTCCTACAATCGAATTTTTATTAAAGCAAAATTCAAAAATAGTTATATTATCTCATGTTGGTCGACCTAAAGGAAAAGTAATAAGAGATCTTTCGTTAAAACCAATTCAAGAAGATATAGAAAAAAAATTAAATGAAAAAATAAAACTTATTGAAAAAAATATTTATGAGATAAAAAAGGATATGCTTGATAATTTTAATGAAAGAATTTTATTAATTGAAAATATTAGATTTTATCCAGAAGAGGAAAAAAATGATGCTAATTTTGCAAAACATTTGGCAAGTTTAGGTGATATTTATGTAAATGATGCTTTTTCATGTTCACATAGAGCTCATACATCTGTTTGTAAAATTTCAAAATTTTTACCATCTTTTTCAGGATTGCAATTAGATTTAGAGATTAGTGCATTAAAAAAAATTACATCTAGCATAACTAAACCTGTTACTTGCATAATAGGAGGATCTAAAATTTCTACTAAAATTAATATTATTAAAAACTTAATTTCAAAATTTGATAATATAATAATTGTGGGCGCAATGGCGAATAACTTAATTGAACACAATGGATACAATATTGGAAAATCTCTTAAGGAAGAAAATGTTAATTCTATAGTTAATGATATACTCTCATATTCAAAAGAAAAAAATTGTAATATAATTTTTCCAGAAGATGTAATAGTGGCAAATGATTTAAATGGTCAGCCTAAAACAAAAGAATTGAATCAAATTAAATTAGATGAAATGATTTTGGATATAGGTCCAAAAACTGTTAAAAGTATATGTAATATTATTGATAATACAAACACCATATTATGGAATGGTCCTGCTGGATATTTTGAAAATCCTAATTTTGCTAATGGAAGTACTGCAATTGCAAAAAAAATAGTTGAAAAAAATAAAGAAAATAAAATTTACTCTGTTGTAGGTGGTGGAGATACCATTTCATTAATTAATTCTTTAAATGCTGTTAAAGACTTTAATTTTGTTTCAACTGCAGGTGGAGCATTTTTGGAATATCTTGAAGGAAAAGAACTTCCTGGTATAAGCGCTTTAAATTGATATGTCAGAACTAAATAAAATAGCTCTTAAAATACTTTCAAATGGCAAAGGAATACTTGCGGCAGATGAAAGTAACGGAACTATGACAAAAAGACTTGAGACTGTTAATGTTGAATCTACACCAAAAAACAGACTCGCTTTTAGAGAAACTCTTTTTAGTTCAGAAAGTATGAAAGATTGTATCGGTGGTGTGATCTTATACGATGAAACAATAAACCAAATTTCAAATTTAGGTAAATCAATTCCTGAATTAATCTCTGCTAGTGGCGCAGTACCCGGAATTAAAGTAGATACAGGTGCAAAAAATTTAGCAAACTCTCCAGAAGAAAAAATAACAGAAGGGCTAGACGGGCTAAGAGAAAGATTAAAAAAATACTATGAGCTTGGTGCAAGATTTACAAAATGGAGAGGTGTCTATTCGATAAGCAATAAATATCCTAGCAAACTTGCAATTCATTCTAATGCCCATGCACTTGCAAGATATGCCGCTTTAGTTCAAGAATGTGAAATGGTTCCTATAGTGGAGCCAGAAGTTTTAATGGATGGTGATCATTCAGCTGATGATTGTTTAAAAAAAACATCCGAAGTTATAAAAAAATGTTTTGAGGAATTAATTATGCATAAAATTGATTTATCAGGGATCATATTAAAACCAAATATGATTTTAGCTGGAAGTAATTCAAAAAACAAAATCTCTAATGAAGAAGTTTCAGACAAAACACTTGAATGTCTTAAAAATTCAGTACCTACAGAAGTACCAGGAATTGCTTTCTTGTCTGGAGGTCAATCCGAAGTAGAAGCAACTGAAAATCTAAATTTAATTAGCAAAAACAATAGTACAAATTTTATAATAACCTATTCATATGGTCGAGCTTTACAACAAAGTGCACTTAAATTTTGGTCTAAAGACATCACTAAAACCAACGAAACACAGGATGTGTTTAATCATAGAGCAAGAATGTGTACTTTGGCTGCTCAAGGAAAATGGACAAGCAATCTTGAGAATAAATAAAAAAAAATTTATTTATCTTATCTCCCCAAATAAAATAACAAAAAATTTTTACCAGATGCTGAATGAGGTATTAAAATCAAGTAAAATAAGTTTTTTTCAAATGAGATTTAAAAAATACTCTTTTAAAAAAAAATTTTTGGTAGGAAAAAAGATCAGACAATTATGTAAAAAAAATAATGTAAAATTTATTGTTAATGATGACCCAGTTCTTGCAAAAAAATTAAATGCTGATGGATGTCATTTAGGGCAAAAAGATATGAATATTAAAAAAGCAAAAAAAATAATTGGAAATAAAATTATTGGAATAACATGTCACAACTCAATTAAACTTGCAAAAGAAGCAATTAAAAATAGACCTAATTACATTGCGTTTGGTGCTTTTTTTCAAACAAAAACAAAAAAAGCTAAATACAGGGCTAATATAAAAACTTTGAATAAAGTAAAGAAATTAACAAATATTCCAATCGTAGCTATAGGTGGAATAACAAATGAGAACTATAAAAAACTTTTATTGAACAATGCAAATTTTTTAGCTATCTCAGGCTACATTTGGAATAATAAAAAATATAAACCTGCAGAAGCTATAGAAAGTTTAATATGAAAATAAATGCAAGTGAAATTAGAGTTGGGATGCTTTTAGAATATAAAAATGATCTTTGGCAAGTTCTAAAAACACAACATGTAAAACCTGGGAAAGGTGGTGCATTTGCACAAGTAGAAATGAAAAGTGTTGGTAAAAATACCAAACTAAATGAAAGATTTAGATCTAGTGAAACTGTGGAAAAAGCATCACTTGATGAGAATAAATATAATTATATGTATGAAGATGATTCTAATTATTTTTTTATGGAACCAAAAACTTTTGAACAAATTGAAATTAAAAAAGAAATTATTGGAGAACAAGGCAAATTATTAACTGAAAATCTTGAGGTATCTGTAAGTTTTTATAATGAAAATCCAATTTCAGTTGAATTACCAAATCAAGTACAATGTAAAATAGAAACTACTGATGCGGCATTAAAAGGTCAAACTGTCTCTTCCTCTTACAAACCAGCAACTCTAGATAATGGTTTAAGTATTCAAGTTCCACCATTTATAGAAGCGGGAGATGAAGTAATTGTTGATACTCGAAATTTAGAATACGTTAAAAAAATTTAAAATGATATCAATATCATCAAATCTTAATTTAATGATTAAGGCTGCTGAAAAGGCATCTAAATCTGTGATCAGAGATTTTGGTGAAGTAGAAAAATTACAAGTTTCCAAAAAAGGCCCTTACGATTTTGTTACAAAAACAGATAAAAATGTAGAAAAAATTTTAATTGAAGAATTATCTAAATCAAAAAAAAACTACTCATTCATTACAGAGGAAACTGGCAAGATAAATAATAAGGACAAAGAAAATTTTTGGATTATAGATCCAATAGATGGGACCACTAATTTTCTTCATGGAATTCCTCATTTTGCTATTTGCATCGCACATATGTCTAATAACGAAATTATAAGTGGATTAATTTTTGATCCAATAAAAGATGAAATGTTTTTTTCTGAAAAAAATAAGGGAGCATATTTAAACAATCAACGGCTAAGAGTTTCTAAAAAAAATTCTACTGAAGATTGTTTATTCTCAAGTAACCATGAAGGTACAAAATTTAGTGATCTAAATATGAGATGTAGTGGTTGTGCAGCACTTGATCTTGCATATGTAGCCTCTGGAAGACTTGATGGATTTTTTCATAATAAAATTAATATTTGGGATGTAGCAGCTGGTGCTTTGATGGTTAAAGAAGCAGGTGGAATAGTTAACGAAATTAACAAATTTGAGATAAAAAATATTGATATCAGAGCTTCAAGTAGTGCAATTAACGATAAAATGCTTGAAAAATTAGTTAACTTTTAATTGTTTTAAAAATTTCTTTTGCTATAAGTCTCCGCATGAAAAAAAATATTCATCCAAACTATCATACTATTAAGGTAGAAATGACTGACGGTACACAATTTGAAACAAAATCAACTTGGGGTGCTGAAGGTGATTTACTTAAACTCGAAATTGATCCAAAATCACACGCTGCGTGGACGGGTGGAAAACAGAAATTAATGGACAAAGGTCGAATAAGTAAATTTAATAAAAAATTTCAAAACTTTAAATCAGAAAAGAAAAATTAAATGTCAAATGCACCTCTAATGCCAATGGCTACTGCCGTTTGGTTAGTAGAAAATACAACTCTAACATTTAAACAGATTGCAGATTTCTGCAAACTACACGAAGTAGAGATCCAAGGTATAGCGGATGGGGAGGTTGCGAAAGGGATTAAAGCTTATAATCCAATTATTTCAGGACAACTTTCAAGGGAGGAAATAGAATTATCATCTAATGATGAGAATAGACCACTACAAATTAAAAGTAGTGATATTGAGATTTCAAATGATGAAAAGAAAATAAAAAAATATATCCCTCTTTCAAAAAGACAAGACAAGCCAGATTCTGCTTTGTGGCTTATTAGACAACATAATATTTTAAAAGATTCACAAATAGCTAAATTGATTGGAATTACAAAAAATTCTGTAACCTCTATAAGAAATAAAAGTTATTGGAATTACAATAATCTTAACCCAAAAGATCCTGTAGCATTAAATTTATTTTCTCAAAAAGATCTGATAGACGCAATAGAGAAAGCTGAAAGAAGAATTAAAAGAGAGAAAAAAGAAAAAGAAAAACAAAATAAAGTTAGTCAAACAAGCATATAATGAACAAAACTAATAGACATAAATTAATAAAAGTGATAACAAACCACTTTTTTGGAGGTAGTTATTAAAATAGAAGTTAAAGATAATAATGTTGAACAAGCATTAAGAGTATTAAAAAGAAAACTGCAAAGAGACGGTTTCTTTAAAGTTATTAAATTAAAAAATACATACGAAAAACCTTCTGAAAAGAAAAAAAGAATTCTTCAAGAAAACATTAAAAGAGTTAAAAAGTTAAATAAACTTAAGAATAGAATTTAAAAATATCGCGGGGTGGAGCAGTCTGGTAGCTCGTCAGGCTCATAACCTGAAGGTCGGCGGTTCAAATCCGTCCCCCGCAACCAATTTAGCTATAATTTAAAATTAGATTTTTTGCTATCGATCAGAAATGCTTTGACTGTTTCAACAGTTAGCTGATTAAAAGACTTACCAAACTTTTCAATTTTTTCAATTAAAGTTGGTGGGATAGTAATTATATGACATCCCAATTGTTTAGCTTGCAAAAAATTATATGGTTCTCTCACACTAGCCCATAAGATTTCTACATTATTAAATTTCTTTGCTAATTTTATACTTTTAACAAATTCTGGAATTGGATCTTTACCAGTGTCTCCTGCTCTCCCAGCAAAAATAGATATAATTACATTTGTTTTTTTATTTATTACTTTAAGTATTTTTGCAGTTTGTTTGGCTGTGTATACTGCTGTTATATTCAACTTAATATTTTTACTATTTAGCTCTTTAATAACTTTGCCTGAAAATTTATTTTTTGAATTAACTACTGGAACTTTGACGTATACATTTTTTCCCCAAGTATTTATTTCTTTTCCTTGTTCAATCATAGATTTTTGATCATCAGCAAACACTTCAAATGAAATTGGTTTATTTTTACAAACTTTAAGTATTTGTTTAGAGTACAATTTGTAATCTTTTGCTCCAGCTTTTCTCATTAGGCTTGGATTTGTTGTAAATCCTTTTACAATTTGTTTCTTATTAAATTTTTTAATTGAAGACAAATCTGCAATATCACAAAAAATTTTTGTATTCATTAAATCTATAGATTCTTTGTAATATCTTCAGTCATTTTTTTTGCATCTGCAAATAACATCAAAGTATTTTCTTTATAAAATAAATCATTATCAATTCCTGCATATCCAGGGGATAAACTTCTTTTAACAAACAATACTGATTTACATTTTTCCACATCTAAAACTGGCATTCCATAAATTGGACTTTGTGGATCTGTTTTTGCAACAGGATTAGTAACGTCATTTGCACCAATTACAAATGCAACATCTGCATTTGCAAAATCGTTATTAATCTCCTCTAATTCGAATACTTCGTCATATGGCACATTTGCTTCTGCCAACAATACATTCATGTGTCCAGGCATTCGTCCTGCAACTGGATGAATAGCGTATGAAACCTTAATATCATTTTTCTTTAATGTATCTACCATTTCTCTAAGGGCATGTTGAGCTTGCGCAACTGCCATCCCATATCCTGGAACAATTATAACTGAAGATGCATTTTTCATTAAAAAAGCTGCATCATCTGCATTACCACTTTTTACTGGTCTTTGTTCTTTACTTTGACCCCCAATTGTTTGGTCAGTAGCACCAAAACCACCCAATATTACATTAAAGAATGATCTATTCATTCCTTTACACATGATATAAGAAAGTATTGCACCAGATGAACCAACCAATGCACCTGTAATAATTAAAGCTGTATTTTCTAAAGTAAACCCTATTCCGGCTGCAGCCCAACCTGAATAAGAGTTCAACATTGAGATTACAACTGGCATATCTGCACCACCTATAGGAATGATAATTAAAAACCCTATTAAAAAGGAAACTGCAATTAATATCCAAAATAAATTGGATGATTGCGTTGAACAAAGATAAACCGTCAATATTACAATCAATATTAACAATAATGCGTTTAATAAATGCTGACCTTTAAAAGTTATAGGTGCACCTGACATTATTCCTTGTAATTTTAAAAAAGCTATAACAGAACCAGAAAAAGTGATTGCACCAACAGCTGCCCCAATCGCCATTTCGATTAAACTTGCAAGCTTAATATTACCTGGTGTGCCAAGATTAAATGCTGCTGGATTAATAAATGCTGAGATTGCAACAAATACTGCAGCTAAACCAACTAAACTATGAAAGCCTGCAACTAATTCTGGCATAGCTGTCATTGGTATTCGATATGCAATAAATGCCCCAATGCTACCACCGATAGCTAAAAATATTAGAACATAAATAAAACCAGAGCTAAAATTACCAACAGACAGAAATGTAACAGTTACAGCAATAACCATTCCAACTATTCCAAATAAATTTCCTTGTCTTGAAGTTTCAGGAGATGACAACCCTCTTAAAGCTAATATAAACAATACCCCAGATACCAAGTACAAAATTGCAGATATATTTGCAGACATTTATTATTTATCCTTTTTCTTTTTTTTGTACATAGCAAGCATTCTTTGAGTTACTAAAAACCCACCAAAAATATTAACAGCTGCTAATATAATGGCTAAAAATCCATAAATACTTGAGGAGGAAAAAACCACTCCATTACTTCCAGATAAAGCTGCAATTATCGCGCCCACGATAATTACTGAAGAGATTGCATTTGTAACTGACATTAATGGTGTATGTAACGAAGGTGTTACACTCCAAACCACATAATATCCAACAAATATAGATAATATAAATATACTTAATCTGAATATAAAAGGATCTATTTCCATAATACTATTTAATAAGTGTTTTCTCTATTATTTCATCTTCTAAATTAATATTTAATTTCTTATTTTCTTTATCATATAAATTAGAGATAAAATTAAATACATTTTTTGCGTACAAATTAGAAGCTGATACGGGTAATTTATTTAATATATTTGCCTCCCCTAAAATTTTAACACCATTTTTTTCAACAGTTTTATCAACTTCAGTAAAAACAGTGTTTCCTCCTTGAACCGCTGCTAAATCATAAATAACTGAACCTGGTTGTAAATTTTTGAACATTTCCTCTTTAATTATCTTTGGAGCTTCTCTACCTGGAATTAAAGCAGTACAAATTATTATATCAATTTTTTTTAATGTATCTGCTAATAATTCTTCTTGTTTCTTTTTAAATTCATCTGAAGCTTCCTTTGCATAGCCACCTTCAGTTTCTAAATTTTCAGATCCTTCAACAGTTAAAAATTTTCCACCTAAACTTTCAACTTGTTCTTTAGATGCGATTCTTACGTCGGTTGCAAATACAACAGCTCCCATTCTTTTAGCAGTTGCAATAGCTTGTAATCCCGCAACCCCTGCTCCAACGACCAATACTTTTGCTGCAGGAATAGTTCCAGCTGCCGTCATCATCATTGGGATTGCTTTTTCATAAACTTGGAAAGCCTCTACCACAGCTTTATAACCAGCAAGGTTAGCTTGTGATGATAAAATATCCATTGATTGTGCTCTTGTTATTCTTGGTAGTAATTCTAACGAAAAACAATTTATTTTTTTTGATTTTAGATTATTTAATTTTTCTTTATTTAAAAAAGCATTTAATGAACCAATTAAAGTTTGGTTTTCTTTAAATAATGATAATTTTTCTTCATTTGGTAATCCTAATTGAATAATAATCTCAGAATTTTTGATGATTTCATCTTCTTTATTTAAAAAGTTAACTCCTTCATTTTTATAAACTTCATCACTAAAACCTAAATGAGTTCCATAATTATTTGGTAAATTTAAGTTAAATCCTAAACTAATATATTTTTTTGCAATTTCTGGAGTTATTGCTATTCGCTTCTCTGTACTATGGTTTTCTGAAATTGAAGCCAAATTCATAAAAGATAAGTTAAGATATTATAAAAGAAATATTGCCATTAAAACTAAAACTGTAATTACAGCAACTGTTCCCCATAAAACAAATTTAGTAAAGTTATTCCAAGTATTTTTATGGCTTTCATTATCCATAAAATTATTTCTGTCTTGCTTTAAATTTTGGGTTGGTTTTATTTATTACGTATACTCTTCCTCTTCTTCTAACAAGCTTAGAATTTAAGTCTCTTTTTTTAATAGATTTTAAAGAACTTTTAATTTTCATAATTAGACGCTCTTAATAAAGGAACTTACATAATCTTTCAATTGTAATTTTCCATATTTTTGAATTATTTTATTATTACTTGAAATATTAGTTAAGGCAGAGGCATATCTTTCTCCCAACCTGGGTTTTGTCATTACAATTCTGCTGTTAAACATTTTTGCAACCTGCAATATTGTGTATGAGTTTTTGTTGCTAATGCTATAATATTTGCAACTATTTGCTTTAAAGGCCTCATAACAAATTTGAACTGTATCACTAATATGTGTGAATCTTCTTGACTGAGTCCCCGGTTTAACAACTGTTAAAGGTTTTTTATTTAAATATTGATTTTCAAATATTCCAATTACAGTTGCCATATCTCCAACATTAATTTGTCTTGGGCCATAAACGTTATAAAAAAAAATAACTTCAAATTTAAAATTAAACCATTTTTTTAAATTTTCTAATAATTCCAAATTTTTTGATTTAGTAAATGCATATGGCGAAAGATTTTTATCATTACCCTTGTTACCTAATGAGGCAGAAGTTGCTGAATAAATGAGTTTTATATTGTTATCTAAACAAAATTTAAAGACTGCTTTTGAGCCAATTGTATTTGAATTATAGCATTCATCAAATTTTTTAAAACTTTGAAAAATTCTTGCAAACTCACCAAAGTGAAAAATTGAATATATATTTTTTTTATTTTTTTTTAATATTTTTTTTATATTTGAGGTGTCGCCTTTTAAATAGGAAATTTTTTTATTATTTATATGATTTTTTTTGGATCCAGTTGAATAATTATCCAAACTAATTATTTTATATTTCGTTTTTTGCAACAAAAGCTCAATTAAATTTGAACCAACAAATCCAGCTCCACCTGTGACAACAATGATATTTTTCATTTTAGATAGCCTGGCAACGTCCTACTCTTCCATGTCTTAAGACAAAGTACCATTGGCGCTGAAAGGCTTGACTTCCGAGTTCGAAATGGGTTCGGGTATATCACTTTCGCAATAATCACCAGGCAAGTCTTTATACATAATGATACACTTTTGTAAAATTAAATTTAAAGAAATTTTAAGATTTTTTTGTATTTTTATTGGGATTTTTATATTTAAAAACTTCCCAAAGCAGTATTCCAACTGGAAAATAATAAACAATAGACATCCAATTGTTAAAAAAACTTCCGCTTGGAGCAAATGGCCATAAACTTATTAAAACTGAACTTATTAAACAAACCTGAAAGTCATTCATAGTTCCTTTATGCAAATTAAATATTTTATAAACAAAATGTTTAAGTGATATAAAAAATATTGATAAAAATAAAAATGCCACAATTAAAAATGCAAAAAATCCTGCCTCTGACAAAAGCTCCATGTATGTATTATGTGGATGCGTTTCGCAAGAATATGATGAAACAGAATAATTTTCGCATTCATTTCTAAATTGACGAGGCCCAACTCCAAAAAACTTATTATCTAAAAAAATTCTATAAGCTGATATATACATATCGTTATGAGGCTTTGAGAATATGTACAACTTATCGTCATTAGAATCGTTATTCTGAAATGTTCCTCTAGTAAAATCATTTATTGTTTGATCAATTAACCTCTCTTTTGCATTAGGAAAGACATTAATCATCACTATAATCAGTAATAATGAAATCAAATATGTTAAAAGTCTATATAACCTATAATTTTTTATCATCAAAATTATAAATATGGCTGATAGATTCATAAAAAATAATGCTAGTCTCTCTCCACTTAAAAAAATCAAACCTTCAGATAAAATAAAAACAATGGTTATAAAAAATAAAGTTAATTTATTTTTTTTAAAATCATCCAAATAAATAAATAATGCAAATAATACAGGAAAAAATCTTGCTAAATAACTTCCTAATATTAATTCAGACCCAAAAAAACTACTTACTCTATATTCATTATATAATTCAAATCCCAGTAAGTTTTTACCAAACAAATACTGAATATACCCATCAATAATTAGAGAAGAAAAGCAGACTAATAAAGAAATGAATAAATATTTTATTAAGTTTTTATTGTTATCTAAAAGATACCAAAAACACAGAGAGAAAAATCCAAAACGAAAATAAAAAAAAGATGATTTTAATGAAATAACAACATTATTAGATAATAATGAGCTGACAATTAAAATTAACCAAAATAAACAAAAAAATTTAAAATAATAATTATCAAAATACTTTTTTATTTTATTTTTTAAAGAATTAATCAAAAACAATATTGCAACTAATGATACTGCTAGATCTGATAAAAAAGGACCTGTAATTAGAAAAAAAGGTAGTAAAATTATTAACCATGAAGGAATAAAATTAAAAATAAAAAAATTTTTTTTCATAAAATCAAAAGAAATTTAATATATTTCTAATAAAATTTAATTTTCTCTACGGGTTTTTAGTGCATGAGAAGTTAAAACTAAAAATATTCCAAAAGCTACAAAAATTATAGAAGTCAAAAGAATCTTCTTTAAAATAGAGTTTTTTCCATAATCATAAATATCTTTATCAATCAATATTTTTGCTGCATAAAAATCATTTGTATTTGAGATGGGTGATTCTTTGAATATTTTTGTGATTCTATTTATATATTTATCAGATTCTAAAACTTTTTTCTTATTTTGCAGATAATTTAGTTCATCTTTATTTTTAACAATTGAAAGTTGAGTATCAATATCTTCGATTTGATATTGAATAATTTGATTAACGTAATCAACATATCTCTCAAACATTAAATTTAAGTTTTCTTGAACTTCAAAATTAATCTTTTTTTCAAGAAACTTTAAAAAATTTTCCCATTTATTCAAATCAAATGTTGAATATTCCAAAAACACACTTTTAATTATTTTTTCTGATCCTTCAGATTGTTGATCGTTATCCACTTTTAACTTGATAAGTCTTGAAAGATTTTCTACCGCTTTCTCGTATTTTGAACTATTTTCATAGTCATTCGTGTCAATGATTTTTGATTCTTTAATATATTCAATTAATTTAGATTTTTGTCTTATTTGATCAACGAATAGTTCAAGTAAATATTCTTTATTAATATTATTTATTTCTAAATCAGTTATATCTGAAGATAAAAGAGCTTCATTTTTATTTATAATAATGAAATCATTATTTTCTTTTACATTAGCTTCATCAAAACGCTCTTTATCCAAAAAAGATCTTTCTAAAGAATAAGGTTGTATAGATTTAATAAAAGAATTGTAAGTTTTGTATTTTGTTTCATCTAAAACCGTTAATGGTTTGATTTCATTTTTTACAAAAATTTTGCTTTCTTTCTTTAAAAATAATTCATGCGAAAGAACTAGGGTTAATCCAAAAATTAAAATAAAAAAAATTATCCACTTTTTTTTCCAAACAACTAAAACAAGATCAATTAAATCAACCTCATCATTTAATGATTTATTTGTTTCCATAAATTTTACTTATAATATTAAATTGTTCATTGCAATAATTTAAAAACTAATTAATTAATTTAGATATTTCGTGGTTATTATTTAAGGATTAATTTTCGTAATTTTTTTTTATTAAGAATTTTCTGTATAAATGTGATCAACGATAGGAGAATTTGATTTGTATGACTCAAGTAATCTTTCTAATAAATTTTTAACATCTTCAACATTATTGTAATTTAAAAAAATCTTCAAATTATCTAATTCTTTTTCTAGCTGAACAAGCGGAATAAAAGGATCGTCTGTCTTTAATATTTTAGGATGAGAAGTAATCTTTGGATTGTTTCCAATAAGTAATTCTTCATATAATTTTTCACCAGGCCTTAAACCAGTAACCTTAATTTCAATATCACCCCCAGGATTTTCAGAATTTTTTATTGTAAAACCAGAGAGATTAATCATTTTATTTATTAAATCTCTAATTTTAATACTTGATCCCATGTCTAAAACAAAGACTTCAGATTTTTTACCCATAGCTCCAGCCTGAATTACTAATTGAGCAGCTTCGGTAACTGTCATAAAATAGCGGGTTACATCATTATGAGTTAAAGTTACCGGTCCACCTTTGTTAATTTGTTGTTTGAATTTTGGAATAACTGAGCCAGAGGATTCTAAAACATTACCAAAGCGAACAATTGAGAAATTAGTTTTAATATTTGAATTACCTTTGTATATACCCTGAAAACAAAGTTCAGATAATCTTTTTGAAGCCCCCATGATATTAGTAGGTCTCACTGCTTTATCGCTTGATATCAAGACAAGATTTCTGACTTTTTTTGATACAGAAGCCTTAGCAATAGAAAGAGATCCAAACACATTATTTTTAACTCCTTCACAGATATTTTCTTCAACTAATGGGACATGTTTATAGGCTGCTGCATGATAGACTGTATCAACATCGAAAGTTTCAAAAATTGTTTCTAATTTTTTTTGATCTTGAATATTTACAAGAAGAGATATTATTTTTATATTTTTACTTATGTTATTAAGCTCCTCATAAACTTTATAGAGTGCAAACTCATTTAATTCCAAAAGTAATAATTTAGCAGGTTTTAACCTAACTATTTGACGACACAACTCAGATCCTATAGAACCTCCAGCACCAGTAACAACAACAACTTTAGAGTTTATATTTTTATTTAGTAATTCAATGTTGGGTTTTACTTCATCTCTATTTAACAAATCATTTATGTTTAAATCTTTAATATCAGATATGGTGATTCTACCATCAACTATCTCTGAAATACTTGGAAGAGTTTTTACAACTAATTTATACTTATTAAGATTTTGAATAATTTGATTTCTTTTAGATCTAGATATTGATGGTAAAGCTAAAAAAATTATATCAATATCTTTTGATTTAATTAAAGTTTTCAACTCTATTGGAGAATAAACCTTTTTATTTAATAAAAATTGTTTTTGAATTTGATAATTGTCGTCTAAGAAACCTCGAACTTTAAATTCTTGACTATTTTCTAAAGCTACAACTAACTGTCTACCAGCATCTCCAGCGCCATAAATAAGTATATTTTTTTTTATAATTCTTTTTTTAAGGTTTAAATTATCAAATAAAATATACTTTACACTTAATCTTGATGCAGAAATTGCAAAGAATAATAGCATTGGTTGAATTATCCCTATAGACCTAGGAACACCTTCAATTCTGTAAACACCTATAATCAAGAAATATATAAATCCATATAAAAATGTTGAAGCAAAAATAGTAAATATGATGGATAGATTAGTATACCTAAAAATAATTCTATATAAACCAAATAACCAAAATATTGGTAATGTTAATAGTACAGAAATTAAGACAGGATAAAAATGAATATCTTTTAATAATACTAATTCTTCATATCTCAAAGAAAATGCAAGCCAAGTACATAATATACATAATCCTGTGTCTGTTGTTAATGCAATTAATCTTTTTTTATATCTATGAAAGGATACAATATTTTTTGAAAATTCGTTGATTAGGTCTCTCATAAAAATTATTTATATTTAGATATAATATATATTTTTATTTCTATTTTTAATAATTAATTAAAATTTAAGATAAAAATGTTTGGTTATCTAAAATGTCTTTAAATATTTTTGAACCAACTCCAATTTTGACGTTACTACCGATAAACTTTCCTGGATGTACAGACGTGCCAGTACCTAAATGAGAAAATTTTCCAACTTTCACATTGCCAGATAAAGAACAATTTGGAGAAATATGTGCGAAATCATCTATAAAACAATCATGATCAATAGATGCCGATGTATTAATAATCACACCCTCTTTAATAAGTGAACCTGGATTAACTACTGCGTTAGCCATAACACATGTGCCCGCACCTAAATAACTAAATTTACTAATTGTCGAATTTGGATGTAATAAACTTACAATATTTACTTGTTGTTTTTTCAACCATTCAAATTTTTCAAATCTTTTTACATTGTTTCCAATTGCTACAAAAAATTTATCATAATCATTTAAACTATTTTTAAGACAATTAATACTTCCAGATATATTAAAAGGGAAATCTTTGATTTCTTTATATTTATCATCAAAAAAATGAATATTTTTATATTCATTTAATAAAGCAATTTCTCCGACAACCTTACCATGTCCTCCTGCACCAATGATTGCAATTTTATTATTCATAAACAATAAGTTTTAAATTCTATAATGAAATGATCATAACTAGATTTATTTATGATACAATAATACAAATTTAATTAATTTTAAAAAGAATAAAATTTGCTAAGTTTAATTATAGAAAAAAAATTAAAATAACTTTTTAAAAAAATTCTATTTTAAATAATTAGTTTAATAAGTAATTAATTTAAAAATATGAAAATAAAGTACTTAACAAAAAAATTTTTTGTTTCATCGATAATAAAATTTATTTCTAGCCTAGGATTAATTTTATTTAATATTACTGTAATTTACCTAATTGATAAAAATACTTTGGGAGTATTAAACTCAGCAATATCACTTATTGTTTTTTTGAGTATTTTTACAAAATTTGGACTTAATATAGCTACCTTAAAATTTACAAGTATTTTTTTTGAAAATAAAGATTTAAATAAAATAAACCAGTTAATTCTACAAACAATTTTAATTTCTGGAACTGTAAGTTCTATAATTGCTTTAATTATAATTATTTTTGAAAAGGATATTGCCTACACAATATATAAAGATGATGAAATAAGAGGTGTATTGAAAATATTCGCTATTACATTGCCAATATTTACATTTGTTCAATTACAAAAATCAATATTTAAATCTTTCAAAATCCCAGAATTATCTAGTCTGTCTGATATTGGATCAATTTTATTTTTAACATTGATTATGATGACATTTTTTCATTTAATACAAATTGACCTAACAATTTATAGAATTTCATTATTTTTTTTATTTTCATGTCTCATTATTTTTAGTTTTAATAATTTTATATTATTTTATACAATTTTAAAAAATTCTATTTTTTTAAAAATAAATAAATTCTCACTATCAAATAAAGACTTAGTAAAATCATTACCTGATTATTTTTCAATTGATTTTGTAAATTTTATTA
>CACCIT010000015.1 GCA_902546145.1 uncultured Pelagibacteraceae bacterium | reverse complement strand
TTAAATGAAGGTGACACTATTATTAAATACGGTCATGATATTGGTAAAGTAGTCAAATCAATCAAAAAAGGTGAACACGTACATGTTCACAACGTTAAAACAAAGAAGTGGTAGTAATATGGAAATCCCAAAAAGTTTTTTAGGTTATAAAAGAGAAAATGGTAGAGCTGGAACAAGAAATCATGTAATCATTTTGCCTGTTGATGATATCTCAAATGCTTGTGCAGAAGCTGTCGCAAACAATATTAAAGGCACAATTGCGTTACCTCACTCGTATGGAAGATTGCAGTTTGGTGCTGATTTAGAATTACATTTTAGAACAATGATAGGTACAGCAAAAAACCCAAATGTTGCTGCTGCTATAATTATTGGCATTGAGCCTAAATGGACTAAAAGAATTGTTGATGAAGTAGCAAAAACTGGAAAACCTGTTGAAGGTTTTAGTATAGAGGGTGCTGGTGACATTGAAACAATCATGAAAGCCTCAAAAAAAGCTCAAGAATTTTCAATGTGGGCATCTGAAAAACAAAGAGAAGAATGTCCAATAAGTGATCTTTGGATTTCTGTAAAATGTGGAGAGTCTGATACTACTTCAGGTCTTGCATCTAATCCAACAGTTGGAAATTTAATGGACAAATTAGAGCCATTGGGAGTTCATTTATGTTTTGGTGAAACTTCAGAACTTACAGGTGCTGAAACTGTTTGTGAAAAAAGAGGTAAAACTCCAGAAGCACAAGAGAAGTTTAAAAAAACATGGAATGAATACAATGATTTCATTTTAAAAGAAGCAACAGATGATTTATCAGAAAGTCAACCTACTGCGGGAAATATAGCCGGAGGACTTACTACAATTGAAGAAAAAGCATTTGGAAATTTCCAAAAAATAGGATCAAGACAATTCGTAGATGTTTTGACACCTGCTGAAGAACCACAAAAAGGTCCAGGATTATATTTTATGGATACTTCTTCAGCTGCAGCAGAATGTGTTACATTACAAGCTGCTGGTGGTTTCAATATTCACTTATTCCCAACAGGACAAGGAAATATTATTGGAAACCCAATTGAGCCAGTTGTTAAATTAACAGCTAATCCATTAACGGCAGTCAGCATGAAAGAACATATTGACTGTGATGTTTCTAAAATACTTTCTAGAGAAATGAATTTGGATCAAGCTGGTGATGAACTAATTAAAGCAACTATTAGAACAGCTAATGGAAGGTTAACTTGTGCTGAAGCATTAGGTCATAGAGAATTCGTAATGACTAAGCTTTACAGAAGTGCTTAATTAAAAATCCTAGTTTATGTTTAAAAATAAGTACCTGGTACTTTTACCTGGTATTATACTTGCGTTTGTTCTTTACACCCTATCGCAAGGTTTTAATAATATTATAGGCACAGAGTTACTAGGATATGAAAAAAGTCCTATATCCACTGCAATGATAGCAATCCTTTTAGGAATGTTCTTCGGAAATGTTTTTAAAATAAGAGAAAGTTTCATAAAAGGTTTGGATTTTACTCAAAAAAATATATTAAAACTTGGAATAATTTGCTTAGGTATTCAATTAAAACCTTTTGAGTTTCTAGAATTTGGTGCAATTGCTATTCCTTTAATAGTAATTTGCATCGTAAGTGTATTGGTCGTCATTAAACTTTTGATCAACAAATTAAAAATTCCAAGAAATATGGCATATCTAATTTCTATAGGAAGCACAGTATGTGGAACAACAGCTATCATGGCAACTGCTCCTGTTATTGGTGCCAAAAAAAATGAAATATCTTATGCAATTGCGAACATCACTTTATTTGGAATTCTCTCAATGTTGATCTATCCATACTTTGCAAATTTTTATTTTAATGGGGAACCACTTCTAATCGGTTTATTTTTAGGAACTTCTATACATGAAACAGCGCAAGTAGCAGCTGCTGGATTGATCTATGATCAGCAATTCAATAGTCCAGAGACTTTAAATGTAGCAACAGTTACTAAACTTATCAGAAATACTTTTTTGATTATTATGATACCCTTGTTTGCGTATCTTTATAACAGAGGCCAGTCTAAAGAAAAAAAATACTCAATAATTGATATTTTTCCCTATTTTGTACTTGGATTTGTTGCAATGATAATTGTTAGAAATGTTGGCGATCAACTTTTTATTACAAACAATAGTGAACTTTGGCTTAGCACTGTAGATAACATTAAATCTTTATCAAAAATATTCTTAACAATGGCAATGGCGGCAATTGGTATGTCTACTAATTTAAGAGATATAAAAAATATGGGATACAAACCTTTTGTAGTTGGGTTTGTTGGAATGGCCACTGTTGGAATTGTTTGTTTAGGGACTATTGAATTATATCTTTACCTATTTAATTAAGATTTCATCAACATTTGTTTTTTAAAATTTGAAAAAAATCTTCTTATAAAAGCTGCTGCTACACCTAAAAATATTGCAAACATAATTGAAAATAAGCCATAAAAGAATGGCATCTCATTAGAAAAATCTAGAATAAATTGTGAGAAAAAATTTAAATCAGGAATTACAGAAGTGGTTGTTGAATTTGTATCATGATCTGCAAAAAATGAATCATAAGCAATAGCAATACCAACTGCTAAAATCAAAATAGCCATCAATGCTCTTAATCCTGAGCTATCTATTTTTTCTCCTAATTTTTGTCCAATCTGAACACCAATTATAGATCCAATAACGAGTAGAAATACTAAAAGTAAATCAATCGAGCCATAATTAAATGAATGCAGGAAAGTAACAATTACACTTACAAAAATAGTAACAAAAAGCGATGTTCCAGGAACAAGTTTAGTTGGCATCTTAATTATATAAATCATTGCTGGCACTAATATAAATGCTCCACCTATTCCCATTATTGCAGCAATAAAACCAACTACTAAACCAATAACTATTGGGGTAAAAATACTTTCATATAATTTTGATTTTGGAAATCTCATTCTTAAAGGAAGACCATGTATCCAATAATGGACATGTAATTTTTTTTTAACTAAAATATTTCTTTTGGCTTTATCTATTTCACCAAGACTTTCGACTAACATTAAAGATCCAATGATTGCTAAAATATACATGTAAGCTAAAGAGATTACGGTATCTATCTTCCCGATACCTTTAAAATAAGAAAAGGTAAAAATTCCTAATGAGGTACCTATGGCACCACCAATGACAATCATTAAACCCATTTTGTAATCTAAAGTATTTTTTAAATAATGTGTTGTTGAACCAGAAACTGAAGTAGCTAAGATATTGTTTGCTTCATTTGCAACTGCGTATGCAGGAGGAATGCCTAAAAAAATTAAAAAAGGTGTCATTAAAAAACCACCTCCCACTCCAAACAATCCAGAAAGGACACCAACGATTGCGCTTAATATTAAGATTTCTATTGGATTAACAAAAACTTGAGCGATGGGTAAAAATACATCCATTTAAAAAATAAATTGTTTAAAAACAACTTAGTTAAAAGTAATAAAAGTTCCAACTATAATAACTCCCCAATAAGCAGCTAGACTTAGAAATATACCTGTTTTTACTAAAGAAACTTTTAAGCTGGTTAGTTTATTGAAAATTTTTACGTTAGAAATTTGCATTAAGTGCGTCATTACACCCGGAGAAGAAATTGTCAAATAATATTTTAAAAATTAGATAAATTTTTTTCTAATAGATCGTTGCACCAAAAACTTTAACCACCTCATCCTCAACACCTAAAACCAACCTTCCCAAAAATTCTCCTGGTATTTCTTTGTTGGTCTGTTTTATCAGAACAGTTATATGCTCTCCTCTTCTAAGACATCCAAAAGGCTCAAATGTTTCATGAAGATTAGTGATAAGCTTATTGTTAGCCCATTGTTTTCCAAGCTCAACCTCATTGGCTCCAAAGAGCATCTGAGTTGAAAAATCTCTAGTAAATCCACCATAATCTTTAAGATTTGATGATTTTACTAGATTGAACCAAATAGGTTTAGCCAACTCATATATTTCATCATCTTTTTTTGATAAAATATCCATAACTTATCTAATTCTAATTAAGTATCTTAAGAAGCTTTTTTCTTCTCGTTCTCATCCACTATGTGGTAGACAGGAACCTTCTCCATACTAAATTTACCAGTTTTTGGATCTCTTCTAGAAACTGTCAGACAATGCCAATTATCATCATCAAGTTTCATATGGTCTCCTCTATAATAGTATCCTGGCCATCTAGTTTCCTCTCTAAATAAAGTATGTTCAGTTACACACTGAGAAGTTAAAGCTCTATGTTTCAATTCCCAAGCTCTCATCAATTGGTGATAATCCTCAGCACCAACATGCTCAAGATCTTCTTGAAGCCATTCAAGCAATTCAAGGCCTCTTTTCAACATATTACCATTAGTCATGTAATTAGATGTAATTCCACCTACATATTCATCCATAATCTTCTGTAGTCTTTGTAGACCTTGGATTGGTGATATATAGCTAGGAGAAACAGTTCCACCAGTGATTTCGTTTTGTGCCACAGTGAAGTTTTCAAGTGGTTTGTAGACCATAGTTTTGAAATCCTCACATTGTTTGTCTGAAACCTTAACTCCTTCAGCTTTTTTATCTTCAATATACTTAACGGCAGCTTTAGCAGCTAATCTACCTTCTGTGAAAGATCCAGATGAAAACTTGTGAGCACTTCCACCCACAGTGTCTCCAGCACCAAATAAACCATCAATTGTAAGCATTCTGTTATAACCCCAGAAATATTCTGGTGGAGATAAATCTTCAGGACCGCTTACCCAAGCTCCTGAACAAGTAGCGTGTGACCCCATTACATAAGGTTCTGAAGTTGTTAATTCAGGATTTGTGTATTTAGGATCAATGTTTTGAGACGCCCATACTACAGCTTGACCAACAGTCATTCCTAAGAAATTCTCCCAACCAACTGTTTCTAAGTGTGGATCTTGGAATGCTTCAGTTGTAACCATATGAATTGGTCCTCCACCAGCAGCAACTTCTTGAATGAAAGCATGATTTCTTAAACAAGTTGGTGTTGGGTGATGATCAATATATTCGCCAACTAACTCTTTAGTTTGATCATACCATTTCTTCTCATAATTTTCCCCATTAGCATTCTGAGTATATGTTTTTAAGTGTAAGAAATAAGCTCCAACAGGACCATAACCATCTTTAAATCTACATAACACAATTCTATTTTCCATTTGTGTCATTTTAGCTCCAGCAGCAATAGGAAGAGCGTATGCTGAACCGTTACTCCAAGGAGCGTACCAAGTTCTACCCATTCCTTCTCCAACTGCTCTTGGTTTGAAGATATGAGAAGCACCACCAGCTGCAACTATTACAGCTTTTGCTCTAAAAACATGAAAATCACCTGTTCTCATGTTGAAGCCAACAGCTCCGCCAATTCTATTATCTTGAGACTCATCCATAAGTAAATGAGTGATCATTATTCTATTATAAATTTTATCAGCAGATTTTTTTGCCGCCTCAGCAACAATAGGTTTGTAACTTTCACCATGGATCATGATCTGCCATTTACCTTCTCTTAAATATCTTCCAGTTTGTTCATTTTTCATCATTGGAAGACCCCATTCATCAAACATATGAACAGTTGAGTCTACGTGTCTAGCCATGTCGTAACCTAAATCTTCTCTAACCATTCCCATTAAGTCATTTCTTGCATATCTAACATGGTCCTCAGGTTGATTTTCTCCCCATTGCATTCCCATGTAACAATTAATTGCATAAAGACCTTGAGCAACTGCTCCACTTCTATCTATGTTTGCTTTTTCTACACAAACAATTTTCATATCTCTTCCCCAGTGTCTAGCCTCGAACGTTGCACCTGTTCCAGCCATACCACCACCAACAACTAATATATCGCAATCTTCGTAATGTGTCTTATGTCTAGCCATTAGTAGTAAACTCCTTTTTTAAACGACTCTTTTGGAACTGATGGTAACTCACCATCAATATTTAAACCTTCTGGCTCAGTATAAAGCCTTTGTGAATTAATCTCACCTTGGTTTGGTTTGTCACCTTCAGCAAGTTTTGGAATAAATTTACCCCATGGTTTTGTAGTAATTGGAGAAACAAAGTTTTTCTCTGTTCCATTTCTAAATTTTATCTTCCATGAAATTGTTCCTTTTTCTTCTTCTCTTCTAACTCTAACGCTATGACCCATAGGAGCAAAATCAGCATAACCTCTTACATCAATTGCATGATTTGGGCATGCTTTTACACATGAATAACATTCCCAACAAAAGTTAGGTTCAATATTTTTTGCACGTCTGATATTTTCATCTATGTGCATAATATCTGATGGACAAATATCTACACAGTGACCACAGCCATCACATCTTGTCATGTATACGAAAGTTGACATAATTATTTATTCTCCTTTTTTAATTTCATCATATTAATAGTGTTTAGGTTGCTCTCTTTTAATACCTAAACCAAACTGTTCAGGCGCGTCAGCAGGAGGAGGTAAGTTGTCTCGTGAACCGTCTGCTTCTGCTAAATTTTTTTGTATTGCTGCACCAGGTTTATAAAACATGTGTGCAAATTTAGACCAATAAACTCCTCCAAATAAAATTAAATTTGAAAGAACAAATAAAGTTAAAAATAAATAAGATAATCCTGCTTGACCATTAGATTGTGTGTAAGACCACAACAAACCAAAAGTCGAACAAGCTAATAAAGCTAAAACAAATAAATCAGCTTTAATTATTCTGTACCAAGGATGCGCTTCCGCAGATACATCTACTCTTAAAAAAAACCAAAACCAATAACCACCAACACATGTAAGTATTGCTCCGACATGCCAAATCATTGACCACGTAGATGAAGTAGGTTTATCAGCTCCTGTATAACAGAATACTAAAACTGCTGATGCGACCCAAAATAATATTGTGCCATACATACCAAGAACATGTGCAAGTCTTCTTTTTCCAAATCCAAGTTCTGCAGTTGTGCCGATATCATAAACTGTTGTCTTTGCGATAATTGAAGCTCTTTCTCCGGAACTCAATTCCTTAACAGCATTAGCTTTTGCTTTTTTTGCATTGTTAAAAAAATAAGTAACGTTTTTGTGAACAATCATTTGTATGATTGTTCCTACTGCAATCAAAATTACCATAGCAATTATGAAGCTTTGCATTGCAAAAGGTGAAACTGTTTCAGCTAAAATTGAAAAAGGATTTGTAGATAGCATAATTTTTAATTATTTATAAAGTTATTTTGAGATTTTCTAATCTAGTTAAATAAAGAGTTCAACTAAAACTATTGGTCAATATTGTCATTTATAACAACTTACGGTTTACGTTTGTAATGTTGTTTATTAGGAATTACAGATCTTACCCCACCTTGGGGGTTATCAACGTCACCTTCCCTTCTTGGTATCAAATGTATATGACAATGCATTATAGATTGACCTGCAATTTTTCCAGCATTTGTGCCAACATTAAATCCTTTTACATTAATATCTTTACTTAGAATTTCATTTTTAACTATTTGGATAAGATCATTGCATGCAATCAACTCATCATTAGTCATGTCAAAATAGTCTTTAATATGTCGCTTAGGAATTATTAAACAGTGATGATCAGAAACAGGATAAGAGTCGTAACTTGCATAAGCAAGATCATTTTCGTGAGCAATACCACTTTTTTTTGAATCACAGAATAAACAAGGGTTGTTAGGATCTCTCATGTTTAAATAAGATTATTATATATTTTGCTAAGTTTATTAAAGGAAATATTATTTCTACTTTTCCATTTCAATTCATCTATTTTTGAAACTGATGTAACGCCCTTACCTGATCCAATAAGAATTATTTCTTCAAAATCCTTAATTTCTTTGATTGATATATCTTTAAAATTAATTTTAACTTTTTTACTTATAAACTTAAGTGTATTTCCAAAATAACAATTTTTTTTTGGAGAAAATATTTTTCCATTTTTAACAAAAACTAAATTTGAAGTACCAGTTTCTAAAATTTTATTATTTGCAACTAAAGCAATATCAAATTTAGATGAGTCAACCTTACTAAGTTTTGCTAAAATTTTTTTGTAATAAAGATTTTTATAATTTGGTTCAACTCTTTTATACTTAAATAATAAAAGACTAAAATTTTTTTTAAGTTTTGGTCTTTTTCTTATAGATACAGATATTAGTTTTTTATTTAAAGCAATTCTAAATAAATTATCAGGACCTTTGTAAAGTGTATTTTTCTTAATTAGATCTAAAATAATATTCTTTAAGTTTTTTTTTCTAATTTCATATTTTTTTGTAGATTTAATTAAGTTTTCAATATGTGGTTTTAACAATATTAACTTGGAAGATTTTCCAACCATTCGCATTGTTGTAAATACACCTCTGGATCCCCAAAGATCTTTAAATGCAACTTCTTTAAGATTACTTAGCTGATAAGATTTTTTTAATAATAGTGTTACCATTTTCTGTTAAAAAAGATTCTGGATGAAATTGAAATCCGTATATTTTGTTTTGATTATCCTCAAGGCCCATTGGTATTTTTGTTTTACTACATCTCATAGTTATTTTAATAGAATTTGATTTAAATGGCTCCATTAATTTTAATGAATGATATCTTCCCACTTTGAACTGTTGATTGTTTTTAAAAATTTTACTTTGATTATTTGTTTTTATTTTAGATTGAAAACCATGGTAAATTTTTTTTTGTTGTATTATTTTGCCTCCCTCATTATGTAAAATCATTTGATATCCAAGACAAATGCCAATAATTTTTTTCTTTCCTTTGTATTTTTTATAGATTTTTGATGTAGTGGGATAATCCTTTGGTGATCCAGGTCCTGGAGATAAAACAATCACATCACTTTTATCTAACAATCTTTCATTTACTTCATAATAGTTTGAGCAATTTACTTTATCAAACTTTGCAAATTGATGAACAACATTCCAAGTGAAAGAGTCTTGATGATCAATTATGTAAATCATTTAAATAACTCCAATAAAGATTTTGCTTTAATATAATTTTCGTTAAATTCTTTTTTTGGAGAGCTATCTAGCACTACTCCAGATGCAGCTGAAATTTCTGATTGATTTTTATAATTTAATATAGATCTGATTATAATATTAAACTTCATGTCTTGATTAAATTTAATAAATCCAAAACTACCAGTAAAAATATTTCTACTTTCTTTTTCTTGATTATTTAAAAGTTCTAAAGTTCTAATTTTAGGACAACCAATTACAGATCCACCTGGCATCATTGCTTTAATAATATCAATCAATTTCGTATTTTTATTTAATATTCCACCAATTGAAGTCACATAATGAAAAAGATGCTTATATTCCTCGACATATTTTTTTTTAAGTATTTTTACACTTCCAGGTTTGCAAATTTTGGATAAATCACTTCTTTCCATATCAACTATCATGTTGTGTTCTTTGGTTTCTTTCTCATTATTTTTAAAATACCTAAGAGCTATACTTTTATTTGATAATAATTTTTTCTTAAAGGTACCAGCTATTGGTTTGGTAATTATTTTATTTTTTTTCTTATCTATTAATGTTTCAGGAGAACAGCTTACTATAGAATAATCCTTATCTTTAATCATAAATGACTCTGGTGAAGAATTGACTCGCATTAATTTCCAAAAAAAATTAACAGGATTGATTAAAGATTTATTCTTATATTTTGTGCAAATTTTAATTTGATAGGTCTCTCCTTGTCTTATTTTTTTTGAAAATAATTCAAATATTTTTCTATATTTTTCGTAAGAAATATTAATCTTGAAAGGACTTAGTATTTGAGTTTTATTAAATTGATAATTGAACGTATGTTTTTTGATATTAGATATAACTTTAATATCCTTTCTAATTTTAATTATTGTCTCAGGTTTATAAAAAATTCCTTTATAAAAGTTTATTCTTTTTTTATTTTTTAAATTAATACCAATTAAATTACATAAAATTTCATAACCAAAAAAACCAAGATATAAATCTGTTTCTTTTTTAAACTTTTTATTCTCGATGGAATTAAGAAATTTATGTATGTTTTTTTTTGTTAAAATGATCTTTTTAGAAAAATCTGTATAAATATTGTATCCACCATCTACTTTATAAATTATTAAAGGCTTATCTGATTGATACAGATCCTCTAAGTAAGGGTTGAATTTAAGGTTATGCTGGCTGTGTTCTTTCAATTGCTTTCTCTACTATAGGTAAGTGTATCAGACCTGCAAATAATGATAATGCGATAGATCCGTACCATGCATAGTCAAAATTTCCATTTAATTCATAAAATACACCACCTAGATATGCTCCTAGGAAAGAACCAATTTGATGGCTTACGAAAACTATTCCGTATAAAAGTCCCACATATTTTGTGCCAAATATATGGGCCACAATTCCATTTGTTGGGGGAACTGTAGATAACCATAAAAAACCAAAAGTAACTCCAAAGACGACAGAGTTAAATATACTTGGTGGTAAAAAAATAAAATAAATAATTGAAACTCCTCTTAATAAGTAAATTGCACTTAATATTTTTTTCTTACTATACCTTGTTGCTAAATAACCACTAGTAATTGTGCCTGCCATATTGAATACACCTATTAAAGCTAGCACCATTGCAGGTGTCCAGTCAGGCAAACCTTTATCTGCCATATAGGTTGGAATGTGTGTTGCTACTAAAGCAATATGCCAACCACAAACAAAAAAACCTAAAGTAAGATAGATAAAACTTTTATTTGCAAATGCTTCTCTTAGAGCTTCTCTTGCAGTTTGATTGTTATCTTTATTAACACCAATTGGTATTTTTGGAGTGCTAACAAATAAAGATACTACCAAGCCAATTCCTAAAAGAAGACAAAAGTATAAAAGAGTATTTTCCCAACCTGTTTCAACTAAAGAATATCTTACGAGCAAAGGAGAAACAAAATATCCAAAAGAACCTGCGCATGTAACAATACCTGTTGCAATAGTTCTATTAGATGCTGGAAAATGCTTAGCTACAACTGATACAGGAATACCTATTGCAGTAGAACCTAATCCAATTCCTATCATTACTCCAATAGTTAAAGTAAAGTAACTTCCGGTATTAAATCCAGAATAAAAAAATAAAACTCCAACTAAATAAAAAACAAAACCAATAAATATTGCAACTGCTCCTCCGTACTTATCAGTAATTACACCAAATAATGGACTAAATACTCCCCAGAGTAATAACTGTAACCCCATAGCAAATCCAAAATGAGAAATAGAAATATCTAAGTCAGTATTGAAATCAAAATAAAACAAACCAAAAGTCTGTCTTATACCTAAAGAAATTATTACTACTATCGATGCAGCTATTAGAGTAATTAAAGCTTTTTTACTTATAGTAAAATTTTCTGAGCTCATTTAAGACTTTTGAGAGCTTGTTTTATATCAGCTATAAGATCTGCAGGATCCTCTAAACCAATATGCAGTCTAACTATGTATTCGTTTTTTGCTAATTTAAGATAGCTTCTATTTCCTTGTTCTCTAACATTTTGATGTAAAGCTAAACTTTCAAACCCTCCCCAACTGTAACCGTGTCCAAATAATTTTAAATTATTTACAAATTTAACAACTGCCTTTTCACTTTTGGCTTTAATTCTTAAACCCATTAAACCTGAGGCACCTGAATAATATTTCTTCCACATTCTAAAATTGTAAGAATCTTTTTTGTATGGATACAATAATTTTATATTTTTGAATTTAGATAAAAATTCTGCTACTTTTTTTGCATTTTCTCTGTGCCTATCCAATCTAACATCTAAAGTTCTTAATCCCCTTGTAATCAAATAAGCATCATCAGGTCCTAATCTTAAACCTGTAATTCTTTCTGCTGCTTTAACTTTAGGAAAAACTTTTTTATTTACTGCTAAACTTCCACCCATTACATCAGAGTGCCCAGAATAATATTTTGTTGCTGAAACAATTGCCATATCAAAACCAAGTTTAATAGGTTTTAAGAAGTAAGGAGTTCCCCAAGTATTATCAATTGCTGTTAAAATTTTATGTTTTTTTGCAATTAAAATAATTTTACCTAAATCTTGAAAATCAAATGTATTGCTTCCTGGGTTTTCTACAAAAATTAATTTAGTTTTTTTTGTAATAGCTTTTTCTAAAGTCTTAAGATCATGAGGATTATAAAAAGTTGTTTTGATTTTAAATTCTTTTAAAAAATCTTCTGTTAGCAACCTTGTTGGACTGTAAACTGTATCAGCAACAATTATTTCATCACCAGGTCTTGTCACACTAAAAATTGCAAGAAATACAGATCCAAACCCAGTAGGTGTTAAAAAAGTAAAGTAACTCTCCTCTAGTTTAGATAAAATTTGTTGCAATATATGAGTCGTTGAAGTTCCTTGTCTTCCATAATCAAAATGTCCACCAGTAGGATTTTTTTTAGCTTTCTCTTGGGTTTTTCTAATATCTTGCATCGATTTAAAAATAATCGTTGATGCACGCACAATTGGTGGATTTACAGACTGATTATGAAAATCTTTAGCAGTATGTTTTAAAAATGTTTTAAAAGAATTACTCATAATAAAATTTGATATGTTTAAAAGACAATGCTATATCCCGTAAAAAACGTCAATAAATTAATAAATAGGACTAAATGAGTTATCCGAAGAAACATAGGGGTCGAAGAAAACAAGGCTCCAAAAAGAGAAGAGCAAAAAGAAAAAATAAGAAGAAATAATTCTTTTATTCTTTAATCCAACCACCGCCAAGAACTCTATGACCAAATTGGTCTTTGCTATAGAATACGCATGCCTGTCCTGGAGATATTCCATCCTCAGGATTTAATAGATGAACATTTGCAGTATTATTGTCTTTTAAATCTACTTTTGCCTCAAGAAGACTACCTGTTGATCTAACCTTTACAAATATATTTTGATCAAGATCTTTTTTGTCAGTTAATAAGTTTAAATCTTTTAAAGATATTTCTTTTTTTCCAAGGTTTTCTTTGGGTCCTACTATAATTTCATTTTTGTCTGAATTTATTTTTAAAACATATAAAGCTTCTTTATCTGAAACCTTAATTCCTTTTCTTTGTCCAATTGTAAAATTAATAATACCATCATGAACACCAATTACTTTTCCATCTAAATTTTTAATATTACCTTTTTGAAAAGAGTCTGGTCTAAATTTTCTAATTACTGATGCATAATCTCCATTAGGCACAAAACAAATATCCTGACTATCTGGTTTATCAGCTACATTTAAATCTAACTCTTTAGCAATTTCTCTTGTTTTATCTTTTAACATTCCACCTAACGGAAATCTCAAATAATCTAATTGCTCTCTAGTTGTGTTGAATAAAAAATAACTTTGATCCCTATTTTCATCAATTGCTCTATACATATTATTGGTGTTGTTTGATGTGATATTTTTTACATAATGACCTGTAACTAATGCATCTGCTTTAAGATCTTTTGAAACTTCAAATAAATCTTTAAACTTTACTGTTTGATTACATTGAACACATGGAATTGGAGTTTCACCTTTTAAATAACTATCAACAAAATTATCTATTACTCCTTGCTTGAATTTATCTTGATAGTATAAAATTTTATGTTCAATACCTAATTTATTAGCAACACGTTTTGCGTCCATAATATCTTGACCTGAACAACACTGTTTGGATTTAGCTACTTCTTTTCCGTCATCATAAAGTTTAAGAGTAATACCTATAACTTTATAACCTTCGTTTTTCATAATTCCTGCTACAGTTGAAGAGTCTACCCCACCAGACATTGCAACAACGACTGTTGTATCTTCAGGTTTTTTGTCAATTCCGATAGAGTTTAATTCTTTATTCATTAGGTGGTATTTATACTTATTTACAATATAAGTTAAATTAAATGATTTTAGATTATGAACCAGGTGACAAAGTCACTAATCCTGAGAATAAAGAATGGGGCATTGGACAAGTACAATCAATCATAAAAGATAAGGTTACTGTCAATTTTGAAAATGCAGGTAAAAAAGTAATAAATGCAAAAAATATAGAATTAAAAAAAATTAATAAATAAAAGATGGACTTACAAAAAATTATTGAAGATTTAGTTGATGCTTTTTTATCAGCAGGAGACTTATCTCTTCAACTTAGAGAAAAAGGATTAAGTAAAGAAATTAAATCTGACAATACACCGGTGAGTAATGGTGATATTGAAGTAAATAATTTTATATCTTCAGAAATATCAAGAATAACACCTGACATTCCAATTATTTCAGAAGAAACTTCTGAAAACAAAGGTAATTCTAAATTAAAAAATTTTTGGTTAGTGGATCCTATAGATGGAACCTATGATTACATAAACAATTTAGAGGAATTTACTATTAATGCAGGTTTAATTATTAACAATAAACCTGTTGCAGGTTTAATAAATGCACCTGCTAAAAAAAGAATGTTTTATTCGCATGGGAAAGGCAAATCTTTTGAGTTTACTAATGAAAAAACTTTAAATCTTTCTGATTTACCATCTAAAAGAACAGAGCCACTTAATTTCATTTCTTACAGCAATAAAATTAAACCTGAGATACAAAAAATTTATGATGAATTGGGTGTTAAGAAACATGCTAGAATGAAAAGTTCTTTAAAATTTTGTGTTGTTGCTGCATGTGAGTTTGATGGTTATGTTGCTGAACCTAGAGCTTACGAGTGGGATATTGCTGCAGGACATGCGATTTTAGAAAATGCTGGGGGATCTGTTAGAGACTTTGATGGAAATGAAATTTTATATGGTAAGAAAGACTTAAAAAATCCAAGTTTAATTTTAAAAAGTAAAAACATAATTTAATGGATGAACAATTAAGAATTATTTTAATAATAATAGTATCAGTCTCAATTTTTGGATTACTAGTTTTTGTTTTTGTTAAAAATTATATTAGAAACAAAATTAATCATCTTGTTGATGAAGAGAAAAAAAGAAAATTAAAGTAGTTTAATTATCTTTTCATATTCATTTTTATCAATATCCATTACTTTTTTTGATGTTTCAAAATCAAATCCATTTCTTGCAAGCAAGGAAATATCTTTTTTATAAAACAAAGTTCTATTATCCTCTGCTCTTGCTGGTCCTATTCTCTTTTTTTTACATAATTTTATTGCTGAAAAGAAATCCTGATCAGAATTATCTTCTTTTATTTTCTCAACTGTATCCTTGATAAAACCATCATCAATACCTTTGCCCATTAAATAATTTCTAATTTTATTTATAGAGTTTCCTCTTTGGATCATGCTCTTCGCTTTGCTTTCTGAATAAAATTGATCATTAATAAATTTATTTTTTTCTAGATCAGATAGAACAATATCAATTAATTTGTTTAGATCTTTTTTTCTAGAGTCTGTTGCAGAGAGTTTCATATATTTTTTTAATAAATATGTTTTAAGTTGTTGTTTTGAAGGTGCATATTTTTCAACATAGGCAAACGCAAAATTCCTCATTTCATCAACAGTAACCTGAAGTGTTTTTCTCTTATTTCTTATAGGAATCATCGTAAGATTTTATATAATATAAATATGATCGAACAAATTTATAACTACTTCACAATTGATGTGCTTTATATGTGGATTAATTTAGGAGTTATACCTTTTTGGTTCATCTTAATTGTATTTCCCCATTCTCACTTGAGCAGATATGTAGTAACTACTATATTTCCATTTCTATTATTAAGTGGGGTTTATATTTACATTTTATACAGATCTTTCATCGTTGGTTATGACTTCGATGCTAATTTTAGTTTGTATCTTGGTTTAGTTGAGTTATCTCGACTGTTTGAAGATAATCTATACCTAACTCTTTTCTGGACTCATTTTGTAGCCATAAATTTATTTGTTGGTGGATGGATGGTTAAAGACTCTCAAAAATACCATGTAAATAAAGTATTAATGTCAGTTCCTTTAATAATTACATACCTAATTGGACCTATAGGATTATTTATTTATTGGATAATTAGAATTTTTTACGCCAAAAGACTAAATCTATATGAGTGATCATATAGATTTTTACTTCGATATTATTAGCCCTTACGCTTACATCGCATATAAAAAAATTTCAAAAATTAACAATGTTAATTTTAAATTAAAGCCAATATTGTTAGGTGGTCTTCACAACTTAGCAGGTATTACTGCTCCTGCATTTAACAAATATAAAATGAAAAATATGCAAAATGATTGTGAGCTTGTTTCAAAAAAAAATAACATAAGTTTCAGATGGAATTCTAGATTTCCAATAAATTCTTTAAGTATAATGAGAGGTTATCTTTGTGTTAAAGATAATAAAAAAGAAGAATACTTAAATAGTTTTTTTGAAGCTTATTGGAAAGAAGATATAGATTTATCTAATGAAGAAAATATCAAAATACTATTAAAAAAATTAAAAATTGATGAGAATGATTTTTTTAATTCTATTGGTAATCAAGATATTAAAGATAAATTAAAAGAATTAACGCAAGAAGCCTTTAAAAAAGAGGTGTTTGGAGCTCCAACTTTTATAGTTAATAATAAAATATTCTGGGGACAAGACCGTCTAGAATATGCTTTAGATGAAGTTAAAAATATTTAAACTATTTTAAAACTACTATTGCTGATAGATCCAAAACCACCTTCAATGTGAGAAATATTTTTGAAACCTTTTTTAGTTAAGGACTTTACTGACATCTCAGATCTAATTCCTCCAGCACAAAACAAAACCACTTCTTTATCTTTATCAATTTGACCACTTTTAAAAATATCACTGTTAGGATCAAGAAGAGTTTCTAAACTTCCCATAGGTATATGGTTGGCTCCTTCAACTTTTCCTGTAAGTTCTAATTCATTTAATTCTCTAATATCAATTAGATTGCATTTATTTTCTTTGACCATTTGATAAGCTTCATCAGCATTTATAGTTTTTATATCACTCATAAAATTTAATTATTTGGTTTAGGTAAGTTTTAATTTAATTATTTTATTTTAAAATATCAAAAAAGGACTATATAGCTAGTGTATTATGTTAAAAATAAATTCTAAAGCACCTAGTTTTGTCATTCCATCAACATCAAAAGATAAATATTCTTTAAAAGACTCACTTGGAAAATATGTGGTTCTGTATTTTTATCCAAAAGATGACACACCTGGATGCACAATTGAAACTAATGACTTTAATAAATTATTAGCAAAATTTAAAAAGGTAGACTGTGAAGTATACGGGATTTCAAAAGATAGCTTAAAAAGCCATGATAAATTCAGAGATAAGTACAAAATTAAATTTGATCTACTTGCAGATGAAGAAATCAAGGTATTAAAAAAATACAAAGTCTGGGGTAAAAAAAAATTTATGGGACGTGAATTCATGGGAATAAATAGAACAACTTTTTTAATTGATAAAAAAGGTAAAATTCTAAAAATCTGGGAGAACGTTAAAGTAAAAGATCACGCTAAAGAAGTCCTAGAAACATTAAAAAATATTTCAAAATAATTAAAAAAGGCCCCTTATTTCTAAGGAGCCTTTAATTGTTATATTGAGAGATATTTTAGTCTCTTATTGCGTAAGCTTTAACACCAACTTCAGCAACATCAGTTCCAAGTTTTTCGGCTTGAGAACTAATTCTAAGACCAATTGTTTCTTTTAGAGCTTTAAATGTGATGTAAGAAAGTATGAAACTAAATGCACATACTGCAATTACACCTGTTAACTGAGTTCCAAAGTTTGTATCTGGGTTACTTAAAGGCACAACTAAAGTTCCAAAAATTCCAGCAAATAAATGAACAGGAATTGCACCTACAACATCATCAATTTTTTTGCTTTCTAAAAACTTTGTACCAAAGTACATGATGATTGATCCAACAGCTCCAATTGCAATTGCAAGCACTGGACTTGGAGTTAAAGGTTCTGCTGTAATTGCTACCAAACCTGCTAATGCTCCGTTGAGCATCATTACGATATCTGTTTTACCACCTAGTAATCTTGTAAGAACTGCAGCAGTAACAGTACCAGCGGCTCCTGCTAAATGAGTGTTAACTGCAATTTTACTAATTGCATTTACATCATCGAACGTTCCCATTGCAAGTTGGCTGAAACCATTAAATCCAAACCAACCAAACCATAATAAGAAAGTTCCTAATGTGACAAGTGGTATTGAAGATGCCGCAAAAGGTACTAAAGATTTTGTTTCACCTTTTTTATTAAATCTTCCTTCTCTTGCACCTAATAATATTACACCTGCTAAAGCAGCTGCACCACCACAAGCATGAACTAAAGTTGAACCAGCAAAATCAGAGAAACCTGAAGTTGCTAACCAACCTCCGCCCCACTGCCATCCCATTGAAATAGGATAAATGATACCAGCCATAATCGCTGCAAAAATAAAAAATGGCCAAATTTTAATTCTTTCTGCTACAGCACCAGACACAATTGATGCAGTTGCACAAACAAACATTGTTTGGAAAAACCAATCTGAATAATCTGAATAACCTGTTGAAAGTTCAGAAGCATCACTCCACATTGAAAATGAACCAATAAATCCACCTTCAGGAATTCCGTAAGCTAAATTGTAACCACAGAAAAAAAATATTAACGAACAAATTGCAAATTTACCAATATTCTTTGCTGCAATTGTTGAAACACTTTTAGTTGTCACCAATCCGCTTTCAAGCATACAGAAACCTGCTGCCATGAATGCAACTAAAACACCACCAAGATAAAATCCTAATGAATTGAAAATATATTGTCCTTCAGCTGACATTGTTGTTTCTGCTGAAGCTAAATTAGTAAAGCTTAAAAATATTAATAAGCTTAATGATATTTTTTTTAAATGATTAATCATTATCTCTCCTTTTTTTGATCATGTCGTTTTAATAAACATTAAAATTTTAAGTACTGCTGATAGGTCAAAAGAGTTATGAGAAATAAGCATATGTGTAAAAAAAAGGCCCCATTTCTGGGGCCTTTGGTTATTAACTAACTAGAGAGAGAGATAAGTTAATTTTTTGTTTAGAGGCTCTTCAATGAGATAACGACATGGAGATCGAAGAGCCTCTATATTGCATGCAATTAGTCACGTATTGCGTAAGCAATTACACCTGTTTCAGTAACGTCTGTACCTTTAGTTTCAGCTTCTTTACTTAATCTGATTCCAAACGTACCTTTCATTATTGACCATACGATGTAAGACACAGCAAACACAAAAATGTTAATTGAAAGTACACCAATTAATTGTGCACTGAACGATGCATCAGCGTTTGTTAATGGCACTGCTAGTGTTCCCCAAATTCCAGCAAATAAGTGAGCTGGGATTGCACCTACAACATCATCAAGTTTAAAGCTAAATAATAATTTAGTTCCAAACACTACGATTAATCCACCAACAGCACCAATTAAAATTGCTGCAAATGGAGATGGTGCTAATGGTTCTGCAGTAATCGCTACTAGACCACCGATTGCTCCGTTTAACATTTGAATTACATCTGTTTTACCGTACATTAATCTTGTAATGATACCAGCGGCCATTACTCCACCACAAGCTGCAAGATTTGTATTGATAAAGATTGATGAGATCGCAACTGCATCATCAAAAGTACCTAATGCTAATTGTGAACCACCATTAAATCCAAACCAACCTAACCATAGGATGAATACTCCTATTGTTACTAATGGAATTGAAGATGCAGCAAAAGGTTGTAACGCTTTTGGTTGACCTTTACTGTCAAATCTTCCTGTTCTAGCACCTAACAACATGATACCAGCTAAAGCAGCTGCACCACCTGTTGAGTGTACTAAAGTTGAACCAGCGAAATCAGAGAAGCCTAGTTCTGCTAACCAGCCTCCACCCCACTGCCAACCCATTACGATTGGATAAATAATTCCAGCTAAGATAGCTGCAAATAAGAAGAACGGCCATAACTTGATTCTTTCAGCCATAGCACCTGAGCAAATTGAAACTGTTGTTGCACAGAATACCATTTGGAAGAACCAGTCTGAACCATCTGAATAACCAGTGTCAATTGCACTTGCATCTGACCATGGAACAAACGATCCAATGTATCCGCCCTCTGGAATACCATAAGCTAAGTTGTAACCAACTAGCCAAAACATAATTCCAGCAATTGCATACAAACCAATATTCTTTGCACAAATTACTGAAACACTTCTTGAGGTTACCATTCCAGATTCTAACATTGCAAAACCTGCTGCCATGAACATGACAAGGAAACCACAAATTAAAAATAGTAGAGTGTTAAATATAAACCCCACTTCAGCAGAAACAGTTGTCTCTGCCATACCTGCACTACTCATGTTTAGTAAAAATACCAAACTTAGTAATGGTGCAGATATTCTCTTTATTATTTTAGTCATAAGACCTCCACTTGTTAAAGTGGTGGTTTATAAATTTAAAAAATTTAAAAACTAACGCTGATTAGGAAAATTGGGTATGCAGTTTTTGCATATAGTAACAGCCCTAAACGTGTTTTTACAATCGTTTAGGGCTGTTAAAAAAATATTATCTATTAAATACTTCTTTTAAAGCTTTTGCAGGTAAGAATTTTACTTTCTGAGAAGCAGCGATTTGAATCTGCTCACCAGTTCTTGGGTTTCTTCCAACTCTAGCTTTTCTTTTAGCTACTTTATACGTACCAAATCCAGCGATTTTTACTGAATCATCACCTTTTAGTGCATCTAAAATAGTGTTGGTAATTGTATCAAAAGTTCGCTCAGCGTCTGCTTTGCTCAAGTTTAATGAGCCAGAAAGCTTTGCTACTAGTTGTTTTTTGTTCATTTTAGCTCCGGTTTTGTTGGTTAATATTGATACTTATCATAAACGTTGATAAATCAAGCTTTTTTTTAGTGTCTTTATTAATATGACACACTATATCTTGTTAAAAATTAAATAAACCTTAATTTTATTGATCTTTTTAACAATTTATAAAATTAAATTATCTAAATAAACCAAGGTCTTTTAGGTCATTAAATGTGGTGAAAAACATCAATGATAGCAATAAAAACAATCCGATTCGAAAAAAGCCTTCTTGTGTTTTTTGAGATAAAGGTCGACCTAAAACTTTTTCAAATGCATAAAACATTAAGTGTCCACCATCTAACATTGGTATCGGAAACAGGTTAATTAAGCCTAAACTTATTGAAATATAAGCCATCATACTAATAAAAGCTAACACTCCAAAGGTT
>CACCIT010000014.1 GCA_902546145.1 uncultured Pelagibacteraceae bacterium | reverse complement strand
AGTTTTGAATTTTCCGCCTTTAACTTCTTGCTCTAAGAAAGAACCTTCAGCTTCACCAACTTCAGTAAAAGATACTCCAGTAGCACCTTCGTAATTTATCTTTTTACCTTTTGCTAGTAAATCTAAACCTTTCTTTAATTCACCTGGGTAGATTTTAGTACCAGGAGCGTTAGCAACATCCATTACATTTTTTGCAATAGATGCTCTGTCAGCAGAATTACCCGCTTGCATTGCAAGAACGATTAAAGCAGCTGCATCATAAGACTCTCCAGTGTAAGGACCAGATGAATCTATACCACCAGCTTTTGCAACTTCTGCAAATACACCAGCACCTTTGCCAGTAGAACCTGGAAGAGACCCAAATGATTTACTCAAGTCTTTACCAAATGCATCAACTAATGATTGACCAATCATACCATCTGATAAAACGAAAGTATCAAATGCACCAGAGTCTAAAGAAGCCTGAATAATTCCTTTTCCTCCTTGGTCAAGATAACCAATAACTGCTACAGCATCACCACCAGCAGAAGCAAGAGTTGCTACTTCTGATGAGTAATCTGCTTTACCATCTTCATGAGCAGTTACAGTTGTAACTTTAATACCATGAGCTTCAACTGCTGCTTTATAAACATCAGCTAAACCTTTTCCATAGTCATTGTTAGAATGTATAACTGCATCTTCTGACAAAGCTAGAAACAAAGAAGTTATATATTTTTGAGCATTATTTCTTTTTACTCCTTTTTTAACTAACCAATCAGACATTACTCTTTGCATTTCATAAAAAGGTGCCATCATTCCAGAAGTAGACCAAAAGTTTATTGAAGATTTTTCATTTTTGATTTCTACAGTAGTTCCTAAATGATTAAAAAAAGCTTTCACTTTTGAATTTGGAGGACAAATTGGAACTGGTCCTTTCTTTAATGATATTGGTGGCAAAGGAATTGCTCTTACTATTTTTGCTTTTACTTTAATGGCTTTTTTTAACTGTGATAGAGTTATTGTGGATATAAAGCTAACAATTGTTTGACTAGACTTAAATTTTAAATCTTTAATTATCTTCTCTCCCACCGTAGGTGTAATAGATAAAAATACCCAAGTAGATTGATCAACAATTTGTTGATTATCTTTAGCAATAACTATTTTTTTGAACTTTTTTTTTAAACTTTTGGCAATCTGCTTATTCCTTGGAGAAATTATTATTTTTTTATATTTAAGGTTAGATTTACATATTCCAGTTATTACTGAAGATGCAATTTTACCCGTACCAATAAAACCTAAAATCATAATATTTTGGTTACTTTATATTGATTATATTGAATTAATTAACAAAAAAAGATCCTCTAATTCTCAACAATTCTCTGCTTAATTCTTTATTTTCTTTGAAAGGTTTTCTTCCATGAAGCCAAAAATAATTATTTGCAATTATAGAGCAACCAACCGGTAACTTTGTAATTACTTTATTTTCACTTCCTTCCAGAGCATCAGATAATCTCTGTAAAAAATTGCCTTGTTCCATGTTTTTTGGTTCAGGAAATTGGTCAATATATGAAATATGTGGTCTTCCTTTATCATCTGAAGAAAAAACTGGATGCTCAACTTTATAATCTACATTTTTACTCTTAGGTGAGCTCCAAAGAAAATCTTGTTTACCCACAGGATCATTTGATAGTTCTTTGCAATGTTCCCAATCATCTAAATGCAACATCGCAGTCTCTCCACCCTCTACATTTTCTTCTTCTAACTTTGTCATAATTAACCAATCAGTAATTTCTTTAACATAAGTACCATCTGTATGAAGATCCATATTACGGTAAGCTTTTCTTAAATAAGAGTCGCTTGCATCTTCGTGTTTAACATGGAAACGAGCATAGTATTTTCCTGCCATTGAATCATGGTTAGGATTTCCAATTAAATAAGCAATAGCAGTTGATAATTTTACTAAAAATTTATCATTAATTTTTGATGAAATATTTTTTGGTCCTATTATAAAACAACCAGTTGAACGATCTCTAATTATTGAGTTCATTAGTTTACTAAGTTTATTTTCTGTTAAATCATCTAAACTTTTTGCTATTGTAAACCTTGTAAAAGGCTTTAGTTCTAAAGCTGTTAAGTCGAATTTATTAAATGGAAAAACTAATTTCTTAATAATCTCATCAGTAATTTTAATATTTAAAATTCTTTTTGATTTATCATGTTCTTGAATTTCTAAACCAGGTATTTTTTGCATAAGAAACCTTAAGTTAACTTTTTTAATAAATCAATTTTATTTAGAAATAATTAACCAATATTGCCATACTTATGGCAGAAAAAATTGTGGGATAAACATAATTTTTTTTAGAAATAAAAAAAACAGTCAAGGATAGTACAACAACAACAAATCTTACTAAGTAACTTGAGTCATCCATTACTCCGACAGGAAAAATTATTGTTCTTGCAATTAGAGCTGCTAAAGTTGCATAAGCTAAACAGTTGAACCATTTAAATATCTTAGAAGTTTCTTTTATACCCTCTGAGCTTACTGCCCCAAGAAATCTTGATAAAAAAGTTGCAAGGGATGTCACCAAAATTGCTAAAACGATACTAGTTGACATTTTTTTCTCCTACTAAATAAGCAATAGTCCCACCAACTACTCCGCCTAATAAAATAGACCATTCTGGAGAAAAAAAATAAAAAACAGGTCCCAAAATAATTCCAAGTAAAACTGATAAAGTAACTTGTCTTGTTTTAAACGCTCCTACCATCATGCATAAAAAATAAACAGGATTTAAAATAGCTAAACCCATCATCATTTCCTTGTTTAAATATTCTGAAAAATAGAAACCTATTAAAGTTCCGATTACGGCAACGCTCCAAGTGGCGCTTCCAATCCCTATCCAATAATCAATTCTATATTTTTCTGGAATAGTCTTATAATTACTCTTCATAATCAACCAAGCTGATACAGCTATGAAATGACATGAAAAATAATATTTCCACTTTGGTTGATCCTCATGCATCATTAATGGAAACAAAGAAACAGCCATTGGATATAAACGAGCATTAACAAACCAAACTGCTAAAAAAATATTTAACAAAGAAGCACCAACCAATAAAGACTCTGCCATAACCAAAGATCCTGGCAAAGCGTAAGTCAGCATTGTAGAAAAAATACTTTCTTGAATATTGAAGCCAAGATTTTTTAAAAGAGCTCCTATAGCAATAAAGCAACAACCTAATGCTATTGCTGGACTATCATGTGCTAGTATTGATTTATAGCCTTTAAAAAAGAAATCTTTATTTATCATTAGCCACCAAGGAATAGTCTACCAACATCAGGGTTTTGCAATAACTCATCCCCTTTGCCAGCAATTGCAGTTTGTCCAGATACTAATACATATCCAATGTCTGCAAATTCTAGTCCTTTTTTGGCATTTTGTTCAACTAATATAATAGTTTTCTTTTCATTTTGTTGAAGATCTCTCAAAATTTCAAAAACCATATCAATGTATCTTGGTTCTAAACCAATTGATGGCTCATCAACCAACAATACTGATGGTTTCATAACTAATGCTCTAGAAATTTCTAATAACCTTCTTTCACCACCAGATAAAACTTTAGCAGGCTGATTTCTTCTATTTCTTAATCTCTCATATTTTTCTAAAATTCTTTCAGCTTCTTCAAAAGATTCCTCTGTTTTATCTTTAATATATCCACCCATTAACAAGTTTTCTTCAACTGTCATATCTGGAAATACTGAATTGTCTTGCAAGATATATGCAATTCCAACTGATTTTAATTTTTCAGCTGGAGTAAGATTTGTAATTTCTTTTCCTTCTATTTCAATTTGACCAGAGAAGATATTTGTAAATCCATAGATTGAGTGAAGAATTGTAGATTTACCGGCTCCGTTTGGTCCTATCAAGCATAGCGATTGTGCTTTGTTCACAAATAAATCAAAATTGTGTAAAATTTCCATTTTACCATACCCAGCATTTAAATTTTTAATTGTTAGATGTATTTCATCTGGAGATAGTTTTTTTAAATCTTCAGGCGTTGGAGCTTTTCCTAAAACTTCATATTGATTTGACATTATTGGGCTCCTAGGTATGCATCGATAACTCGCTTATCGTTTTTAATTTCATCTGGTGAACCATTTGCTAACATTTTACCGTGAGCTAAACAAAATATATTCTCAGCTAATTGCATTATCACTCTCATATTGTGTTCAATAACCAAGAGAGTTATGCCAAAATCTTGATTTACTTTTATTAATCTATCTATAATTCCATTGATTAAAGTTGGATTAATTCCTGCTGTTGGTTCGTCTAGCAATAGCATTTCTGGTTCATTCATTAATGCCATAGCAAGCTCTAAAAGTTTTTGTTGTCCGAAAGATAAATCTCCTGCTCTAAGTTTTCTCTTCTGATATAAGCCAACAAAATTTAGTAAATTTTCTGCTTTTTCTGTAAGCTCTTGAGGTATTTTTGAAAACAGTTTTAATAAACTTTCATCACTACCTTTATGACTAATAAGCATATTATCAATACAGTTTAGTTTTCCATAAATTCTTGTTTGTTGAAATGTTCTCAATAATCCTAACTTTGCTATTACTGGAACAGGAAGTTCAGAAACTTCTTTTCCATTAAATTTAATTGAACCCTGGTCAATTGGATAAGTGCCTACAATTGAATTAAACAAAGTTGTTTTTCCTGATCCATTCGGGCCAATCAATCCTACAATTTTACCTTTTTCAACTGACATGGAGATATCAACATTAGCTTTTACTCCTCCAAAAGATTTACTTACATTATTAACTTCTAAAATACTCATTTTATCTCTACCTGAGCCTTTCGATCAGCTTCGTCAACTACTTCTCCAAATCTATGAGGATATTTTTCTCTCAACCATCCCATTAATCCTTCAGGGAAATAAATTACAATCACCACAATTAAAACTCCCAAAGCTACATACTGCCAGCCTAGGAAGAATGTCCAAAATCCTTCTTTAAAAATATGAAATATTGTTGCACCGATAACTGGTCCCCAAAGAGTTCCTTTACCACCTAATATTGCCATCAAAACCATGAACACTCCCATTTCTCTTCCATCAAAAGCAACGTCTGTAGAGTCGATATATCCGACTAGTCCGCCCATTATTCCTCCTGCAAGACCACAGAAAAATGCAGAAATCATCCAACCAATAATTTTATATTTCATTGTTGCAATTCCCATAGCTTCAGCCTTGTCTTCATTATCTCTGATTGCATTAAGAATTAATTTAAATCTAGTAGAGTAAATTGCTTTAACTGCAACGAATGTAAGTATCAAAACTAAGAAACTTAAAAAATAGAAGAACTCTCCTCTAGCTTCTAAGCCTCCTACGTTAGGAAATGGTGGAGTGGTAAAACCTTGACCTGCTCCAATAATTTCAATTCCTCCAGAAATTTCACCAGCAGCTACCCCTAATCCTAGAGTACAAATAGCAAAATAGTGACCTCTCAATCCTAAAATTGCATAACCAATTAAACCTGCAACAATAGTTGGAACTACTGCGGCAACAACAAGTCCCATCGCCATACCTTGGAAAAATTGGGTAGGAGTATGTACAAATGTTTTTTCACCACCACTTTCTGTCCATTCTGCTAATGGAAAAAACATTCCAACCTGAACTGAAGCACACAAATACATTCCCAGCCCATAGAACAAAATATTTCCAAATGTATTGTATCCCATCTCTCCTCCTTGAATATTCCAAGTGGTTGCAAGAACAATTAGAATACAAAGAATAGATAATTGAACTTTAAATGCTGGAAATATAAATGGTGCTGCTAAACCAAATATTAAAATTCCTATATACAGTATTAAATTATTTTTGTTCATATAGACTATTAATTTTTTCTCTGAAATTTTGATCAACTGTAAAATAATGACCATCTTCATCATGTACACTTGAGCCTGATGAATGATATTCATCTAAGTGTTTTTTAAATTTATCTATGTCAACTTCAACTGATTGACCTTGATTATCATTAATTTTAACTTTCCTCATTTTAAGTACTCTCTTTTTCTTGAAAGTTTAAATCTTCGATAAACTAAAATTAAAACTAGTAATAAAAATACTGATCCAATTCTAAATTCTGTTCCTAAAATATAATCTGCAAATTCCTCAAAAACTCCTAATCCCATTCCTGACATAGCGACACCTGGTAAGTTTCCTAAACCAGCAACAATAACAATCATAAAAGATCTAATCGTATAAGGTAAACCCATATAAGGATGAATAGTGAATGTTATAGAGATTAAAGCTCCAGCTACACCACATAAAGCAGCATTAATTCCAAAAGTTGCTGCATATACTTTTTCAGTATCTACACCTAAAATTTTTGCAGCACGTGCGTTTTGAGCAGTTGCTCTAATTGCTCGTCCAAGCTTAGATTTTTTCATATAAATCACTAAACAAACTGCAAATAAAATACTGATAAATGCCGAAAATATTTTTGAATTAGGAAGAACAACATTATTATCAAACAACATTGTTGTACCGTAATGAGAGTTTGCAAGCACAACATCTGCGCCAAATGCAAAGTTCATTAATTGCATGAACAAAATACTTATTCCAAAGGTAGCTAAAATTGAGATGAATAAGTCTCTATCAACTACTTTGTTTATAACCAGTTTATAAATCGCTATTCCTACGAAATACATTATGATTGGAGCAACAATTACTCCCCATGCTGGATGAATACCGTAAAGATACATAAAGTATGCAATATATCCTCCTAAAATAACAAGATCTCCTTGAGCAATATTAATTATATTCATAACACCCCACTGAAGTGCCATTCCATATGCAATCAATGCGAACAATACTCCTAAAAGAATGCCATCCAAGCAAGCTTGAACAGTTATCATTGGATATTGAAATACAAGAAAATCCATAAAATCTTTTTTGGTTTATATAAAAAAAAGCCCCCTATTACTAGGGGGCTCAATTTTTAATTATTATCTTTCAGACCACTTAGGTACTGGGTGAATTAACTTAGCAGATGCCCATTTTAATGGAGCAACAACTTTGTTTTCACACTTACCAGCATCATCACACATTACTTGGAAAAGTACCATTGGCTTATCAACGTTTTGACCGCCAGGTGCAAATTTAATATTTCCATAGAATGTTTGCATGTTAGTAGCCGCAAGAGCATCTCTTACTTTCTTTTGATCGAAAGAATTAGCTCTTTCAAATGCATCTTTGAATACCAATAATGCAGCTGAAGATTCCGCAGATTGGTATGGCGGATCATATCCAAACTCTTTCTCAAAGTCTGCAGCATAAGTCATTCCATCTTTAAAGAAATCATCTTTATAAGTTAGAGATTTATGCCATTGAGAAGCACAAAGCGCATACTGAGAGTTTTTACCATGTTGTTTTGATAATTTCGCAGCATCACAGTGAGTCATAGCCAACATTGGAACATCAACTTTCATCTCAGCAATTTGTCTGATTGCAGTCAATGCACCTTTAGTATGACCTGATACAACAAGAACATCTGGTTTCATTTGTTTTACCTTAACCAAAGTTGCAGCCATATCATTTAACTCTTTAGGCAATTTGTCATCTATAATGATCTTAGAACCAGTTCTTTCTGCAGCATCTAAAATACCTAATCTAACATCTTGTGAAAAAGCATCTTGTTCAAATGCTTGAGCAATTCTTACTGGTTTTCCACCATTTAGCTCAACTGCTGTTTCAATTGCTACATCAAGATATAAGTTTGCCGGAGCTAATACCGCAAATAGATATTTGTAACCTTTAGTAAACAAAGATCTAGATGCACCATTTGCCTCAACCATTGGAACACCATATTTTTCAGTTACAGGTGCAATAGCTTTTGTAAGACCTGAACTGTATGGGCCAAGCATAAACTCAACACCATCTTGTGAAATTAATCTTTCTGCAAGCTGTGCAGCTCTCTTAGGGTTTGATTCATCATCGTAATAGATAATGTCAAACTTATAAGTTTTTCCACCAACTTTTACACCACCCATGCTATTAATTCTGTCAACGGCCATGTTATAACCATTTTGAGTATGAACACCATTTGATGAGTACTTACCAGTTAAGGAAATTGCAGCACCTAAAATAATTTTGTCACCAACTACTTTTGCAAAAGATGCAACAGAAGTTGAAAATAAAATTACTAATGCAGAAACAAAACTTAAAATTATTTTATTTAACTTCATTTTATTTCCCCTTTAATTAATTAATTAATGACTAATTAAATAAACAATTTTCACACAATGCAAGTAGGAATAAAGACTTAGTATGAGTTTAATAATGTTGTGTAATAACAATAATTCCAGCAATAATGACTAAAACACTCGCTGAAATTGTATTAATAGTTTTCGGATTTGCAGTAATCCATTTAATCAATTTTTGTGCAAGTATTGCATAACCAATCAGAGATAAAAAATCTAACACAACGTAAGTTGTTATTAAAATTATAAATTGAGCTAAAAGATTGGAACTAAAATCAATAAATTGTGGAAATATAAAAGGAAAAAACATCCAAGCTTTAGGACTGGTTCCTGCAACTAAAAATCCATCTCTAAAAAAAGATAAATTACTTTTTGTGACTTCTTCCTTATCTTTTAAATTTTTTGGACGAGACTTATAAATATCATAAGCAAGATATAAAATGTAAAGAACTCCAATCCATTTAAAAATATTAAGAATTAATGAATTTTCTGAAAAAAAAGAACCTATTACAAAAATTACCAAAGTAGCTTGAATTAAATTTGCAGTAACATCTCCAAGCGCTGACCAAACACATTTCCCTACACCATAATTCATTGAGTAAGAAATTATAACTATTCTAGGAGTGCCGGGAGTAATGAATAAAAAAATGATAATCTGTAAATAAAGTATGAATTCTAAAGGAAGCATATTTTTAGAGAAGATAGTCCTTAAAAACCGGGAGCTAAAGATGGCTAAGAAGGACTATCTAAATCATAATATCAGAGGGTAAAAAAAATGCATTAAATTTTTTTTTCAAATATAAAGGATTTATGAAAAAAAAAGGCTACACCCCAGTAACTAAAGTTAAAAATCCTGAACCCAGTATTGATGACCCAGACTGGGTAATTTGGGCGGCATGGGCAGACAGAATTACTTTTGAAGAAATTGAGAAAAAAACGGGGAAGCGAGAATCTGATGTAATTAAAATTATGAGAAGATCTTTAAAACCATCATCATTTAGATTGTGGAGAAAAAGAGTAAATCAAAAAAGTATCAAACATAGAAAAAAATTTGAATATTCTAGAAAAGAAATCACTAGTAAAATTAAAAAAGGTGACTATCTATAAGTTATGAAAAAAATTACCATGTATACTGGCCCCCTATGTAACTATTGTGAGGCTGCAAAAAGATTATTAACAAGAAACAATGCTCCATATAATGAAATTGATATTTCAAAAGTTGAAGGTGCAATGGATGAAATGATTAAAAAAGCAAATGGAAAAAGAACAATTCCACAAATTTTTTTTGATGAGCAGCATATAGGTGGCTATGATGAAGTAAGGGCCCTAGAAAAAGAAAATAAACTTCAAGATTTGTTAAAAAATTAAAATTATTTTTAAGCTTTTGGTTTAAAAACTAAACAGACACCATTATTGCAATATCTTTTTCCAGTTGGCTCTGGACCATCATCGAATATATGTCCGTGGTGACCACCACATTTTTTACAATGATACTCTGTTCTTCCATAACCTAAATGATAATCTGTTTTTGTTTCAAAAACATCTGGTAAAGATTCATAAAAAGATGGCCAACCAGATCCACTTTCATATTTAGTATTTGAATCAAATAACTTCTCACCACAATTTGCACAATGAAAACTTCCTTCTCTTTTTTCATTATTAAGTTCACTTGATCCAGCAAGTTCTGTGCCTTCCTCAAACAAAATTAATTTTTGTTCTGCTGTCAAGTTTGGATTAATTTTTTTTGTCATTTAAATATATTTAGCACAAGTTTGATGCAGTATAGAGTGCAATTCTACTAATTTTTCAAAATCTTTATTGTATCCTCCTCCTAAAACTCCACAAAAAGGTATTCTTTTTGCATAAAAATTTTCTATCACAAGCTCATCTCTCAACTTTACACCTTGATCAGAAATTTTTAATTTTCCTAGTCGATCATTAAAATGAATGTCTACTCCAGCAATATAAAATACAAAATCAAAATTTTCTTGATTTAACTCGGTTAAATAGTGCTTTAAAGTTTTGATGTAAGTATCATCCTCTGTGTTGTCTTCTAGCTCTACATCTAAATCACTAATAGATTTTTTTGCAGGATAATTAGTTTTTGAATGCATGCTAAATGTAAAAACATTTCTATTTTCTTTAAAAATATCTGAATTTCCATTTCCTTGATGAACATCAAGATCTATAATTAAAATTTTATTTGCTAGGCCCCTGTTAAGTAAATAATGAGCTGCAACTGCTACATCATTAAATACACAGTAACCAGCACCACCATAGTAATTAGCGCGGTGGCTCCCTCCAGCCGTATTACAAGAAATTCCATAATTTATAGCAAGTTTTGATGCCAAGACAGTTCCTCCTGTTGCAACTAAAGATCTCTTAACAACACTGTCTACCAAAGGAAAACCTATTTTTTTAACACCATCTTTTTCTAAAGTTTTATTTTTGATATCACTTATATATTTTTCAGAGTGAGCAAACTTTAATGTTTCAGATGAACATGGATATGGTTTATGAAACTTTTTGACTACTTTTTTTTTTATTAAGTAATTTGCAAGTTTACTAAATTTATTTATTGGAAATTTATGATCATCTCCAATTTTTGCAAAATAATCTTCATGATTTACGACCGGTAACTCCATGGTTACTCTAAAACTCTAATTGGCTTTCCATTAACACAAGCCTCCAATCCCTCAATCATTTGATTGTAAAAAATGCTGTAATTTTCTGCTGTTACGTATCCTATATGTGGAGTTAACAGAGCGTTGGGTAAAAATCTTAATTTATTATTTTCAGGTAAAGGTTCTTTTTCATAAACATCAATTCCAGCTCCAGCAATTACATTCGTAGATAATGCTATAATCAAATCATCTTCATTAACTATTGGACCTCTCGAAGTATTAATTAAAAAAGCTGTCTTCTTCATATTGTCCAACTCTTTCAATGTTATACAATCTTTATATCTCTCTCCACCTTGCACATGAATAGATAACACGTCTGAGTTTTTAATTAAATCATCTTTGCTACATGGTAATACATCTAGCTCTTTGCATTTATCTAAACTTAAATTTTCACTCCAAGCCATAACTTGCATTCCAAAAGCTTTTCCAATTTTTGCAACTTCACTTCCTACTCTCCCTAATCCAATTAATCCTAATATTTTTCCTTTTAGTTCAACACCAATAGTAGTTTGCCAATATCCTTGATACATATTGTCAAACTCTTCTTTAAAGTTTCTAGCTAATCCAAGAATTAATGCCCAGGTAAGTTCCGGTGTAGGATTAATATTAATGTCTGTTCCACAAACTATAATTTTTCTTTTTTTAGCAGCTTCTAGGTCTATAGATCTATTTCTTAATCCACTAGTGATAACAAATTTTAAATCACTTAAATTATCAATAAGATTTTTTGTAATTGGAGTTCTTTCTCTCATTATTAAAAGAGCCTCAAAATCAGCTAATTGTTCAATAGCATCTGCCTCATCTATAAAAGGTTCACTAAAAATTTTAAATTCATATTTTCCAGACAATTTTTCTAAATCTACAAATTGTTGTGCTACGTTTTGATAATCGTCTAATATAGCAACTTTAAGCATTTTTAACTTTCTTATTTGATAACAATATTCCTGTTACAATAAAACAAGCGCCTAAAATATGATAAAACATAAATTTTTCACTAAAAAAAATCATCGCCATTATTGCGCTTAATATTGGCATTAAGTGCAAAAAAACTCCTGATCGATTAGCACCTATCATTGAAATTCCTTTTATCCATAATAGGAAAGATGCCAAACCTGGAAACAAAACTACATAAGATAAAATTAAAATAAATGGTAACTCTAAGTTAATCCTAAATCCTATTTGATATTCAATAAAATAAACTGGTATTAAAAATATTAAGCCAAAAGTTATAACCACTTGGAGTAAAGATATTTGTGTTAATTCATATTTTTTTCCTTTTAGTAATGTCGAATATAAAGCCCAAGAGAACATTGCAATAACCATTGTTATATCCCCTTTATTAAAATCTAAATTCTTTAAGATCTGAATATTTGCTTTTGTGATAATCATAATCACACCTGCAAAAGAAAATATTACTCCTATAATTTGAAAAATGTTTGTCTTTTCAATTTTTAAAATTGATGAAAATAACATTATCATAACAGGTATTGTTGAGATCATTAAAACTCCACTGATCACTTGAGTAAAATTTAATGAATAATAAACAATAGAATTAAATACTGTAATACTGGTAACTCCTAATATAATAAAAAGCTTATAGTTTCTGATTATGTAGTTTCTTTTCTCTAATATTTCAGGAATTGTAAAAGGTGCTAAAATTAACCAAGCAAAAAACCATCGATAAAAATTTAATGAAAATGGTGGAACTTCATAAAAACTTGCAAGCTTACCCACTACAAAATTTCCTGCCCAAAATGTTACAGTCAAAAATAGATATAGATAAGCTAAAAAATTATTATCTTTAGTCACTTAACTAAATCTAAGCGAGCTATATGGTTTTAAATCTAAGTTTGTATTTTCGTTCGCTATCATTCCTGAAACAATCTTTCCAGAAATTGGGCCTAAAGTCCATCCTAAATGATGATGTCCAAAACAATAATAAACATTTTTATAATTTTTTGATGGCCCCATAACAGGTAAAAAGTCTGGTAAAGTTGGTCTAAATCCTAACCACTCATCCTCATGCTCGGGTAAATCACCAAGCATATATTTTGCATTGTTAATTAAATTTTTAACTCTAGATTTTGACAAAGGATTTTCTAATCCACCAAATTCAACTGTACCAACTACTCTTAATCCCTGTTCCATTGGTGTAATACCAAAACCACGGTTTGAAAATATTACTGGTCGGCTTAATAAATGATCACAGTTTTTAAAATGGACATGATATCCTCTTTCAGTATCTAGAGGAATTTGTTCATCTAAATTATCAGTCAATTTTTTAGAAAAAGCGCCGCAAGCAATTACTGCTTTATCGAAAACATAACTTTGTGTTTCAGTTTTAAAAATAGGTTTTTCATAATCAAATTTTATATCTTTAATATTTACTTTGTTAAACTTTCCACCTTTTTGTAAAAATAGATCAAATAATTTTAAAAGGATTCTTTTTGGATTTCGAGCATGTCTTGCATAAGGATAGTAAACTCCAGCATGATAGAAAGGTTTAATATGGGGTTCTAAATCATGAATTTCAGCTTTATTAACTAGTTGCTGCTTTACTCCCAATTCATCTCTAACTCTTATTTCTAATTCCCTACTTTTTAGATCTTGATCATTCCAGATATAAAGTATTCCTTTGTTTTCCACTAATCCTTCAAGATCTATTTCGTCAAATAATTCATCATACGCCGGTAGAGCTAAATCTAAAATTTGATGCATATTTTTTGCAGTATGCATCATCTTAGTTTTTGTAGTGTTCATGATAAATTTCATGAACCATGGAATCATTTTTGGAACGTAATTCCATTTTAAAGCTAGAGGACCAGTTGAACTTAACAACATAGCCGGAACATCGGCTAAGACATCAGTTCTATTTAAAGAAAGTGAAGCATAAGGCGAAAAGTGTCCTGCATTTCCATAAGAGGCTGCTTGGCTTCCTGGATTATCTCTATCAAATATTGTTACATTAAATCCCTTTTTTTGAAGGAACAATGCATTTGATACACCTTGGATACCTGCACCAACTATTCCAACCTTTATGTTCTTATTCATAAGAACGTTATACAATTAAAAAATTAAAGTTTCATAGTGACAAATTATGCTTAATTAAATTAAATATTTTAAGCAATCATCTGTTTATGATTTATCTTGGCGCTAAGAACAATACCAAACCCGATCATAGTTGCTAACATAGAGGAACCTCCATAGGACATTATCGGTAATGGAGAACCGACAATTGGCAATAACCCCAAGACCATCGAAAGATTTACAACAATATAAATGAATATTGCAAAAGCAAATCCAAAACAGAATAACCTTGAAAAATTGCTTCTTGAGATAGCACCTATTCTCAAAATTCTGATAATGATAATTGAATACAAAACCAATAATCCTACTGATCCTATAAATCCAAACTCTTCAGAAAATAAAGTGAATATAAAATCAGTGTGTTTTTCAGGTAAAAAATCCAAATAACTTTGTGTGCCTTTTAAAAAACCTTTGCCCTCTAAGCCACCAGAACCTATTGCTATTTTCGACTGAATTATTTGATAACCAGCACCTAATGGATCTCTATCTGGGTCTAAAAAAGTCAATATTCTCAATTTTTGATAAGGCTTTAAGAAAGAAATTACAAAAGGTAGTGATATTAAGAAAACTATAAAAGAATAAATAAAATATTTTATCTTAACGCCTCCCAGCCATAATACAATTAATCCACTTGATGCAATGAGAATTGAAGTTCCTAAATCTGGTTGTGAGAGCACCATAATAATTGGTATTAAAATTATAGTTATAACTGTCATGATACTTATGACTGAGTTTACATTTTCAATTTTAACTCTGTGGTAATATTTTGCTAAGCAAAGTATAATTGCAATTTTCATTAACTCAGATGGCTGTAAATTGAATAAATATAAATCCATCCATCTTCTTGAACCTGATGATTTTATTCCAAAAAAAGAAACATAAATAAGTAAAAGTATTACAGCTATATAAAACAAGTATGATAAATTATGCCACCATCTGATATTAAAGAATGCAATTAAAATCATTAAAGGAAAAAAAACTACTAATTTACTAAAATGACTTTTTGTATGAAAAAGAATTTCTCCACCATCTGTTGAATACATTATAAATAAACTTAATACTGAGAGAATAAATATACTTATCAGTAAAATATAATCTAACTCTTTAACCTTTTGCCAAAAAGTAAGTTCATTATTTAATCTATCGTGTTGAAACATCAAATTTCTATTTCCTCAAAATTTTTTTGTTTATTTCTTAGCTCGTCTCTATCAATTATCAATTTGAACAATTCTTTTGCTATTGGTGCAGCAGTCCTACTTCCGGAACCACCGTGCTCAACTATAATACTTAATGCGTATCTTGGATTAATATACGGACCATAAGCAACAAATAATGCGTGATCTCGGTCTTTATAAGGGATTTGCTCAATTTTAAGATCAAGTTCTCTTTCTCGCATGCTAATTCTCTTAACTTGCGCAGTACCAGTTTTGCCAGCAAATTGATATTTTGGATCGTCTATTCTAGACTTGTATGATGTTCCGTATAATTCATTAGTTGAACTAAACATGGCCTCTTGGACAATTTTTATATTTTTGGGATTCTCAAATAATTTTTTTTCTTCAGCATACAAAGTTTCTTCTTTTAATTTTCTTTTTGTTTCTTCAAGTGACGTAGGGTTATTATCAACAATAATTCTTGGTTTAATAGAGTAGCCTCCATTAGCAATCTGAGCTGTCATAAGACATAATTGAAGTGGAGTTGTTTGAGTGTAACCTTGACCAATTCCAGTTATTAAAGTTTCACCAAGAACCCAACCTTTTCCAAGATTATTTTTTTTCCATTTAGTGTTTGGAAACAAACCTGGTTTCTCAAAATCAAAATAATCTCCTAACACTTTTTTACCAAGTCCAAATTTTTCAGCTGTAATATTTAATCGATCTACTCCTAGTAATCTTGCAACTTCATAAAAATAAGTATCACATGATTGTTTCATTGCATTTTTTAAACTTACAAATCCATGACCTTTTTCTTTCCAACAGTGAAAAGTCTGTCCATAGAGCTCCATCTTACCAGTGCATTTAACTTTAAAACTTGGACCAACAATTTTGTTTTCTAAAGCTGATAAAGCTACAATTGGTTTAATTGTAGATCCTGGAGAGTAAAGTCCTGCAAGTGTCTTATTTACTAGCGGTTTTAATGGATTGTTTCTAATTAATGCCCAATCATCGTTGCTGATACCAAATAAAAATTTGTTTGGGTCATAAGAAGGAGAAGAGTACATTGCGATGATATCGCCCGTATAAATATCCATTACACTTATAGATCCAGCACGATCATTTAAAAGTTTTCCACAAGCTTTTTGAACCTCAGTATCAACAGTTAATCTTACTCTTAAACCTTGTTTTCCTTTTTGATGCTCAAGTTGATTAATTCTTTTGCCATAAGCGTTTACTTCATATCTTTGAATTGCGTTTGTACCAATTAAGTAGTTCTCTAAAGTTTTTTCTAAACCTAATTTTCCAATTTTCATTCCTGGAACAAACCTTTCTTGAACTGTTTCATTAGCAAGAATTTCTTCTTCATTAGGTTGACTGACATACCCTAAAATATGTGTATAAGTTTCACTAAAAGGATAATTTCTTGAAATAGTCATAACTGGTTTAACACCAACTAAATCATATAAATAATTATTTATTTTTAAAAAATCACTCCAGGATAAATTTTCAGAAACAATAATACTTTCCCAAGGTTTTAATTTATTTTTTAATTTTACAATTTTTTCTATTTTTTTATCACTTAAATTGAGTAGAGTTTTTAAACGTGTTAACAAATAATTAAAGTTTTCAACTTGTTCAGGAATAATATGAAGTTGGTATACTTTTAAATTTCCAGCAATCACATTGCCAAAATAATCTACAATATCACCTCTTATAGGTGGCAACTTCCACTCTCTAATTCTATTTTTATCTGAAAGAGTAAGGTATTTTTTATTTTCATTAACTTGTAGAGAAAAAAGTCTAGCTATAATTCCTGTAAAAATTATTATTTTTGCAGCACCAATAATAAACATCCGTCTATTAATTACGTCTGTTTTTCTAATTCCTGAATTTCCTTTAATCATTCTTTTTAAGTGAAATTTTGCTGTTCAAAATGTTAAATAAAATGAAAAATAATGGATAAAATAAAAAAGTAAAACCAGAGTTTATCAAGTAGCTCATATAATCTACCTGATATAAAAATATTAAATCTAAAATTATTACTTGAATTGAATTTATAAGTAAAACAGCAATAATAAATGAAAGCCAATCGTTTATAAATTTAGGGCTTAATGTAATTTGTCTTATATACGACGTAATAGTACAGATTAATAAGTAACAAAAACTGCTTATTCCAATTGGAATACCAATTACTACATCATTAATAATTCCTGCTAAAAAAATTGCAAAGTATCCTAGCTGGTCTGGATTTCTTAAAGTCCAAAAAAAAATTAAAATGAAAATAAAGTTAAATGAAAAATAATCTAATTTTAAATAATTAAAATCAAATTCATTAAACACTGAAAAAAACAAAAGAATAATTGGCAAATATGAGAGAAGTGACCTAAAAAATGTACTTTTATTTAATGAAGCCATTATTGATCCTCTCCTATTTTAAATTCTACAATCTTTACAAAACTTAATTGTCCAAAATCAGAATAAAAACTTAATTGCTCTGAATTGTTTGTTATTTTGCCAACTGGAATACCTGGTTTGAAAATACCAGCAAGACCAGAGGTATACACAACTGCCTCATTTTCTATCTGATTTTCTTTGTACTCATCTTTGGTATATTCTATTATTCCATGGTCCTTCCCAGTTCCAGAGACTACAGCTTGTAGAAATGGAGGCTGAATTACCACTGGTATTTTGCTGTTTAAATCTGACAGAAGTAGAGCTCTGGAATTTGAATAATTTACCTCAATAATCTGACCTACAAGATAGTTTCGATCCATTACTGCCATTCCCATTTTTACATTGTCTTTAGTCCCTCTATTCAAGACTATTGATTTTAAATATGGACTTTCTCTATCAATTAAAACTCTTGCAAATATATCTTCTGAATTTATGCTTTCTTCAATCAACTCTCTAAGTCTTTTATTTTCAGCAATTAAAATATTATTTAATACTTTTATCTCATCTGTGTTTTCTATTTTAATTAATTGGTTTTGATGATTTTTATAAAAATCAAAGTGTAATTTAAATTCAGATATTACCTCTTTAATTTTATTTTCTGGAACTGATACAATGTAAGAAGATCTATAAATTACTTCGTTAATTCCTAATTTAACAAGTTGAATTGGTCTAAAGTTAAAATTACTTAAAATTATTATAATTGTAGATAAAATGATTAGACTTATAAGTGAAAACTTTTGTTGATCTTTCTTTTTTAAAAAAACTGATCTTAAGGCAATTACAAAGTCATCTCTGCCTTTTACCATCTTTTAATATTCAGATAACATAGTAGAAAAAGTTTCTTCTTGATCCAAAGCTTTACCAGTTCCAACTGCAACACAAGACAATGGATCATCAGCAACATGTACTGGTAAACCTGTTTCCTTTGAGAATCTTTTATCAATATTTTTTAATAAAGCTCCTCCACCTGTTAAAGTAAGACCCATATCTACTAGATCTGCAGATAATTCAGGAGGAGTATTTTCTAAAGCATCTTTGATTGCACTAACCATTTCTTTCAATATATCATTTAATGCTTCAGCAGTATCTTCTTCGGTAATATTTACTTCTTTAGGAGTACCTGATCTTAAATCTCTACCTTTTACTGGGTAAGTGTTAGTTCCTGTTGGAACAGCTGTACCCATTTCCTTTTTAATTTTTTCAGCAGTAGTATCTCCGATAAGCAAATTGTATTCTTTTCTCATATAATTAACTATTGCTGTATCCATTGCATCACCTGCAACCCTCAAAGATTTAGAATAAACTAATCCACCTAGAGACATGACTGCTATCTCACTAGTACCACCACCTATATCAACAATCATTGAACCTGTAGCTTCAGAAATTGGAAGTCCAGCTCCAATAGCAGCAGCAATTGGTTCTTCAATTAATTGAACTCTTCTTGCTCCCGCAGCTAATGCGCTGTCTTGAATTGCTTTTCTTTCAACTGGTGTTGAACCAGTTGGTACACATATTAAAATTCTAGGATTAGCAAAAGTACTTCCTTTATGAACTTTTTTTATAAAGTGTTTGATCATCTCTTCTGTAACGATAAAATCTGCAATAACACCATCCCTTAAAGGTCTGATAGCACTGATATTTCCAGGTGTTCTTCCAAGCATTGTTTTGGCTTCATCACCAACAGCTAAAACATTTTTCTTTCCGCCTTGATCAACAATTGCAACAACAGATGGTTCATTAAGAACAACACCTTTTCCTTTTAATACCACTAATGTATTTGCTGTTCCAAGATCAATTGCCATATCTTGGCTCCAAACTTTTTTAACACTATCGAATAATCCCATTATATTCCCCTTACCTTTTGACTTTCTTGCTCCATTGGAGCTGTTTTATCTCGTTTAATTATCATTTTATTTAATGCATTTATGTATGCATTTGCAGAAGCAACTAAAGTATCAGTATCTGCTGCTTGACCCACAGTTGTTTTTCCATTCTCCTCAATTTTTACACTTACTGTTGCTTGAGCATCGGTGCCTTCAGTAACCGCATGCACTTGATAAAGCTGTAAATTCACATCATGAGGATAAAGAGTTTTTATACATTTAAATATTGCATCAACCGGTCCATCCCCAGTTTCTGTAGCTTGTTTTACATCTCCATATACATCTAAAGTCATTTCTGCTTTTTGAGGTTCTCCTGTACCTGCAAATACTTTTAATGATTTTAAGTTAATTGCGCTAACTTTATTATCAACAATTAAACTATCATCGACTAATGCAATAATATCCTCATCATAAACATGTTTTTTCTTGTCTGCTAAAACCTTAAACTTTGCAAATGCATTTCCTACTACATCATCTGTTAAATCTGGATAACCCAAACTGTTTAATTTATCTTTAAAAGCATGACGTCCGGAATGTTTACCCATTACCAATGAAGTTTGTTTAACTCCAACACTCTCTGGCGTCATAATTTCATAAGTCTGTCTATTTTTTAACATTCCGTCTTGATGAATACCTGCCTCATGAGCGAATGCATTTTTTCCAACTATTGCTTTGTTATATTGGACTGGAAATCCAGTTGCATTTGAAACTATCTTTGATGCTTTGCTTAATAAAGTTGTGTTAATTCCAGTTTCGTAAGGCATCAAGTCTGGTCTTGTCTTAATTGCCATAACAACTTCTTCTAATGCAGCATTACCTGCTCTCTCACCTAAACCATTTATAGTACATTCAATTTGTCTTGCTCCTGCTTGAACGCCAGCTAAAGAATTAGCTACCGCTAAACCTAAATCATTATGACAATGAGTAGATAAAATTGCTTTATCAATGTTAGGAACTTTGTTTAAAAGCGTTTCAATGATTGTTGTAAACTCAGAAGGTATTGTATAACCAACAGTATCAGGAATATTAATTGTTGTTGCTCCATTTTTAATTGCAAGCTCAACTGTTTTACACATATAATCCATATCTGTTCTTGTCCCATCTTCACATGACCACTCAACATCATCAGTAAATTTTCTTGCATAAGAAACATGTTTACCAATTGACTCATAAACATCTTCTGGTGACATATTTAATTTATGTTTCATATGTAGAGGACTTGTTGAAATAAAAGTATGTATTCTGAATCTAGGTGCGTGTTTTAGTGCTTCGTAAGCTCTATCAATATCCTTTACTGAATGCCTAGATAATCCTGCTGGAATAGAATTTTTTAAAATCTTACTAACTTCAGAAACTGCCTCGAAATCTCCTGGTGATGCTATAGGAAAACCCGCTTCGATAATATCAATTCCCAATTCATCAAATACTCGAGCAATCTGAATTTTTTCTTCCAAACTCATTGATGCGCCAGGTGATTGCTCGCCATCACGCATAGTTGTATCAAATATAAAGACTCTATCTTTGTCGCTCATAATAAAAATTTTTGGAAAATCTATAATACAATCTATAAGAGAGATTGCAAAATAATTAGTATAAATAGCTAAATTTTTTCGTCCATTTTAGGTGATACAAAAATTAATTATAAATAGACTCAATTTTAGGCATCAAGTGTAAAAGTTCCTTTGTGTATTCATGGGTAGGTTTTAAAAATAAATCCTCAGTATTTGAAACCTCACATAACTTACCATCTTTTAGAACTCCAATTCTATCACACATTTGTCTTACAACCGGTAAATCATGACTAATAAATAAAATTGTTAAATTTAATTGCTCTTGAAGATCTTTTAACAAATTTAATATTTGTGCTTGAATACTAACGTCTAGTGCAGATGTGGGTTCATCACAAACTAAGAGCCTTGGCTGAGTTGCTAAAGCTCTTGCAATCGAAATTCTTTGTCTTTGGCCACCAGAAAATTCATGTGGATATCTATCTGCTGATTTTTGAGTCATTTCAACAGAGTCTAATAAATCGTAGACATAATTATTTAGTTCAGAATTAGATATCGAAGTATTGTGAAGCGTAATAGGCTCTGCAATAATATCTTTTACTTTCAATCTACCATTTAGTGATGAAT
>CACCIT010000013.1 GCA_902546145.1 uncultured Pelagibacteraceae bacterium | reverse complement strand
CTGTTAATGTCTTTAACCCTAAAAAATCAAATTTAATTAAACCAGCATTTTCAGCTGAATACATATCAAACTGTGTTGAGGGTAAAAGCAAATCTGCAGAAGTATCTTTATATAAAGGCACTACTTCCGTCAATTTTTTATCTGCAATCACTACACCTGCAGCATGAGTAGCAACATTTCTATTTAGACCTTCTAATTTTAATGATAGCTCTGTTAATTTTTTAACTCTGGTATCCTCATTAATGAGCTTTTGTAATCTTGGTTCTCCAGCTATACATTGGGTTAAATTTTGAGGTCTAGAAGGATCAAAAGGGATCATTTTTGATATACTGTCTATAAATCCATAGGGCAATCCCATAACTCTACCAACGTCTCTTATCACCATTCGTGCCTTAAGTTTACCAAAGGTAATTATATGAGCGACACTATCTTTATATTTTTTAGTTAAGTATTCAAAAACAAGGTCTCTTTTATCCTCGCAAAAATCTATATCAAAATCAGGCATTGAAATTCGATCTGGATTTAAAAATCTCTCGAATATTAAATTGTATTTGATTGGATCAACATCAGTAATTGATAAACACCAAGCTACCAATGATCCAGCACCTGATCCTCTACCAGGACCAACTGGTATATCATTTTGTTTAGCCCATTTTATATAATCAGATACAATTAAAAAATAACTAGAATATTTCATTTTAATAATTATTGATAGTTCATGATCTAGTCTTTCTTTATAAAGAAGAAAATCTTTATCATTTTCAAGTTCACTATCTTTAACATTAAAAACTTTTAAAAATTTATCTCGCAGTCCTTCTAAAGAATATTTATTTAAAAGATCATCTGCATTACCATCTTTATCAGTACTAATGTTTGGCAATATAGGATTGGAGAATAATGGTCTAAAATTACATCTTAAAGGAAAGTTGTAATTGTTTTCTAATGCCTCTGGTATATCAGCAAATAACTCTGTCATTTCAGAGTTAGTTTTTAAATAATGTTGATCGCTTAATTTTAATCTATTTTTTTCATTAATATAGGTTTTGTTACCAATACAAATTAAAGCATCATGTGCTTCATGCATATCTTTTGATAAATAAAAAACTTCATTAGTAGCAATTATTGGTATTTCTAGTTCTGCAGACTTTTTTAGATTAAATTTTTCAAACCCATTTTCATTAGTGTCGTTGTGTCGTTGAATTTCTAAATAAAACCTATCTCCAAAAACTTCTTTAATTTTTGAATAAATTTCGTTTATTTCTGTAAATTTTCCTTTATCAAATAATTTTCCAAAAAGACCTAAAACTGTGCCTGAAAAAACTGAAACACCATCAGAACTTTTTAATAATTCATCAAAATTTACATGAGGGTCACTTAATTCATCATTTTCTAAATATGAATTCGAGGACAATTCAATAATGTTTTTATAACCTGTTTCATTTAAGGCAAATAAAGGTAACAATCCAGTTGTATCATTTAGTTTAAAATTAATTTGAGTACCAATAATTGGCTGTGTTCCTGATTTAGAAATTTTTTCTGCAAATTCTAAAGCTCCACATAAATTAGAAGTGTCACTTATACCTAAAGATTTAATTTTGTTTGATTTGCAATATTCTTGTAAATCATCAATCTTGGCAGCGCCTTCACATATAGAATATTGTGTATGGACTTTTAAATGATTAAAGTTTTGATTTAATGACTCAGACATTTAATGATTTTATAATACCATCTCTCATCTCCAATAGGCAATCTGCCTTATCAGCAAAAAATCTATTGTGAGTTGCAAATATTATTAATCTATCTGATTTTTTTTGATTATATAAAAGTTTAAAAACTTCTTTTGCTGTATTCATATCCAAACTACCTGTTGGCTCATCTGCCAAGATTATTTCAGGATCATTTACGATAGCCCTTGCTATAGCTACTCTTTGAGCCTCTCCTCCTGAAAGTTGAGAAGGAAAATGATTTGATCTATTAGAAAGACCAATTTTTTTTAATAATCTTTTAGCCTTTTTATTTGCTAATTGTTTGTCATTGCTGTTAGCAAGTGATGCTAAATAAATATTTTCCAAAGCAGTAAAATCTGGAAGTAGATTGTTTTGTTGATAAACAATACCAATTTTTTGTGACCTAAAAATATCATTTTCTTCAGTACTGTTAAAATTAATTGGATTTTCATTAAATATAATTTGACCCGAAGAAGGTCTGTCTATTAAAGAAATTAAATTTAACAAAGTTGATTTACCTGAACCAGATGGACCCATGAGTGAATAAATTTTACCTTTTTCAAAGTTTTGTGACAATCCTTTTAAGACTTTAATCTTTTTTTCGGTTTCAAAACTTTTATATAAATTTTTTAATTCTAAATACTTACTCATATTTTAAAGATTTGATCGGATCTAATCTAGATGCTTTAAATGCTGGAAAAATTGATACTAAAATAGTTATAATTATCGAGCAAACTGAGATTAAAATTATTGATGTAGGGTTAATTTCGGAAGGCATCTTGCTTAAAAAATATATTTCTTCAGGAAATAAACTTATATTGAAAACTGAGCTTAAAAATTGTCTAAAATTCTCAATATAAATAGAAAAAGTTATACCTAAAAAAATACCAAAAATTGTTGCAGAAGTACCTATTATTACTCCAACTAAAAAAAATATTTTAATTATTGATTTATTTAATACTCCAATTGATTTTAAGATAGCAATATCTCTTGTTTTGTTTTTTACTAAAATAGTTAATCCTGAAATAATATTAAATGCAGCAACAATTATTATTAATGACAAAATAATAAACATAACATTCCTTTCAACTTTAAGAGCTGAAAATAATGAACTATTTGTATCTGCCCAACTAAAGACAAACTCATCATCAAAAATTTGTTTTACTATTAATTTTTGAGACTCGATATTATTTGGATTTTTCAAATAAATTTCCAAATTTCTTTCGTTGGGATCGTATCCAAAGAACTCTTCTAAAACATTAAGTTCAATAAATGCAATATTGTTATCAAATTCTGCTAAACCACTATTAAAAATTGAATTAACAATAAAAGTTTTTTGTTTCGGCATACTACCAATTATTGTTTGAACACCAGACGGTGACATTAAAGTCAATTCATCTCCTATTTCAAGATTTAGAGAAAAACTTAGTTCGCTTCCAATTGATATAAAATTTTCATCAATTAGACGTAAGTCGCCTTTTAATTTTTCATTTGTTAGTACTTGTAAATTTAAAAGATCATTATGTTTATAGCCTCGTAACACAATTCCTTTAGTATTATTATTTTTAAGAATAATAGCCTCTCCTGAATTACTAAAAATAATATTTTTAGAGATTGACTTTAGTTTATTATTTATTTTATCTTCATCTATTGAATTTGAATAAGGTTTAACAGTAACGTGTGAATTAAATCCTACAATTTTATTGATTAATTCAGTTCTAAAACCATTCATTACTGACATAACGATAATAAGAACAGCAACACCTAGACTTATTCCAATGAAGGAAAATATTGAAATGACATTTAAAAAGCCATCTTTTTTTCTAGCTTTTAAAAATCTTAAAGTAATTTCTTTTTCTAAAGTAGAAATCAAATTGAATTTTTTTGTTTATTTATAATTTCTATAATTTTGCTTAAAGGTAAGTTATGAGTTTCACCACCTGTTTCTTTGAACTCTAATAAATCACCTTCACTTTTCTTTCCAATGATAATTTGGTACGGAGCCCCAATTAAATTCATTTTTTTGATTTTGGATGAAAAATTTTCATCAGTGTCATCAATAATAGCATCAATATTATTTTTTAATAACTCACTGTTAATATTATTGGCCTTATCTAGTGCTGAATTATCATTTTTATTTATCATCGGTATTAAAGCAATATCATATGGAGCAACAGACAATGGCCATTTCATGATTTCATTTTTTTCATCATATTTTGCCTCTATTATGGCCCCAACTAACCTTGATACACCAATTCCATAAGAACCCATTTTAACAAAATCTTTTTTTCCTCCTGGCAAATCTACTGATGCATTCATAGGTTTTGAATATTTGTCCCCAAAATAAAATATATGACCTACCTCAATACCTTTTGTGATTAATTGATTTTCTTTAGAAACTATTTTTTCAAATTCATCTTTATTAAACTTTTCATCCGTCACAGCATAAAATTGCTCATATTTTTTTCTCATTTTCTCTAAAGAGGATTTTTCTAATTGAGTATCATCACTGTTTAAATCAAAAATTCTTTTGTCAGTAAAAATTTTACTCTCACCTGTGTCTGCTAGGATAATGAATTCATGCGATAAATTTCCTCCAATTGGACCTGTGTCAGCAGCCATAGGTATTGCGGTAAGATCTAATCTTTTAAAAGTTTTTAAATATGAAAGAAAAAATTTATTGTAAGAAAAAAATGCTTCCTCATCTGATACATCAAATGAATAAGCATCTTTCATATAAAACTCTCTTCCCCTCATTATTCCAAATCTAGGTCTTATTTCGTCTCTAAATTTCCATTGTATGTGGTACATAAGTTGAGGTAATGATTTATATGATTTAATTGAAGATCTAAAAATTTCTGTTACTTGCTCTTCATTGGTAGGTCCATAAAGCATTTCTCTATTTTGACGATCGGTTATTCTAAGCATCTCCTCACCATAATCATCATATCGACCACTTTCTTTCCATATCTCACTCGATTGAATTGTTGGCATTAATATTTCTTGAGCTCCAATTTTATTTTGCTCTTCTCTAACAATTTGTTCTATTTTTTTCATTACCTTGAAGCCTAAAGGTAACCATGAATATATTCCTGCAGAAGCTTGTTTGATCATACCAACTCTTAACATTAATTGATGAGATTTAATTTTCGCTTCAGAAGGATTATTTTTTAATATCGGAATAAATGAATTTGATAAAAGCATCTTAACTGATCATATTTCTTAAATTTAAATATTCAAATTTTATTAGTAAATAAATAGTGATAAAAATTACAGTTGTTATACCAGTGCAATACAAGAATTTTTTCAACATTTTTGGGTTTTCAGGTGATCCTGGATCTTCACCATCAATTTTTACTGTTTTTGCTCTGTTTACATCAATAGGAAGTATAGCAAAGAAGACTATCCACCATATAATTACATAGATAATTGCTAAACCAGTTACACTCATTAAATTCTGACTAAGTTAATATTAGTGAAAGGTTTTTTACCCGTTCTTTCCTTAGAAAATTTCCTACAGGCAATTTTCAATGCATCAATTAAATTATGCTCTTGCTGCTTGCTTCCAATTTTAAATGTCCTAGATGTTTTTTCTATTTCTTCTTCTAGTCCATAAACAAATTCTTCTCTATCATCTACAGGCAAACCACGAAAAGAAAGCACAGGATTGTTATGAATATTTCCTTTAGGTGTTATCATTAAAGTTACTTCAAGATATCCATTTGCACTCAAATTTTTTCTATCTTTTATTGACTGTGAGTCTGGATCAACACTTACATTGCCATCTAAATATAATCGACCACTTGGAGCTTTGTCATAAACCTCAGGCTGATTACCAGGATATAACTTAACTATATCACCGTTTTCTACTTGTACAGGATATGGAACTTGCATTTCTTTTGCAAAATTTATGTGTTCTATCATGTGCCTATGTTCACCATGTACAGGTATTACACATTTAGGTTTAACCCATTGATACATTTCTTTTAAATCTTCTCTATTTGGATGACCAGAAACATGAACAAATTCAGTTTCTTCAGATATCACTTCTATGCCATCTTTAACAAGTTGGTTGTGCAATTTATAAAGTTTTTTTTCATTTCCAGGTATAATTTTTGATGAAAATATCACAGCATCACCTTTTTCAATAAAAACATCAGGGTGTACATAACTAGAAATTCTCATCATGGCTCCCATTGGTTCTCCTTGGCTACCTGTGCAAAGATAAACTATTTTTTCTCTTGAGAAATTTTTAGCTTCACGAGGGTCAATTGGTTCAATTGTATTTTTTAAATATCCACATTGACGTGCAGCTTTGTAAATACGATGCATCGATCTTCCAACTAGTGAAATTTGTCTTCCTGTTTGCTCAGCACAATAAAATGCTGTCTCCATTCTTGCTACATTAGATGCAAATGAAGTAATTATAATTCTCTTTTTCAATCTCGACATTACATTTAACATATTTTTTCTGACATCAAGTTCAGATCCAGACTTGCCTGCACTAAAAACATTAGTAGAGTCACAGATCATTGCTAATACTCCTTCATCACCAATTTCTTTTAATCTCTTCTCATTTATATTTGCACCAATAAGTGGATTGGGATCTACTTTCCAATCTCCTGTATGTAAAATTACACCAGCTGGAGTTTTTATTCTTAAGCCATTAGGTTCTAAAATTGAATGAGTTAAAGTTATATATTCAATTTCAAATGGATCTAATGAAACAGTTCCATTTAATTCAACAATTTGTAAATCATTAGTAATATCTATTTGTTTTTCTCGAAACTTCTCTCTAATCAAAACTGCTGTAAATGGAGTAGCAAATATTTTACATCTTAATTTTGGCCATAAATGTGCGATTGCTCCAATGTGATCCTCATGTGCATGAGTTAAAACTATACCCAACAAGTTATCTTTTCTTTCAACAATAAATCCAGGATCGGGATAAATTAAATCAACACCTGGTATAGTGTCATCGGCAAAAGTTACACCAATGTCTACCATTATCCATTTATGGTCGCTTGGTTGACCGTAACCAAACAAATTCATGTTCATACCAATCTCACCCGATCCACCTAGTGGACAAAATAACAATTCATCTTTCATATTATTTTATTTGCTCAGAAATCTTTATTAGACCTTTAATTGTAATATCTTGGTTATGTTTAACTTTCGATTTTATTGAACTTGTAAATAAATCAGAAAATCCACCTGTCAATACAACTGTGAAGGATTTTCTTGTCTCTTTCTTAATTAAATTAATCATATTGTCAATTAAACCAGCATAACCCCAAAAAAAACCTGATCTAACAGCAGAAAGTGTGTTGCTACCTATTACTTTTTTCATACGTTTAAGCTCAATTTTTGGGATTAAAGTAGCTCTGTCTGACAAAGTGTTAAGAGACAACTTAATTCCAGGAGCTATTATTCCCCCCATATACGTATTTTTTATTAAAACATCAAATGTTGTAGCGGTACCAAAATCTAAAATTATATAATTATTTTTGTTATCCAATAAACTTATGGCATTTGTAATTCTATCAGAGCCTACCTGCTTGTAATCAACTTTAATTTTGATCATTGATTTTAAATTCAAATTTTTTACTTCATTACATTTAACTTTAGTGATTTTAGAAAAGTAGTTTTTTATAATTTTAAAAGTGTTTGGAACAACACTACAAAACAATATTTTTTCAATTTTATTTATTTGAATTTTGTTTTTTTTAAATAAGATTTTTAATTGGTTATTACTTATTTTTTTTGAAATAAAAGTAATTCTTTTTAAAATTTTATTTTTTTTGGAAACTAAAAAAATTTTAGTGTCGGTATTTCCTATGTCACCTAAAATATACATATTAATTAATTTATTTTATACATTTTTGATATTCTATTTTCAAAAACTAGTTTTAAATTTTTTTCTATTTCAGATTTATTAATTTTTTTTCCTGTTATTCTGTATAAATTTGTAGCTGGATAATTTTTAATATTTGGATTTTTTATTACATTAATTCCTATTCCTGTAATTAAAATTTTTTTATCTGATTTTGTTATAATTTCTTGTAAAATCCCACTAATCTTTTTTTTATTAATTAATAAATCGTTTGGTTTTTTAAAGTTAATTTTATTTTTTATATATTTAGAGAGTGTTTGTTTAACTAAATTACAATTTAACTTTGTAACTCTTTCTATTGAGAATTTATTTTCGTCAAATGGATGAAAAAAAGAGACAAATAAATTACCTTTATATGAAATCCATTTTCTTCCGTACTGGCCTCGACCATTAAATTGTTTTTCAGCAACAACCATCCCAAATTTAAAGTTAGTTTTTTTTATTATTCTAGCAGCTGTATCGTTAGTACTTTTTATTATTTTAAAATTAAATTTCTTAAATTTCATTAAATAATATTAATTCTTGATACTACCTCAATTAATTGACTTGGGAATATGAAGTATAAAAGAATTAATATTGTAGAAAAAGTTAATGAAAATTTTAACCATAAACTATGATCTGTATCATATTTATCTTTTTCTTTATCAAAGTACATAATCTTGATTATTCTTAAGTAATAGAAAGCCGCAACAACAGTAGATAACAATCCAACAATAGCTAAAAAGTACATTGATTGTTCTAAAACTGCTTTAAAAACATAAAACTTAGCAAAAAATCCTGCTAATGGTGGTATCCCTGCCAATGAAAATAATATTACAAGTAAAGAAAGTGATAATAATGGATGATTTTTCGATAAACCAGATAAGTCATCAATATCTTCGTAATATTGATTATTTCTTCTAAGCATTAGCAAACAAGAAAATAGGGCCAAATTCATTACAACATAAATTGAAATATAAATTATTGAACTTTGAATTCCTTCATTAGAAGCAGTGGCAAGGCCAGCCAATGTATAGCCTATGTGTCCAATAGAGCTATAAGCAACTAGTCTTTTAATGTTTGTTTGTCCAATTGCTGCAATTGCTCCAAAAAGCATTGAGGCAATAGATAAAAATACAATTATCATTTGCCATTGATCAATTAGGTTTAAAAATGGAACATATAAAAATCTGATAAATACAGTTAACGCAGCAATTTTTGGTACCATCGTGAAAAATAAAGTAACTGTAGTTGGGGATCCCTCGTATACATCTGGTGCCCACATATGGAATGGCACTGCTGAAATTTTAAATGCTAGACCTACTAAAATAAAAACTATCCCAAAAGTCAGCACATACTCATTTGAATTAAGTTGTGTGGAAATCACATCAAAGTTTGTAGATCCTGAAAAACCATAAATCAAAGAACATCCATAAAGTAATAATCCTGATGATAATGCACTTAATACAAAATATTTTAAACCCGCTTCAGATGATTTTAATTGATCTCTATTATAAGTTGCCAAAACGTATAAAGCTAATGATTGTAACTCTAGACCCATATAAAACACAATTAGATCATTAGAACTAATCATGACCATCATTCCCAGTACAGAACTCAAAATTAAAACTGGATATTCAATATTAAAAATTTTAAATATTTTTAAATAACTAGAAGAGATAACTAATACTAGAAAACCACCTAGCAATGTTATTATCTTCATAAATGAAGACATCTTATCTATTACAACACTACCATTAAACAAAGTTTCTCTATTCACAGAGAAAGTTTCGTTAATAGCTATTATAGCAGCAATTAAAAATACAAATAAAGACAAGTTAAAAGTAATGCCTGAGCTATTTTTTTTAAACACTCCCAATACAAGTAAAAACATTATTGATAATGAGATAAAAATTTCAGGTAAAACTAAATTTAAATTTTCCATATCATTTGCTCGCTAAATTAATATTATGCATATTTATTAAATCTGAAACTGAAACCTCAATCGTATTAATCAAAGGATCTGGATAAAAACCAAAAAATAAAGTTGGAATAGCTAAGCATGTTAAAATTAAATATTCTGATTTATTTAAATCCAACATTTTCTTTAAATCTTCATTAACTAATTTTCCAAAAACAACTCTTTTATACAACCAAAGCATATAAGCAGCCCCTAAAATAACTCCTAGACTTGCCAATACAGCTACTAAAAAATTATCCTTAAAGGCACCCATTAAAATTAAAAATTCACCGATAAAACCACTTGTTCCAGGTAATCCTAAAGCAGCTAATGTGAATAACATAAATAAAATCGAATACTTTGGTATTATAGCGACTATTCCACCATAAGAATTTATCATCCTTGAATGCATACGGTCATAAACAACACCAACACATAAAAATAGAGCTGCAGACACTAATCCATGACTAATCATCTGAATTATACTTCCCTCTATACCTTGTTGTTTAAGTGTAAAAATACCTAAAGTTACAAAACCCATATGTGCAACAGACGAGTATGCAATTAACTTTTTCATATCTTCCTGCATTAAAGCGATAAAGGATGTAAAAATTATTGCTATAACACTTAAAGTATAAATAAGAGGTGTGAATACTTCCGAAGCTACTGGAAATAACCCAAGTGAAAACCTAATAAAACCATATCCTGCCATTTTTAATAGTATAGCAGCTAATAAAACTGAACCGGCTGTAGGAGCTTCAACATGAGCATCTGGTAACCAAGTGTGAACAGGCCACATAGGTGTTTTTACTGCAAAAGAACTAAAGAAAGCTAACCACAATAAATTTTGGTATTTAGCGTCAATTCCAATTTCATAAAGTTTAACTACATCTGTTGTGCCTGATATCCAGTATATTGAAATGATCGCAACAAGCATCAACACTGATCCAAGCAAAGTATATAGAAAAAATTTAAATGCTGAATAAACACGTTTTGGACCACCCCAAATACCAATAATTAAAAACATTGGAATTAATCCAGCCTCAAAAAATAAATAAAAAACAACTAAATCAAGTGCACAAAACACACCAATCATGAAACTTTCCATGATTAAAATTGCAATTAAAAAATCTCTTAATCTATTTTTTACTGAATTGTTAACTGAAATAATACAAAGTGGAGTTATAAAAGTTGTTAAGATTATAAATAATATCGAAATTCCATCGACACCCACTTTATAATTAATAAATCCTTCAATCCATGTTCTGTCTTCAACAAATTGAAAATCAGATATACTTTGGTCAAATGATATCCACAAATAAATAGAAATTAAAAAATTAACTATACTTGTAAATAAAGCTACATATTTAGCTGTTGAATTATTTCCATCTTTATCTTTTGTAAAAAAAAGAAAAAGAGCTCCTATAGAAGGTAACAAGATTAAAGATGATAAAATTGGAAAGCTCATTATTTAACTATCAAGAAGGTTAATAAAGCAGAAAAACCTAACAACATTACAAAAGCATATTGATAGATAAAACCACTTTGAAATTTATTTGCTTTAATTGAACATTTTTTTATAAAAGAAGAAATTCCATCAGGACCAAATCCATCTATTATAATTCCATCACAAACTTTCCATAAAAATGTCCCTAGTTTTTTCGATGATTTAATAAAAATAACTTCATACAACTCATCGAAGTACCATTTATTGACAAGGAAATTGTACAAAGGTTTGTTCATTGAAGCTATTTCATTTGGCAATTCTTTGTTCTTAACAAATAAGTAATAAGCAATAGGTATTGATAGAATAACCAAGCTAGGTGTTAAAAGTAAAAACCATGTTGGTGGATGATCTGTGCTTAGAGGTTCTAAAAATTTGATTGATTCTGACCAAAAGTAATTTTCACCACCATGTCCAATAAACAAATCTTTAAATAACGCACCTGCAAAAATTGCACCAATAGAAAGCACAAATAAAGGAACAAGCATTACCAAAGGTGACTCGTGCGTTTCCTCAATTTTAATCTCTTTATTATTATATTCACCATGAAATGTTTTAAATATTAGTCTCCAAGAATAAACTGACGTTAAAAATGCAGTAACTATACCAATACCAGCTGCATAATAACCTGTTGTATTTCCTTTTAAATATGCAAATTCAATAATTGCGTCTTTTGAATAAAAGCCTGATAAGAAAGGAAAACCTGTCAATGCAAGAGTTCCTATAATCATTAAAGCATAAGTGTAAGGTAATTTTCTCCATACACCTCCCATGTTATTAATATTTTGCTCATCTTTAAAAGCATGGATTACTGATCCTGATCCTAAAAATAATAAAGCTTTAAAAAATGCATGCGTAAATAAATGAAACATAGCAACATTGTAAGCTCCTACACCTGCTGCGAAAAACATGTAACCTAACTGACTACAAGTTGAATAGGCAATTATTTTTTTAATATCTGTTTGAACCAAAGCAACCGTTGCAGCAAAAAAAGCTGTTGTCATTCCAACTACAGTAATCAAATTTAAAATTACTGGAGAAAATTCATATATAGGTGAGCATCTAACAACTAAAAACACGCCTGCAGTTACCATTGTTGCAGCATGAATTAGAGCAGAAACTGGTGTTGGTCCTTCCATTGCATCTGGTAGCCAAGTATGAAGTAAAATTTGAGCTGATTTACCCATAGCTCCGATAAATAACAATAAACAAACCAAATCTATCGCTTTAACTTCAAAACCTAAGAAGGATAAATTTTTATCTACCACAGTTGGAATTTGCTGGAAAACTTCATCATAATTGACAGTCCCAAACAAATAAAAGACTAAAAAAATACCTAATGCAAAACCAAAGTCACCTACTCTATTAACAACAAAAGCTTTGATTGCAGCTGCATTAGCACTCTCTTTTTTAAACCAAAAACCAATTAAAAAATATGAGCAAAGTCCAACTCCCTCCCAACCAAAAAATAGTTGAATAAAATTATCTGACGTTACAAGCATTAACATTGCAAATGTAAATAATGACAGGTAAGCCATAAATCTTGGTTTATGTGGATCGTGGGACATGTAACCAATTGAATAAATATGCACTAAAGCAGATACAGAAGTTACAACTACTAACATTACCGCTGATAGAGGATCAATTAACATTGACCAATTAACATCAAGTGAACCTGAATTAATCCAAGTTGCTATAACAATATTTTCTTCATATTGATTAATGATTACCTGATATAAAACAATTATTGATAAAATTGCAGATATAGAAACTAATGCACTAGTTACTATTTCAGAATTTCTATCACCAATGTAACGTCCAAAAAAGCCTGAAATAATTGATGCTATTAATGGAAGAAATAAAATTGAAAGTTCCATTATTATCCTTTCAACTCATCAATTTCTTCAACTCTGATAGTTCCAGAGTTTCTATAGTAAACAACGATTATAGCTAAACCAATCGCAGCTTCTGCAGCTGCTACAGTTAAAATAAATAAGGTAAATACTTGACCAGCTAAATCTCCAAGAAAAATTGAAAAAGCAACTAAGTTGATGTTTACAGCTAATAAAATCAACTCAATACTCATCAATATAACAATAATATTTTTTCTATTAAGAAAAATTCCAATAACTCCAATTGAAAAAATGACAGCACCTAAAGTTAAATAGTGTCCTAAACCAATCTCAGTCATCTATTTTAACTCCTTTGTTAGAAGCAACTTCTACAACACTTACTCCTTCTGCTCTTTCACGAGAAATTTGTTTTATATAACTTTGTCTTTTGACATTTGATCTTTGTCTAAAAGTGAGAACGATTGCCCCAACCATCGCAACTAACAAAATCATACCACTAATTTGAAATATATGTATGTAATCAGTGTATAATACTTGACCTAATGAGTGCGTGTTACTTAAGTCTGAAACTTTTGATGAATTGTTAATATCAAAAATTTCTGGTTTATATTTCCATCCGCCAATTACAATAATTAGTTCAAAGAAAATGATTGTACTAATAATTAATCCAACAGGAATATGTTTTGAGCTAGCAGCAGAGGCAAACCATTGATTTTTTTGTTGAGCAACATTTAGCATCATTACAACAAAAAGAAATAAAACTGCTACTGCTCCAACGTAAACAATTAACATTATCATACCTAAAAACTCGGCACCAATCATAATAAATAGACAAGAAATACTGATAAAATCTAATATTAAAAAGAAAACTGAATGAACAGTATTTTTTGATACTGTAACCATTATTGCAGACACAACCGCAATTATAGAAAAAGTGTAGAAGAAAATAGCGTGAGCAATCATTTATCTATGTGAACTATCCGCTTTAATATTAGCGTCTAGAATATTCTCCCATCTGTCACCGTTATCTAATAATTTCTCTTTTGTGTAATATAATTCTTCTCTTGTCTCAGTCGAAAATTCAAAATTTGGACCTTGGACTATAGCATCAACAGGGCAAGCTTCTTCACATAGACCACAATAAATGCATTTCATCATATCAATGTCATAACGAGTAGTTTTTCTACTGCCATCTTCTCTTTGAGCAGATTCAATTGTAATTGCTTGAGCTGGACATGCAGCTTCACAAAGTTTGCATGCTATACATCTTTCTTCTCCATTTGGATATCTTCTTAAAGCGTGCTCACCTCTAAATCTTGGGCTAATTTTTCCTTTTTCAAAAGGATAATTGATTGTTTTTTTTGGTTTAAATAATTCTTTTATTGCAATGAACAAACCGCCTACAAAATCAACCATGAAAATAGTTTTGAAAAATCTAGATAAATTCATAATTAGTTTGTTGGTAAAAGGTTAAAGTAAAATAAATAACTTGCTGTTAAAACAACCCAAGTTAATGACAAAGGAAGAAATACTTTCCAACCTAATCTCATTAATTGGTCATATCTATATCTTGGTACAATTGCTTTTACTAAAGCAAATAAGAAAAATAAAAGTAAAATTTTTAAAATTAACCAAATTGCACCTGGAACTAAGGTAAATGGATAAATATCTATTGGAGATAACCAACCACCTAAAAATAATATAGCTCCCATAGCACACATCAATAAGATGTTTGCATACTCACCTAACCAAAACATTGCATACATCATTCCTGAATATTCTGTCTGGTATCCAGCAACTAATTCTGCTTCAGCTTCAGGTAAATCAAAAGGTGGTCTATTAGTTTCAGCTAAAGCAGAGATAAAAAATATTACAAACATTGGAAATAACGGAATTACAAACCATAGATTTTGTTGAGCAATTACGATGTCATTCAAATTCAATGAGCCTACGCACAACAATACATTGATAATAATAACCCCAATTGAAACTTCATATGATACCATTTGAGCCGCAGATCTAATTGCACCTAAGAAAGGATATTTAGAGTTTGAAGCCCATCCTCCCATAATTATTCCATAAACACCTAGGGATGAAACAGCAAATAGATAAAGTATACCGACATTAATATCTGCTAAAACCTGGGTTGCGCTAAATGGTATAACAGCCCACGCAATCAAAGCTAATGTCATAGTAACAATAGGTGCTAAAATAAAGATTACTTTGTTAGAGCTTGATGGAATGATTATTTCTTTAAAAATATATTTCAAAGCATCAGCTAATGATTGAAGTAATCCAAATGGTCCCACTACATTTGGTCCTTGTCTTTTTTGAACAAAAGCCCAAACTCTTCTATCTAGCCAAACAATCATAGCTACAGAAACCAAAACTGGAACTAACAAAAATAGAATTTTGTATACCTCTTGAAAGACTATATTCAAATATTCCATCTTAACCTTCTGTGCCTGTTGATTTTAAATTCGTTTTTGCATTATTGCACTCAATCATTGTTTTTGATGATTTAGCAACAACATTAGAAAAATAATAATCTTTAATTTCAATTTTTAAATTTTCATTATTAAAATCATAATTCGAGTTGTTATTATTTTGTTCAGTTTGTTTTTCACTTTGCAATTTCAAATAATTTAACATGCTGCTATCTAGCTCTTCTTTATCGTTAAACAATTTTCTATTATTCATGAATTCAGCTAGTTCATTTATTATCTGCCAATCTTCTTTTGCATCTCCAGGAGGATAAGAGGCCTTAAATGCCTTTTGAATTTTTCCCTCTAAATTTGTATAATAACCGTCTTGTTCTGTGTAAGCTGAGCCAGGTAAAATTATATCTGCACACTCTGCCCCTTTGTTACCATGGCTTCCTTGATAAATAACAAATTCATTTTTTTTAGCAAAATTTAAATTATCCTGACCTATTAAAAACACTATTTCAAATTTATTTGATTTTAAATCTTCTATTAAATTTTTTTTATTATTTAATACTCCTAAATCTAAATTTCCTACAGTTGCTGCATCACATGATAAAACATTCAAAGGATTCCAATCTTCTGAGAACTTGTTTTTTTTATTCAAAAAATCTTTTAAATTATTAAACAAATATTGTGCATTTTCTAATCTTAGTAAGGACTCTCCAATTATTATCATTGGTTTTTTTGCACTTTCTATCTCTTTTGAAAGTTTATGTGTGTCATCTATAATTTCTTTAATTGTTTTAGTTTGTCCATCTAAACTTTCATAAGGATAAGTTAGATCCCCACAGTCATTTAATGATACAATTTTTGTATTATTATTTAGATAAGATTTTCTTATTCTTGCATTTAAGATTGTGGCTTCGTATCTAGGATTGGCTCCCAACAATAAAATTAAATCTGCATCTTCAATTCCGTTAATTGAGGAATTAAACAAATAATTTTCTCTTTTTGAAATATTAATATATCTATTATCTGATCTTGATTCATAATTATCAGTTTCAACTGTTCTCTCAAAAAATTCTTTAAAAATGTAAGCAGTTTCCATGTTTGTTAAATCTCCAACAAAACCAGATACTTTTTCTTTTGATGTATTTTCTAATTTAGATTTTATTATTTTATAAACTTCTTGCCATGAAGCTTTCTCAAATTTACCATTGTATTTAATATATGGGGTATCCAATCTTTGATGAAGTAAACCATCACACGCATATCTAGTTTTATCTGAAATCCATTCTTCATTAATATCTTCATTTATTATTGGGAGAACTCTTTTTACTTCCCAATCGTATGTATCAACTCTAATATTTGAACCGATTGCATCCATAACATCAATTGTTTCAGTCTTTTTTAATTCCCATGGTCTCGCTTCAAAAACATAAGGTTTTGATGTCAAAGCTCCAACAGGACATAAATCAACTACATTGGCAGATAATTCTGATTGCATTGATTGCTCAAGATATGTTGTAATTTGCATATCCTCACCTCTACCTATAGCACCAAGTTCTGGAACGCCTGCAACTTCAGTAGCAAATCGCACACATCTTGTACAATGTATACATCTTGTCATTTGAGTTTTGATTAATGGTCCCATATTTTTTTCAGGAACTGCTCTTTTATTTTCTTTGAATCTTGATTTGTCTACCCCATAAAACATTGATTGATCTTGCAGATCACACTCACCACCTTGGTCACATACAGGACAATCTAAAGGGTGATTTGCTAGTAAAAATTCCATTACACCTTTTCTAGCCTTTTCAACTAAACTTGTGTTTGTTTTAATGTTCATTCCTTCGGCAGCAGGCATTGCACATGAAGCAATAGGTTTCGGTGATTTCTCCATTTCCACCAAACACATTCTACAATTTCCAGCTATAGATAATTTTTCATGATAACAAAATCTAGGTATCTCAACTCCTGCTTGTTCACAGGCTTGAAGAACTGTTAGTCCTTCTTCAACTTCTACATCAATGTCATTTACTTTTAATTTAAGCATTTTTTTTATCTAATAAATGTTGATCAACCAAATAAGGTATATTATTTTTTTTCTGAACAATTGGGTCCAAATTGTTTCTTTCTTGAATTTCTTTTTTAAAATGTCTTAACAAACCTTGAACTGGCCATGAAGAACCTTCTCCAAACGCACAAATTGTATGACCAGCGATTTGGGTTGTTACATCTCCTAACATGTCAACTTCATCTTTAGTTGCATCGCCTTTTGCCATACGCTCTAGCATTCGCCACATCCATCCAGAACCTTCTCTGCAAGGTGTACATTGTCCACAACTTTCATGTTTGTAAAATCTAGCAATTCTCGCCATACATTTAATAATGTCTTGATCTTTATTGATAACCACTATTCCTGCTGTTCCTAATCCACTTTTTTCTTCGACACACGCATCAAAATCCATCTTTAATGTTTCGCATCTATCTTTTGGAATTAGAGGCATAGAAGATCCACCAGGTATTACAGCTTGTAAATTATCCCATCCACCAATCACTCCACCAGCGTGAACTTCTATTAATTCTTTTAGAGGAATACTCATTTCCTCTTCTACATTACACGGATTATTAACATTTCCAGAAATACAGAATATTTTAGTACCTGTATTTTTTTCTCTTCCTAAAGAAGCAAACCATTTCGCTCCTCTTCTTAGAATAGTTGGCACCACAGCAATCGTTTCAACATTATTAATTATAGTTGGGCATCCATATAAACCAATCAAAGCTGGGAAAGGTGGTTTTAATCTTGGTTGACCTTTTTTACCCTCTAAACTTTCAAGTAATGCTGTTTCTTCACCACAAATATACGCTCCTGCTCCATAGTGGATATAAATATCTAAATCCCACCCAGTTCCAGCTGCATTTTTTCCTAATAGTTTTTTCTCATAAGCCTCATCAATTGCAGCTTGGAGTTTTTGACCATCAACAAAATATTCTCCTCTAATATATATGTAGCAGACGTGTGCTTGAACTGCGTATGATGCTATTAGACAACCCTCTATTAATTTATGAGGTTCAAATCTTAAAATATCTCTATCTTTACAAGTGCCTGGTTCGGATTCATCACCATTAATAACCAAATAATGTGGTCTTGATCCAACTTCTTTTGGTGCAAATGACCACTTTAAACCTGTAGGAAATCCTGCACCACCTCGACCTCTAAGCTGAGATTCTTTAATTTCATTAATAATCCAATCTCTTCCTTTTTCAGTAATTTCTTTAGTGTTTACCCAATCACCTCTTGATTGTGACGCTGCTACATCAGAGCCTTTATCATTATATAAATTTTGAAAAATTCTATCTTGATCTTTAAGCATTTTTTAAATCCGTTAGTGTTTTTCTATTGTTCTCTGGCTCATTATTAATTCTTCCTCTGTATGAACCTGGTTTTGGAGTTTCTCCATTTAAAATTTTATCCAAAATCTCAGATGTTTTTTCTTTATCAAGATCTTCGTAATATTCATCATTTATTTGCATCATAGGAGCAGTCACGCAAGCACCTAAGCATTCAACTTCCATCCATGAACAACTATTATCGCTTGATAATTCACATTCATTTTCAGAAATTTTTTCCTTACAAGCTTCAACCAATTTATTTGCACCTCTAATCATACATGGTGTTGTGGTACATACTTGAACAAAATATTTTCCAACAGGTGATAGATTGTACATTGTGTAGAAAGTAGCCACCTCATAAACTTTTATATAAGGCATGTCTAAAAACTTAGCGATATACTTCATTGCAGCTAATGGTATCCAATTATTATTTTGTCTTTGAGCAATATAAAGTAAGGCCATCACAGCACTTTGTTGTTTTCCTTTTGGATATTTTGCAACAATATTATTTGCTGCCTCTAAAGAGGAAGCATTAAATTCAAAACTTTCTGGTTGATCTTTTGCTGGTTTTCTTAAACTCATCTATCCACCTCACCAAAAACAATATCTAATGAACCTAAAACAGCTGGTACATCTGCTAACATATGTCCTTTAATTAAATAATCCATTGATTGCAAATGTGAAAATCCTGGTGCTCTAATCTTGCATTTGTAGGGTTTGCTCGAACCATCAGAAATTAAATAAACTCCAAACTCTCCCTTAGGTGCTTCAACAGCTGTATAAATTTCGTCCTTAGGTACTCTATAACCCTCTGTAAATAATTTAAAATGATGAATTAATGCTTCCATTGATTGTTTAATATCTTTTTTTGATGGTGGACTAATTTTACCATCTAATGATTTAATTGGACCTTTTTCCATTTTAGATAAACACTGTTTAATAATAGAAACACTCTCTTTCATTTCTTCAATTCTGCATAAATATCTATCGTAGCAATCACCATTTTTTCCAACTGGTATTTTAAAATCTAAATCCTCATAACAATCATAAGGTTGAGATTTTCTTAAATCCCAAGGCACCCCTGATCCTCTAATCATAACTCCTGAAAACGAATAATCTAAAGCATCCTCTTTACTTACAATTCCAATATCGACGTTTCTTTGTTTAAAAATTCTATTGTCTGTTAAGAGACTTTCTAAATCATTAATCACTTTTGGAAATGTATCGCAAAAGTTTGAGATATCTTCCTCTAAACCTTTTGGTAAATCTTGGTGAACACCACCGGCTCTAAAGTAGTTGGCGTGTAATCTTGATCCAGAAGCTCTTTCGTAAAAAGTCATTAAAGTTTCTCGTTCTTCAAAACCCCAAAGTGATGGGGTTAAGGCACCAACATCAAGCGCTTGAGTAGTAACATTAAGGATATGACTTAATATTCTTCCAATTTCACAAAAAATAACCCTTATATACTGAGCTCTAATCGGTACATCTATTTTAAGAATTTTTTCTACAGCAAGGGCAAAGGCATGTTCTTGATTCATTGGAGCTACATAATCCAAACGATCAAAATAAGGAACAGCTTGCATGTATGTCTTGTTTTCAATTAATTTTTCTGTGCCCCTATGGAGCAAACCTATATGTGGGTCTGCTTTTTCAACAACCTCACCGTCTAATTCTAATATTAATCTTAATACGCCGTGAGCTGCTGGATGTTGAGGACCAAAGTTTAGATTTAAATTTTTAATTTTTTTTGTCATTATTTTCAATTTCTTCTTTAATATATCTTGTTCCTTCCCAAGGACTCTCATAATCAAAATTTCGATAATTTTGCTCTAGTTTGACTGGTTCACTAATTACTTTTTTTTGATCTTCGCTATATCTAACCTCAGAGTGACCAGTTAAAGGAAAATCTTTTCTTAATGGATGTCCTTCAAAACCATAATCTGTGAGTATTCTTCTTAAGTCAGGATGATCTTTGAAATTTACACCATACATATCAAAAACTTCTCTTTCCATCCAATTTGCAGCAGGAAAAACACTTGTCAAAGAAGGTATAACTTCATTTTCAGAAATAGAGTATTTTAGAACTAGTCTTTGATTAAATTCATGACTTAAAAATAAGTAAACTACTTGAAATCTTTGATTATTTTCTGGATAATCTACAACTGTAATATCTATTAACTGTCGGAATTTTGTATCTAAATTAGTTTTTAAGAATAATATTATATCTAAAAAATCATCTTTATCTGTTTCTAAGTAAATTTGATTATGTTTTATTTCTGAATTATTAATTTTTGTGGTTAACTCAGAATTAATTTTTTTTTCTAGATCCTCTAAACTATTCATGGCTATCTTATAAAAGATCCTTTTTTTCTAATTTTTTTTTGTAATTGCAAAATTCCATATAATAATGCCTCTGCTGAGGGAGGGCATCCTGGAACATATACATCAACTGGAACTATACGATCACACCCTCTAACAACTGAATAGGAATAATGATAATAACCTCCACCATTAGCACAGCTACCCATAGAAATTACATATCTAGGTTCTGGCATTTGATCATAAACTTTTCTTAAAGCTGGTGCCATTTTATTTGTCAATGTTCCAGCAACAATCATTACATCTGATTGTCTTGGTGATCCACGTGGAGCAGCTCCAAACCTTTCTAAGTCATATCTAGGCATTGCTGTTTGCATCATTTCAACTGCACAGCATGCAAGACCAAAAGTCATCCAATGCAACGAGCCAGATCTAGACCAATTAATTAAGTTGTCTAGCGATGTAGTTATAAAACCATTTTTACTAAAATCTTTAGCAAGTTGTTTAAACTCTTCAGGAACTTGTTCTATTTTATCTTTCATTAAATTAATTTTATTCCCAATCTAGAGCACCTTTTTTCCATTCATAAATAAAACCAACTGTTAGTATGAATAGAAAAATCATCATTGATGAAAAACCTAATAGACCAATGTTTCCTAATGATATTGCCCATGGAAATAGAAAGGCAATTTCAAGATCAAATATGATAAATAGAATTGCAACTAAGTAAAATCTTACATCGAACTCCATTCTAGAGTCTTGAAATGGTTCGAAACCACATTCGTATGCAGATAACTTTTCTGGATCAGGTTTTTTTGGAGAAAGTAAAAAATTTAACACTACAAAAGCAACACTTAAACCAAGAGCAATAACTAAAAATAGAATAATCGGTAGGTAATCTTTTAAAAATTCAGATAACATGGAA
>CACCIT010000012.1 GCA_902546145.1 uncultured Pelagibacteraceae bacterium | reverse complement strand
TTACCCAAGAAAAAATTGTAGGAGTGGTAGACTCCAATAACAATATTATTGGTTCGATAAAACCTTCAACAATCATTGATACAGTTTTTGGAGGAAGAAAAAATAGTAGCTAGACCATGGAATATTTAAAAAAATACCCAAAGTTGTTTCAATGGATATTTTTGCTGGTTGTATTTTTTGCTCTATGTTTTGCAATAGATGTTCCAGAAACTTATAAATTTATAAGAGGCCAAGCAGAATTTGTAAAAGATCCTAACCAAAGTGTTTATTTTTTTCTAGGTAAAGAAGTTCGATATTATGCGTTTGATGTTTTTTGGAGATTACCACCTTTACTTGGTTGGTTGCCTATCTGGATAAACGACTCTTTATTTTTCTTAATGAACGAGTGGATGCCAATGGAGTTTTGGAATGAAGATACTCAAGAGTTTAAAACAAGACCGCTGTTATTAGAAATAAGTAGAAATTTAACGTCTTTTATGACGTTTTTGATTGAGTTGATTAGAGAAATTTTGCTTGGTGGATTAGAAACTATAGTTGCATTCACTAGCTGGGATTTTATTGATGCTTACCCTTGGTTAGAATTACCAGGCTTACCTTGGACTATCGTTGCAGCTGGTGCAACAATACTTGCATATAAATTAAGTGGTATAGGACTTGCTTTATTTGCAGGTTTAACAATGGTTTATATTTCAATCTTTGGTCAGTGGAAACCTTCAATGCAAACACTTTCTTTTATATTAGTGGCTGTTCCTCTGTCATTTGCATTCGGTATCAGTTTAGGTATTGCTGCTTACAAAAGTAAAAGAGTTGAAAATGCTTTGTATCCAATTCTTTTAGTGATGCAAACTATGCCTCAATATGCAGTATTAGTTCCTGCGCTTGTTTTATTTGGTGTTGGTGATCATGCAGCTGTAATAATTACAATGGTAGTAGCAGTTCCTCCAATGATTTTATTAACCATTCTTGGACTACGAGCAGTTCCTCCAGAAGTCATTGAAGCAGGAAGAATGAGTGGATGCACAAACTGGCAGCTGATGACCAAAGTTCTTATCCCAACCGCAAGAAGAGATATTTTAATTGGTGTTAACCAAGTTATTATGGTTTGTTTTTCTATGGCAGTGATCTCTGCGTTTATTGGTGCTAAAGGATTAGGATTTAATCTATTGCTTGCTTTAAACCAACTTAACATCGGGTTAGCTCTTGAAGCAGGTTTATGTATTAGTTTGATTGCAATTCTATTAGATAAAATGTCATTAGCGTGGGCAAATCAACAACAAGATTATTTCGGCAATCTTACTTTCTTCCAAAGAAATAAAAATATTATATTTTTTGGTGGATCAGTAGTTGTTGGAGCTATTCTTGCTTATATCGGAACATTTATTTTTAAAGATACATTTAATTATTTATTTGAAGTTCCACATAACAAAGGACTTTCAACAGCTGATTTTTGGAACAAAGGTGTAGATTGGATTTTTGATACATTTTTTGTTTATATAAAAGCATTTAATACATGGTTAATTACAGAAGTGCTTCAACCAATGAGAGCTCTGTATCTAAGAATGCCAGCTGTTGCTACTTTAGTGTTAGCTGTAGGCGCTGGTTATCTAATTGGAGGAATTAGATCAGCATTAGTTGTTGCTGCTTTAACTTTATTTATAGCATTAAGCCCATGGTGGGATAGAGCATTGGTCACATTATACATGGCAACTTTTGGAGTAGTTGTTTCTTGCATAATAGGTTTTACAGTTGGAACTTTATGTTTCCAAAATAAAAAGTCTGCAGCGTTTATGTTAGGGGTTTGTGATATTTTTCAAACGTTCCCATCGTTTGTATACTTAATTCCAGTAATGATGTTATTTGGAATTACAGATACTTCTGTTTTAATTGCAGTAATTGTTTACGCAACAATTCCAGCAACCAGATATACAATTGAAGGATTAAGAAGTGTACCTGCTGGTTTGCATGAAGCAGCAACGATGTCTGGTGTTAATAAATTTCAAAGATTAACTAAGATTGAATTTCCATTAGCTTTCCCACATATGATGCTTGGAATAAATCAAACAATCGTATTTGCTTTATTTATGGTCATTATTGGAGCCTTTATTGGAACAGAAGATCTAGGCCAGTACATTTTAAAGGCATTGTCAGATAAAAATGGAGCTGGAATAGGATTAACTCTAGGTATCTGTGTTGCTTTCATAGGATTGATTTTTGATAATTTAATCAGAACTTGGGTTGAGAAAAGAAAAAAACACTTAGGCATAGCTTAGTCCATTGAAAAAATTTATTATTTCTATTGATCAAGGAACAACATCTTCAAGAGTAATTTTATTTGACACAAAAGGTAATATTGTTTTTGTTTCACAATATGAGTTTAAACAATATTTTCCAAAAAATGGCTGGGTTGAACATAATCCAAATGAGATCTGGTCCACAACACTTAAAGCTTTAAAACAAGTAATAAATAAAGCCAAAAAATTAAAAGGTCACATACTTACAATTGGAATTACAAATCAAAGGGAAACCACAATTCTATGGAATAAAAAAACAGGAAAGCCAATTTACAATGCAATTGTATGGCAAGATAGAAGAACCCAAGATTACTGTAAATTACTTAAGAAAAAAAATTATGAAAATCTATTTAGAAACAAAACTGGATTATTTATAGATCCATATTTTTCAGCAACAAAAATTAAATGGATTTTAGACAATGTTAAAATTTCAAAAAAACTTCTTAGTTCAAATGATTTATTGTTTGGGACTGTAGATACATTTTTAATCTGGAAATTAACAAAAGGTAAGCAGCATTTAACCGAAGCATCTAATGCAAGCCGAACAATGCTTTATAATATTAATAACAATAAATGGGACAAAGAAATTTTACAAAAACTAAATATTCCACAAAAGATTTTACCAGAGGTAAAGAACTCAGCAGATAATTTTGGAAAAACAGATAAAAAAATTACAGGAGTTGAAATTTCAATTTCTGCAGTTCTTGGTGATCAGCAGGCTGCAGCATTTGGACAAACTTGTTTTGAAAAAGGATCTATAAAAAGTACATATGGTACTGGTGCATTTGTTATTATGAATACTGGTCCAAAGAAAATTAATTCAAAAAATAAATTACTAACTACTATTTGCTATCGATTAAATAATAAAAATACTTACGCCTTAGAAGGTTCAATTTTTATAGCAGGGGCAGGAGTACAATGGCTAAGAGATAAAGTAAAATTGATCAAAAAAGCACCTGAAACTGAAAAGATTTCAAAATCATCTAAAATTAATGATGGTGTTTTTGTTGTACCAGCTTTTAGCGGAATGGGGGCACCTTATTGGAGACCAGATGCTAGAGGAGTAATTACAGGACTAACAAGAGACAGTGACTGGAAAAGTATAGTGAGAGCAACGGTAGAGTCTGTTGGTTATCAAAGTTTTGATTTGTTTGACTCAATGAACAAGGATGGTTTGAAACCAAGAATAGTCAAGGTAGATGGCGGAATGGTTGCAAATAATTGGTTCACACAATTTTTAGCTGATGTTATTAATTTAAAAGTAGTTAGACCAAAAATATTAGAGACAACTGCTTTGGGTGTATCTTTATTAGCTGGACTTCAAATAGGAGAATATAAATCTTTAAATCAAATCAAAAATATGTGGAAAAAAGATCGTGTTTTCTCACCAAAAATTAAAAAAACATTAAGAAATGAACTTTTAGCAGGATGGAAACTAGCAATTAAAAAAACTTTAGCGTAACTAGTCTTATGAAAAAAGTTTTAATAATAGGAGCGGGTGCAATGGGTGCTGCATTCACTTTTCCCCTTGCTGATAATAATCATAAAGTAACTTTAACCGAGCCTTACAGTAAAGATCTATTAAATAAATTAATAACAAAAAACAAATTTCATCCAGCATTAAAACTTAAGTTATCTAAAAGAGTTTCTGTCAAAAAATTTTCATCAAACTTACTTAATGAAAAATGGGATTTAGTTGTTGTTGCAGTAAGTTCTATTGGAATTGAAATGGTTAGACAGCATTTAAAAAATATAAAGAGAAAAGTTTCTATTCTCGTTTTGACTAAAGGTCTTAAATATGATCGAAATAATAAAAAAATTATTACTATGTCGGAGCAACTAAACAAAGGAAATCAAAATTTAAATATTTCAGTTTTAAAAGGACCTTGTTTGGCAAAAGAGTTAGCAAAAAAAATCAAAAGTTACACCGTGATAGCAAACAATAATATTAATATTGCAAAAAATATAGGAAAATTAATTTCAACTAAATATTACAAAACAGAATATTCAAGTGATGTAAAAGGCGTTGAATTTTCATCTGCAATTAAAAACATATATTCAATGGTTATTGGATCAGGTGAAGGTGAAAATACTGCATCAGCTTTATTTAGAAAATCATTAGATGAAATGGAATATTTAATAAAATATTTCAGAGGTAAGAAAGAAACAGTTCATGGGTTAGCTGGAGTGGGTGACTTATATGTTAGTGCAGTTGGAGGAAGAAACAGCAAAATGGGTGAATATTTAGGAAAAGGTTTTACTTTTAAAGTTGCAAAAAATAAATTTATGAAAAATGATACGGTAGAGGGCGCAGATCTAGCTAAAGAGATTGCACCTTACATATTGAAAAAAATTAATAAAAATAAAATACCACTTATGCATGCACTATTAAGTGCAATCACAAAAAATAAAAAATTAAAAGTTAACTATTAATTATTTATTTAAAAAAGTCTTCATCGAGTCATCCATTGCAGTTTCCCATGGAGTGTGGTGTATAGGTGCAACAGAACCTGTAACAGGTGATGAAAACGATTTATTTCTGTAAGTTAAAATATCTTCTACTTTATGATGTTCCCATTCTTTGAAATGTTTTCTAATTAATTCAAAATCTATTTTTGGATAATCAGACATATCATGAAGTTCTTTTGTGTACTCAGTTTGAAAATCAATCATTTGATCTGGGTTTTCTAATTTTTCCTCCATCGCAACCCATTTATTGATATCTTTGTTGATTTCATCAGCACTTGGCATTTTAATTTTCCCCATAATCACATCTCTTGCAAACCAAGCTTGGCAATCAAACATATTAAAAGTATGGAATTGGTCTTGCATACCAAGATATAAAAGTTTGTGATTATCTTGCCAAACAACCCCTTTATACAATTTTGGAGGATATAATCTGTTATGTGTTTTTAACTTTATGCTTTCATCTAAAAATGGAAAGTGATGCAAGTATCCTGTGCACAAAATTATTGCATCTGCATCTTGTTCAGTACCATCTTTAAAAATTGCTTTTTTTCCTTCCAATCTATCCAGATAATGAACTTCTTTCATACCTTTAGGCCATTTAAATCCCATAGGTGCATTTCGATATCCAATAGTTACACTTTTAGCTCCATATTTATTACACTGTAAAGCAACATCTTCAGCTGAATAACTGCTTCCCAAAACTATCACATCTTTTCCTCTAAATTCTTCTGCATCTCTAAAATCATGTGAGTGCATTATTCTTCCTGGAAAAGAATTCATTCCTTTATATTCAGGAATAAAAGGAACTGAGAAATGACCAGTTGATACAACTAAATAATCAAATGTATCTTTTAAAATTTCGTCTTTAGCTTTGTCTTGATAAGTAATTTCAAATTTTTCATTACTGAAAGTTACATTTGTAACTCTTGTGTTTAGTTTTATTTTATTTTTAATTTTGCCTTTGCTTACTCTCCCAAGAATATAATCTTGTAAAACTTCTCTTGGGGGAAAAGAAGGAATTGGTTGTCCAAAATGTTCATCAAAAGAATAATCTGCAAACTCTAAACATTCTTTAGGGCCATTTGACCACAAATATCTATACATACTATTATGAACTGGGTCTCCATATTGGTCACTACCTGTTCTCCAATTATAGTTCCACAAACCTCCCCAATCTTCTTGTTTTTCAAAACAAACTATTTCAGGAATTTTTTCACCTTTATTTTCTAAGTGTTCGAATGCTCTTAACATTGATAGACCGCAAGGTCCTGCTCCAATAATTGCAATTTTACTCATTGTGTTTTCTCCAGTTTATAAATATGCTTTCTAAATATAAACAAATTAAAAATAAAATTACAATATAATTATTAACTCAAGGTGGCAGAGATAAATATTTCTAACATAAACAAATCTTTTGGATCTACGCATGTGATCAAAGACGTGTCTTTAGATATTAAAAGTGAATCTTTCACTGTATTGGTTGGTCCAAGTGGATGTGGTAAATCAACAATGTTAAGAATGATAGCTGGCTTAGAGGAGATCAACTCAGGAACAATTTCAATAGACGGACAAGTTGTGAATGATCTTCCACCAAAAGAAAGAAATATAGCAATGGTCTTTCAATCTTATGCTTTGTATCCACACATGACTGTGTTTGATAACATGGCTTTTGGATTAAAGATTGAAAAAAAATCTAAAGAAGAAATTACAGAAAGAGTTATGGAGGCTGCTAAAATTCTTCAAATTGAAGAATACTTAGAGAGAAAACCAAAACAATTGTCAGGAGGACAAAGACAAAGAGTTGCAATTGGTAGAGCAATTACAAGAAAACCAAAAGTATTTTTGTTTGACGAACCTTTGTCTAATTTAGATGCAGCTTTAAGAGTTCAGATGAGAGTGGAGCTTGCTAAATTACATGATCAATTAAATGCAACGATGATTTATGTTACTCATGATCAAACCGAAGCTATGACACTTGCAGATGATATAGTCGTATTAGATCAAGGTATTGTTTCCCAAAAAGGATCACCTTTAAAACTTTACAACGAACCTGAAAATTTATTTGTAGGTGGGTTTATTGGTTCACCAAAGATGAACTTTATTAATTCTAAAGTTATAAGTTCTAATAATTCTGGAACTGAAGTTGAAATTTCAGGACAAGGAAAAATTATCGTTCCAAAAACTTCAGATAAAGTTTCACCTGGCGATAATGTAAAGATTGGTATTAGACCTGAGCATATTTTAATAAATAGCGGTGAAAAATGTTGGGAGAGCAAGGTATTCGTGATTGAAAAATTAGGCTCTTCAACATTTTTATATCTAGAAAAAGAGGGAGATCCTCTAGTAGTTCAAACTGATGGAGCTAGTAAAGTCAATGTTGGAGATAGTCTTAGTTTAGGATTCGACCTAAACAAATGTCACTTATTTGACAACAATAATTTAGCCTTTAAATAAAGGTTATTTTCATTTCTTTCTGAAACTTAATCATTTGAGATATGACACAATTGCATAGGAAATTTCTTTTTAAAAATAATAAGATTTTACTTAAAAATAAATATAAGGAGATAACAATGTTTAAGAAAACATTAATATTATTATCTGCTTTAGCATTTTTTATTAATAATGTTGCTTTTGCAGATATCAAGTTTTGGACAACCGAAACTCAACCAGCAAGGATGGCTAAGCAAGAAGATATGGCCAAAGCTTTCGAAGCTAAGACTGGTATCGCAGTTGAAGTTATTCCAATAGATGAAAAGGAGTTAGGTAAGAGAGCAACAGCTGCAGCTGCTGCTGGTGATTTACCTGATGTAATATATCACACACTTCAGTACGTTTTACCATGGGCTGAAGCTGGCATTTTAGATGTTGATGCTAATAATGACGTTGTTAAAGAACTAGGTAAAAAAACATTTGCGCCTGGTGCTTTAAACATGGCTAAAAAAGGAACTAAGATAGCTGCTGTTCCTGTAGATGGTTGGACACAAATGATCGTTTATAGAAAAGATCTATTTAAAAAAGCTGGCCTAGAACCACCAACAAGTTATGAAAACATCGTTAAAGCAGTAGAGGCATTATCATCTGACGATATGTTTGGTTTTGTTGCTGCAACCAAAACAGATGAAAACTTTATGAGTCAAGTTTTAGAGCATGTTTTGTTGGCTAACGGAGTTAATGTTGTAAAAAAAGGTGGAGTACAAAATCAAGGCTGGAAATTAAAAAGAGCTTTAGAGTTTTATAAAACAATCGCTAAAGCAAGTCCTGAAGGTGAATTATATTGGAAACAGTCAAGAGAACTTTATTTTGCTGGAAAAACTCCAATGATTATTTGGTCTCCATTCATTATGGATGAACTTGCTGGTTTAAGAGATTCAGCGCCACCAACAATTAATGACGATCCAACATCAAGCGAGTTAGCATCAAAAACTGGTTTTATTACTAACTTTAGTGGACCAGGTAATAAAAAAGGTGCTGCTTGGGCAGATGTGAGATACTTTGGAATAACGGCAGATGCTGACACTGATGAGGCAAAACAATTTATAATGTATTCAATGGATGAAGGTTATACGAGTACATTATCAATTGCACCAGAAGGTAAGTTTCCTGTAAGAAGAGGTAACTCAACTGATCCTGAGGCTTTCACTAAAGCTTGGAGTAAATTACCAGTTGGTGTTGATAGAAAAGCAGCTTTGACGGATTTGTACTCAGCAGATGTTATCAATAATATTGTTGCTGGTTTAGATACAGCGAGTAGATGGGGAGTTAAAGAAGGTGAACTTTCTAGAGCTTCTAAAATTATCAATTCTCAATTCTTAAACCGTATCACAAGATTGTATATTGATGATCAAATCGATGTTGATGAAGCAGTAGATATGATCAATACTGCACTAAAACAGTTCAATTAATTTTAATTTTTTAAAAAAGCGGATAATATTAATTATCCGCTTTTTTTATGAGTAATTCACTTTCAAAAATAGAAAAAAGAACTGCCTATGCTTTAACTTTGCCTGCAGTTCTAATTGTATTTGCAATAGTATTATTTCCAATATTTTCAAATTTTTGGATTAGTTTTAAAGAAGTTCAATTAAAAGATATAAGAATTCCAGAGCCACGAGCCAAAAAAATAGTTAAATCTATTAAAAACGAAGATTCAAAAATAAAGATTATATATAAATTAAGAAATAGTTCCTTAATTCAAGATATTAGAAATGTTAAATTTCAAGATAAATTCCCAAGCAATGTTAAACCAATTGATTTAGATGAGAGATGTAAGTTCACCTCAAATAAAGTTCAGTGTGATTTTGGCGACTGGTCAAAAAAATACAGAGAGCAATTTGTAATTTTTTTTGAGACAAAAAATGGTGAAAAAATTGATAAGAAACAATTTAAATTAAGTAAACCCAATTTAAAAGGAAAAGCAGATAATATACTTTTGACAAGTGATTTTACTTTGTCGAATTTTAAAAAAGTAATCACAAATTATGAATTTAAAGATTTATTATTAACAACATTTTATTATACTTTTTTTGGAACAGTGGGTGCGATTGTTTTTGGAATTTTGTCAGCCCAAATGGTAAATCAAAAGTTTAGAGGTCGAAGCTTTGTTAGAAGTACGTTATTGTTTCCTTACGTAGCTCCTGTTGTGGCCTTGGCGTTTACATGGGAACTTCTATTAGATCCTAATAGTGGTACTTTAAACAACCTGCTACTGAATTATAATATTATAGATAAGCCAATAAATTTGTTGGGTCAAAAGTATGTGTCAATTTTTGTTTTTGGTTTTGAATTTAAATTAAGATTAGCTTTAACAACAGTTATTATATTTGAAATCTGGAGATATTTTCCTTTAGCTTTTCTTTTTATATTAGCAAGACTTCAGGCAGTCCCTAAAGAACTTTATGAGGCAGCAGATATTGATGGTGCAGGCCCTTACACAAAATTTATAAATATAACATTGCCGCAGATTACAGCAGTGATTTCAATTTTGTTCATGATCAGGTTTATTTGGAATTTTAACAAGTTTGAAGATATTTTTCTTTTAACAGGTGGCGCATCTGGCACTAGAACGCTTCCAATAAATGTTTATGAACAGGGATTTTCAATAGGAAATATTGGAATGGGATCTGCTGTATCAATGGTGATTGTATTATTACTTTTATTTTTCATGTTAATTTATTTTAAACTGATAGGAAAAAGAGCCAATGAGAGTTAAATCAATTATTACTTTCAGTTTAATTTCTTCATTTTTTTTATTTTCACTAATTTCTATTTGGAAAATTCTTTCTACATTACAAGGAATTGAACTTAAAACTTTAAATTTCAATTTTTATTTTTTAAGTGGAATTATAATTTCTATTATTTCAATTTTCTTAAGCGAAAAGTTAAACAAGTTATTTAAAGTAATTTTATTAGCATCTGTGTTTGTATTGATTGATTATTTTAATAATAGTTCTTTACCAATTTGGCATTATATAGGTATATTTTTGATCTTATTATTTTTTATTAATAAGCTATCAAATTATAACAAAAAACATTTTAGTTATGATTTTTCAGCACAAATTATATTTTTTGATTTTTTAACTTTATTTGGAATTATCTTTTTTTCTTTTGTTATTTTATTCCCATTTTACTTGATGTTAGTAACAAGTTTCAAAACCCAAGCTCTTTTATTAATTAATCCTTTAGATTTCAGTATCGATTTTACACAAAATATAAAATCTTTATTCAAATCCTATATTATAGTTTTTACTGAATATAATTTCGGCAGGTACATGCTTAATAGTTCAATTGTTTCAGTAGGCACGGTCATAATTACTTTGTTACTTGGGATCCCAGCAGCTTATGCAGTTGCAAGATTGAACTTTTTTGGAAAACACTTTTTATCTACCTCTATTTTAATTATATATATGTTTCCTGCGATAGTGCTCGTGATTCCACTGTACACCGTTTTTAGTCAATTAGGTCTACGTAATTCAGTATTTGGATTATTGATTATTTATACAGCTACAACTCTGCCAGTAGCAATTTATATGCTCCAAGGATATTTCAAAAGTATACCAAAAGAACTAGAAGAAGCGGGCATAATGGATGGACAAAATTGGTTTGGAATAATTGTTAAAATCATTTTACCTTTAAGCTTACCAGCAATTGCCTCTGTAGCATTATATGTATTTATGATTGCCTGGAATGAATTTTTATTTTCATTAATGTTTTTAGATAGTCCTAGCTCATTTACATTATCAAGAGCAATACAGTTTTTAAATGTTGGAGCTGAAACGCCTAGACAATATTTGATGGCTGGTTCAGTAGTTGTAACTTTGCCAATTTTATTTATTTTTGTTTATTTTGAAAAATATTTAGTTAGTGGATTAACATCAGGGAGCGTTAAGGGTTAATGGGATTATTTAAAAGTGATGCTGAAAATATTTTATTAAATAATAGACGCGAAGGATATACTCTGCCTACAAATAACAAGTTATACCCAGCACAATGGAATTGGGACTCAGCATATATAGCTCTCGGTTATTCTTATTTTAATAAAGAATTCGCAATAGTTGAGCTAGAAAAGTTGTTCGCGGGACAATGGTCAGATGGTATGGTTCCCCATATTTTATTTCATCAAAAGGATGAAAATTATTTCCCTAACCACAATACTTGGCAATGTGGTAACAAAATTCCATCATCTGGAATAACTCAACCTCCTATAGTCTCAAGTATTTTAAAATTAATGTTAGATAAGAATGAATTTAGTTCGAGTGAAATGGAAAGAATTTTGAATTTAGTAAAAAAAACAAAAAAATATTTAGAATGGTTTTATAAATATAGAGACCCAAATGATACTGGTTTAGTTTCTATATTGCATCCATGGGAAAGTGGCACAGATAATTCACCTTTATGGGATTTTCCTTTAAGTAAAATTTTAATTGAAGAAAATCTAGAATACAAAAGAAGAGATTTAGACGTTTCAAGCAGTGACGTACGACCACTTAAAAGAGATTATGATTGTTACATTACTCTTTTAAATCAGTTCAGAAATGAAAAATATAATCCTGAAAAACTCTATGATATTTCAATGTTTAATGTCGCTGATATAGGTTTTAATTCTTTATTTTTGAAAGCTTGCAAAGATCTAGTCTATATTGCAACAAAAAATAATATTGAATGCACATCAATACAAAAAAAAATAACAAAAACTGAAAGTAAATTGATTAGTCTGTATAATCAAAATGATAATTCGTTTTATTCATACGATGTTTTAAATAAGCAATCATTAGAGATCCCTTCTATTACAAATTATTTTATTTTGTTTGCAGGTTTGCAAAATGAAGAAATAAATAACTCGGTAATTAAAAGTTTAAAAAAGTATAATTCTAATGAAAGATATTTCTTTTCGTCAATAAAGCCTGATAGCAAATATTTTGAGGAGATAAGATATTGGAGAGGACCTGTTTGGATTAATTGTAACTGGATTTTATATAAAGGATTATTAGAAAAAGATCCTGAATTTGCCGATAGAATAAAATCACACACATTGGATTTAATACATGAAAAGGATTTTCATGAATACTACAGTTGTAAATCAGGAACTCCTTATGGAGCTAATAATTTCTCTTGGTCTGCTGCATTATATTTAGATTTAATAAATAATTAATTTTTAAGTGATTAATTAATCAAATAAATATATTCTTTTTAGATAAATAATATGAATTGGAATTATCCTACTACTATTTGGTTTGGAGCAGGTAAAATAGAAGATCTTGCAACTGCCTGTTTAAGTTTAAAAATTAAAAGTCCACTTTTTGTAACCGATAAAGATCTTTTAAATCTTCCAATGACTTCAAAAGTAATTGAAAAATTAAAAAATGACTTTGATCATTTACAAGTATTCTCACAATTTTCAGGAAACCCAACTGGAAAAAACGTAATGGAAGGGGTCACTTTATATATAGAAAAAAACTGTGATGGAGTAATTGCCTTTGGAGGAGGTAGTGCATTAGATGTTGGAAAGGGAATAGCTTTTATGTGCGGTCAAAAAAGACCTATATGGGATTTTGAAGACATAGGTGATTATTGGACAAGAGCTGATGGAAATAAAATTTCTCCAATTATAGCAGTTCCAACTACTGCAGGAACAGGATCAGAAACAGGAAGGGCTTCAGCAATTATTAATCAAGAAACAGGAATAAAAAAAATAATTTTTCATCCAAAAATTTTACCTTCTATTGTAATTTTAGATCCAAATTTAACCAAAGATCTTCCACCAAGAATAACAGCTGCAACAGGAATGGATGCACTTGCTCATAATCTCGAGGCTTTTTGTGCACCTGGATTTCATCCAATGGCAGATGGAATTGCACTTGAGGGTATGAGATTAATTAAAAATTCTTTAATAGAAGTTTATAAAAATGGTAAGAACATAGAAGCTAGATCTGAAATGTTAGCGGCATCTAGCATGGGTTCTACTGCTTTTCAAAAAGGTCTTGGTGCAATACACTCGCTAAGTCATCCAATAAATGCACAGTTTGATGTACATCATGGTTTAAGTAACGCTATATTTATGCCTTATGTTCTAACTTTCAATAAATCAGTTATTGAAAACAGAATTATATCTATTTGTAATTATCTTAATCTAAATAGTACATTTGAAAGTTTTTTAGAATGGATATTAAATTTGCGTAAAGAATTAAATATTCCTCATAAACTTTCAGATGTTATGGATTGTAATGAAATTGATTTAGAAAAACTCTCTTTAATGGCATTTGAAGATCCATCTACAGGAGGCAATCCAAAAAAAATAACAAAAGATGATTTAAAAGAAATGTATAAAAAAAGTATTTCAGGAGACTTATTTTAATGAAGAAAATTTTGGTAGTAGAAGGTAATTTACAAGAGGAAAATAAAAGTTTTACAGAAGCAGGTATTCAAACTCATACAGAAAGCTTAAAACATAGTCTTTCTCATTTTACTGATCAACTAAATATAGATGTAGTTAATCCATCTTCAGATGAAAATATAAGCGAGAATATAGATCCATTAGAAAGTTATGATGGTCTTATTTGGGGTGGAAGTAGTTTAAATATTTATAACAAGACACCTGAAATTTTAAGACAAATAGAATTTATGAAAGAGTGTCAGAAAAAAATTAAAAAAGTACTAGCGATTTGTTGGGGGATGCAAGTTGCAGTAACTGCTGCTGGTGGTGAAGTAAAAAAAGCTGAGAAGGGGTCACATCGAGGGATTGCAAGAGATATTGAAATTAATGAAAATGGTTTAAATCATCCATTATATAAAAACAAAAATAAAAAGTTTAATACTCCAGCATTTAATTTTGATGAAGTTGTAAGTCTTCCGGAAAATTCGAAACTGCTAGCTTCGAACCCAATAAATAAAGTTCAAGGTTTAAATTTTAAAATTGGAAATTGTGATGTGTGGGGCCTTCAGTATCATCCAGAAATTACTTACAATAAAATGATAAACTTAATTATTTTTAGAAAAGATAGACTTATTGAACGTGGTGCTTTTAAAGATCAAAATCATATTGATGACCACATTAAAAATATAGAAATAGAAAACAAAAAATTAGATAAAATTTCCAGAATGAGAGAATTAGAGAATTGGTTAGATTATCTTAACTTAGAATAATCCTTCAATCTCACCTTTCTCATTTAGTTTAATAGAATCAGCTGCAGGAACTCTTGGTAATCCAGGCATAGTCATGATTGCACCGCAAATAACCACAATAAACTCTGCTCCCGATGATAGTCTTACCTCTCTCACTGGTAAAGCATGACCCGTCGGTGCTCCTTTAAGATTTGGATCTGTTGAAAAACTGTATTGAGTTTTAGCAACACAAATTGGTAAATCACCATATCCGGCTTCTTCAAAGTTTTTAAGTTGATCTCTAATTTTTGTATCAGCGATTACTTCATCTGCTCTATAAATTTCTTTTGCAATAGTCTCTATTTTTTTAAACAATGGTGTTTTGCTTTCATATAAAAATTGAAATTTAGCTTCATCTTTTTCACACAATTCTGAAACATGAGCTGCCAATTCTTTTGTACCTTCACCACCATTTGCCCAATGAGTACATAGACTAGCTTTAACACCTAAATTGTCACAAAAATCTATAAGTGCTTTCACTTCATTATCAGTATCTTTTATAAAATGATTAACTGCTACAGCTACAGGTAAACCAAATTTTTTAACATTTTGAATATGTCTTTCTAAATTTACTAACCCTTTTTTTAAAGCTTCAACATTTTCATTTTTTAAATCATCTTTAGCAACACCACCATGCATTTTTAAAGCTCTTATAGTTGCAACAATTACAACACAGCTTGGTTTTAAATTTGATTTTCTACATTTAATATCTAAGAATTTTTCTGCACCAAGGTCAGCACCAAATCCCGCTTCAGTTACAACATAGTCTGCTAATTTTAAACCAGTCTTAGTTGCGATAACTGAGTTACAACCATGAGCAATATTCGCAAATGGACCACCATGAATAATTGCAGGATTGTTCTCTAAAGTTTGTGTAACATTAGGTCTGATAGCTTCTTTTAAAAGAACTGTCATAGGACCTTGAGCATTTAAGTCTTTCGCATAAACTGGTTTTTTATCTCTAGTGTACCCAATAGTGATATTTCCAATTCTTTTTTCTAAATCTTCCAAATCATTTGATAAGCAAAAGATTGCCATTATCTCTGATGCAACTGTGATATCAAAACCATCTTCTCTTGGAAAACCATTTGCCACACCACCTAAATTTATATTTATAGATCTTAATGATCTATCATTCATATCCATAACTCTTTTCCAAACAATTCTTCTAACATCAATATCCAGTTTATTTCCCCAATAAATATGATTATCGATTAACGCCGATAATAAATTATGAGCTGATGTAATTGCATGAAAGTCACCTGTAAAATGTAAATTGATTTGTTCCATTGGAACAACTTGTGCATAACCTCCACCAGCTGCTCCACCTTTCATACCAAAAGAAGGACCTAAGCTTGGTTCTCTAAGACATACGATAGATTTTTTTCCAATTTTATTTAAACCATCATTTAATCCAACCGAAGTTGTAGTTTTCCCTTCACCTGCCGGAGTTGGAGTAATAGCAGTTACTAAAATTAATTTTCCATCTGGCTTGTCTTTTAGTTGCTCTAAATATTCTAAATTTATTTTTGCAATATGTCTGCCCATAGGACTAAACGCAGAGCTTTCATCAGGTACATTTATCTTTGCTAAAATATCATTTATTGGTTGCATTTTAGCTTCTCTAGCTATCTGTATATCTGATTTTACTTCGCTCATTCGTTATCCTTTATTGTAAATTTTTTTGCATAATAATTATCTTATTTGAGATTTTTCGAAACTTCTAAAATATATATATAAAAAAAATAAGAACTATTTAAATTCATTAATATAAAATTCTAATATGCAAAAGTATTCTATATTTAGCTTGGTTAAAAATGCATTAACAGGCCATCAAAATTGGGATTTAGCTTGGAAAGATCCAAATCCTAAAGAAGAGTACGATGTTGTTATCATCGGAGGTGGTGGTCATGGTTTAGCTACCGCATATTATTTAGCTAAAGAACATCAAATTACAAAAGTAGCTATCATTGAAAAAGGATGGATTGGCGGTGGAAACGTTGGACGTAACACTACAATTATCAGATCAAACTACATGCATGATGAAAATGGTCTTTTCAGTGAATTTGGAATGGATCTATGGAGAAAGATGAGTCAGGACTTAAATTACAACGTAATGTTTTCTCCAAGAGGAATTATTAATCTTGCACATTCAGATGCACAAATGAATGCGTACGCAAGAAGAGGAAATTCGATGAGATTAAACGGAATTGATGCAGTTCTTTTAAACAGAGAAGAAGTAAAAGAATTAATCCCAATGGCTGACTTTTCAGACAACGTAAGATTTCCTATCTTTGGTGGATTGATGCAACCAAGTGCTGGAACTGCTCGTCATGATGCAGTTGCTTGGGGGTACGCTCGTCAAGCAGACTCGATGGGGGTAGATATAATTCAAAATTGTGAAGTCACAGGTTTTGATGTTTCTGCAGGAAAAATAAAAGGGATCAGAACATCAAGAGGAAATATTAAAGCAAAAAAAGTAGGTCTATGCGTTGCTGGTAGCACAAATATTTTAGCAGAAAAATTAAATATGACTTTGCCAATTGAAACGCATCTTTTACAAGCTTGTGTTTCTGAACCAGTGAAACCAGTTTTAGATAAAGTTGTAACTTTTGGTGCAGGTCACTTTTATATTAGTCAATCAGACAAAGGTGAAATGGTAATGGGTGGAGACCTCGATGGTTACAATAGTTACGCTCAAAGAGGTAATCTTCCAACATTACAACATGTTTTAACTGAAGGAATTGCGATGATGCCATTTTTAAGTAAATTAAAAATGCTAAGAACTTGGGGTGGGATTATGGACATGTCAATGGATGGTTCACCAATAATTGATAAAACTCATATTGATGGTTTGTATTTAAATTGTGGATGGTGTTACGGAGGCTTTAAAGCAACTCCAGCATCAGGATGGACATTTGCACATACTATTGCTCAAGATAGAGTTCATGAATTAAATGCAGGATACAGTTTGAACAGATTTAGTACTGGTCATCTTATTGATGAAAAAGGTCTTGGTACAAAAACTTGGATTTCATAAATGTTACATATTAAATGCCCACATTGTGGAATGAGATCTCAAAATGAATTTTCTTATGGTGGAGATGCTACTGTTAAAAGACCAGAACTAAATAAAGAAGTCACAGATCAAGAATGGGATAATTTCGTATACAATAGAGTTAGTCCCAGAGGAAAACATTTAGAACTTTGGCAGCATTTATCTGGTTGCAGACAGTGGATAAAAGTTGAAAGAGATACTGCAACACACGAAATTTTTAGAACTTATAAAGCTAACGAAGAAATTGCTTAATGACTCAGAGTTATAGAATAGAAACAGGTGGCTTAATAAATAGAAATAAAAAAATTTCTTTTAAGTTCAACGGTACTTCTTATTTCGGTTATGAAGGCGATACATTGGCTTCAGCTTTACTGGCAAATGGTGTTCATTTAGTTGGTAGAAGTTTTAAATATCACAGACCTAGAGGGTTTTTTGGTGCAGGAGTTGATGAACCTTATGCAGTTGTTCAACTTTATAGAAATGGTGAAACGGAGCCAAATATTAAAGCAACTGAACAAGAATTATTTGAAGGATTAGAGGCAAACAGTGTTAATTGTTGGCCAAGCGTTAACTTTGATATTGGAGCAATAAATAATTTTTTAAAAATATTTTTACCTGCAGGATTTTATTACAAAACTTTTATGTGGCCAAAAAGCTTTTGGTATAAAATTTATGAGCCATTTATAAGAAAAGCAGCTGGATTAGGAGTAGCATCAACAAAACACGATAAAGAGAGATATGAGCATAAATATGAGTATTGTGATCTTTTAATTGCTGGATCTGGACCATCAGGTTTAGCGAGTGCGTATTCTGCAGCGAAAAATGGAGCCAAAGTAATTTTGGCTGAGGACAAACCAAGATATGGTGGTTCATTATTAACAAGTGATGTGAATATTGGTAACCAATCTGGAAAAGATTGGGCGGACGGTATTATTTCAGAATTGAAAGAGATGCCAAACGTAATAGTAAAAAATAGATCTCAAGTTTTTGGATATTATGATCACAACATGTTGGTAATGTCTGAAAAAGTTAGTGATCATTTACCTAAAACTAAAAAATATCATCCAAACAAAAGACTTTGGTACATTAGAGCAAAAGAAGTTCTAATTTCATCAGGATCAATCGAAAGACCAATTGTTTTTGGAAACAATGATACTCCTGGAGTAATGCTTTCATCTGCAGCTAAAGAATATTTAAAAGTTTATGGCGTCTTAGTTGGAAAAAAACCTTTAGTGTTTACAAACAATGATAGTGGCTATGAAACTGCAATTGAATTTAAAAAACATGGAGTTGAGCCTATAGTTTTAGACTCTAGATCAAATCCACAATCAGAAATTATTGATGAAGCAAAAAATTTAGGAATTAATATTAAAGATTCATATGTAGTAGTTGCAGCACAAGGTTATAAAAAAGTAAAATCAGCTGATGTGGCAACTATTTCTGAAGACAAGAAAACACTTGGCAAAATAGAAAATATAGTTTGTGATTGTATATGTGTTTCTGGATTTTGGACACCTACAATTCATTTGGCATCACAATCAGGAAATAAAACTAAATTTAATGAAGAGATAGACGCGTTTGTTCCAGGAGTTTCAAAACAAAATGAAACAACTTTGGGAGCTGCTAACGGTGTGTTTACTCTAGAAGAAACTTTAAAAACATCATTTGAAAAAGGAAAGGAATTATCAAAAAAAATTACCGATAAAGATAACGAAATATCTATTCCAAATGTAGTTGAAAAAAAATATTCTAAACATGATAAGTTTTGGTGTGTTCCATTACCAAAAGGTAAAAGTTATAAAAGATTTTTAGATTTTCAAAATGATGTTGCTGTTTCTGATGTAGAGATTGCATTAAGAGAAGGTTATAGATCAATCGAACATGTAAAAAGATATACCACTTTAGGTATGGCAACAGACCAAGGAAAAACAAGTAATTTAAATGGATTACAATTAGTATCTGAGATTGAAAATAAAGTTGTTCCGTCAGTTGGCCACACAACTTTTAGACCTCCTTATACACCTATTTCTATAGGTGCTATTGTTGGTAGAGAAGTAGGAAAGCATTCAAAACCAACAAGAAAATCTCCAATTCACAATTGGCATGAAGAGCATAACGCTGTTTTTGTTGATGCAGGAGTTTGGTTAAGACCAAGATACTATAAAAGAGGAAACGAAACTTTGTTCGAAGCTTCAAAGAGAGAAGCGAAAAATGTAAGAACAAATGTTGGTGTTTGTGATGTAACAACTCTTGGTAAGATCGACGTTAAAGGTCCTGATGCTGCTGAATTTTTAAACAGAGTATACACAAATGCATGGTTGAAGTTACCTGTTGGAAAAGCAAGATATGGAGTGATGTTAAGAGAAGATGGGATAGTGATGGATGATGGTACAACTACTAGAATTTCAGAAAACCACTATCACATGACAACAACTACTGCTCAAGCAGCGAATGTGCTTTCGCATTTAGAGTATTATTTGCAACTTGTTTGGCCTGAACTTAATGTAAATGTAGTTTCAACAACTGAGCAATGGGCAGGAGCTGCTATAGCTGGCCCTAAATCAAGAGATTTATTACAGAAATTGTTCCCTAAAACAGATGTATCTAATGAAGGTCTTCCGTTTATGGGATATGTCGAGGGTGATTTATTTGGTGTTAAAGCTAGAATCTTCAGAATTTCATTCTCAGGTGAATTAGCTTACGAAGTTAATGTTGAGTCTGATAACGGAAGATTTATGTGGGATAAAATAATTGAAATTGGAGAAGAGTTTCAAATTCAACCATATGGAACTGAAGCACTGTCTACACTTAGAATTGAAATGGGACATGTTGCAGGTTCTGAATTAGATGGAAGAACAATTCCTTACGACAATGCATTAGAAGGGTTATTGAGTAAAAAGAAAGACTTTATTGGAAAAAGATCATTGCAGAGAGCAGCTTTTATAGCTGAAGATAGACAGCGAATTGTAGGCGTTGTTCCATTGGATAAAAAAACTAGTATTCCAGAAGGTTCACACTTAGTTAAAGACGCTAACGCTCCTTTGCCGAATAAAAAATTAGGTCATATCTCAGCCTCTTGTTGGAGTGTTGAGCATGATAATCCATTTTCACTAGCAATATTAAAAGATGGAAAAAATATGATTGGAGAAAAATTATATGTAATGTCTCCATTAAAAAACAAAGTTATTCCAGTAGAAATAGTTTCATCACATTATGTTGATCCAAAAGGAGAAAGAGTTAGATCATGAGTTTAATTTCAGCTTTAAATAATGTGCATGCAAAAGGTCAATTTGGAGATTTTGAAGGTAAAGATGATAAAAATTTACTTTCAATATCTGAAATTACTAATTTATTAATTGTACAGATAGTTCAGTATAAAAGTTCAAACTCATCATTAGACAGTATGCAGGTAGATGGTCTAAATTTAAGAGACAATCCATCTTTAGTTAGCTCCAATGATAACACAAGAATACTTTGGAACGGTCCAAGAAATTGGATTTTAGTTTCTAAGAAAAAGGACACTTTAAATGAAATAGAGCAAAAATTTAATGATAATGAATTTGCAATAACAGACATATCTCATTCAAAAGCAATAATTGAAATTGAAGGTAAGGAGGCTAAGGAAGTTTTAAAAAAAGGATGCCCATTTAATTTTGGTGAGCTAGAAAAAAATCAATGTTTAAATTCTACTTATAACGGAATGTCGGTAACTATTGATATGCTTGATGATGATCCAGATAAATTTAGAATATTTGGATTAAGAAGTTTTGGTGAATCTCTTTATCACTCAATAACAGACGCTTCTTTAGAATTTGGATATATTGCAAAGTAATTATTTATCTCTAGTAGCAATATAAACACCAATAGTAGCTATAAAAAATCCTAAAAGATCTAAATTAGATAATTTCTCATTTAAAAATAACCATGCCATGAACGCAGATGTGGGAGGAATTAAAAAAAATATCGAAACTGTTTTGCTTGCGGAATTTTTTTTAATTAAGAACATAAGTATTGTGAATGCTCCAAAGGACACTAAAAAAATTTGATGACTCATTGCAATTATAAATGTTTTTGAAAATTCAATGTAAGGATCAGCAAAAAAAATTATAATTAATAAATGAAATGAAAAACCCCCAAGTGCTTGGTTCATATTACTTACTGATAAGGGTAGGTTGTTGCTTATTGTTTTTTGCCAAAGAGTTGAACTTGTTATTGCTATCAAAGCTATAATGGTTGCAATTAATCCAGCAGTTGGAATTTTTGACCCAATTTCAAAACCGAGAACCAATGATGCTCCAACAAATCCCAATAAAACACCTATCCATTGTTTAATAGAAACCTTCTCTTTAAGTATTGGTCCACTTAATGCGTTAGTTAGTATTGGCTGAAGAGTTACAATTAAAGCGGCAAGGCCAGTAGGCATTCCAATAGAAATTGAATAAAAAACACCTCCTAAATAAAATCCATGAAAAAGAACTCCACTGAAAAAAGATTGTAAAAAATTTTTCTTACTTACAATTATTTTCTGCCTTGAGTAGATAGAAAAAATTAAAAAACCAAATGCTACTAGTGCAAATCGAAAGGCCAATGCAGCAAAAGGATCGCTGTAATCAATGATTGGTTTTGTAGTTATAAATGCGGATGACCAAAGTAAAATAAATATAAACGGGAATACCTTAATCACTGTAATTAATAAATTTAAATTTAATCAATTAAATTTAATTTAATCAAATTTTTTTGCTTAGTTTCTTTGCACCACATTTCGTAACTTTCGCAAACTCTCCAAAGATGATTAAAGGCTCTTTGAGACAATTCCAAAGGGAAATGAGTTTTTGTATAATACAATTTTGGTATTTTAAGCAAAAATTTAACCATAGAATCTTTTTGAATGTCTAAAAGTCTTAATGTTTCTTCATTAATTTTCTTACCAGTAATTTTATCAATAAAATTGTTATCTTTTAATTCAGATATCCAATTTTCATGAAATTCTCCTGAGCTAATAAAATCATAATCTTTTGTTGTCATGAAAATCTCGAATGCTTGGATGTTATTAACTTCAGGATTTTGGTTTTTTATCTCAATTATTTTAGAATATATTAGTTCAGCAACTCTTAAAACATAGGGCTTATCAATTTTAGATGTCACTGTTTATCTTTTGTGTTTCTGCATTGCAGAGTGAGCAAGAATTAAATTTGGATCCAAAAATATTTTTGAAGATTTAATATTCTTGAATGATTTAAAGGCAAATATTGCAATTGGTAACTCAGTACAACCTAAAATTATTTTTTTACACTTCATTTTTAGCAAATATTTTATAGCTGGTTTAATAGCTTTTTCAGCAGCTCTAACATTGCCCATTTTTACAAACTTGATTGCTTTATTTACTGAATTTTTTTGAAGATTTTCAGATGGATTAACCAATTGATAGGTCTCGTCAAAAAATTTATTATATACTCCAGTTTTTAAAGTACCTTCAGTGGCCAATAAACCAACTTTTGAATTTTTTTTACAGTTCTTTTTTGTAAATTTAAAAACTTCTTTTGGCATATTTATAATTGGAATACCGATTTTTTTTTGTAGATCATCAAACCAGTAATGTGCTGTGTTACATGGGATAACAATAAATTTGCATTTATTCTTTTCTAATAACTTACAGCCTTCAAGAAGACTTTTTAAAACTTTATTATATTTTGTTTTATTAGATTTATTTGAATTTAGATTTGATAAGTTTTTTGTTTGAGTACCTATAGACTCTGGCCTTCCCGGAATATTTGATTTGTTATACAAAACAAACAAAGGATACTCTTGATCAATTTTACCTCTATTGAGTACTGCAAGCTTATTGCAAAAATCAAGACCAGCTTGAGTACCCATTCCACCTAAAATTCCGATCATAAATTATTTATTATTTTAAATACAACTTATATAATTAAATTTTTTGACTAAAAGTTGTTTTTTATAAGATTTGGTACTGGCTGAATAAAATTGTTTATTAAAAAATAAAATTTTTTCAGCCAATAGGAAGTGTGAAATTATGCAGTTTTTAAGTTAACTGCTGAAGGACCTTTAGGACCATCTTCAACATCGAAAGTCAAAGCTTGACCCTCATCTAAACCGTTCATACCAGCATCTCTTACTGCTGAAACATGTACAAACACATCTTTTTCTTTGTCTTCTCTTTCAATAAAACCAAAACCTTTGGTTGGATTGAACCATTTTACTTTACCTGTTAGACTCATATTATTTCTTCTTACTTTTTGTTATATTAATTATTACTTAAAATTTATAATTAAGTAATCTTGGCTTTCTTTAGATTTTAATGGGTTTTGTCAACAAAATAGAGAAATTATTCGATCTTATTGTCAATCTGTAGCAATCAATTTAGTCAAATAAACAGAATTAACATCAGAGCTCATTTCTTTATAATGAGCAAAAGGTTCACAAGGCTCAAAACCACAAGATTTAAAGAGTTTTCTAGCAGGAATAAAAAAATTTCCAGCACCTGTTTCAATACTTAATCTTTTAATATCTAATTTTTTTGCCTCACTTATTAGATGATTAATAACAATAACACCGTGTCCTTTTTTTCTAAAATTGTCATGAATTCTAATTGATTTAAATTCTCCGTGACCCTCATCTAAAAATTTTAATGCACCACATCCCATTAATTGATCGTTGTTATATAAACTCCAGAATTTAATCGATGGAACTTTAAGACCAGGGATGTCTAAAACATGAGCACTTCCCTCTGGTGAGGCAGCTCTAAGCTCAACAAAATGCTTAGTTAAAAGTTTGTGAACTTCTGGATCATCAAAATTTCCCTCAACTGATTTTAACATATTATTCCAGAATAGTGATATGACCCATTTTTCTTTTATCTTTAATTTCTTTTTTTAAATAATCAAAAAAGAATTCATTATCTTTAAGTTTTGGAGAATTTCTATAGTGAGATATTTGATCTCCTAGTAAATTTATCATTTTTGCATTTGATAATTTTTTTAAAGGTATCTGTTCAAGTCCACAAACAGCTCTGATGTGATTTTCAAATTGACTTACATTAAAAGCATTAATTGTTAAATGTCCAGAATTATGAACCCTTGGAGCAATTTCATTTACATAAAGATTATCATTTCTATCTATAAAGAATTCTACACATAGAGTACCAACATATTTAAGTTCCTCAGCAATAAGAATTGCCCAATCTTTAGATTGATTAAATATTTTTTCATTTATATCTGCAGGTATTTTAGAATGTTTTAAGATCTGATCTTCATGGGTATTTTCTATAGGTTCATAGATTTCATATTTATTATTACTAAACCTAGTTATAATAATTGATATCTCTTTTTTAAGTTTGACTAATTTTTCTAAAATGTATC
>CACCIT010000011.1 GCA_902546145.1 uncultured Pelagibacteraceae bacterium | reverse complement strand
ATCCACCTTCAGTTCCTGGTGCCATTTCATTTCTAATTCTAATATTTGCAAAAGTTCCTCTCATCATAACTTCATGATTCCCTCTTCTTGAACCATAAGAATTATAATCTTTAGGTAAAATTTGATGTTCCATAAAATATTCTCCAGTCGGACTATCTTTTTGTATGCTTCCAGCTGGTGAAATGTGATCTGTTGTTATCATATCACCTAATATTAATAACGGTCTTGCATCTTTAATTTCCTTAAATCCTTCTGGCTCATCAGACAAACCTTCAAAGAATGGAGGTTTTTTTACATAAGTTGAACCTTCATCCCATTTGTAAATACTGCTTTTTTCAGTTTTAATTTGTTGCCATTGAGTAGGACCATCAGAAACATTTGAGTATCTTTGAATAAACATATCTGCATTCAAAGATTGTTTTAAAGTATCCTCTATTTCTTGATTTGATGGCCAAATATCTTTTAAAAATATATCTTTTCCATCTTTACTTTTTCCAAGAGGGTCTTTGTATAAATCAAACTCCATGTGCCCAGCAATTGCATAAGCAACCACCAATGGTGGAGAAGCTAAATAGTTTGCTTTAATATGAGGAGAAATTCTTCCTTCAAAATTTCTATTTCCTGATAATACAGAAACAGCATGAATATTTTCTTTTTGAATTGCCTCTACTATGTTTTCAGGCAATGGTCCTGAGTTTCCAATACAAGTAGTGCATCCGTACCCAACTAAATTAAAACCTAATTGATCTAAATAAGTATTTAAACCAGCTTTTTCTAAATAGTCAGTCACTACTTGAGATCCAGGTGCTAATGATGTTTTGACCCAAGGTTTAACTTCTAATCCATGCTCAACAGCTTTTTTAGCAAGCAAACCTGCTCCAATTAAAACATTTGGATTTGAAGTATTGGTACATGAAGTTATAGCAGCAATTAAAATTGAACCATCTTGAATTTCATAATCAGTATTTGAAACTTTTGATATTGATTTTTGATCTTTATTAGTTGCTTCAGATAAAACTTTTTTAAATGAGGTTGGTGCATCAGTTAACAAAACTTTATCTTGAGGTCTTTTTGGCCCAGAAATAGTTGGTACAACCGTAGACATGTCTAATGAAATTACATCAGTAAATTCTAAATCATTACTTGCCCATAACCCTTGTTCTTTCGCATATTTTTCAACTACTTCGACAGTGTGCTGATCTCTTCCTGAAAATTTTAAATATTTTAAAGTCTCATCATCTATTGGAAAAAAACCACAAGTAGCACCGTATTCTGGAGCCATATTTGCAATAGTTGCTCTATCTGCAAGAGTTAGATTTTTTAATCCATCTCCATAAAATTCTACAAATTTTCCAACAACACCTTTATCTCTTAACATTTTAACCACTGTTAAAACAAGATCTGTTGCCGTTGTACCTTCGGGCATTTTATTTTTAACTTCAAAACCAATCACTTCAGGTATCAACATAGATATAGGTTGGCCTAACATTCCTGCTTCTGCTTCAATACCACCTACTCCCCAGCCTAAAACAGAAAGTCCATTAACCATCGTTGTATGGCTGTCTGTGCCAACAAGTGTATCTGGAAATATATAGTTCTCACCTTTAAATTCTTCAGACCAAACTACTTTAGACAAGTATTCTAAATTTACCTGATGACAAATTCCTGTTCCTGGAGGGACAATTCTAAAATTATCAAAAGCTTGTTGTCCCCATTTTAAAAATGAATATCTCTCACCATTTCTATTGAATTCTATATCTACATTTTTTTCAAATGAATCTGCTTTTGCAGATTGATCAACTTGAACAGAATGATCAATTACAAGATCAACTGCTGATAATGGATTGATTGTATTTGGATCTTTATTTTTTTCTTTAACAGCCTCTCTCATCGCAGCTAAATCTGCAACAGCAGGAATTCCTGTATAGTCTTGAAGCAAAACTCTAGCAGGTCTATATGCAATTTCAGTTTTTGATTTTTTTGACTCCAGCCAATTTTTAATTGCTTCTATTTGAGATTTTGTAACACTCAAATCATCTTCGTATCTCAATAAATTTTCTAATAAAACTTTTAGAGATTTTGGAAGTTTATTAATTCCATCTAGCCCATTTTTTTCTGCTTCGCTTAATGAATAATAATTATACTCTTTGTTGTTGATGTTAATTTTTTTAAGAGAATTATAAGAATTTTTGTTTCCTGGTGTCATATTTTATAAATAAAAAGTTATTATGCTTGTTAAAAGAAGCAGTGACATAGCATAATTAAAATAATTAATAAATTTCTGATTTGTCGCAAATTTCCTAAAGAATTTACCCAAAAATGTCCAAAGAGTTATACTCGTTACTGAAACTAGTAAAGCCATAACAAGAATTTGGGTCGTATAACTCACAAATGTTTCTCCTGGATTTATATAAGTAGATACAAGAATTATAGATGCAATTACACCTTTTGGATTTAGAAACTGAAAGATAAAAGTTTCATGAAATTTAATCGGATTTTTATTTTTATTTTCTTGATTTGATGGAACTGAAAAAGAAATTTTATAAGCTAAATAGATCAAAAATAGAGTTCCTAAATATTTTAGTATTTCTTGAATTAAAGGATAGAGCTTAAATATATTTATCAAACCTAAAGCTAGGCATAATAATAAAAATGGAAATCCTAAGGTAACCCCGATTATATGTGGAAGTGTTCTAACTATACCAAAGTTAAAACCAGAATAAAAAGCAACAAAGTTATTAGGGCCAGGTGTAAATGCAGCAACAATACCAAATAAAGTTATCGAGAGAATTTCAGGATGCATTACTAAGCAATTGGTAAACCATTCACAGCTTTTTGTGATGGGTGTACTAAAGTAACTTTCCCTTCAGCATCTATTGCTCCTAAAACCAATACTTGTGAAACTACACCAGCAATATTTTTCTCAGGAAAATTACAAACTGCAATGACCTGCTTTCCTTTTAAATTCTCCTCATTATAATAATGAGTAATTTGAGCTGATGATTGTTTGATGCCAATTTCACTTCCAAAATCTACTTCAACTACTAAAGATGGTTTTCTAGCCTTTTCATTTTTTTTAACTGAAATTACAGTACCAACTCTAATATCTACTTTGTCAAAAATGTCATAGGTAATTTGCTCTTTAATCATAATATAATATAGTGTTTTAAGTTTATGAGTATAGATAACAATTTATATGAAAAATCAATCAAGATTTTAACTGACTTAATTGCATTTAAAACTATCTCAGGCCAAGATAATAGTAATTTGATTGATTATTGTGAAAACATTTTAAATAACATCGGAATAGATACTTTTAAAGTTTACGATGATGATAAAAAAAGAGTTAATCTTTTTGGAACTTTAAAAGCAAAAAATCAAAGCACAAAAAAACCAATCATTCTATCAGGACACACTGATGTAGTTCCAGTTTCTAAAGGTTGGAGCACCGATCCATTTGTTGCAACAATTAAAAAAGATAAACTTTATGGAAGAGGCTCATGTGACATGAAAGGTTTTATTGCATGTACACTTGCTTATGCACCAATCTTTAAAGAAAGTAATTTAGATAGAGACTTACATTTTTGTTACACTTTTGATGAAGAGACTGCATGTATTGGTGCTCCTCTGTTGATAGAGGAATTGAAAAAAAGAGATATCAAAAATGGAATTTGTATAATTGGAGAACCAACTACAATGAAAATAATAGATGCTCACAAAGGTATGAATGAATATACAGTTCACTTTGGAGGACTAGCAGGACATAGTTCAAAACCACATTTAGGAGTAAATGCTGCAGAATATGCTACTAGGTATGTTGGGAAACTTTTAGAAATAAGAGAACATTTAAAAAAACGAGTTAAAGAAAATAGTATTTTTGATCCTCCACATTCAACCTTATCAATTGGAGGCATTAAAGGTGGTATTGCGCATAATGTTATTGCAGACAAATGTAGTGTTGAATGGGAAACAAGGCCAGTTGTTAAAGAGGATGGCGAATTTGTAACAAATGAAATTGATAAATATGCAAATGAAGTACTTTTACCAGAAATGAAAAAAGTATTTCCAGATTCTTATATTAAAAAAGAAACAATTGGTGAAGTGGTTGGGTTTAACAGATTAGATGAATCTGAAGCATGTGAATTTGTATCAAATATAACTGGTGATAATTCAAGGGAAGTAGTTTCTTTTGGAACAGAGGCTGGTTTATTCCAAGAATTAGGAATTAGTACAGTTGTATGTGGACCTGGATCTATAGAACAAGCTCACAAAATTGATGAGTTTATAGAATTAAACGAAATGAAAAAATGCCTTAAATTTTTAGAAGGTGTAAAAGATAAATCGGTAAATTAACTCCAACCACCTACAGCTTTTACCTCTAAAAATTCTTCTAAGCCATGTTCACCAGCTTCTCTACCAATACCAGAGTGTTTAAAACCTCCAAATGGTGCATCAACAGCAATGCCAGCTCCGTTAACATCCACCATTCCAGATCTTAATTTTCTGGCAACTCTTTGAACTTTTTGAGAGTCCTGAGTTTGGATGTAGTTTGTTAATCCATAAGAAGTATCATTTGCAATTTTAATTGCTTCTTCCTCTGTTTCAAATGGTATGACAGATAAGACAGGTCCAAAAATTTCAGTTCTTGCAACATCCATATCATTATTTACATCTGCAAATACAGTTGGTTTAACAAAGTATCCTTTGTCTAACCCATCAGGCTTTCCTGTTCCTCCAGCAACTAATTTTGCTCCCTCATCAATACCTTTTTGGATTAAAGTTTGAATTTTATTGTATTGAGTTTCTGAAATAACAGGACCTATATGTTCTCCTTCTTTTTTAGGATCACCCACCTCAAAGTTTTCAGTATATTTTTTTAATCTCTCAATAGCTTCATCATACATTGATTTTTCAACTAACATTCTTGTTGGAGCATTACAAGATTGTCCAGAATTTCTAAAACATCTTAATGCCCCTCTTTCAATTGCTTCTGGATCAGCATCTTTAAAAATAATATTTGCTCCTTTTCCACCTAGCTCTAAGCTTACTCTTTTAAAATCTTTAGCAGCATTTTGAGAAATTAAAGCTCCAGCTCTTGTTGAGCCTGTAAAAGAAATCATATTAATATCTGGATGGCTTGTAAGAGCATCACCTGTTGTTGCTCCATCTCCATTAACTAAATTAAACACACCTTTTGGAAATTTTACTTCATCTATAATTTCAGCAAGTATCATTGATGAAAGTGGTGCTAATTCTGAAGGTTTTAAAACCATTGTGCAACCTGCGGCAATTGCTGGCATTACTTTTAAACAAACTTGGTTCATTGGCCAATTCCATGGTGTTATTAAAGCACAAACACCTTTAGGTTCATAAATTAATCTTTGGTTAGGAGCGTGTTCTCCTAAAGGTTTTTCAAATTCAAAATTTTTTAAATATCTAATAAATGATTTAATATGACTTGCTCCTGTACCTGCTTGTAATTTTGTTGCAAAATCTTTTGGTGCACCCATTTCAAGAGTTATAGCTTCTGCAATATCTGCCCATCTTTTTTTATAATTTTCATAGAGTTTTTCTAATAATGCGATCCTTTCTTCTTTAGAAGAAAAAGCCCAAGACTCGTATGCATCTTTTGCTGCACTAACTGCTAAACCAACATCCGCTTTATTTCCTAATGTAATTACAGCACAGTTTTCTTCTGTAGCTGGATCGATTACTTTAATTTCTTCGACACTATTTGGTTTAACCCAAGCACCATTAATATAAAAATTTTTTTTATCTAACATAATTAAAAATTATCCTTTCCTTATGATTTTGCAAATAAATTTGTTAATTCGTAAACTATTGTTGCAGCTGCAAGAGATGTAACTTCTGCATGATCGTATGCAGGTGAAACTTCAACTACATCAGCTGAAACTAAATTTAATCCAGATAATCCTCTTAAAACATTAACCATTTCTCTTGTTGTCATTCCTGCAATTTCTGGTGTTCCTGTACCAGGTGCGAAAGCTGGATCCAATACATCAATATCTATAGATAGATAAAGTGGATTATCTCCTACTCTTTTTCTAATTCTTTCTGCAATTTTATCTGTTCCTTCAGTTTGAAATTCATCACAGTGAATTATTTTGAAACCAAAACTTTCATCATTTTTTATATCATCTCTGCTGTAAAGAGGTCCCCTTATGCCAACATGCATTGAAGCATCATCTAAAAATAAACCTTCTTCTCTTGCTCTTCTAAAAGGAGTTCCATGTGTATATGGCGCACCAAAATAAGTATCCCAAGTATCTAAATGAGCATCAAAATGCACTAAAGAAACTGGTCCCTTATTTTTTTTATTAATTGCTCTTAATAATGGCACAGCAATTGTATGATCACCACCTAAACTAATTATTCCACCTACTTTATTTAATAGATCAGTTGCTCCCTCTTCTATTTGTTTAATAGCTTCATCAATGCTAAATGGATTACACGAAATATCTCCTGCATCTGCAACTTGTTGAATTTTAAATGGCTCTACATCATAACTTGGATGATAATTTGTTCTTAAATGTCTTGATGCTTGTCGGATACTCTGAGGGCCAAATCTCGCTCCAGGCCTATAACTAGTTCCAGCGTCAAATGGGACACCCACAATCGCTACATCACAACTTTCAACGTCTCTCAATTCTGGTAATCTTGCAAAAGTACTTGGGCCGGCATATCGAGGTACTTTTGTTCCACTTACTGGTTGAATAGGATTTTTGTTTCTTTCTTTTGTCATTTTTTAATAATCTAAGATAATATTATCTAATCTAATTCGTCTATAATAAATTAATGAAAATTATTATTTTATTCATCTTAATATTTCAGTTTTCACAGGTAAATGCTGATGAAATATACAATCTAATCAAAATTCCGAACTTGGAAATCTACAAACTAAAAAATGAGAACAATATCCGTTATTTAAATGCAAAAGGAGATGTTAAAATAGGAGTAGATGACAACATTACTTGCAATAAGACAAGTCAAGAAAATCTTAATACAAAATTTCCAAAAATTGAGAGAAATATTAAAAGATACAATTCTAAATTTCTTAAAAAAATAAATTTAAAATATGTTGTATTTTGTGAAGGTTTATTTATTTCGAACATCAATACTGGCGGAATACCAGATAACAAAAATAGAACTTTAATATTAGATATAAACTTTAACGAAAAATATTTTGAAAGAATGATTCATCATGAGATTTTTCACATGATTCAAAATAGTTACGAGGATGATTTTAATGATCAAAAATTTTCTTTATTTAATAATTCTGATTTTGAATACGCTGAATGTTCCACTTGCTCAGATAGATTAAATTTAGATTTATATGAAAATACTAATGGTTTTTTAACAGAATACTCTAAATCAATTCCATCAGAAGATATGGCTGAAATCTTTTCTTTTTTAATGGTTAATAAAAATTTGATTGAAGAGAAAATAAAAAACGACTCTATATTAAATAATAAGGTTAATTTTATTAAATTAAATATATCTAAAATCGATGAAAATATTTTATGATTAAAACAATTAAGGCATCAAAATCAGAAAAAATTTTATTTATTTTTTTAATAGTTTTGGCCGTTTCTGCTTTTTCATCTTTTTTTTTATTAAAAAGTAAATGTCTATTTATAGACAGCAATGATTTAAAAACATTAAACTTTGAAAACCCAGATAATATTGCAGTAATGAATTTAGAATGTGGAAATGTTATTATTGAGTTATATCCTGAAATCTCTCCTAAAGCTGTTGAAAGATTTAAAATATTAATTGAAAAAAAAATGTATGATGGTTCAGCTTTCTATAAGGTGGTTGAAAATACCTTAGTGCAAGCTGGTGATCTTGAATTTGGAAATATTGAATATTTAGATTACTCAAAAATTGGAAGTGGAAAATCAGGATTAGGATTATTAAAATCAGAATTTAGTGATGATTTTGAATTTACTGAAGGTGGTGTTGGTTTTGCAAGATCAACGGAATTTGACTCTGAAGATAGTGAATTTTTTATTACCTTGAAAGATATCCCAATTTATCAAGGAGAATACACTCCAATTGGAAAGGTGAAATATGGACTGGATATTCTTAAGAAAATTAAAACAGGGAATAAAGCAATCTATGTACTTAGACCTGATTATATAAACACTTTTAGAATGCTAGAGACTAATTAACTAAAGGTTTTCCAGTTGAAAGAGTGTGTTTAATTCTATCTTGAGTTTGTTTGGTTTCTATCAATCTCATAAAAGAATCTAACTCTAATTTATATAGATCATCTTCTGATAAAGTTTTATCTAAATTTGTATCACCACCACTTAAAACATTTGCGAGTTCAGTTCCAACATGCATTCCATGGTCTAGTATAATTTTTTCATTATATAATTTCTCTAAAACTTTAATCATCTTTTCTTTCAAAGGTTTTCCAGATAAATTAAATTTACACTCTTTTGGAGAAACAAAATCTTTGTTTTCATGGATAAGCTTTCTAGCCTCCTCAAAAAGACTGTTTCTATTCATGATTTTTTTATCCTCAGGTTTTAAGTATTTTAAAGGCTCAGCTTCTACAGGAGAGGTTGCAGTTTTTGCGTATCCAATAATATCAAATACTTTTAAAGGAGCATAATCAGGATCGGATTTTGCTTCTTCTGTTTGTGACCATCTCCATAACATTTCTTTACATCCACCTCCAGCTGGCACCAATCCAACAATTGTCTCTACAAGACCAACCACAATATTTGTGTGTGATGCAACAAAGTTACTTTGAACTAAAACTTCAAAACCACCACCTAAAGTAAGACCTGAAGGTGCAGAAACTACTGGGTGCTTAGAATACTTTAATGTTTTGCAAGTATCCTGGAAGTATTTAATAAATTTTTCTATAGATTTGAAATCATTCTTGTCTGCAAAATTCATCGTATAACTCAAATTCACACCTGCAGAAAATTGCATACTTTCATTCATAACAATAAGTGGTTTGTCAGTTGCATTTTTTAATGCATCCATTGAATCATAATCTAATGCACAAGCTTTTGTAGTAAATTCGACAATATTAAAATCTTTAAAACGATGAATTTCAGCAGAATTATTTTTATCTACTTTTATTGCTGTTGGTCTAATTTTTCCTAGTGTTTCAATATCAGTATATAATTGTCTTTCTCCATAAAAGTTTTCATCTTTTGACTTAGATAAGTTTTCTAAAAATTTATTATTTTCAAAATTATCTATCCTTGAAAAAAAGTTTTCTACTCCAATTGATTTTAACATTTCAAAAGGACCCATTGCCCAATTAAAACCAAGTCTCATTGCTTCATCTATATCGTTGAATTTGTCTGTAATTCCTGGAACTAGAGAAGACGCGTATTTAATTATTTTAGAAACTACTTCCCAAGCATATTCTCCATATTTATCTTTTCGATTAATTAAATTATTAATATCTACAGTCTCAACTCCTAAATCTATTTTTTTTGAGGCTAGATATTCACCTGTTTCTAAATTGATAGCTTCTAATACTTTTTGGTTTCCACTTTTATTCATTCTGTAAAAACCACCTTTTCCTTTACGTCCAGTATAACCAGTATCAATCAATTTTTTTACTAACGGAATTTCTTTTGCAACAATTTGAAATTCATCATTTTCAGAAAGCTCCTTAATAAAGCTTTTTAAAACATCGGCCATCAAATCAATTCCGATTAAGTCATATAAGCCAAAAACTCCTGTTTTAGGTATGCCCATTGGTCTCCCAAAAACTGCATCAGCTTCTTCAATTGATAATTTCATCTTAAATGCCTCAGTCATTGCTACCTGCATTGCATAAACACCTATTCGATTTCCTAAGAAACCAGGTGTATCATTACAAACAATAGCACCTTTACCTAATTCAATTTCACAAAATTTTTTGAGAGAATTGATTTTATTCAAATCATTATTTTCATTTTTTACAATTTCTAATAATCCCATGTATCTAACTGGATTAAAGAAATGAGTAATGCAAAAATCTTTTTTTTCTTCTTTAGTTAATTTTTCAGATAATACTTTAATTGGGATAGATGATGTGTTTGATGAAACAATTGCTCCCTGTTTTCTATTCTTAAATATTTTTTCATAAATATTGTGCTTTATATCAATTCTTTCAACAACAGCCTCAACAACCCAATCAGCTTCTTTTACTACATCAAAATTATCGTTAATGTTACCAACTTTAATATTTTCAATTTTAGTTTTATCTAAAAGTAATGGTGGTCTTGATTTATGAATTCTGTCTCTAGCTTTTTCTGAAATTTCTGTTGTTAAATCTAAAAGAGTTACTGGTATATTTGCATTACACAGGTGTGCTGCAATTCCACTACCCATCGTACCAGATCCAATAACAACTACTTTTTTTATTTCCATAAATAATAAACTTTTATTGAATTAATCAAAAACTTGAAATAAGACAAATTTCCTGATTAATTAAAATGGTAAGCTATATAAATTAACACAATATTAAAGAGAAAAATGTACAATTCAGTAATAGCTGGTTACACCAGATCACCTTTTGCAATGGCAAATAAAGGGAAATTAATAGATGTAAAACCAGTTAATCTACTAGCTGAAGTAATTAAAAATCTTGTTTCACAATCAAAAATTAATCCAAATGAAATTGATGATGTTGTTATTGGCTGCGCTTTTCAGGTCGGTGAACAATGTTTTAATATTGGAAGATTAGTAACTTTTTTATCAGATCTAGATATGAGAGTTCCTGGCATGTCTGTAGATAGATGGTGCGGATCTTCAATGGAGGCAATTCATATAGCAGCAGGAAAAATAGCAATGGGATCAGGTAAGATATTTATTTGTGGAGGTGTTGAAAGCATGACAAGAGTTAGAACTGGCTTTGATCCTTTACCCTACCCTTATTCTGATGAAGAAAAACAAAATCCACATTTATATTTATCAATGGGAATTACTGCTGAGAATGTTGCAAAAAAATATAATATTTCAAGGACAGAGCAACAAGAGTTCTCATTAGAAAGTCACAGAAAAGCAAATGAAGCCCAACAAAAAAATAAATTTATAAGAGAGATTACGAAAATAGGTGATTGTGAGACAGATGAAAATATTAGACCTAACAGTACAATGGAAAAACTGGATAGTTTAAAGTTAGTATTTGATCAAAATGGAACTGTAACAGCTGCAACTTCATCTCCTCTAACTGATGGAGCTGCTGCAACTCTAATTTGTGAGGAAAATTTTGCTAAAGAGAATGGTTTAGAAATTCTTGGGAGAATAAAATCTACTGCTGTTGAAGGATGTGATCCAAATTTTATGGGTTTAGGTCCAATTTCAGCGACCAAAAAAGCTTTGGAGAGAGCTAAACTTTCAATAAAAGACATTGATATTGTGGAATTAAATGAAGCCTTCGCATCTCAATCACTAGCTTGTATCAAAGATTTAGAAATAGATATTAATAAAGTAAATTTAGATGGGGGTGCAATTGCTTTAGGACATCCTTTGGGAGCGACAGGTGCTAGGATAACAGGAAAAGCTGCACAACTTTTAAAAAGAGAAAATAAAAAATATGCTCTTGCTACTCAATGTATTGGTTTAGGGATGGGAATTGCAACAATAATTGAAGCAGTTTAATTTTATCTATTAATTCCTCTCAATCTTTCTGATCTTCTTCTTAATAGTTCTGCACTAATTAATATTAAAGTTGAAAGAATAATTAAACATGTTGCAACAGCTAAAATTGTTGGACTTAACTGTTCTCTTAAACCAGTCCACATTTGTACTGGAATTGTTGTATTTTCTAAACCAGCAAGAAATAAAACTACAACTACTTCATCAAATGAAGTTACAAATGCAAATAAACCTCCTGAAATTACACCTGGTAATATCAATGGAAGAGTAATTTTCATGAACGTATTTACAGGGTTGCTCCCTAAGCTAGCGGCAGCTCTTGTTACACTATGATCAAATCCTGATAATGTTGCTGTTACAGTAATTACAACAAATGGAGTTCCTAGGATTATATGAGCAAAAACTATTCCTGTATGTGTTGCTGCTAAACCAACTTTTGCCATGAAAAAGAATATTGCAACACCTGATATAATTAACGGAACAATCATTGGTGAAATTAAAGTAGCCATTATAATTCCCTTATAAGGCATGTGCCTACTACTCAAACCTAGTGCAGCCAGTGTCCCAAGTATTATCGATCCTATCGTTGCAAATATTGCAATTATAAAACTATTTTTTGCAGCTAGTCCCCATGGGTTTTTGGTTCCATAGACCATATCTTTGTACCATCTTAGAGAAAAAGCATCTGGATCAAGATTTTTCATTCCCTCAGAAAAAACTAAAAATTCTTCAGCATTGAATGATAATGGAAATATTACGAATAAAGGGGCAACTAAAAAGAAAAATACAAAAGCACAAATAGCTAAATAAACATAATGCCAAATTCTATAACGCGTTTCTGTATAACTTGGTAATGCCATCTTTATCCTAATTTAATATTATCAACTCCAACTAATTTATTATAAATCCAATACACAACTAAAACTCCAGTTAACAACATCAATCCCATTGCAGATGCAAAGCTCCAGTCTAAAGTTGTTTTCATATGGTATGCAATCTGGTTACTTATCAAAGTTCCAGAGGCACCACCTACTAATGCTGGAGTAATGTAATATCCAATTGCTAAGATAAATACTAATAAACATCCTGCTCCTATACCTGGAATAGTTAATGGAAAATAAACTTTCCAAAAAGCAACGAAAGGTGTTCCTCCCAAAGATTTTCCAGCTCTCATTAAGCTTGGAGAGATTGTTTTCATAACACTGTAAAGTGGAAGAACCATAAATGGCAATAATATCTGTGTCATCGCCACATAAGTACCAACTTTATTGTACATCATTTCAGGCCTGTTATCGTCTGCAACTAATCCTATCATCACAAAGAAGTCATTAACGACTCCTTGCTGCTGTAATAAAATCATCCAACTCGCAGTTCTGACCAATAATGAAGTCCAAAATGGTAGAAGAACACAAATCATTAATAAATTTGAGTACTTCATTGGCAATGTTGCTAATAAATGAGCAATAGGATAACCCATTGCAAAGCAAAATAGGGTTACAAAAAATGCAATTTCAAGCGTTCTTAACCACAAAATTCTATGAATTCTTCTATCTTCATCTACTTGAGCGATACTTCCATCAGCAGCATAATACATATCCATACCTTTTAAATATTTAGCTAATGTATAAGGTGGCGCTGTTCTTTTAATGGCTTGCCAATACTCAACCTTTCCCCAATTTTTATGGACCTTCATCATCTGTTCTTTGAAACTAGCGCTTTCGTCTATCTTTTTTCTTTTAATATTTCTAAACAATCTTTTAGTTGTTGAATTAAAACCATTTTTTTCTTTATTTAGTCGTTGACCAAGTTTTCCATGTTCTTGTTTTTCAACAAGAGCTTTGTAGTCATAATAAAAAGCAGAAAAAACTTCCTCAGGAGGTAGTTCTTGTCCATCCCAATTTTCCATTTCCTTAAATGTTTTTGGAAGCATGTTTGTGATCATTTTATCATCAATACTTCTCGTAAACATTTCTCCAATTGGAAATATATAAGTGATGACTAAAAATAATAACAAAGGAGCAACTAGAAGGAAGGCTTTAACTTTATTCTTCCGTTCTGCTTTCTTCAAACTGACTTCTAGTGGTATTCCATCAGTTGTTAAAATTTGTTTTGCTTCAGAGCTCATAAAAAAATAGGGCGGTTAATTAATAACCGCCCTAAATATATTATATAACTTCAGTGATTAAAACTGAAATTATAGGCCTGCTTTGAAAGCTTCCCACTTCTCACCAATCTCTGTTCCATAGTCAGCCCAGAAGAATGGGTCTACTAAGAAATAGTTTTTAGTGTTAGCAGGAGCAGTTGGCATTTGAGGCATCATTTCTGTTTTACCATCTTTGTACCATGGCTCACCAGCAGTGATTACATCAAGAGAAGATTTTCTCCATGGAGCATATGCAATATACTTCGCACTACCAGCTAACATCTCAGTGTTAGTCATCATAGCTAAAGCTTTTTTAGCATTTGCTTCATCTGGACCACCCTTAACTAAAGCAAAGTATTCGTAGTCAAGACCTTGACCATCCCATACTTGTTTAATTGGAGCACCTTCACCAACTTCAGCATTAAAGAATCTACCGTTCCAACCAGTTGCCATAACAACTTCACCTGCAACTAGTAATTCAGGTGGTTGAGCACCTGCAGACCAGAATACACATCCACCATTTGGATCTGTACATAATTTTTTAATTTTAGCTAACGCTCTGTCGATTCCACCGTCTTCTAAAAGTTTTCTGTAAACTCTAGTTCCGCCGTCACCTAACTTCACGCCATCCGCAGCTAAAGCAATTTCTAAATTAGTTAAAGCACTAGTATAGATTGCTCTTTTTCCTGGGAATTTTTTAGTGTTAAAGAAGTCTTTAATAGTTTTAGGAGCTTTTGAACCACTAAATTTTCTTGTGTCGTAAGCATAGTTCCAAGAATACAAGATGTTTCCTACAGCACATTCACTTGGCATGTCTGTGAAGAAGTCTTCACTTGCAGGAGTTCCATCTGGTGCAGCTGGGAAGTCTTTGTCAAAATCAAATTTAACAAATAAACCTTCATCACATCCGTTAATTGTATCGAATGCAAATAAGTCTATGATATCCCAAGTAATAGCACCTGCTTCTTTTTGTGCCTTAATTTCTGATAAACCACCAGAGTAATCAACCCAGTTGATTTCTACTCCAAGTGCTTTAGCAGTCGGATCACCATACCCTAACTTTTGAGACTCTGTATAAGCTCCACCCCAAGATGCAACAGTAACTGCAAATGCTGATGAAGTTATTGAAAGAGCAAAAGAAAGAGCAAGTAATAATTTACTTAATTTTTTCATTATTCCTCCGTTTAAACGTTAATATAAATTAATTTATATAATGAAAGTACACCAAAATGAGCAAGTGAAGTCAACAGCTCATTTTATCTAATGTTATTTTGATATTTAATTAAAATTATTTAGGATCTAAAGCTCTAGCATCAACACTGTTCCAACCAATGTTGATATCTTCTTTTACTTTTAGCTCAAGGTTAGAGGTGCTGTTTGGTACTTTTAAAATGAACTCAGAACTACCGAGTAAGTCTAGTCTAACTCTTGTGTGGTCACCATGGTAAATTACTTCCTCAATTTTTCCAGTGAACATATTATCCATTTTATCAGTTGGATTTATCAACGCTCTTTCTGGTCTTAAAGATACTGTAGTTTTTTCACCTTTTGATTTTACCGAAATAGGGTTAGCTAATATTTCTGCATTACCTAATTTAACTTTACATTTATCTTTATCTATATCTGAGACCTCACCATTAAATGTATTATTTTCACCTATAAACTCTGCAACAAAAGAATTTACTGGTTTCTCATATAGTTCTGCTGGATCAGACAACTGTTGAACTTTACCATCATTAAATACAGCTATTCTGTTTGACATAGTAAGAGCTTCACTTTGATCATGAGTTACATAGACAACAGTTACGCCAATACTTTCATGAATATGTTTAATTTCATACTGCATGCTCTCTCTTAAATTTTTATCTAATGCACCAAGTGGTTCATCCATTAAAACAACAGCTGGATCAAATACTAGTGCTCTTGCAACAGCAACCCTTTGTTGTTGTCCTCCAGAAAGTTGTGCTGGCATTCTAGATTCAAATCCATTTAAGGATACCATCGACAAAGCTTTATCTACTTTTTTATCAATTTCACCTTTTTCAACTTTTCTTACTCTTAAAGGAAACGCTAAATTTTCATAAACTGTCATGTGAGGAAACAGTGCATAATTTTGGAACACCATTCCAATTCCTCTTTTGTGAGGTGGAATGTTTGAAATAATATTTCCGTCTAATAAAATTTCTCCATTAGTTGGAGTTTCAAATCCAGCTAACATCATTAGACAAGTTGTTTTACCTGAACCAGATGGCCCAAGCATCGTTATAAACTCACCTTCAGCAATATCTAATTGAAGATCTTTAACGACAAGTACTTTGCCATCATAACTTTTATCTACTTTATCAAATTTTACGAATTCTGGATTTTTAGACATAAAGTTGATTATTAAACATTTGTGAAAGTAGAATTCAATAGTAAATTAACTCTTGATATGAAGCTCTTTTGGAAAATTACAAAATAACTCTGAACCATTTTCTGTAACCCTAATAGCCTCAGACGCCTCAACACCCCAGTCACCAAATTGCATCACAGCAATCATATGAAAACAAACATTTGGCTCAAGAACTGTCTTGTCCCCTTTATATATGTTAAGAGTATGCTCTCCCCAATCAGGAGGGTAACCAATTCCTATTGAATAACCAGTTCTTGATCTTTTTTCGATGCCGTATTTATCGAGTATTTTCCAAAAAGCTTGAGCAACATCATCTACCGTATTTCCTGCTTTAATTGCCTCAATTCCTGAGTTTAAGGCTTCAATAGTTTTATTCATCGTATCAATTTTTAATTGATTAGGTTTTCCAAGTAATACCGTTCTAGCCATTGGCGCATGATATCTTTTATAAACTCCAGAAAGCTCAATAATTGTAGCCTCTCCTTCAACAAATTTATCTTGGGTAGCGGTCAAATGTGAAGCAGAAGTACCTTTTCCTGTTGGAAGAAGAGTTGCAATACTTGAATATTCACCACCAAATTCCTCAGTTCCATAAAAAAGTGCTTTTTGAATTTCACCAACCGCATCACACTGCCTTACACCAGGTTTAATAACTTCCATTGCAGTTTTCATTCCTTGTTCTGAAATTTTTGCTGCAGACTTCATGTAATTTATTTCTGCGACAGATTTTGTGAATCTTGCCCAATTCACCAATCGGTCGCTGTCTTTGATTTTGGCATTTGGCAAACCTTGTTTTATTTTTTCATAACAAAAGGCTGTAAAATAGTGAGCGTCCATCTCTAATCCGATTGATAGATTATCCCATTTTCTCTCTTTAATTATTTCAACTAATCTATCGTAAGGATGTTTTGGCCAAGTATGAATGTACTCTTCGTCATAAACTAAAATATTTTCATCTTTTAAATAGGTTTTTATATAAGCGCCACCTGCATCTTGAGCTCTGACAAAACATAATGGTTCATCAGCATTTACATGTACTATTGCACATTGAGAATAATAGAATGACCAGGCGTCATAACCAGTTAGATAATATAAATTATTAGTGTCATGAGAAATTAAAAGTTCGATGCCTTTTTCTTGCATCATTTTTTGAACTTTTTTTAATCTTTGTTTGTATTCTTCTTTGGTAAATGACATTAGTTTGCCTCAAATAGTTTTCCAAATCCCTCAACAGAGTTATTTTTATTTATTTTTACAAGTGTATCCCAAATTAATGCTTGATTACTAGATAAAACTATTGTGTTCAATTTTTTTTCAAGTTTATCAATAATTGGCAACACAGGTAATGCTGTACACGAAACAAACAAAGCCTCTGCCCCTTTTAAATCAATTTTAGATAATACTTCATATAAATAATCTTGATCTACTTTACCAATGTCATAATCAGCTTCGATATCAAAGTAAGAATTAGAAGTAATCTCAAAACCCTCTGTTTTAAAATAATCTAAAACCTCATCATTTAGTTTTTTACTATATGGTGTGAACAAAGAAATTTTTTTTATATTTAATTTTTTTAAAGCTTTGATTGCTGCCGTGCTAGGTGTTGTAACATCAGCCATTGGTTTTGCTGCTTTTACTTTTTGTTCAATAGAATTATATCCAGCTGCAATAGTCCCAGAAGTGCAACCATAAACAACACAATCAATATCTTGATCTGGTAAAATATCTTTTGCAACCTCGGTTACTTTATTAGACATTTTAATCAAGTTTTCTCGAGTTAATGGATTGTAACACTCAATACGGTTAACAAAAAAATCAATTTCTCTATCTTTTATGACATTAATGAAATCTCTCTCAATCATAAAGTCACTTGCAAGAGCTATTAAGCCAACTCTTGGATTAGATTTACTAATGTATTTTGGATCTATTTTTGTTGAATTCATATTTTAAAAGATGAATATATCAGAAGTTCTTTAATAATCATTAATATTAAATTAACGACATGAATTTAAAAGACACTTTCATTGCATCGCTTGTTCCTATTTTTTTAGGCTTTGGTTTTGTCATTGCAAAACCAGCATTTGAATCTTTTCCACCAATTTTATTAATGGGTTTAAGATTTATCTTTGCAGCTTCAATTTTAATTTGGTGGTTTCCGATACCAAGAGGATATCTATTAAAAATATTCATAGCATCTTTAATAGCTAATACTCTACAGTATAGTATTACATATTCTGGTTTAGACTTGATTGATGCATCTTCAGCAGTTTTGTTGGTACAAATGGAGGTGCCTTTTGGAGTTATTTTTGCTTACTTTATGCTTAAAGAGAAACCAACAGTTAGGGCTTTAATTGGTATTGGTATAGCGTTTATCGGTGTTTATGTTTTAACTGGCTCACCAAATTTAGACGGAAAAATTATTGGTATTGGATTGACGATATTAGGTTCTGCTATTTGGGCTCTTGGGCAAGTAATGGTGAAACCTTTAAGTAAAGAAATTAACCCATTAGCATTAGTTGCTTGGATGGCATTATTTTCTGGTCCAATTTTAATTTTATTATCAGCAATCATTGATGGAAATACTATTGAATATTTTGCTAATGCAGAAATTAATCATTGGATAATTGCAATCTACATTGGTTTTATAATGCAGCCAGTTACATATGGTTGCTTTTATTATGTCATAAAAAATAATCCAATTTATAAAGTTCTACCCATTGTAACCATGGGAATTCCCCCAACAGGATTATTGGCTGCGATTTTTCTTTTAGGAGAAGAGCCAACCAAAGAACTATTCATTGGTGGAGTAATAATAATTATTGGTGTCATATTAATAGTTTTTACAAAAAATAAAAAAGAAGAGGTAAAATAATGAAGATAGGTTTTATTGGTCTAGGAAATGTAGGTGCTAAACTTGCAGGAAGTTTATTGAGAAATGGATTTGACTTAACAGTAAGAGATGTAGACCAAAATTTAACAGATCAATTTAAAAGTTCTGGTGCAAAAGTTGCAAACTCTGGAAAAGAACTTGCAGATCAAGTTGATCTTGTAATTACTTCTTTGCCATCTCTAAAAGTAAGCGCAGAAGTTATGGAAGCTGAAGATGGAGTGCTTCAGGGCCTTTCTGAAAATAAAATCTGGCTTGAAATGAGTACTACTGATGAAGCTGAGGTAAAGAGAATTGGAGAAAAAGTAATTGCAAAAAATGCTATACCTTTAGATGGCCCTGTAAGTGGTGGCTGTCATAGAGCAGCAACTGGAAATATTGCAATTTTTGTAGGTGGTGAGAGAAAAGCATTTGAAAAAATTTTGCCTGTTTTAACAGTCATGGGAAGAAAAGTTTTACATACTGGTGAATTGGGTACAGCAAGTACTCTAAAAGTAATTACAAATTATTTAGCTTCAGTACATTTGGTTGCTTTAGGAGAAGCTTGGACAGTTGCTAAAAAATCTAATCTAGATCTTGAAAAAACATTCAAAGGAATTGCTGCATCATCAGGAAATTCATTTGTTCACGAAACAGAAAGTCAAGTAATCTTAAATGGTTCTTATAATATAAATTTTACAATGGATTTAGTTTTAAAAGATACAGGTTTGTTTGATGATCTTGCCAAAAAGTTAAATGCTCCACTGGAGATATCTCCAAAAGTTGTTGAAATATTTAAAGATGGACAAAAAAAATATGGGTCTAGAGCGTGGTCATCTATGATTGTAAAAAGGATGGAAGATTTAAATAATATTGATTTTAGAGCCAAAGGATTTCCAGAGGAATTAGTTGATAATGAGCCTGAGGAAAAAGGATATGAAATCTAAATATTATGCTAAAATAATATCATGTTAGATAAAAGAAAATTTTATATTGATGGTGAATGGGTAGATCCAATTAAAAAAAATGACTTTGATGTTATCAATCCATGTAATGAAGATCCTTGTGCAGTAATTTCTCTAGGGTCTACAGAAGATACAAATAGAGCAGTAAAAGCTGCAAAAACAGCATTTGAAACTTGGAAAGAAACCTCAAAAGAGGAACGAATTAAATTATTAGAAAAATTATTAACTATTTATAAAAAAAGATTTAATGAAATGGCAGAAGCTATTTCATTAGAAATGGGTGCACCAATGGATTGGTCAACTGATGTTCAAACAGCATCAGGAAGAGATCATTTAGAGGATTTTATATTAAGACTTAAAAATTTTAACTTCGAAGAACATTTTGATGAAAAATCAAATAACCATATTTGTTATGAACCAATTGGAGTTTGTGGATTAATTACTCCTTGGAATTGGCCAATAAATCAAATCGCTCTTAAAGTTGCTCCAGCATTTGCAACTGGTTGTACAATGATTTTAAAACCCTCAGAAATTGCTCCGTTATCAGGAATGCTATTTGCTGAAATGATTGATGAAGCTGGATTTCCAAAAGGAGTTTTTAATTTAGTAAATGGTGATGGTGCTGGAGTTGGATCAGATATTTCAAGCCATCCTGATATTGATATGGTTTCTTTTACAGGCTCAACAAGAGCTGGAAAGTTAATTTCTAAAAATGCCGCTGATACAATTAAAAGAGTTTGTCTTGAACTAGGTGGTAAAGGTGGAAATATTGTTTTTGCTGATAGTTATAAAAATGCAGTGAGAGATGGTATCAGAAATGTAATGAGTAATTCAGGACAATCTTGTGATGCACCTACAAGAATGTTGGTTGAAAAATCTATTTATGAAAGAGCAGTAAAAGAAGCGGTTGATGAAGCTAATAAAATTAAAGTTGATCAAGCAACTAAAAAAGGAGATCACATTGGTCCTGTAATTTCAAAAGTTCAGTACGATAAAATTATAAATCTTATTGAAAGTGGAATTTCCGAGGGAGCAACTTTGGCTGCTGGAGGACCAGAATTGCCAAATGGTTTAAATAAAGGATATTTTATTAAACCAACTATTTTCACAGATGTTACTAATGAGATGAGAATCGCAAAGGAAGAAATCTTTGGGCCTGTTTTATCAATTATTCCGTTTGATACTGAAGACGAAGCAGTAAAAATTGTAAACGATACTTCTTATGGTTTAGGAAATTATCTTCAAACTGATAATAAAGAAAAAGCACATAGAGTTGCAAAAAAATTAAGATCAGGATGTGTCTACATAAACGGTAATGCAGCTGATGTTGGAACTCCTTTTGGTGGTTATAGACAATCTGGAAATGGTAGAGAAGGAGGAGTTTGGGGATTGGAAGAATTTTTAGAAGTAAAAAATGTAACTGGATGGAATTAATTTGAATTTCTTAAATACCTCAATCTTCCAATAATTTCATCACGATCCATGTAATATCCTTGAAGGTGTCTATGACCAGAATTTGGATCAAATTCTGTTCTCCCATGAAGCAACCTTCTATTGTTGAAAGTAAATATATCTCCTGGCCCTAATCTAAATTTAATTTGAAATTTATCATCGTGTAATAAATTTCCAAATCGATGGTGAGCTTTGTAAACTTTGTCCATTAAATCAGGATGGCAATCTAGGGCATCCATAGTTGCAACACTAAATCTAATGTCATGATAATCATTATCTTTAGTCAAAGAAATTGCTGGTGCATAATAACTTCTTACCGATTCTTGAGTATAGTCCATGTCTCTAAATTTAAGGTGAACATTAACTAGTGTATCAAAAATTTCCTTTTCATTTTTTTTTAAATAATCTGCTACCGCAAATCCATCTACAGCTGAGGAATCTCCTCCACTTGCAGAATTAACTAAACAGTGAAGAAATTGATATCCTGGAGGTGTTTCAAACCAAGGTAAATCCATATGATTTCTCAAAGCATGTGCTGTGTAAGCAGAATTATTTGGTTTTGGAATATTAATTACCTCAAATGGAGTTTTAAAAAAAGTTTCTCTAGTATGACTAATTCTATTTAAAACTTTAAACCCAGAGTTCTCATCTGTCGGTGCATTTTTTACAATTGCAATTCCAGTATGATGCAAAAGTTCCAACCATTTTATCAAGCCTTCATCTGAATTAACGATTTCATCATGATCAATTTCTACAGATTTTAAATGATCTTGAAGAGAATTGTCCCAAAGCTTGTAGGGTGATTTGTATTCTACATTGTTCTTAATTGTATAACAATTGTCTCTCAACCATTTTTGATCATAATAACTAACATGATCTCCTTCACTCCATTCAATTTGAAGTTTACCATCATTGTTCAAAGAAAATTTTTTAGGATTTATATCTTTAGATACTTTGAGAATGTTAAACATTCTATGACGAGAATCTTTATCGTGTGCTGTAGGACAATTATCTCTTAACCACAAATAATTAAACTTGCTTTTTTTTCCATCACTCCAATCAACTTCTAAATTAGTAGAATTTTTAGTTATATTTTCAATTTTATAATTTTGTTCCATCAACTTTTATAATTTGAATTTTCACGATCTAATTTTCTTAATAATGCAGCCCACTCTGTTTTTCCATCATAATTATAGTCATCTGAACTACTCATATTGTCCCAAAAATAAGCAGCTTTTTGTTTGTCTATTTCATGTTTAGTTAGTCCCATAGATAAGTTTTTAACCTGAACAGTGCATGCTTGTTCTAAATAATAAGCTCTAAAAAATGCTTCTGCAGCAGTTTTACCTACCGTGTAGTATCCATGATTTCTTGTAATTAAAATATCGTGCTTCCCTATAAGATTTTCAAATTTTTTTCCAAAATCTTTATCCTCAACAAATTCGTAATCGATATATCCAATTAAATGATTTAAATAGACTGCTGCTTGCGAAAGATGCATCAAACCTTCTTTAGTTCCTCCAACTGCCATAACATCATTAGCATGTCCGTGAACATAAAAGTTAACATCAGAACGTGAATTAAAAATCCATTGTGCAAGATTGATACAACCATCATTTAACCATGGTCCATCTGAATTTATTTTTCTACCATCTTTATCAATCTTTACTAAAGATGATGCTGTAATCTCTTCATAAAACATTCCATAAGGATGAACAAAAGAACAATCTTTATCTTCAGCTGATCTAGCTCCAGCACATTGATTAGCTAAATCTGTCATCCCATACATGTGTAAAATTCTATAAAGAGCTGATAGTTCACATCGAACATCATGATCTGATTTGGTCATAAATTAAATGATTATTTAAATGACTAACAAAATCAAACAAAATCGAATTTTTAAAAATCAATTATAAGTTGTATAGAAATTGTTTTACATTATGCTCTATGAACTGTTAGAACTTAATTGATGTCAAAAATCAAAATCAACAACGTATATAAAATCTTTGGTAATAATCCAAAATCAGTACTTCCAATGGTCAAGGAAGGTTCAACTAAAGATGAAATATTAGAAAAAACTGGGCACACAGTTGGATTAGATAATGTTTCTCTTAAGATTGAAGAAGGTGAAACGTTTGTTTGCATGGGTCTTTCGGGCTCAGGAAAATCTACATTAATTAGACATTTAAATAGACTTATAGATCCAACTGATGGTGAAATTTTGGTTGAAGGCACAAATGTGATGTCGCTTGATAAAGAAAAACTGATTGAGTTTAGAAGGCACAAAATGAGTATGGTCTTCCAAAGGTTTGGTTTATTCCCACATAAAACAGTTTTGCAAAATGTTGGATATGGTTTGGAAATGCAAGGTAAAGCAGAAGATGAGAGAAACAAAATCTCAATGGAAAAAATTGATGCTGTTGGATTAAATGGATTTGAAAATCAATATCCAAATCAATTATCTGGTGGAATGCAACAGCGTGTTGGTTTAGCAAGAGCATTAGCAACAGATACTGACATAATGTTGATGGATGAAGCTTTCAGTGCTCTAGATCCACTAATAAGAAGTGATATGCAAAAACAACTTATTGATCTTCAATCAGAATTAAAAAAAACAATTGTATTTATTACTCATGATCTTGATGAGTCATTGAGGTTAGGTGACCATATTGGAATTTTAAATTCAGGAAAATTAGTACAAGTTGGAACTCCAGAAGAAATTATAATGAACCCTGCAGATGATTACGTAAAAGCTTTTGTTAAAGATGTGAATAGAGCAAAAGTAATCAAAGCAAAAATAATTATGAAAAATTTAAATGAGTCTGAAAATATAGATAAATCAAACGTTATTAAAGTAAATGAAGATCAATTTATTGAAGAATTTTTACCTCAAATAGTTTGTTCAGACTCAAATTGTGAAGTAGTTGATAAGAACGGTAATATTAAGGGTTATATTACTAATCAAGAATTACAATCTTCTTTAACTAAATCTTAAAATAATATTATTTAGCAAATCTTTTATATTTTGGAAGTTTGTCATTGATTTGATAAAAATCTGACTTTGAACCTACAAAAATATTTCTAAAAGTTTTTAGTTTTGTTTTACCATCAAACATTCCTGCGGAAATTGAAACTTTGTCAGATTTATCAACTTTAAAAAATATACTTGCCCCACATTTATTACAAAAACCTCTCTTGGAATTCTTAGATGACCTAAACCACTTTAAAGTAGTTTTGTTTAAAAATTTTAGTTCTTTGTCTTTAATATTTGTATAGGCTCCAAATACACCATGAGTTTTTCTGCATTGCACACAATGGCAATTAGATACACTTCTTAGTTTATTAAGTGTTTTAAACTTTACACCTTTGCATAAACAACTGGCTGTTAATACTTTTTTCATAAAAACCTTATTATATGATATTAATATTAAATTAAAAAATTAAATGTCAGTTTTTCTTAAAAGCTTCAATATCACAAAGAACTGGGTTGATTATAACAATCATATGAACATGGCTTATTATGTTTTGATATTTGATGAAGCATGGGAAGTAGCACTTGAAAAATTTAAAATGGGAGCAAGTGCAGCAAAAAATCTAAATAGAAGCACTATGGTTGTCGAGACAAACACTAAATATATTAATGAGGTCAAAGAAGGTGAGTCTGTTGATATAAACCTTACTTATTTTGACCATGATAAAAAAAGATTACACTTAAAAATGGAAATGATTGCAAGAGAGACAAAAAAAATCTCAGCATCAATGGAATGGATATCTCTATATATTGATCTCAGCAAAAGAAAGGTAACAGAATTCGAAGAAGAAAAGTTGAAGTTGATGGCTGCTTTTATAAAGGAAAATGAAGCTGAATTTTCAAGTGAAAATCTTTTGTTCTCTTCAAAACTGAAGAAATAATTAAATATTATTCATTATCTTATTTTGGTATAGGTGCGAAATGAGTACCGATAATAACTCTAAAGGAATTGTTCTTATTATTATTGCAATGACTTTATTTGCAATGCAGGACTCACTAATCAAATTTATATTTGAAAAAGCAGCATTATATGAAATTTTTTTTGGCAGATACTTTGTTGCTGCAATTTTACTGTTTTGCTACATCAAATTTAAAAAGCAAAAGGTTAGTTTAAAAACTCACTATCCAATATTAACTTTGGTAAGGGTAGTTTTACACTTTTTGG
>CACCIT010000010.1 GCA_902546145.1 uncultured Pelagibacteraceae bacterium | reverse complement strand
GATCACAATTGATGGAAAAGTAATGGCTGTAGCATTCATGGCTAACACTCAACACTTATACTACAGAGAAGATGTTTTAAAAGATCTTGGTATAGCTGTTCCGAAAACATATGAAGAGGTAGTTGCTGCTTCTGAAAAAATTAGAGCTTCAGGAAAAATGCAATATCCATATGCTGCTGCTTACAAAGCAGGTTGGAACTTAGCAGAAGAGTTTGTGAACATGTATATTGGTCATGGTGGTGAATTCTTTAAGTCTGGAAGTGCAGAACCAAATGTAAATAATGCAAAAGGTGTTGCTACTTTAAACATGCTTAAAAAATTATCTGAATTAAGTAACCCAGATTATTTAACTCATGATAGTGAAGCTATTAAAGTTGAATGGGAGTCTGGAAATGTTGCATTAATGACATTATGGGCTTCTAGATCAGGTACACTTTTAGATGATGAAGGTGATGCTAATATTACTAAAGCTACAAAACTAACAGGTCCAGCAACTGTTGGTGGTGGAAATATCCCGGCTGCAACTTTATGGTGGGATGGTTTCACACTTGCAAAAAATAGATCTGATGCTGATGCTGAAGCTACATTTAGAGCTTTAGCGCACGCTGCATCAAACAAGAAAATGGTTGCTGATGCTGCTGACCAAGCTGTTTGGTTAGTAGAAGGATTTGTTCCTGGACCAAAATCTATTGGTGTAATTGAAGCTGTAAAAATGGGTGCAAAACCATATCCAATGTTACCACAAATGGGTTTAATGCATGGTGCATTAGGAAGTGAGATTGTTGAGTTTTTACAAGGTAAAGAGTCAGCTGAACAAGCATTGAAAGATGTTGAAGCTGCTTACACTAGTAAAGCTAAAGAACAAGGCTTTCTATAAAATCTAATCTTTAAGTGGGGACTTGGTCCCCACTTTAAATAAAATTCTCAATGCCTAATAAAACTTTTTTTTGGTTTTTTTTACCAACAGGATTAGCAATGATCCTTTTTATTGGGCTTCCTATAATATCTACAGGAATTCAATCTTTTTACGCACAGCATGATCAAGTAGTTAAAGAAGTTAAAAAATGTGATCCATTTGGCTGTACTGTTTCAATTGTAGTCGACAATGAAGCAACTACTAAAATAAGAGAAGCAAAACCTCTTGGAAAATTTAATGGTTTTGGGACGTATATAGATAGAAACCATTTAGCAACAGAAGAAATAAAAAAATTTTGGAATGAAACAGAAACATTTGGTGAATTTGTTGATCAAGTAACAAATCTACCCTTTTACAAAGCGCTAATATTTACATTAACTTATTGTATTTTTGTAACCCCAAATGTTTTGTTATTGGGTTTTATTATAGCTTTGAGTTTAAACGCAATCTCAAGAAAAATTAGAGGTCCTTTAATCTTTGGTACTATTTTACCAATGATTGTAACCCCATTAGTTGGGTCTTTAGTATTATTCTGGATGATAGATTCTCAAGGGATAATCGGAGCTAATATTCAAAATTTAATGGATGATCCATATTTATCTTTAAAATCCTCTAAAACTCTTACGTGGATAACAATTATAATATATGGAATTTGGCATCACTCCCCTTTTGCATTCGTAGTTTTTTATGCTGCACTTCAAACTGTACCACAGGAACCTATTGAAGCTGCAATTATTGATGGTGCTTCAAGATTTCAAAGAATAAAACATATTGTGCTACCTCATATCTACCCAGTAGTAACATTTGTTGCATTAATATCATTGATGGACAATTTTAGAGTATTTGAACCAATTATAGGTTTTAGTGCTGAAGGTAGTGCGCAATCTCTTTCATGGTTAATTTACGATAACCTGGTAAATGAAGAAGTGATTTTGTTTGGCTCTGCAGCAGCGACATCAATGATGACAATCATTGGAATAGCTATTTTACTTGCCCCTGTATTAGTTAGAACATGGAAAGAATTTAAAACTGCGAGATAAATATGGATTACGGTTTAGATAAAAAATCAAATACTTTAAAAACATTTAACACCATATTTATTATTTCTTGGTTGTTAGTTGCATGTTTTCCATTCATCTGGACTTTTTGGGGATCATTTAAAGTAAGAGCAGACTTTTTTTCAAGGTCAGACTGGTGGTACGCAATTTCAGCTTTCAATACATTAATTGAAACTGGTGAAAAATTTACAACAAATGCCTACAATGAAGCATGGTTTGAGGGTGAATTTTGGAAAGCATCAAAGAATACCATTATCGTTACTGTGTTTGTTGTTAGTATTTCATTGTTTTTAGGAACTCTAGGAGCGTACGCTCTTTCAAGATCAACTGAGAAATATGCATTTTGGATTTTAATGGCAGCTTTAATCTTTAGAGCCATGCCACATATAACTCTAGTCTCGGGTTATTTATTTCCGTTTTTTGAGTTACAAATATGGGGAATACTTCCAACAACTATTGTTGTTTTAGTTGCTATTAATCAACCATTTACTTTATGGTTGCTCTATTCTTTTTTTAAAACAATTCCCAAAGAACTTGATGAAAGTGCGTTGATTGATGGATGTTCATATTTTCAAGCATTTAGACATATCATAATGCCAGTAATGTGGCCTGGAGTTATTACTGCTGGATTATTTAGTTTAATGCTTGCTTATAATGATTTCACGGTAACAGCTTTGCTACTTAATCAAGAAAATCATACAATGGTTCCAAAGATACAAAGTTATTTAGGAACTAATCAACACGAAGGCAATCTAATGTGGGCAGTTTCAGCGGTTGTGTCTGCAACAGCACCATTGTTTATGTTGGTAATGTTCTTCCAGAGACAAGTTATAAGTGGTTTAACTACTGGAGCTGTAAAAGGTTGAAGAAATATTACAAAGCTTTGTTATTCGGTTCTATTGGAACCCTCGTTGAAACATCAGAAATTCAGAGAAAATCCTTTAATGAAGCATTTAAAAAAAAAGGATTGGATTGGTATTGGACTAAAAAAGAATATATCAAACTACTAAACAAATCAGGTGGTAGAGATAGAATAACAGAATATGCAAGAACAAAAGATATTAAAGTTAATGCTAAGCAATTAAGAGACCTAAAAACTAAACTATTCAATAATTACTTAAAGAAAAATCATTTAAGATTAAGACCGGGTGTTAAAAATATAATTAATCTTTGTATTAAAGAAAAAATTAAATTAGCTTTTGTAACCTCTACCTCAAAAAATAATATTAATTCTATTCTTTTCTCATTAAGAAAATCAATTAGTCAAAAAAACTTTAATTTTATTGGAAATTCAAAATTAGTTAAAAATTTAAAACCAAATCCAGACATATACCTTCTTGCATTAAAAAAGCTTAAATTAATACCTAAAGAATGTTTAGCTATTGAGGATTCTCAAGAAAGTTTGAATTCAGCGATTAATGCAAAAATTAAATGCATAATTTTTCCAGGAAAGTTTCACTTAAATAAAAAGTTTAAGAACGCTTTTAAAAAATTAGAGAAATTAAATAAAAATATTATTCTGAAATAAAATCATTTACCAGATTATTAAATCTATCTGGTTCTTCTAAGTGAACATTGTGACTGCAATTTGCAAATATTTCTAGACGACTATTTTTAATATTTTTATTTAACGTGTCGACCTGTTCAAAATTATAAGAGATATCTTTATCACCCCATATAATTAAGGTGTCATTTTTAATGTTTTTCAAATTGTCAATACCTCTCCAATTTTTCATTGCAAACAAGGCGTTATCAGCAGTTTCTAATGAAACATTTTTAACTGCATTAACACATAAAAAATAATTTTTATCTTTATCCCCTTTTACAAACCATTTAGGTGGAACTCTTGAAAATGATACTTCAGCACCCTCTTTCTTAAGTTTCTCTCTTGTTTCGTCCATAGTTTCAAATCTACCGGGGATATCTCCAATAGATCCTGTTGCAAAACAAATTAATTTATTAACTCTATCACCAATTAATTTTGTTATTTCTTGAACAATCATTCCACCCATTGAATGTCCAATTAAATTAAATTTTTCGATTTTTTTTTCATCTAGTATTTCAATGATTTTTTTTGCCATCGCATTAATAGAATTTAATGATTGTGCACTATGACTTTCACCAAAACCAGGAAGTGCTGGTGCAATAACTCTAAAATTTTTTGAAAAGTAATCTTTTTGAAAGCACCACATCTCTGAGGAACCTAAATATCCATGTACTAAAACAAATGGAAAACCTTCACCTTTATCATCTACAAAAATATTACTCATAAAATCTTAATTATCATTTCCTTCAAAATAAACAAAACTAAAAAACTCATAAAAACTATGATTAATATATTTATTAACTGCCATATTTTTTTGTCATTAGCATACTTAGAAAGGTAATTTGATAAATATCCTAGAATAAAAAAAAATAAAAAAGAGGCTAAAGACGCTCCTATCGCAAATAAAAATTTTTGATTTAATAAGTAGTTCTTAGAAAAATTTCCAAGAATAAAAACCGTATCAGAGTAAACATGTGGATTTAAATATGTGAACCCCAATGTTTTTAAGAAAATATTTAACCTTGATACTGCACTAACATTACTTTGAAAATTAACTTCTTTGTAATGAGTTTTAATTTTTGAATAGATAAAATGAATTAAAAAAACCACTAAAAGAAGGTTAAAAATAAATTCTACAATTGGGTTAAAATATTGATTAAAGAAATGAAATAAAAAAATTCCAAAAAAAATTAATATTAAATCAGAAACTGAGCAAATAAAACAAACTAGAAATACATGCTGTTTTTTTAAACCTTGTTCAATTACAAAAATGTTTTGAGCACCAATTGCTAAAATTAAACTTAGGCCAGTAAAAAAACCTAACAGTGCGTATTCCATTGATTTTTCTTAAACTCGTTTTCTACCCTGAACAACTCTATCAAGAATAAGAGCTACAAATAATATAGCAACACCTGCTAAAATACCTTGTCCTACATTGGCGTATTGAAGTGCTTCTAATACATCTTGACCTAAACCTTTGGCACCGATTAATGATGCAACAACTACCATAGCTAAACTTAACATTACTGTTTGGTTAACACCTGCTAATATAGATGGAGTTGCTAATGGTAGATCTACTTTTCTAAGCAAATACCATTTAGAGGCCCCATAAGCGATTGCAGCTTCTCTAATTGTTTCAGGTACTCCTCTTAAACCAAGAACAGTTAATCTAACAACAGGTGTTCCACCAAATATCATTGTTATAATAACTGCTGCAACTTTTCCTGTTCCAAAAAATGCTATTACAGGAATCATGAATACGAAAGCAGGCATTGTTTGCATGAAATCCATAATCGGTCTGATCATTGAATAAAATCTTTGACGCCTTGCACAAAAAATTCCAAGAGGAATACCAATGACAATACTTAACACTGCTGCTGTTCCTAAAAGAGCTAATGTTGTCATAGCTTTAACCCAAAAACCTAAAAATCCCATGTAACATAAAAATCCTGCTGAATAAATTGCAGCTCTAGGTCCTGCCGCTAATCCAGTTAAAGTTACAATGGTTGTAATAATTACTATCCAAGGAGTTTTTACAAATAGTAACTCTAAGAAATCTAGTACTGATCTAATACCTATGGTAATTGCTGTAAATAACGCATCTCCTTTCAATACTGCATAATCAAAGATTGTTTCTACCCATTTTATTGATGTTAACCTGATATCTGGATGAGTTGGGAAATCATCCATTAATGCAATGACACCTGGAAAACTATAATGCACTACAGAAAAAAACATAATAACTGCAGCAAACATTGTACTCGAGACAAAATTCTTAACTTGCATTCCAGGTCTTAGAGTTTTGTCTGATAACCATTCTGAATATCTTTTTTCTAATATCGAGTTAGCTAGTATTCCTTGAACAACTTTAACAGCAATTAACAATCCTATACCAAAAATTGTAATCCAAATAGCTGATGCCTCAATCCTTGCTACTTCATCTATGTAGCCTTGCATTGCATCCTCTAGTGATTTGATATTTCTTTTATAAACCTCAACTTTGTCTGGATTATTTGTAATAGCTGCTTCTAACTGTTTGTTTCTAAAAGCTATAGTTGACTCAACTTGTTTAATTTTTTCTACAGCTTCTTTAGTAATATTACCAAACAAACCTCTAATAATTTGAACAACTGAAAACGTCTCTATAATTAAGAAAGCTAAAGCCCAATTCCAAATATTTCTCATTCCAAACCATATTGGTCCTAAAATTCCAGCATACAAATTGAATGAAAATGAAAAAGAAGGTTTGCTACCAATTTTTTGAAATTCTTTAATATAATATTCAGGATTAGATTTTACAAAATCTGTAATTAATTCTGATCTAGTTGGATTGTGTATTTGTTTATTCTCCATCTCCACCCTCTATAACCGCTTTTAAAAGATCTGATTGTGTTAACACACCAACATTATTTTGATTATTATCTTTAACTAACAATGGTCCTTCACTAGATTTTGATAACTCAATGAGCTTGCTTAATAATTCATTCTCTCCAACACTGTTACTGTTTTGATTTAATTTTCCATTAGCACTCTCGTAACTCTCAATAGATTGCATGATTGTTTTTGCTTGAACAACTTTAAGTCTTGAAATTCCTTTTACAAAGTCAGCAACATATTCGTCTGCAGGACTTACAACTATTTCTTCAGGTGTACCTATTTGGATTACTTTTCCATCTCTCATAATAGCAATTCTGTGTCCTACTCTTACTGCTTCATCTAAATCATGAGTAATAAATACTGTAGTTTTTTTCATTTGTTTTGAGAGTTTGATGAATTCAGCCTGAAGCTGTCTTCTAATCAGTGGATCTAATGCGCTAAAAGGTTCGTCCATTAACAGAAACTCTGGATCAGCTGCTAGTGCTCTTGCAAGACCTACCCTTTGTTGCATTCCTCCAGATAGTTCGTGAGCAAACTTATTACCCCAACCTTGTAGCTCTACAATTTCTAAAATTTTATTTGCAGCGTCTAATCTATCATTTTTGCTTACACCTCTTATCTCAAGCGGCATTGCAATGTTATCAACAACAGATCTATGAGGCATGAGTGCAAAGTTTTGGAAAACCATCCCTATTTTTTTATTTCTTAATTCTTGAAGGTTTTCTCTATCTAAGGCCATTACATCCTGACCATTAATTAAAATTTTTCCTGATGTTGGTTCTAAAAGTCTATTAATATGCCTAACTAATGTAGATTTTCCGCTTCCAGAAAGTCCCATTACACAGAATATTTCACCTTGCTTAACATCAAATGAAACATCTGAAACTCCAATAACTGAGTTGTAATTTTCTAAGGCTGCTGTTTTTGAAATTTTTTTATTTTGGATTGCATCTAATGCTTCTTTAGAAGTATTTCCAAATACTTTCCAAACATTTTGAATTTGTATTGCTGAACTCGATGAATCCATTTTTGTCTTTTATTATAGGAAAATATACTCGGCAATCTTAAATTGCCGAGTATAGATTTTGATTTAGATTATAGTCCTAACCAACCGTCTACAGTTGATTTATTTGCTTCCATCCAAGCTCTTGCTACATCAGCTGGATCTTTTTTCTCAACTGAAACTGCATAAGCCATTGCAGAAACATCATCAGCTGTTAATTGAAAATTCTTAAAGAATTCTACAATTGCTGGTGATTGACTCTCTAAAGAAGTAGCCCAACCGATTTGGATTTGCTTAAGAGCATCTTTTGATGCAACATAAGATTTCTTATACCAGTCAGCATCTGCTTTAGGTTGAATCATTTTATATTTCGCAGGATCATATTTTGGTTCTGTTAACATTACTACGTCAGCCATTCCCCAAATTGCATGAGGTTTGTAACAATAGAATGCATAACCTTCACCTTTTTTGATTGAGTCTAGTACTCTTGCATTTTTAACTGCTTCAGCAGCTCTAACTGCTTCGATACCAGCATCATATAAACCATAGTCTCTTAATTTAACTTGGTTAACATTTGCAGAAGCCCAACCATCAGCACCAATCCAAAACTCACCTTTACCATTTCCATCACTGTCCATTGCTTTAACAACTTCTGGTCTAGCTAAGTCTTCAATAGCTGTAATGTTCATTTTTTTAGCAAACTGCTGTGAAACACAATAACCTTGGTTTCCTTCATATGGTTTGCTGCTTAATTTTAAAGTTCCTTTTGGAACTAAATCATTAGTGTAAGCTTCTTGGTTTGGTAACCAAATATCAGGGTGAACATCGATTTCACCTTTTCCTCTGTCAATTGCTGCATAAATTGCAGTATTGTTTCCAGGAACTAATTCAGCTTCACCACCCATTTTGTCTATTACTACTGCAGCAAGTAAATTTGCAATTGCAGTTGCACCTGTCCAACCTGGATCTCCAATTTTAACTTTTTCTGCGTTAGCAGAGAAAATTGATAAAATTGAAATTAATCCAGCTACAAGTGTAGATTTGATTATTTTCATTATTGCTCCTTAATTATTTAAAAATAAAGTCTATCTCTAATTAAGAGATGCTGTCAAAGAAAATAAGTATCTAAAAAATTGATGTCTACTATTCTGGATTTGATGTAAGAGTTTTAATCTCTAAAATATTTTCATTAGGGTCTTTTACAAAGAATGTTTCTTGTTCATACTTTGTGCCTTTAAATCTTAGGTATGGTTCGTCATAATATTTAGTGCCACTATCTTTTAATCTTTGCTTAAGTGCATCAAAATCTTTTCTAGATAAATGAACACCAAAATGGGGTACAGACACGTTTCCCATGTCCACATCATGTCTTTCATTGTCTAATTTATGATCGCTTTTATGAAGTGTTAATTCATTGCCCCAAAAGTCAACATCGGCCCATTCTTGTGCAGAATTATCCAATCTACATCCTAAAGTTTCGCTGTAAAATTTTTTTGCGACCTCTAGATCACCACAAGGAATAGCCAAATGAAAACAATTAGTGTTTTTATACATAATTAATCTTTAATAACTGAATATAATGACTATATAAGCCACTTATTAAAATTTCAAGTGAGCATAAAATACAATGAATGATTATTTACAATCGATAATTGATAGAGATCCTGCAGCAAAATCAAAGCTTAGTTTGATTTTAACCTATCCAGGTGTCAAAGCAGTATTCTTTCATCGTATAGCTAATTTTTTTAGTACTGCTAAATTTTATCTCGTTGCAAGAATCATTTCTCAATTTTCAAGATTCTTAACTGGAATTGAAATTCATCCTAATGCAAAAATTGGAAAAAATTTATTTATAGATCATGGTATGGGAGTTGTGATTGGTGAAACTTCAGATATTGGTGATAATGTTACTATCTACCATATGGTTACATTGGGTGGAATTGCACCAAGTATAAATTCAAACGATCAAAGAAACATGAAGAGACATCCAACAATTAAAGATGAAGTGGTAATTGGATCAGGAGCACAAGTGTTAGGTCCAGTAACTGTTGGACGATGTGCAAAAATTGGAGCGAATGCTGTAATTACAAAAGATGTTCCTGAAAATGCAGTGATGGTTGGAATTCCTGCTAAGAATGTTGGAATAGCTGATAGCGAATTTAAACCTTACGGAATTACCCCTGATAGTGATAAAAAATCAGAAAATGAATAATACGCAAAACGATTTTATTTCTGGGATTGGAAATACTCCTCTTATAAAACTTAGAGCTGCATCAGAGATTACTGGTTGTAATATTTATGGTAAGGCAGAATTTTTAAATCCAGGTGGATCTGTAAAAGATAGAGCAGCACTTGCACTAATTAAAGACGCACAGAAAAAAAAATTAATCTCCAAAGGAGGAACTGTTGTTGAAGGTACTGCTGGTAACACTGGGATTGGTTTGGGCCTTTTGGGAAATTCTTTAGGTTACAAAACTATTATTGTTATGAACGACAATCAAACTCAAGAGAAAAAAGATTTACTAAGAAACCTTGGTGCTGAGTTAAGATTAGTTGAACCGAAGCCTTATAAAGATGACAATAACTTCGTAAAGGTTGCTGCAAGGCTTGCAGATGAATTAAGACCTTCAAATAACAATGGAGTTATTTGGGCTAATCAATTTGATAATACTGCAAATGCAAAAGGTCATTATGAAGGAACAGGTCAAGAGATCTGGGAACAGACAGATGGTAAGGTAAATGGTTTTGTATGTTCATCTGGAACTGGGGGCACCATTTCGGGTGTAAGTAATGCATTAAAAGAAAAGAATAAAGATATTAAAATTTACCTTTCAGACCCCAAAGGTTCTGCTCTTTATAATTATATAAAGAATGGAGAATTAAAATCTGAAGGAGGATCTATAACAGAGGGAATTGGTTCAAGCAGAGTTACAGCCAACTTTGGTGAGGCTAAAATTGATGATGCTTACTCTATTGATGACCATGAAGCTCTACCTATTCTTTATGATTTAATTCAAAATGAAGGTCTAAGTTTAGGAACTAGTTGTGGAATAAATATTGCTGGAGCTATTAGAATGGGAAAAGAATTAGGACCTGGTAAAACCATCGTTACAATCCTTTGTGACAGAAGCGATAAATATGCAACTAAAATGTTCAATAAAAAATTCTTAGAAGAAAAAGGTCTACCAATACCTAGTTGGTTTTAGATATAAATCTTATCTGCTAATCCGTAACAAAGTATTGCACTTAACAAAGTTAGAATACCTGGTGCAATAATTCCTTCATTAGATGTTTGTGGTGTGTGACCGAGCTTATTGATTTTAATATTATATATACCAACAATAAAAGCTGAAAGGTTTTGTAAAAACACTAAATTAAAAAATGCCCATGTTCCTTGAAGACCATCAGGTCTAATAAAGCCAACCCATATTGCCATCGCAACAGCACCTATAAACAAAGAACCAAAAAATCTGGTCATTCCAGCACCAGTATCATCAATACCGAACTTATCTAAAAATTTCTTTGTAGCGAAAACGGTTTGATATGCATAAACAGCAAAAACAATAAAATGTACTAAAAATACAATTAAATAAAAAATTCCATTAAATTTTTCGATCATATTAAAACCCTATCAAATTTTATCATCAGATAAAACAACATAATCAGCAATTTTTGTGCTCCTTAATTGCATATCTGTCGCGCGATATAAACACAAGAGACTACGCAATAAAAATGTAACAATATTTAGTTACAGTTTAATTATTTAGAAAGGCAAATTATGAAAAAATTAGTATTAACATTAGTTTTTACATTAATGTCATCTCTTTCATTTGCAGATGGTCATAGTGGAAAAATTAGTCTTTCCGGTTTTTTTGTTGGCGATGCTAAAGCTATCGTAGATGAAAAAGGAAACATCATGACTTTTACATATGAAGGTCTAAGTGGATTTAATGCAATTGAAGGTACTTCGTTTGGTGATAATTCATCACATCATTGTATAGGTGCAGGATCAATTCCAGGTAAAGGTTTTGAAATGGGTCACTGTAAAATAAAGTTTATAAATGGTGATACAGCAATAATTTATTATGAAATAAAATTAGGTTACTCCATGGAAGGTACTTTTAAATGCATCAGTGGTACTGGTAGATATGAAGGTATCGAATGTAGTGGAACTACAGGTTATACACAAATTAAGCCTGCTCAAGAAGGTAGAATTCATGCTACGAATTATTACAGGGGCACTTACACATTGAAGAAATAGGAGAATAATGTGAATAAAATAATAATAACTCTATTCAGCGTTTTATTTCTAACATCTGCAAACGCGGATATGTCTGATAGTGATAAAAATAGAGCTTGGGAATGTAGTGGTATTTATATGGCTAACTATTTCTTGCCACTCGGTGAAACATTTGAATATAGTATGAAAGAAAAATCTATGGCATCAGTTAAAGTTTTAAAAGCTTATGCCTTAGAAGTTGGAATCCCTGAAAAGCAATGGGATGAAGGAGTAAACAAAGCTGTTGATAAATTTTATGGATCTAAATTTGACGAGGCTAAAACTAATTCCTGTCATGACTTTGTAAATTCAACAGTACCAAATGGAGAAGATAGAGTTAAGAAAGTGGTTCAAACTCTATATTAATATAAAAAATAAGGAGGAAAAAAATGAAAGATATATTAGTTGTAGGAAAACTAAAAGAAGGAGCCTTTGAAAAATTTATGGGCTTTATGCAATCAGATGAGGGTATGGCTGAAAGAAAAAAAGTAGCTGATGTTACTAAAACAATAGCTAGTGTTTCACCTGATAAATCAACAGTAATGTTTAAAATTGTAGTTCATGATATGGCAGCACTTCATTCATTTATGGATGGATCAAATCCAGTTTCAAAACCTGTATTTGATGAAGTTATGGATAGTTATGAAATTTACGAGTTAGCTAAAGTATAAAAATAACAGAGACTCCACATGTCGGATTATCTCTGTTAGACTTTAATTATTAAATTAATCAACAGGAGAAAAAATGTCTAAATTTTATATTATAGGAAAGATCAGTCGTGATCTTGCATTAAGAATGCAGAGCGATCCTAATGCAGATAGAGGAGCAGCTATCAAAGCTATTTGTGATACTGTTGGAGTAAAGTTTCATAGTTATGAGTGGGTTCGAGGAAGATTTGATGTAATCAATGTTATTGAAGGAGATTACGAAAGTGTTCTTGGAATGAAAGTTGCGATTATGAATGCAGGTTTAATGGAAGATATTATGATTCATGAAGTATTTGATTACAATAAAACTTTCAACAAAGCTGCTGATGCTGGAAAAAACTTTAAAAAACCAGGTGAATAAACGAAAGGAATAAATGTCTATCTTAGAAAAATATAGTACTGCATTAAAAAATAAAGACGAAGCAGCGATGAATGAGCTTTTGCATGATGATTTTAAATTTACGATGCATAAATCAGGAAATGTTTTAACAAAAGGTGATGTTATCAAATGGGCAATGAGTGGTGACATTAATCAAGATAAAGTTAGAATTGTTTACGAGAATGATGAAGTTGGAATTCATCATGCTTTTGTTACATTTAACGATGGAAATGTTGAGGCTGTAATGGCAGTTTATAAATATGACAATGGAAAAATTGTTAGTTTAGAAACTGGTGCTACTCCAATGCCTAAATAATTATATATATTTAGCGGGATTTCATTTAATATTATTAAATGAGTCTCGCTACTTCATACTTGTTCTTAGGTGTTGCTGTATTCCTAGGAGTTACATCAAATAGTTTTGCCAAAAGTGCTGAAGGTTTTACTCTTCTCTTTCCAAGTATAATTACCGCAATTACAATTGTATTGTGTATGTATGCGCTTTCATTGGTGATGAAGAATATACCAATGGGTATTACTTACGCTTCATTTGCAGGATTAACAATCATTGCAACAGTTATAGTAGGTGTAATTAAATATAATCAAGTTCCCAATATTTACTCCATGATCGGACTAGCATTTATAATTATTGGAGTTTTAATGGTTAATTTGTTAGGAAGTAAATAATATGAAACCTCTTATAGGATATTTGTTTTTAGCTAACGGTATAATTTTTGGAATAGCTTCAAACAGTTTTGCTAAAATTTCTGAAGGTTTTACAAAGCTAACTCCTTCAATTTTATGTATCCTGTTTATGTGTATTACAATGTTTTCAATTGCAAAAGCTATGCATGCAATACCTGTTGGATTTGCTTATTCAATTTATAGTGGTTTGACAGTAACAGGAGTTGTTCTTTTCGCTGTATTAAAATTTAACCAAGTTCCTAATGTTTATGGGATAATTGGAATTGCTTTAATTATTATTGGCGTAGTAATGGTTAATTACTTAGGTCGATTAAATTGATATTTTTTTAAAATGTCTGGAAGTTGATAACTTCCATCTTCATTTAAAGATAGTTCATATTCATTAACAACAGTGCTTGTATCTAATGGAGAATATAAATGTGGGTACATATCACCATTTGATGCTTGTTCCCAAAGTAAGTGTTCAAGTTTAAAAGCACTTACTCTCAGCAAAACAAGGTTTTCTTTATTTGGAAAATGTTTTTTTAAGGTTTCCTCTACCTGATCTTCTTCTGAGAAATGAATATAGCCATCTTTAATATCTTTTTCAGATCCACCATAAGTTCCTGATTGCTTAGCTTTTTGCCATTCTTCTTTATCTATGACTTTAAAAATAAATTCTAAATTCATTTTACCAGGAAGAGTTTGGTCCTTTTAAAAATTCTAGTTCTTCTTCAGTAGACTCTCTTCCTAAAATTTCATTTCTATGTGGATATCTATGAAACTGTCTAATTGCTTTAGTGTGGTCTTGCCAAAATTTTTTAATCTTATTGTATCCTTCATGTTCCCTTAAATATTTATTTAATAAGTAATAAGCCATTTCATGATCACTAATTTCTTCACTGTGAATTAAAGGTAAAAGCATAAAAAATCTTTGGTCAACATTCATAGCTTCTAAATATCCAGAATAAACTGCATCATTTACTATCAATCTAGTTTTTTGATCTTGAGCAAATGCTTTTTTATCATCTCTAAACATATTTCTTGAAAATTGATCAAACAGAATTACCAAAGCTAAACAGCTCATAGGATTATCCTGCCAATCATCATATTCATTTTGACAAGCAAGTTCGTAATCATTTAAAAAATTATCTTTTATCTTTTGATCAAATTTATCATCCTTCTTAAATCTCATCTCAAAAGGAGTTTCTTTAAACCAGAAATCTAAAATTGATTGCGCTCGTTCTGGTATCATTCAGCTAAAGGTTTTAATAATTTTAATATTTGTTTATGATTTGCTTTATTGTTTGAGACTATAATATTTCCTCCTACAACAGGATTTCTATTACCCCAAGTAGTTACTATGGCCCCACTTGCTCTCACTATTGGCATTATTGGATGAATGTCCCAAATCTTGTTTGCACACTGTGCAACCATTTCCAATCTACCTTCAGCTAGTTGACAATATGTCAAAGCATCAAAACATGGAAATTGCATTCGTTTAATAAATTTTTGAATTTTGGATTGTTGTTTTAAAGTTAATTGATTATGAAAAGCTGCAGCTAACTTCGAATTTGCAAAATTTAATTTAGAATTTACTTTTAGTTTTCTTTTTTTATTATTTTCAAAAACGTATGCGGTGTTTTTGTTTACATTTAAGTAATATTTTTTCATTTTAGGGAAATTTGCTAATCCTAAAATTGGCTCTCCATTATAATTTAATGAAATCAAATTACTCCAACTAGGATTACCAACAACATACGATCTAGTTCCATCAATTGGGTCTATTACCCATGAAAATTCACTTTTGGTATTTTTGTGACCGTACTCCTCACCTATAATTTGATGATCTGGAAATCTTTTAGAAATTTTAGACCTTATAAACTTTTCAAAAGCTTTGTCAGATGTAGTTACTGGATCGTAACCTTTGCCTTTCATTTTATTAGTTATCTTGAATGGCTTATCTAACTTAGCATAATAAAATTTTGTTAGATCTTTTGCTAACTGGTTTAAAAAACTTGAAAATACTGGATATTTTTTTGTATCAAAATTATTCACAAAGAACTCTTACTATTTAATTTATATTGATTAAAGTTAAATTTTAAATAATGCTCAAGTATTATTTATGAAAATTGAGCTTCACGAAAATAAAGTTTACTTCAATAATGGCACTGAGAAAAAAGAAATACATCCTTTTTGGTTAAGAGAAAGAGTGGATGGTGAAGAATTTGTTGATAAAGGAACTCAACAAAGACTTTTTGACCCAACTAGTTTAAGTAATGATATAATCATTAATAAAGCCTCTATTCATGAGGAATTTTTAGAAGTTAACTTTAATGATGGAATTAGTTCTAAACTTAATCTTAGTAAAATTGCTTTAGAATTCTCAAAAGAAGATACAGTTATAAAATCTATAGAAAAAACTAAATGGGATTCCAGTTTAAGCAATATCAAAAATTTTGAATACCAAGATAATTTTTATGAAAGTAAAGAAATGCATGACTTACTCGTTTCTTTCTATAAGTTTGGATTTGTTGTAATTAAAAATATACCAACAACTAAAAATTATATTGTTGAGTTTGCAAACTCAATTGGCAGTGTTAGACGAACAAACTTTGGAGAATATTTTGATGTTAAATCAAAACCTGACCCTAATGATCTTGCATATACTTCTTTAGCTCTTGCACCGCACACAGATAATCCATATCGAAACCCTGTACCATGTATCCAACTTTTACATTGCATAGAGAGTAAAGTTTCAGGAGGATATTCTACACTGGTTGATGGATATACTGTTACTGAAGATTTAAAGAAAAGTTATCCTGATTATTATAAAATCTTAACAGAAGTAAAAGTAAGATTTAAATTTATTGATAAAGAAGTAATTTTAGAATCTTTATGTCCTTTAATTGAATTAGATGAGTATAAAAATTTTAAACAAGTAAGATTTAGTCCAAGATTAGATTTTGTTCCAATCTTAGATAAAGAAGAATTAGATTTATACTATCAAGCAAGAAAAAAACTATCTGAGATGTACAATTCAGATAAATATAGAATAGAATTTAAACTTGCTCCAAAAGATTTAATGATGATGGATAATCATAGATTGCTTCATGGACGAACAGTTTATGATGCTAATGAAGGCGAAAGATTTTTACAAGGTTGCTATATAGACTACGACAGTACCGAAGGAAAATTAAGACACTTAAAAAGAAAGTTTAATCTATAGAAATATTTTCTATTTGAGCTTCAGCATCTCTGATAGATTTTTCATAATCTAAAGCCATTTGATCAGCGCTTATAACTTCAACTTTTTCAATTCCAAAAAAATTTAAAATAAATTTTAACCAAGGCGTTAAAAAATCCTCAGAGCTATTCAGCTTTGTTCCACCAGAAGTGATTACAAGATAAGCTTTTTTATTTTTTAATAACCCCTCTCTTCTACCATTAGGTTTAAATTTAAAGGTTTCCCCTATTCTTGCAGCTAAATCTGACCAAGCTTTAAGAGTTGCGGGTGGTCCGTAATTATATATTGGAGCTGAAATTATAATAATATCACTCTCTTTTAATTCTTTCACTAGCTTGTCAGAAAGTTCAAACATTTTCTTATGTTCTTCAGTTTGATCTTTCTCATCAATTTTCATTCCAGATTCTGTTAAACCACTTACAAAAAGCATTTCATCATCTAAATCTCTATAAATTACCTCATCCTCTGGTTTTTTAATTTTTTCTAAAAGTTTTTTTGCTAACGCTCTCGATGTTGAGCCTTTTTTTCTAGCACTTGAATCTATTTGATAAATTTTCATTAATTACTTTAACCAAAGTTTTGCATAAAAGGAAAGATCTCAATTAAATAAAACCCAATTGCTTGCAATTTATTTGTAATAATTAATATTCCAGTTACTAAAAGAATTGCACCTCCAACTTTTGATATAATATTTATATACTGGCGCATATTTTTTGAAAAAATTAAAAATTTTTGAATTAAATAGCCTGACAAAACAAAAGGTATAGCTAAACCTAAAGAGTAAAAGCTTAATAAAATTATTGCTCTTGATAAAGTATCTTCAATTGAAGCTAAAGCCAAAATTGATCCTAATATTGGGCCAATACAAGGTGTCCATCCAAATCCAAAAGCAGCACCAATTATCACAGGAAAGAAAAAACTATCAATTTTTTTAAAATCAAATCTTCTATCAATATTTAAAAATCCAAAATTAAAAACACCTAATAATTGTAATGAAAAAAATATTACAATTAGTCCAGCGATTAATCTTAAAGATTGAGAGTTTTCTAACAATACTTGTCCTAAAAAAGATGCTGAAGCTCCAAAAATTATAAATACTAATGAAAAACCAAAACAAAATTTAATTAAGGGAACAATATTAAAATTTTGTTTCTCTGTTATTTCCTTAAGAGATTGACCTGATACAAAAGATATGTATCCAGGTATCAAAGGTAAAACACAAGGAGATAAAAAACTTATTAACCCTGCCCCAAAAGCAATTAAATATTCAATCATCTATCCAGTGTTTTTCATTGCTGCAGAAATTCCTGCGATAGATGTCATTAAAGCATCGTCCAAATATTTCTTATCTAAATTTTTATATTTTTTGTTTGTTAATTTATTCATTATATTTGCCTGAAGAATGTTTAGCATCTCAGTGTAGTTATTTCTGATAAATAAAGCTTTTCTAAACTCTTTTCTTTCTTTTATAACTTCTTTTGGAGTAATTTTATTGTGCAATTTGACCAATGCATCAAATTGAAACCTCAATCTTTTTCCAATTCTTATTAAAGATTTATCAGCCAAATTATTTTCATAAATCACTGATATTTCAGGATCAACCTTTGAAATTACCATATCCAAAATATCCATTGTTGATACAAAATAAGGCCAGTTCCTCTCCATGTCTGTCATAGTTTTTTTAAACTTTTTAATTGATCCATATCTTAAAGCCTCAGTTGTGCCGAGCCATGCAGGAAGCATTAATCTAATTTGAGTCCAAGCAAATACCCAAGGAATAGCTCTTAAACTTTGAATATTATCAACATTTTTTCTTTTGGTAGGTCTTGAACCAATTGCGAGTTTTCCAAGAGATTTATGCGGAGTAACAGTTTTAAAATATCTAATAAAATCCTCGCTTTGATTTAAATATTTTCGGTAAGCAGACGTAGAAATCTCAGACATTTTTTGAATAAGCTCTCGCCAATTTGGTTTTGATCTAGGAGGTGGATTTAGGGTTGCCTCCATTACTGCACCAATATAACTACATAGGTTGTATTCAGCTAAAGGCTTATATCCATATTTTTGCTGTATCACCTCTCCTTGATCAGTAATTCTAATTTTTCCATTTACTGTTCCAGATGGTTGAGATTTAAGAGTTGCCTGAATTGGTCCTCCTCCTCTTCCCGGAGATCCTCCTCTTCCATGGAAAAATACAAGATCTATTTTATATTTTTTAGCTAAATTTCTAAGTTCCTCTTGAAGTTTGTATTGATGCCAACTTGCAGATAGTTTTCCTGCATCTTTACTAGAATCTGAATATCCAATCATTACTTCTTGTTTTGAGTTGATCATTTTTCTGTACCAAGGAAGTTTAAATAAATTTTGCATAACACCTTTGGCATTCTTTAAATCATCTAAAGTTTCAAAAAGTGGTACTACTCTTAACAAATTCTTTGTTTCAGCCTGTAATTGCAATAAATAAACAGATAAAATATCAGATGCTTTTGAAGTCATTGAAATTACATAAGCACCCATACATTGCTCTGGCTCTTTAGATATTTGTTTAAATGTTTTCCAAACTTCTAAATTCTCTTTGTCTCTTAAATTAATTTTATTAACAAAAGATTTTTTTTGTTTTATTGATTTGTTAAGTAATTCAATTTTCTTTTCTTCAGGTAATTGTGAATAATTTATTTTATTTTTCTTTTTAAATATTTCATTTAAAAGTTTTTCATGTCTATCAGACTCCTGTCTGATATCTAATCTTGCTAAATTTATTCCAAAACATCTAACTCTTCTTATCAAATCCAACAAATCTGCATTTGCAATATGTTGACCTTTGTTCATGTTTAAGGATGTTCTAACTTCTCTTAATGGATTTATAATTTCATACTTATCTTTTAGTAATTTATTTTCATCCAAAGGTTTATTATAATTTATATGTGCTTCAATTAACTGATGTGTTCTTCTTACTTTGTCTCTTAAAGGTCTTAAATAAACTCTATAAGGTTCAAAACTATTTCCAGTAACTTTTTTAATTTTATTAGAACATTCTTCCATTGATAAATCTTGAATTAATTTTGTAAGTTCTCTTTCATATAACTTTGCAGCTTGCCATCTTGAAAATAAAATTACTTTTTTTGTTACTTCAGATGTAACATTTGGATTTCCATCTCTATCTCCACCCATCCACGAACCAAATTGAATAGGATTAAAGTTTCTAGGAAGATCTTTATTTAGATTTTTCCTAAAAATATCATTCAACCTTTTGTAAACTCTTGGAATTGTATCCCATAAACTATCTTCTATTACAGCCAGGCCCCATCTAGCTTCATCAAGTGGTGATGGCTTGGTTCTTTTTAGTTCATCAGTTTTCCAAATAATAGCTATCTCAGAATACAGTTTTCGATCTATTTCAATAATCTTTGCAGGGTATTTTTTGTAAAGATGGCGCTGCTCCATCAAGGTGGTTAAATTTGCATATTTTTGAATTAGTGTTCTTCTCTTAACTTCTGTTGGATGTGCTGTGAGAACTATTCCAATATCAAGTTTTGTTGCCTGATCATAAATTTTTTTGTCAGAGATTTTTCTATTTTTAAATAGATTGTTAATTATATCCTCAATAAATAGATTTTGTTTTTTGTTCTTAAAATATGGATTATCGTATTCATTAAGTTTTCTAGAAGCATCTAACGACTCTGCTAAATTCATTAAATTAAGAATGTGTGAAAAAGCTCTAGTGACTTTAAAAGTAATTTCAGGTGAAAGCTTTCTTATATCTTTTGAAATTTTGGAAAATACCTTACTTTTATTTTTATCTAATAAAGTGTTTTTAGATAATAATCTTAATCGCTCAACGATATTGAAAAATTTTGTGCCTTCTTGATCTTTGATTACTCTTCCAAGAAAAGTTCCTAATAATCTTATATCTTCTCTTAAAAGCTTAGTAGGAATTCGTTCATAGTAAAGATCTCTCTGCTTCATTACTTAAAATAAATTTTTTTTGTAAAACTCCTTTTGTGTTTGTTTTTACACCAAAAAAGAATCCTGAATATCTAAATTTTCGCAAATCAGCCTTGTCCATTCCTTTTGTAGCTGTTGAAACGTACAGTTCTTGATTATTCTTACCACCAAACGCACAATTAGTAATATTTTTGGCTGGAAACTGAATTCTATGAATTAATTTTGCTCTACTATTAAATACTGAGACACATGCCCCACGAAAATGTGCAACCCATAAATTTTTATTTTTATCTACAGTCATTCCATCTGGAACTCCTTCTTCAGGAGTTAACTTTTTAAATATTTTTTTACTAATTATTTTATTATTTTTATTTATTTTAATTTTATATATAGTTTTTTTAGGACTATCAGTATGGTAAAAATTATACTGATCAATAAATGCTGGGCCATTTGTGATTCTATAATTTTTATCAACTCTAGTTAATTTAAGATTTTTATCTAATTTATACAAAGATCCTTTTTCAATTTTTCTCTCTAAATTATCCATGGTTCCAAACCAAAGATTTCCAGCAGGATCTGTTTTACCATCGTTTATTCTATTCAATTTTAATTTAGGTTCTATAGGTATCGATTTTAAAACTTTTTTTGATTTTAAATTTTGAATTCTTATTTCACCTTGCAATCCTAAAATAAATATATGATCTCTAACATGAGCAATGAAACCTACTTCCTTATTTACTTTAAATATTTTCTTTTTTTTATTTTTAATATTTAAAGAACAAATTTTCTTTTTCTTTATATCAACAAAATAAATAGAGTTGTGTTCTTTAACCCAAAGTGTTCCTTCACCTAAAGTACATCTTATTTTCCAAATTGGTTTAGGCTCTGTAGTTTTAATTTTATTCATTTACTTCAAACTCCTTAATAAAATCCTCATTTGGGTTTATACCAATACCTACATTGTCTGTCACTGATGCAAATCCATTATTGTTTTTAACTTGATCTAAAATTGAAAAATTTTCTTTTGGTAGATCTGTAATAAAGATATTTTTCTCTGTTGTATCAAATTCGAGCATAGGTTTTGTTGGAAATAACCCTCCTGGCATATCTGGTTGTGCAGTCAATAAATGAAGATTTACAGCTATACTTACAGCAGATCCCCAAACATGATTAATTACAGGAACAAAGTTAGCCTGTGCCAAGGCTGCAACTTTTAAATATTCTGTAATACCACCCAATCCACATACCTCAGGTTGAGCTATATCAATGCAATTATTATTAATTAATTTATTCCAACCATACTTTGTAAATTCTGCCTCACCTCCAGCAACACTGGTTGATATATTTTTTTTTAATTCTCTATAACCATTGTAATCTTCGGGAGCAACAGGTTCTTCAAACCAATAAATATCTAGTTCATCAAGTCCTTTTCCAACATAAAGAGCATCTTTCAAATTATAAGCATGGTTAGCATCCACCATTAATTTAAAATCTTTACCTATAGAATTTCTAACTGCTTGAACCAACTTTAAATCTTCTTTTGGACCTAATCCAACCTTCATTTTCATTGCTTTAAAGTTTTTTGATTTAATCTGTTTAGCTTCTTCTTCAAACAATGGAATTAGCTCATCAACTGATTTTTTTTGCAACATCATTCCATATCCATACACAGGAACTTCATTATTACATTTTCCACCAACAAGTTGGTAAAGAGGAGAGTTTGTTTTTTTTCCTAAGATATCCCATAGAGCTATGTCAACTCCTGACAAAGCTTGAATTGGCATTCCTTTTTGACCACTATCTCTTAAAAGATTGTAAACTTTTTGCCAGATATGTTCTTTATTCAAAGGGTTTTCACCTATTATTAAAGGCTGAATTACCTTTTCAACAATGAACTTATTGGCTAAAGCAATATTACCTGGACCAAAACATTCACCCCATCCCGTAATGCCTTCGTTAGTTTGTACTTCAACCAAATGGGCTGTTCGGTGTTTATAATATTGTTGTGAATAACCTAATTCTTTCTCTAACTCATATTTAAGTACATGACTTTTAATAGAAGTTATTTTCACAAAAGATTATAAAGCAACTACTTTAGAGTTTTGCTCTCCTAAATTCTCAATTGATAATCTCATTGTATCACCAGCTTTCAAGAATTGTTGTGGTTTCATTCCCATACCAACTCCTGGAGGTGTACCAGTTGTAATAATATCACCTGGCTGTAATGACATGAATTTACTTAAATAAGACACAATAACGTTAACATTAAAGATCATAGTATTAGTATTTCCAGTCTGCATTCTTTGACCGTTAACATCTAAACTCATTTTTAAATTGTTGATGTCAGCAATTTCATCTTTAGTTACCAAGTAAGGTCCAATTGGTCCATATGTATCATGAGATTTTCCTTTAACCCATTGACCCATTTTTTCTATTTGCCATTCTCTTTCACTAATGTCGTTTACTAAACAATATCCTAAAATATGATCTTGAGATTGAGCTTCTGAAATATGTTTTGTATGTTTTCCAATTACAATTCCTAATTCTACTTCCCAGTCTAATTTTTTTGAACCAGAAACAATTTCGATATCATCGTTAGGACCATTGATACAACTTGTTGCTTTCATAAAAGTAATTGGCTCAGATGGAACTTCTGCTCCAGTTTCAGCAGCGTGATCTGAAAAGTTTAAACCAATTGCAATAAATTTTCCTGGTTTTGTAATACATGAACCAATTCTTTCACTTGAAGATATCTCTGGAAGATTTGCTAAATCAGCACTTTGTAATTTTGAAATAGTTTCAAAATTTAAATGATCAGGATTTAAATCTGAAATATGTGAACTGATATCTCTAATTTTACCATCATTGTCTAAAGCCGCTGGTTTTTCTTGTCCTTTTTGACCTACTCTTAATAATTTCATAATTTTCCTTTTGTTATTAAATTATATTGAAATTCCACCATCAACATGAATTGTACTTCCTGTTGTAAATGTTGAATCATCGCTAGCTAAATAAACAGCTACAGCTGCTATTTCTTCTGCTGTACCTAATCTTCCCATAGGTTGTCTTGCTATAAAATCTTTTTTTGCTTGAACAGGATCTGGACTTTGATTTACCCTGTCTTGCCAAGAAGGTGAATAAACTGTGCCTGGCGCAATTGAATTACATCTAATATTTTGTTTAACGAAATCTGCTGCAATCGCCTTTGTTAAACCAATCACCGCACCCTTTGTTGTTCCATAAACAAATCTATTTGGAAAACCTTTAAAACTAGATGCACATGAAGATATATTAATAATACTTCCACCATTTTGTTTGACCATTAAAGGTAAAATAGCTTTACACATAAAATACATTGATTTCACATTTACATTTGATGAGAAATCCCAATCTCTTTCATCACATTCCAATATTGTTCCATGGTGAACAAATCCAACTGCATTAAATAACACATCTACTTTATCAAGAGTTTTGGTAAATTCTAAGATAGCGTTGTTATCAGTTGAGTCTAATTTAGTAACTTTAATATCTGGATATTCTTTATTTAATTCTGCTAATGTTTTATCATTTAAATCTGTAGCTGTTACGTGAGCTCCTTCTCTGTGAAATGCAATTGCTGTTGCTTTTCCAATTCCTTGTCCTGCTGCTGTTACAACAATTTGTTTGCCATTAAGTCTTCCACTCATTTTTTATTTATCCTTTCAATCTCGTTATAAAGTGAACTGTGATCAGTGTTACCATGACCATTATCAACTAAAGTCTTATACATTTCTTTAACTAAATTTGAAATAGGTAAATGAGTATTATAAGAATTTGCACATTCTAAAATGTTATTCATATCTTTCAAATGAGTATAAGTCTTACCCTTAGGGCTAAAATCTTTATCAATCATTCTTTTTCCATGTGTTTGAAGTATTTTACTATCTGCCCATCCACCAGAAAGAGCTTTGATTAATTTATTTGGATCTGCTCCAGCCTTTTCACACAATGTTATTGCTTCAGCAACAGCTCCTATAGTAACTCCAACAACAATTTGATTTGCTAGTTTTGATACTTGTCCACTTCCAATAGGTCCAACTAATGTTGGGTTTCCCATTGCTTTTAAAATTTTTTCAGAATTATCAAAAACACTTTGTTCACCACCAACCATGATAGCTAGTGAAGCTTCCTCTGCTCCGATTGTTCCTCCTGAAACTGGTGCATCCAAATAATTTACGTTTTTCGATTTTAAATTATTTCCATGTTTTGTTGCCGTTGTGGGTTTAACAGAACTCATATCAATAACTGTTGAGCCTGATTTTAAGTTATTTAGAAAATCTGAACTAGAAGTAATTGCATCTACGGCACTATCATCAGTTAACATGGATATAACAAAATCACTCTCTTTAACTACATCACTTATTGATTTTGAAATTTCTGCACCAAACTCTTTTAAGGGTTCTGCTTTTTCTATTGATCTATTAAAGGCTTTTAATTTAAGTCCAGATTTTAATATATTTTTAGCCATTGGAAGGCCCATTAGGCCTGTTCCAATAAATCCAATTGTTATCATGGTTTAGGTTTAAATTCGTGGAAATTTTGTGTCATTATTTCTGGGAAGAACATAACACATGCTAATACAATTAACTGAATTACTATAAATGGAGCAAAACCTCTAAAGATATCTGTTAAAGATATGTGTGGAGGAGCAACCGATTTTAAATAGAAAGCGGCGGGCCCAAATGGTGGACTTAAAAATGAAACCTGCATATTTACACAGAATAATATTCCAAACCAAATCGGATCAAAACCAAGTGCAATTACAATTGGTAAAAATACTGGCATTGCTAACAATACAATTCCAACCCAATCCATAAATGCTCCCATGATTAAGAACATAATCTGCATCATGAAAATTAAATACATTGGTTTCAAATCATACGCTAAAATTGTTTCTGCTACATATTTCGGTCCACCGGCAAGAGAATAAGCTCCTGCTAAAACCGTTGCACCAAAAGTAATTGTCAAAATTGTTCCAGATGCTTTAAAAGTTCTTGTTAATGCATCTTTAAATAAAAACCATGTCAGTTCTTTTCTAGCAAAAATAATAATTAAAGTAGCAACAACACCCATTCCTGCTGCTTCTGTAATACCAGTCATTCCAGAATAAATTGAACCTAATACAATAATTACAATTCCAATTGGTGGAAGTAGACCTGGAAGGTAAGACATTTTTTCTTTTAAAGTTAAAGCCGGCTCATCACTCAATGGAGCTAAATGAGGTTGTAACCTTGTTCTAATAAGAATGTATGTAATAATTAAACCTGAAATCATTAAACCTGGAACAATTGCTTCTTGGAATAACATCGTAATAGAAGTCTCCGTTGTTAATCCATAAATAATTAAAACAATTGATGGAGGTATCATTGTTCCTAAAGATCCAGATGCACAAATAATACCAATAGACATGTCTTGATCATATTTAAGTCTTAACATTTGAGGTAATGCAATTAATCCTAATAAAACTATTTCTCCTCCAATAATTCCACTCATTGCAGCCATGATGGTTGCCATGATTGCAGTAACTACCCCTACTCCACCTCTTGTTTTTCTTAACCACGCGTTTAAAGCATCATAAAGATCTCGTGCAATATTCGAGCGTTCAAGCAAGGAGGCCATAAAGATAAACAAAGGTACTGATAAAAATGAATAAGTAACAACCAGTGAATAATACCTTGAAAGCAATATTCCTAAAGCATGCTCACCTATGTATAAAAATACTAGTACTGCACCCATGAAGCCTGATGCAAATCCCATCGGAACACCAATAGATATTAGTGCTAATAATCCAACTATTAATATTATCGAAAGTGTTCCTATTTCAAATTCCATCTTACTTTAATTCTTTAGAAGGGTCGTATTGTTTCTCTTTTGGATTTCTCCAATCAATGATTAGATTGTTTACAGATTGAACTGCTATAAGAAATACACATAAAAGTGTAAGTGGTTTCATTGTAGCTGGAATTGGAGGATCCCAGTAAGTTGCAAATCTCTCCCAGGTAGTGAAAGATCTGTGCGCATCTTCCCATCCACCATAAATTACTGCTGTAGCAAAAAGAACAATAATTATAGTACTAATTAAGTCAAAAATTCTTTGAGTTGGTCTTCCAACCCAGTCGTAAAGTAAAACTATTCTAATATGGCTTCTTAATCTTGTTGCGTATATTCCGCCAACTAAATAACAAACACCAGCAAGCCACAAACATAATTCATTTGCCCACAATGTAGGCTTAAATAAAACGTACCTCATAAATATCTCGTACATCATCACAACTACAATTACAGGAATTAGATATTTTATTGTGTGACTTAAAAATAAGGAAACTCTATCAATCCAATTAATTGGAAAATCATCTTTACTCGCTACTTTTTCGTTTTGTTCTTGTAACTCTTTATCTATCATTGAGTAAAAATTTTAGATTTTATTCGAAGGGCCTTTTCAGGCCCTTCAAAATTTATTTATTACATAATACCATTAGCTTTCATGTAAGCTTTGTGTATTTCGATTAAAGCCGCAGCTTCTGGAGATTTAGTCTTCCATTCTTCCCAAGCAGCAAGTGCAGCTGTTCTGAATTTAAGTCTATCTTCTCTAGACCAGTCATGAAGAGTAACGCCCATTTCATTTAAAGCTTTTACAGCTTCAGCGTTTTTTCTCTCAACTAAGCTAGTAATAGTTCTTCCAGCGATTTCTATTCCTGCTTTCATAGCACCTTTTTCATGAGGCTTTAACTTGTTCCATACTTTTGTGTTACAAGCTAAGTGGTCAGCCGGCATAGAGTGGAAACCTGGGTATGTAGCATATTTGTTTTGCTCATAGTGTCCACCAGCATAGTTAGTTGCTAAAGATGAATAGTCAGCACCATCGATTAGACCAGTTTGTAAAGCTGTAGGAACTTCACCAAAGTCCATAACGATTGGCTTCGCACCTAAAGTTGTAAAGATCATACTTTCCATTCCTGGAGGTGATCTAAATTTAAAGTCTTTCAATGAAGCAACATCTGGAATTGGTCTGCTAGATATTAAAGACTCATGTCCTGGTATCCACCAACCAATTAAAGTCATTCCATATTTGTTGTATAATGCATCAACAGCATCTTGAGCACCTGGGTAGTTCAAGAATTCATATTGTTGGTATGGGTTATCGTATCCACCCATTACATCACCTGCGAATTGGAACGCTGCATTTTTACCAGTTTGGTAACCAGCACCAGTCATATCACAATCGATAATTCCAGTTTGTGCAGAGTTAAATACCTCAGCAGATTTACCTGTTACTGAAGATGAGTAGAACATTTCAATTTTCAAGCTTCCACCAGAAAACTTTTCTACATTTTTTGCGAACTGAGCCGCAACTTCACCATTTGGTGAGCTAGCAGTAAAGTGAGTTTCAATCTTTAAAGTCTTTGCATTTGCAGAGCCAAATAAAGCAACTGAAACCATAGCCACCGCTGCTAAAGTTTTAGATATTAATTTAAACATTATCTTCCTCTCGTTTATGTTTTTTGAAAGTTAATCATAAATGATTTTCTATTTCAATTAAATCTGTTTAGTTATTATATATAGAAATTATATATATTTTATAAACACAGAGACTAGAATTGTTCTAAACTACTTCTGAAATCAAGGGTTTTTTATTGAAAAAACAGTAAATATTATCAACTGCCATCATACTCATTGCATGACGTGTTTCATGTGTCGCACTACCTACATGAGGAAGAACAAAACAGTTATCTAATTTTAAATATCTATTATCTAAATTTGGTTCATTGTTAAAAACATCTAAACCAGCTGCATAAATTTTTTTATTTTCTAATGCATCAATCAATGCATCGTCATCTATTGTTGAACCTCTTGATGTGTTTATAACAACAGCATGTTTTGGTAATAAGCTAATTGTATCTTTATTAAGAATGTATTTTGTTTCTGCGGTAGCTGGTGTGTGTATACTTACAAAATCGCAATTTGGTAACATTGAATTTAAATCTGAATAATATTTTGCACCATCCTCTAAATCTGCAGACAACTTGTTTCTATTATAATAAATTATTTTCATGCCAAATGCTTTTGCACTTTTAGCAGCCATTCGTCCTATTCGTCCCATACCAATAATACCTAAAGTTTTGCCAGTAACTGAGTTACCAATCATAAATTTAGTTAAGTCAGGTTTTTGATTTTTCCAATTATCAGTTCTAACTAAATTATAAGCTTCACCAATTCTTCTTGAGGCAGCTAATATTAAAAGAATAGTTAGCTCTGCAACAGCTTCGTTTAACACGTTAGGTGTATTGGTAACTTTTATTTTTTTTTCTAAAGCAGAGTTAACAGAAATATTATCGTACCCTACTCCTACCTGAGCAATGATTTTTAATTTACCATTCAGATTATTAAAAAAATTTTCTCCAATTTTATCAAATCCTGTAGAAATCATCCCATCATAGTCATTTATTATCTTAATTAATTCACTTTCTGGAATTGGCTCGTCTTTTGGATTTAATGTTACATCAAATTCTTTACTTAATTTTTCTTCTGCTAAATCTGAAATTTTTCTAGAAACTAATATCTTTGGTTTCATTTAATGAGAGTCTCTAGGTAAACCTTTTGTATGAGATACATCCAAATATTTTCCTCTAGAATTAATACAAGCACCATCATCTAATTGACCTACTGTATTTCTGAATATTTCTTGCCAAGGAGTTTGATTATTTGCTTTAAATTTCTTTCTATTTTTTCTTCGCTTCTTAAACTCAGCCTGAGAAATTAGTAAATCAACTCTTCTTTTATTTAAATCAATTTTAATTTTGTCACCTGTTTTAACTATTCCTAAATCTCCTCCAACTGCAGACTCTGGTGACACATGAAGTATTGAAGGACTTTCAGATGTTCCACTTTGCCTTCCATCACCTAAAGTGGGTAAATGTCTAATACCTTTTTTTAACAATCTGTCAGGTGGTTGCATATTAACT
>CACCIT010000009.1 GCA_902546145.1 uncultured Pelagibacteraceae bacterium | reverse complement strand
TCTTCCTCTTTTTTATTTCTTTCTTTTTTAGGAACAGCTTTATTTGGATTATTTCCAGCTGCTGGCATAGTGATTAAATCATTTTCACCTAAAATTCTTGCAACTCTTGTTGTTGGTTTAGCGCCTTGACCTAGCCAATATTTAATTCTTTCAGCTTCAAGACCTACTCTTTCTTTTTTATCTTTAGGAAGTAGTGGGTTAAAAAAACCAACTTTTTCTATAAATCTTCCATCTCTTGGGAAACGACTGTCAGCTACAACAACTTTGTAAACTGGTCTCTTTTTAGAGCCTCCCCTTGATAATCTAAGTTTTAACATTTGTTCTCCTTATTTTATTATTTTAGTTTATTAAATAGCTCTGGTGGTATCCCTTGATCAGACATACCTTTCAGATTTCCTTTTGACATCTTTTTCATCATTTCAGACATCATTTTAAATTGCTTAAGCAATTTATTGATAGTGGCTGGATCTGTGCCAGAGCCATTAGCAATTCTTTTTTTTCTTGAACCATCAATTACTTTTGGATTCTCTCTCTCTTTTTTTGTCATTGATAAAATGATAGCTTCGTTTTTTGTTATAATACTTTCGTCAATCCCTGCTGAATCCATTTGAGATTTAATTTTGGATACTCCTGGCATAAAAGACATGATTCCCTCAATGCCTCCCATTTTTTTCATTTGTCTTAATTGAGAAAGGTAATCTTCCATAGAGAATTGACCCTTTTTTAAATTTTCTTCAGCTTTTTTAATGTTCTCTTCACCTAAATCTTGTGCAGCTTTTTCTACAAGAGAAACAATGTCTCCCATTCCTAAAATTCTATTTGCTATTCTATCTGGATGAAATACCTCAAAATTTTCTATTTTTTCACCTATACCCAAAAATTTTATCGGAACATTTGATACATATTTCATACTCACGGCAGCTCCACCTCTGGCATCACCGTCAGCTCTAGTTAAGATTATTCCAGATAAGTTAACTGTGTTTTTGAACTCTTTTGCAACTGAAGCAGCAACTTGACCTGTAAGAGAGTCCGCTACAAGAAAAGTTTCTGCTGGATTAATAATACTCTCAATTAGTTTGATCTCGCTCATCATTTGTAAATCAATTTGAGTTCTCCCAGCTGTATCAAACAAAATTATATCTGCTCCATTTAGATTTGCTGCACTCATGGCTCTTTGGCAAATATCAGTTGGTTGTTGACCTTCAATAATTGGAAGTGTCAAAATATTATTCTGTTCACCTAAAGATCTAAGCTGTTCTTGTGCTGCTGGCCTATAAATATCCAAACTGACCATAATCACTTTTTTCTTTTTGTTATCTTCTAAATATTTAGCTAATTTTGCAGTAGAAGTTGTCTTACCCGAACCCTGCAAACCAACCATCATCATAGGAACTGGTGGTACAGCATTTAAATTTATATCTGCATTGCTAGAACCTAGTAAGTTTACTAGCTCATCGTAGACAATTTTTACAACCATGTCTCCAGGAGAAGTTGATCTTATGATTTCTTGTCCTAAAGCTTTAGGTTTTACGTTTTCAACAAATTCTTTTGCAACATCTAAAGAAACATCTGCCTCAAGCAATGCTTGCCTAATACTTCTCAAGCCCTCATCTACCTGAGCTTCATTCAGAGAGGGTGCTTTTTTTAAAGAAGAAAAAATTTCTTCAAATTTATTTGTTAAATTTTCAAACATATATTTTTTTGTTACGCATAGCAGTAACGCACTAGTGGGCGAACTCTCGCTGACTAGTGTCGATCTCTTTGTTTCCAAAGACACCGCAAAGTTAATGTTTTTGCGGAAACAGCGACAACCTATAATAGAGGTTCAAAAAGTCAATAAATAAGTTAAATATCTAATTATGAATATTAAAGCATTTAAAATGGACGGTTTAGGCAATGATTTTGTAATTATTGATAATAGAGAAAAAGTTACAAATCTTACGAAAGACCAAATAATTAAAATTTGTGACAGAAACTTTATAGGATGCGACCAACTTATATTAATTAATAAAGACCAAAATTACGATGCTTCAATAGAATTTTTTAACTCTGATGGTGGGGTTTCTGGTGCATGTGGAAATGGTACAAGGTGTGTGGCTGAGCTATTAGGAAAAGAGAAAAATAAAGACACAATTATATTAACAACTTTATCTGGTCATTTAAAATCTCATATTTTAGGAGAAAAATTAGTATCTACTGAAATTGGTTTGGGCAGAACTAAATGGAATGAAATTCCATTATCTGAAAAATTAGAAACTAAAAACTTAAATATTAAAATTGTTGATTCAAATAATAATGAATTTTTTGGAGGAACGGCTGTTAATGTGGGAAATCCTCATATAATTTTTTTTGTAAAAGACAACGAACAATTCGAAATAGAAAAAATTGGCCCAGAAATAGAAAACCACAAACTGTTTCCAGAAAAATGTAATGTCACAATAGCTACAATAATAAATAAAGAGTTAATAAAGGTAAAAGTTTGGGAAAGAGGAGCTGGTTTGACAAAAGCATGTGGAACTGCAGCTTGTGCTACTGCCTTTGCTGCTAAGCAGGGAGGACTTGCTAGCGATAAAGTTAACATTGAATTTTCTACTGGAAGATTGACGATATCTATAGATGAAAAAAATAGTATCCACATGAAAGGTCCTGTTTCTGATATAAAAGAAATCGATATAGAAATTTAATGGGAATTTTCGAAAAATTTAAATCAGGATTTAAAAAAAGTGCTTCAGCTTTTACATCAGGTTTAAGAGATATAGTTGTCAAAAAAGAAATTGATGACAAAACTTTAGACAGAATTGAAGATTATTTAATTCAATCAGATGTTGGGGTGGCTTCTGCCTCAGAAATTAGAGAAATAATCTCAAAAACAAAAATAGATCCAAACAAAGATTTAACTGCTGAGATAAATAATATTCTTAAAGACTATATTATCTCAGTTATGAAACCTTTAGAAAATAACGAATTTTTTAAAAATAAAGAAAAACTTAATGCCATTTTAGTTTCTGGAGTTAACGGCGTTGGTAAAACAACAACTATTGGAAAAATTAGTAAAATATTAAAGGAAAATGGTAATAAAGTTATGTTGGCAGCATCAGATACATTTAGAGCTGCTGCTATAGAGCAATTAGAAAATTGGGCAAAAAAAATTGATGTTGAAATTACAAAATCTTCACAAGGTTCTGATCCTGCATCTGTAGCCTATAAGGCAATAGAAACTTCTATATCAAACAATTTTAATCAAGTTTTAATTGATACTGCTGGAAGATTACAAAATAAAAAAAACCTAATGGAAGAATATAAAAAAATAGCAAACGTTACAAAAAAAATAGATGAAAGTGCACCACATGATGTGATTTTAGTTTTAGATGCAACTTCAGGTCAAAACGTTCTAAATCAAGTTGAAGAATTTAATAAAATTATTCCAATTACAGGATTAGTAATGACAAAATTAGATGGAACAGCTAAGGGTGGAATACTTTTGGCTGTAGCCAAAAAGTATAAAATACCAATTATTGCGCTCGGTTTAGGGGAAAAAGAAGATGATCTGCAAATTTTTGAAGCAGAAAAATTTGCCGATGCATTTACACAAATTACTTAATTAAAGTGCTTGATATTAAAGGTTTATAAAAACTACAGCTATAATTGTCCTTAAATTTGTAGTGTCCACAATCCTTTGCAATAGATGAAATAATGAAATCAAACTTTCCATTGGTTGGATATAAATCTAATTTCTTTTCAACAATATCGTATTTGAAATTTACTTTTAAACTTTTAACAGCACTAATCATGACCAATGTTTTGTTATCCTTTAATAGATAATAAGCAAAATCATCTGGGAAAACTGGAAAATTATATTCCTTCAAAAAATTTTTTGCTTTTCTTGGAAACCATTCATAAGAAATCAATGGTGATGATACTTCTGTTTTATAATCATATATATAGAGATCTTTAGGGAAATCATTTATGTAATTACTCACTTCCCCTTTTGCTAATATAGCCTTTTCTCTTGGTTTAAAATACAAAGCAAAATTTTCATCATGCGAGTTCATTTGATCAATAAAAAATAAATTTTCAATTGAAGACAAATTTTCTTTAGAAAAAGAAGTTCCTGAAATAAGAAAAGTCAAAAAAATATAAATGAATAATTTCTTCATGATTAGAAATTAATTAGAATTTTTGGAATAAAATTGTTTTGATTGTGGCTTAATTTAAACTTTTTATGAATGAACCTAGTTGGAAAACCATATTATTATCAAATTCCATCATATGATCGTCATGTTTGGTAAAATAAGAAGACTTTGGATCATTTGCTAAATCAAACATTTTCTGACCCATTGAAAAAGGAACAATTTGATCTTTTTCGCCATGCATTACTAAAACTGGAATATTAATATTTTTTATTTTTTCATCATTTTTATATTTATCTTTCAATATTAGAGAGACAGGAATGTATGGATAAAAATTCTTAGCTGCCGCAACCATTGAAGTAAAAGGTGTTTCTAAAATTAAGCCAGCATATTTTTTATTTTGAGATACCTCAGTTGCAATTCCTGTGCCAAGTGACTCTCCGTAAATAATTAAGTCACTGTCGCTCAAACCTTTATTTTTAAGCCAGTTAATTGCACTTTGCCCATCCTCATATAAAGCATTTTCAGATGGTTTTCCTAAATTTCCACTAAATCCACGCCAAGCGATGATTAAAAAATTTACATCCATATTTTTAAAATGATTTAATTTATGAATTCTATTTTCAAGATTTCCTGCATTTCCATGAAAATAAACAACGGTCTTAAATTTTTTCAAATCTTTTTTATGAAACCATCCTAAAAGGCTAATGTCATCTGGTGTTTGAATTTGAACTTTTTCTATTTCTACTTCTATTTTATCTCCTGAATAATTATTTTCCTGGGGATGATACATTAGATTTCTTTGAAATATAAAAAGATAAGCCAGTAAAATAAAATATATAACTAAGATCCAAAATATAATTTGCAAAATTAATTTCCTAGGTTTTGGTATCATAATTTTTCTTTGCTAAGTACACTCCAACAAAAACAAGTGCAGTACCAATATAATGAAATGTTTCTAAATTTTCATCAAACAATATAAATCCGTAAATTGCTGCATAGATAGTAAATACATATAAGGTAAATCCAGTAAGTGAAGCTCCTAAACTTTCTTGAGCTTTAGTATATAAAGTAAATGCAATAATTCCTGGAGAAACTGCTGCAAATATAGTCCACAATAAAAAATCAAAATTAAATATTGTTTGTTCAAAATAAATTTCTTCTGCCAAATAAAATGGAAATAAACTTACTGCACCAAAAAAAGATATCATGGAAAATCTAGTAAAAATCGATAATTGAGATTTCCAGTAAAATAAATAAATCGAATATAAGGCCCAGCCAATCGCAGCTGCCAACATCCATAAATCTCCAATGGTGAAATTTAAATTTAAAAGTAAATTTAAATCTCCTTTAATAATAATTGCTAAAACTCCAACTAAACACGAAATCAAACCAATAATTTTTAATAAATTAATTTTCTCTTTAAAAAAAATTGCAGAAATCATAATTATGAAAATAGGAGATGAAGTATAAATAATTCCCATATTTGTGACGGTTGTTGTTTTGCCTGCTAAAAAAGGAAAGGCCCCACAAACTCCACATCCCATTGCCCCTAAAAATAAAAGTTTTTTATATTCTTTTTTTATAATTTTAAAATTTCGCCATAGTGAGAAATAAGTGAATGGTAATAATAATAAAAATACAAAAATCCATCTCCAAAATGCTAACGAAATTGGGGGCACAAACTCAACACCACCTCTAGCAACAATTAAATTTGATGCCATAAATATTGGCTGGATAAAAAGAAGTAAATATCCCCAATGCATATTTTTAGTATTACTCATTTTTTTAAATTTATTTTTTATTCATTGTTAAAAAAAATAAATAAGAAACTAAACTTAATACTAAAAAAACTGAAAATGCAGATTTGAATGCAATTATTTCAGAATAACCAAAACTTTTTGTAATATCTATAACAAAGCCCATCAACCACTGCATGATAAATGTTCCAGCAAAAATTAGTAAATTAAAAGAAGTCAGTGCTTTACCAGCAGAATAACCTGAAAAAGCTAAACCAACAGCTGGCTGTGTGACAGATAAAAAAATTGAACTAAGAATAAACAAAGTAAGATAAAAAGCACCAGCTTTTGAACCTAAGATTATTATTGTCAACATAATGCAAAAACTAATTGGCAAACCTAATCTGAGAATTTTTGTTGCACTAAAACCAATACTTGAAATTTTTGGCAAAAAGTAACCCCATACAAAAAAGGAGACCAACATTGTTACATTAATCCAAAATAATCCTGTAGCGCTCTGGAGAGGTGTATAGCCAGCGACTCTAGTCATCCAAGGGCCTGCCCATAAAGTTTGTATAGCCATTAACCCTCCATAGTTAAACAATCCCATTGGGATTACACTTATAAAAAATCTATTTTTCCAAACTTCAGATAATGTTCCCTTATTAGTTGGCTCTTCTAACTGACCCCTTTTAATTAAATTCCATTTTGGAATAAAAACTAACATCAAAATAATACTGATTAAAATTAAGATAGTAATACTACCAAATATCCAACGCCATCCAAAACTAGGTAATAAAAGTTGCACAGGTAACGTAGATGACAAGAAACCTAATGAAGCTATCATTAACATCCACGAGTTAGCTCTTTGCTGTTGGTTTTCGGCGTACCATATTCTGTAACCAGTTAATGGAGCCATCAAACAAGCACTCACTCCTATACCAATTAGAATTCGTGAAATTAATAATCCTGAAAAACTCTCAGCTAAAGCAAATGATCCTGTTCCAACTAACGCAATTAATAAAAAAGAAGATACAATTTTTTTTGGACCATATTTATCAAGTAAATATCCAAGTGGTATTTGCATACATGCAAAACCTAAAAAATAACCTCCAGCTAACAAACCTAAATCTGCTGATAATAAGTTAAATTCTGAGGTTAATACTGGAGAAAGTGTTGCAGTAATCGCACGTAACAGACATGATAAAAAATAACCATATGCAAATACAAAAAAAACAATAATAGCCTGTTTTTTTGGTAAGATATATTTTTCCATTAATTAAAAGTTTAAAGATATGTCTCTATGAACTGAGTTACACCTTGCAACAAATTGAGCCTGTTCTTTGGTTAATCTACTTTGAAGTCTTAAGCCAATATTATGTTTGATAACATCATTATATTTAATTAATTCAGGTAACAAATTCTTATTGGCATCATCTCTCCACGAAACTTCTAAATTAAAAAGATTAAATGTTTCTGAACTTGCTTCAATTAGCTTCTGCTGATCTATTTCATCATTATCAATAACTGATATTAAGTCATCTAATTTATTTGCAAATTCTTCAGTTCCAGAAATTTCTCCTAGTTTTTCAAAAAGACCATCAATTATTGATATAGCGTTTTCATAATTTTTATTATCAATATTATATTTTAATTCTTTTATTTCTGGTGAAAGTTCTTTTAGCTTTTCATTATCATTTATAAACATCATTATTTGATCTAAAGTTTCATAAGCTTCATCAACATTTTTTCTATATCTTTTGGTTCTTGTATTTTTTGCTTTATGCAATATTTCAAATTCTGCATTTCTTGTTGTCCAGTTTTCTGGAATTTTATTTTCAAGTTCTGTAATTTCTAATTCGTAATTTTCAATTTTTAATTCTAATTTATTTTTATCTGCTAAATTATCATCATCTAAATTTCTTATTTCAGATTTTGTTTTTTTAATTTTCTCATCTATTTTTCTAATTTTTTTCTGAATCTTTCTTACATCGAAATGTAAATCTCTATAATCTTTTATAAATATTTCGTATTCCTCCTCGGTTTTCTGGAGTTTTTTGACTATAGCAAAAGTTCCTAATGCATTATCGAAATGCTCTTCAAAAATATCTAATTTATCTGTTGGAAGATTTGAAGGAGTTAATTTTTGCATATCCTTTATTGCGTTTGTAATTCTTTGCTCTTCATTATTGTAAATTGCAAATTTGTACTCTTGTAAGCAATATTGAAGCTTTGGATTCATTGGTGGTGGAGCAACATTCGATGTTAAATATGTTCTTGCTGGCAAGTAATTCACTAATGATGGATAGAAACCAACAATTCCAAGACCTATTAATTGTAAAACAATAAATGGAACAACTCCCTTCCAGATATTTAATGTAGAAACAAGTTTTGAAGCCACCCCTTTTAAGTAGAATAATGCAAAACCAAATGGTGGGGTTAGGAATGAAGTTTGTAAATTAACCCCAATCATTACACCAAGCCATATTGCGCTCACATTAGCTCCTGGTTCAGCCAACAATATTGGAGCAATAATAGGAACTACAACTACTGCTATTTCAATAAAATCAAGAAAGAAACCCAATAAAAAGATCACTGCCATTACAACAATAAACTGTGTCCAAAATCCTCCTGGTAAATCTTGAAGAAAATCTCTTACTAACTCCTCGCCTCCAAAGGCTCTAAATCCAGAAGTTAACATTGCTGCACCTAATAAAATTATAAATACCATTGAAGTAGTTACGCATGTTTCAGTAACAACTTCTCTTAAAACATTATCTATTTTGTATGCTCTCCAGAAACTCCAAATAATTCCAATTACAAATGTAATAGTAAAGAACCCTGCAATGAAGATTGCTCCAAGATCTCTGGTTTCTACAGCCTTGATATTTAAATTATAATTTTTAGATAAAATATAAATTGGAATAACAGAAATAATTGCAATTATAATTGGATAATAAGCATCTTTTTTTCCTTTATGTAAACGATAGCCAGCCATCATAGTTGCACCTATCGCTCCAATAGATCCAGCTTGATTAACAGTAGCAATACCTAAAAGTATAGATCCAAGAACTGCAAAAATTAAAGCAAGCGGTGGTATGATTACCATTAAAACCTTAATCCAAAATTTTGAATCAAAATTTCCTCTAAATGGAACAGGAGGAGCTGCCTTAGGATTTAATCTGGCATATACAAATACATATAGCATATACAAACCAACTAATACTAAGCCAGGTAGTAGTGCACCAAGAAACATATCTCCTGCAGAAGTAGAGCCCACTCTAAATTCTCCAGGCATATTAAATTCACCAGTTAAAATTTTGTAATCAGTTTGACGCATAGTATTTGCAACATCTGCTGCACTAGCTAATTGGTCAGCAATAATAATTAATACAATTGAAGGCGGTATAATTTGACCAAGTGTACCTGAAGAACAAACAATTCCACTTGCTAAGCTTTTGTCATACTTGTTATTAAGCATTGTAGGTAATGATATTAATCCCATTGCAATTACTGTTGCTCCAACAATACCTGTTGTTGCCGCAAGTAATGCTCCAACAAAAATTACTGATATTCCTAAACCTCCAGGAATCGGTCCAAATAACTGCCCCATGGTAACTAAAAGATCTTCAGCAATTTTAGATTTTTGTAACATGATCCCCATGAAGATGAATAAAGGAATCGCAATCAAGGTATCAGTTTCTACATCCCAATAGTTACTCCTAAAATTAGTAATACCAGCGGTTAACCATTCTTTGGGTCCATCTACAGCAAAATAAGCGCTACTATCTCCTGCAAACAAATAACCAAAAAAAGCTGCAAGCCCAATTGAAATTATTGCTGATCCAGGTAAAGCAAAAGCTACCGGGAAACCAGAAGCTAAAGCCCCAATCATTATAATTACAAGTAAAGCTAAAAATAAATGTTCCATTATCTAATTCTTTAAAAGTTTATGGCTGCTACTCATAAAGTAGCTAGTAAATTGAGTTAACATACTTACAGCAAATACAGCCAAATAAACCGCCATTAGATAAAGTAAATACAATCCGTTCGAACCTTGTTGAGTAATCTCAAATGAAATTACTGGTCCATTAATAATACTAGCTTTACCCCCCATGCCTAAAAAAATAACTATTAAACATAAAGGAATACCTAAAATTAGAGATCCGATTGCATTAGTCCATGCTTTTTTACGTTCACTAAAACCAGTGTAAAGAACATCAACTCTTACATGACCCTCATGTATAAGCGCATACGCACTTGCAAACAAATAAAGAGCTGCATACCAAAAACGAACTAAGTCACCTTGGAAAGCTTGTTCGTATTGAAAAATAAATCTGGATAACACTATTAAAAATTCACTTCCAACTACCAAAACTGCTAACCAAATAAATCCTACAGATCTTGTAATATAACCAATTACAAATGAAATCAAAATTAATGGAAAATGTATATATGTAATTCTAAAAGCAGGTTTCACTAAATTAATTTTGACCTGTTCACCAAAAATTGGTTCTACTAATTTTTCAACAACCATGAATGAAATTAAAAAATCAGCCATACCAACAATCAATACTGCCCAAAAAGAAGATCTAACAATGTAAGCTGTAATTTTTGTCAAAATTTCAGAGTCTTTTTGTAATGATTGTTTTAATGATTTAAAAACAAAAAATATAACAGCAATGAAAGAGATTAAATAAAATATTAATTGAAGATAAGATAAATTTATTGCCAAACCCTCTAAAGGTTTATTTAATTTTTTAAAACCAAATAGTTCGTAATGTGAGAAAAGTTTTTTAACTCCCGGCCACTCAAACCAAACTGTTAAAATGTTATTAAATAAAAAAACAAAAGTTAAAGCTAGGATAGAATAGCTAAATATTCTAATTAAAATTGATAAATTTTTTTTCTCTACCATACTAAAAAGCTTTAAATGATATATAAAAAGAGGGCCCGTTTAAGGGCCCTCTAGTAACAATTAGAATTTAATTATACTCCTAATGCTCTATTTCTTTGAGAAATATATGGTGAGTCAGACAAGTTAGTCCATGCACCAATTTCCTTACGACCTTTAACAAAAGCAGCGTGTACTTTCGCAGCAAGAGGACTGTGTTGTTGAACTTCATCAAAAACTTCTGCTGCACCTTTAGCAAAAGCATCGTAAACTTTATCACTAAACTTCTCAAGTTTAACGCCACTTTCGTTAACTAAACGTGCTAGTGCAGCTCCGTTTTTTGCATTGTATTCAGCCATTGTAGTTGTATCAGCCCAATCACACGCAGTTTTAATAATTAACTGGTCTGATTTTGATAAACTAGTAAACCAAGATTTGTTAACTCCACAAGCAAGTGTAGATCCTGGCTCATGCATTCCTGGATAGTAGTAATACTTAGCAGCTTCTTGGAACTTCATAGCTTCATCATTCCAAGGTCCTACCCATTCCGTTGCATCAATTGCTCCTGACACAAGGTTTTCATAAATTTGTCCACCAGGAAGTGAAATTGGAGAACCACCAAGTTTTCCAAGAACCTGTCCACCTAATCCAGGCATACGCATTTTTAAACCTTTAAAGTCATTCGCTGATCTAATTTTTTTATTAAACCAACCACCCATTTGCACTCCTGTATTACCAGCTGCAAAACTTTGTGTTCCGAAATCATCAGTTAATTCATCCCACAGTTCTTGTCCACCAGCAAACTTTAACCACGCATTCATTTCGGCATATGTGAAACCAAATGGAACAGCAGTAAAATATCCAAAAGCAGGGTGTTTTTTAACCCAGTAGTAATCTGCACCGTGATACATTTGAGAGTTACCTGATGCAACTTCGTCAAATGAGTCAAATGCTTTTACCCTTTCGTTAGCAGCATAATAAGTAACTTGAATTCTTCCGTCACTCATATCGCTTAATCTTTGAGCAAGTCTTTGTGCACCAGTTCCTAAGCCTGGAAAATCTCTAGGCCAAGTAGCTACCATAGAAGCTTCAACTCTTTCTTTGGCAACTGCTGGAGCAGATAAAGCAACAGCAGCAACACCAGTTGCGGCTGCAGTCTTAAAGAACTTACGTCTTGAAGGTGATCTAGAAACCTTCAATGATTTTTTTTCTTTAATCATTTGTCTCTCCTCTTATTAGTTAATTAACTTTTGCAAGTTAAATACAAATATATGTTCAAGTCTATAATAAATTGTTCTCAAAAGATCAGATTTCAATCTGAGGTAGTAAATTAAAGATTAATTAAAATTATTTTTTATCAAAGAAAGCTTCGTAAACCATCATGAATATCGCAACTGCCATCAATATATAAACTGGTAAAACATCAAAAAAACCTATCATAGTCGATCTTGTAAGAGTAGTGGCCAAACCAACTAAAAATGCGATTGCAAGTAAAGACCCCAAAAAAGTTGTAAATTTTTGCATTTAATTATTACATTCCTTTTCTAACCAATTAGCAACACCTAAAAATCTTTGGTCATCATATTTTGCGCCAATTAACTGTACACCTAACGGCAAGTTATTTTCACCCTGAAGCAACGGCAAAGAAATACATGGAGTTCCTAAATAGGACCAAACTTTGTTAAATTCAGCAGTTCCAGTTGTTTTCAAACTTTTTGGAGCAACACCTGGACTTGATGGTGATAATACACCATGATAATCCTCAAAAACTTCTTCATAAGACTCGTAACTTCTTTTCATAAAATCAACAGCTTCTGCATAATCCTTTGCTGAATGCTTATTGCCTCTTATTATTGCATCTTGCATGATTTTAGATAATTTTTTTTTATATTTTTTAAAATAGAGTGAAAAATTATTTGCAAGATCTGTGTCATAAATAATTTGATGATATTTATGGATATCTTTGAAGTATGATGGGGTATCAAAAACTTCAATATTTTTTTTAAATGATTTAATAAAATATTCAAAAGATTCTCTAGATTTTTTTTCAACCAATTTCCAGTAATCTGTTTTGTAAAAAATAAACTTAGGTTCAAATAAGGGACCTTTCTTAGTTTCGTTTAACATATTTTCAGCTGAATAATGAACTGATGCAGTATCGAATTTATCCTTTTTAATAAGTGTCTTTGCAAGGAGTGCAACGTCTTCTACTGATCTTCCAAAAACACCAACATGATCTAATTTTTCTGAAGTTTTAAGAACGCCATTTCTAGAAATTAATCCGTAAGTTGGTTTATATCCAACTACACCACAATAAGATGCTGGTCTAATTATTGATCCACCAGTTTGTGAACCTACAGATAATGGTGCCATAAATGAAGCTACCGAAGCAGCAGATCCACTTGATGAACCGCCAGGTGTTCTAGAATAATCATGTGGATTAGTTGTTTTTGCAGGTCCTAAATAAGCTAGTTCTGCTGTTGCTGTTTTTCCCATCACAATCGCTCCAGCAGAAATTAACAATTCAATTATTTCAGCATTTTGTGAATATGATTTTCCTTTTCGAATTACAGTTCCACATTCTGTTGGCATATCAAGTGTTCCAACTATATCTTTAACTGCCACGGGAATTCCATGAAGTGGTCCAAGAGGTTTTCCTAATCTACGATGTTCATCGGCTTCAGCTGCTTTTTCTAGTAAAAGTTTTTTATCAAAGTGTGCCCATGCTTTTATATCTTTTTCAAATTTATTTATTCTATCAATATATATTTGGCACAATTCTACTGAAGAAATTTGAGCGTCTTTAATTTTTTCAACAAGTTCTTCAACTTTTAATGAAAATACATCTGTCATTTTTTATTGAGCAAATAAAGTTTCTGGCAACCAAAGAGCAATACCAGGAAACATATACATTAAAAACATTGCAAAAATTACAATTGCTAAGAAAGGCATAATCCCTCTAAAGATATCTAAAAGTTCTACATTAGATTTTTGGACTCCTTTTAAATAATATGCCGACATTGCCATTGGTGGGGTTAAGAAAGAAGTTTGCAAATTTAAAGCAATCAACATCGCAAAGAAATATGGATTAACGCCAAATACCTCTAATAATGGCAAGAATATAGGAACAAAAATAATCAAAATTTCAGTCCATTCTAGAGGCCACCCTAGAAGAAAAATAATTATTTGAGTGATAATTAAAAACTGCCAGGTAGTAATATTTATAGAAGTAAAGAAGTGTTCAAATACTTCGTGTCCACCTAAGTAAGAAAATACTGATGAGAAAGTCCATGAACCAATAAACAACCACATGATCATTGCAGTTGTCTTAGCTGTTAAAAATACAGACTCTTTAAAGTTTTGCCATTTAAGTGTCTTATAAAACCAAGATAAAAGAATTGCTCCAAAAGCACCTGCCGCAGCTGCTTCCGCTGGAGTTGCAATACCTGCCAAAATAGTTCCCAAAACAAGCATGATTAAACCAAAAAGTGGAACGAAAGAAACTAAAACTTCTTTTAAAATTTCACCAGTTGGTGGGATATCCTCTTTTGGAGGTCTAGGGGCAATCGATGGATTTAACCATGCTCTAAATACTGCATATGCAATATAAAGACCCGCTAAAAGTAAACCTGGAAATATTGCTGCTGCAAAAAGTCTTAAGGGTGATAGTTGAGCTATTACAGAATAAACAATTAGCATAATACTCGGTGGAATTAAAATTCCTAAACATCCACCAGCACAAATTATTCCTGATGCAAATTTTTTATCATATCCTGCCTTAACCATTGCAGGCCAAGCTAACAATCCCATTAAAGTTACAACTGCACCAATAATTCCTGTTGCAGTCGAAAATAATGTACAAGTGATTAATGCAGCTACCGCCATTGAAGCTGGAAGCCTATGTGCGGCTAATCTAATTGCAAAAAATAATTTAGCTACAATACCTGCTCTTTCAACAAGGTAACCCATAAATAAAAATAAGGGGACAGCTGTAAGAACGTTATTGTCCATCACTGTATAAGTATTTTGAACAAACAATTGGAATATACGATTGTCAAAAATATGCTCCATCATTGTTGCATCGTAATAAGCAAAATATCCAAAACCAATTCCCATAGCCATTAAAGTAAAAGCAATTGGGAAACCTAAAAGAACTGCAAACAAGAACATACCCATCATCAAAATTGCAATTTCTGGATTTGTTAAACTAAATAACATTTTTGTCGTCCTCTTCTTGAGCTGTTCTCATTAAAACTTGTTCTGTTTCTTCGGCAACAACCATTCTTGCTGGCCATTGTCCTGTTTGAATGCAAATTATAGATCTAAATACTTCACTAATCCCTTGAATGATTAATAAAACTCCTGCAGCAGGAATCATTGTCTTTACCATATAAATTTGAATTTGCGCTGGACTACTCCAACTAGTCTCTTTAATTTTCCATGCTAAAGCAGCATATTCATAACCATAAAAAGCTAATGCAATAACACCAGGGAAAAAGAAAAGAAAATATAATACTAAATCAATCCAAGCCTGAGTTTTTTGACTAAATAATCTGTAAATTACGTCTCCTCTGACGTGTGACTCTGTTGCCAAACAATAAGCGCCTGACATCATTAAAATTGCTCCATACATCTGCATACTAAAATCAAAGTTCCAAAGTGTAGGTGCATTAAATACATAAGCCATTATTACTTCGTAAACAGTCCCTCCCATCAAAACTACGATGCACCAAGAAAAAGCTTTTCCCATTGATGTACTTAGAGTATCTGCAAATTGAATAAATGACTTCATATCAAAGAAATATATTAAAATATGTGTAAAAAAAAGGGGGTTTTTCAACCCCCTTTTAAATTTATTTTAAAGTTAATTAGATTTTAACTTTTTCAATTGGACCAAACTCATTTTCATAAGCTAATTTGTAGTTCGGTTGATTCATCAACAGATACTTCATAGTTCTCTTAGCGTATGCTTTTTGTGAGTCTACTACTTTCTTGAAGAAAGCGTCTTTAGCAGCAAACTCTCCTACAACTTTATCCCAGCCTTTTAATTGCTCAGCTAAAATTGCATCAGATGTTTGGTAAACGTTTACCTTATGCTCATTCATCAACTTAGCAAGGTCAGTTGAATATCTAACCAATGCTTTGAAGTAGTTATCCGAGTTTGCAGCGTAAGCAGCATTTCTCAAGATAGCTTGATGAGCTGGTGAAAGGCTATCGTATCTTTTCTTATTAATCGGCACTTCAAACATTTCCTGAGATTGGTGGAAACTTCCTAAGTGATAATGTTTAGATACGTCTTGCATTCCAAACTGTGAGTCTGATGTTGGATTGTTAAACTCAGCAGCATCAATCAAACCAGTTTTCATCGCTGGTTGGATTTCACCACCTGGTAACTGTCTTACAACCATTCCCATAGCAGTTAAAACGTTAGTCGCTAGACCAACAGTTCTATACTTCATACCTTTTACATCAGATACTTTAGTTACGTTCTTTTTGAACCAACCAAAAGGCTGTGCAGGCATTGGCATATGGAAGAAACCGTAGTAATTAAATCCTACGCTTTTTACAGCTTCATCGTATAAAGCTCTTCCTCCACCATACTCCATCCATCCCATAACTTCTTGAGATGACATTCCGTATGAAGGACCTGTTCCAAAAAGAGATGCAGCAGGGTTCTTTCCGTACCAGTATGCTGTCACCCAGTGACCCATATCTACTACTCCAGAACTAACCGCCTGACCAATTTCAGAAGTTTTTACAACTGCTCCAACTGGTTGGACGTCAATTTTTAATTTGCCATCTGACATATCACTAACCATTTTCGCATAGTCTGACGCCATTTCGAAAAAGATGTTAGCACCTGATGGCCAAGCAGCTTGCATTTTTAAAGTAACGTGACCGTCACCTAAAGCAATATTTGGCATAGCCACTGCTGCTGCTGTTGCTGCACCAGTTGCTGCCGCTGCTTTGAAGAACTTTCTTCTTGAAGGAGTTTTAGAACTCTTCAAAGATTTCTTATTCTTAATCATTTATTCTCCTCTAGTTAATTAACTTGGCGAGCACTAGAACATATTTTCAGATTAGAGTCATTCTAAAAAATGACCTAGAATGGGTTATATAGAATTTTTTTACAATTACTGGTAGAATTTAAAATTCAAATTAATTTATTATTTTCATAGATACAGCATTTTTCAGCCGGAATATGTAGTTTAATTTTTTCACCTGAAATTTCAGTTTCTCTGTTAACTTTAGACTTAATTTCAAATTTATCCATCATAGCAGTAATTAGTTTATAATTACCAAAATCTTCTACCTTTTGAACATTTACATCAACGAGATTTTCATTTTGATCTTTTGCAATCTTAATAAACTCAGATCTTATTCCTAATTTAATATTTTTAGTTTTTAAATTGGACAAATTTGTATTTGTCTTAATTATTGTATTGTTTATTTTAACTGCATTTTCTGAAGTTGCTTCACTATCAAACAAATTCATAGCAGGTGAACCAATAAAATAACCAACAAAAGTTGTGTTAGGTCTTTCAAATAATTCTTTGGGCGAACCTGTTTGTACAACTTCTCCTTCGCTCATCACAATTATATTATCTGCAAATGTCATGGCTTCGTTTTGATCATGCGTTACATAAACTAAAGTTGTTTTGTATTGTTCGTTTATTTCTTTTAGGTTTCTTCTCAATCTAAATTTTAAATCAGGATCAATAACGGTCAAAGGTTCATCCATTAAAACTGCAGCAACATCTTCTCTCACCAGACCTCTTCCTAAAGATATCAATTGTTTTTGATCTGCTGTTAGTTTTCTTGCAGGAGAGTTTAAAAAAGATTTTAAATTTAAAGTTTCTGCAACAGAGTTAACTCTTTCATCTATTTTAGCTTTTGAGAAATCTCTACACTTTAGTGGAAAAGCAAGATTTTCAAAAACCGTCATAGTGTTATAAATTACTGGAAACTGAAAAACTTGAGCAATATTTCTTTCTTCTGTTTTTAAATCTGTAACATCATTGTCATCAAACAATATTTTTCCAGCTGATGGTCTTACTAATCCAGAAACAATATTTAACATTGTTGTTTTTCCACATCCAGAAGGACCTAAGATTGCATATCTATTTCCATTCTCCCATGTCATCGAAAATGGATTTAATGCATAAACTGGATTCGGATCATTTGGATTATAAGAATGCGAGATATTACTTAAATCAATTTTAGCCATTATTTTCTCCAAATGGTGAGGATGCTAATTTACCATTAGCACCGAAGGCATAAGCTCTATCTATTTTAAAATCAATTTTAATCTTGTCATGAATTTTAAAATTCAAAACCTCTTCTATAGAAATAATAATTTTTATAGTTCCTCTTTTTAAATGGAGTAAAGTTTCAGAACCACTAATTTCAGCAAGCTCAACTTCAAATTCATGACCATTTTCACTAAGTTCAATATCTGAAGATCTTAATCCAATCTTTAACCCGCTATCTGTTAATTTTGATAGATGATTAGGCGCTTTAATTTCAATACCTTCAAATCTTATTTGCTCATTAGATATTTCCGCTTCAATAATATTCATAGGTGGATCGTTAGATATTTCAGCAACTTTTAAAGAACTTGGGTTCTCAAATATTTCTTTTGCTGGACCTACTTGTAGCACTTTGCCCTCATCCAAAACAATTACTTCTCCATTTAATTCCATGGTTTCTCTTGGGTCTGTAGTTGAATAAATTAAAATAGTTTCATCAGCTAAACCCTTTGAAAACAAACTCTTAAATTCCTCTCTAAGCTGTTCTCTCAATTTGTAATCTAAATTAACTAAAGGTTCATCTAGCAATAATATTTTAGCATTTTTAACTAATGATCTTGCTAGAGAGACCCGTTGTTGTTGACCACCAGACAGCTCCTGTATTTTTCTGTTTTCATAGCCAACTAACCCAACTGATTTTAAAGACTCCATTACTTTATTTTTGATTTCTTCATTATCGATTTTTCTCTGTCTCAAAGGGAACGCGATATTTTCAAATACATTTAAATGAGGATAATTAATAAATTGTTGATACACCATAGCTACATTTCTTTGCCAAACTGGAACCTTCAAAAAATCCTTACCATCAAATTCAATAGCACCGCTATCTGGAGTTAAAAGGCCAGCTATAGTTTTTAGTAAAGTCGTTTTGCCTGACAAAGTTCTTCCAAGAATTGTGTATAGATTCCCCTCTTTAAAATTAAAGGACACTTCATTTAAGTGATACTCTTCGCTTGGTTTATAAGTTAAGTTGTTAGCAATTAAATTCATTATTTAATTGCTCCTGATAGATTTCCTTTAGATAGATATCTCTCAACTATAAAGGCTACTATAATTAATGGTGCAACTGAAACCAGAGCAGATGCTGACAAACTCCACCATGGAGTAACAGATGAGTTCAGAGCAACAATTTTAACTGGTAACAACTGTACTTCCGTGAAAGTTAAAATGAACGCAAAGAAAAAATCTATCCATCCAAAAATAATACAAAACATACCAGCAACAATTAATCCTGGTATTGAGTTAGGTAGCACCACTTTTAAGAAAGCTTGATAAGGATTACATCCATCAATCAAAGCTGTTTCATCAATTTCTCTTGGAACTTTATTAAAGAAATCAACCATAATCCAAACTGCAATTGGCATCAGTAAAACAATATAAACTACAATCAATCCTATGAGGCTATCTAATAAATTAATTGAACTTAAAAATAAGAAAAATGGAATTGATAAAACAATTGGTGGCATAATTCTTTGAGAAATAAAGAAAAATGTAATGTCATTATTTTTTACAAAGCCTGCTTTAAAAGTATATCTGGATAAAGCATAAGCTGACAATGTACCAAGAATTATACTAATTAAACTTGCAGTGCACGTTACAAATAAACTATTGAAGTAAGGTTCTACAATATCAACTCCACCTTTAGCTGGAGATTTTATTAAAACTTTCCAACCTTCTAAATTAGGTTCAAAGTCTACCCATGGTATATATGTAACTCCTCCATTTACAGATTGAAAATCTTTAAACGATGTAGTTAAAGCCCAAAGAAAAGGAGCAACAACAAAGACTGCCCAAAAGACAATAAAAAAATATTTTAAAAATGTGTAAAGCTTGCTCATAATTTATTCTTTTAAAAGTAATTTAGTTAAAACCTTTGCAATAATTGTTAAACTTATAATCATGATAATTAGATAAGTGAAAGACATCGAGGCTGCATATCCCATTTGAAACTCTCTTAATCCTTTAATAAAAATATAAAAACTCGATGTTTCTGTTGAGGTACCTGGCCCTCCTGATGTTAGAACATACACCGTATCCATAATTTTAGATGCCTCAATTAATCTTATAATTATTGCTCCAATTGATATGGGTGCCATTAGTGGAAAAGTTACATAAATGAACTTTCTAACTGGACTAGCTCCATCAATTGCAGCAGCTAAAAATGGTTCTTTGGGTAATGACAATAAACCCGCTAATAAAAGTAAAAACATAAACGGTGTCCACTGCCAAACCTCAACTATAATTACTGTAAATTTAGCTAAAGCTGGATCTGTTAACCATTTCGGAGATAAACCAAAATTAGATAAAATATCATTAACTGGTCCTAAAGATTCATGAAAAAAAGTTCTCCAAATAACAGTCATGATAACCGGAGTTGTCATCATTGGTACTAAAAATAAAACTCTAAAGAATCTTTTAAATTTGATGTCTTTCCAAACCATATGTGCAAGAGCAAATCCAATCACATACTGGAGAATTACTGTTGTAACAGACAAAAAACTTAATCTAAAAAAAGATTCCCAAAATCTTGGGTCATCAGTAAAAAGTCGTATATAGTTTTCTATACCTATAAAATCTAAACCTGGATTATAACTATTCCATCCAGATAAACTTAATCTAACTACAAAAATAATTGGAAATATTAAAATTCCAATCAGCACAAATAGACCTGGAAACAGAAAGAAATATTTATGCTTAAAGTTCATTTGTAAAATTGGATTATATTATTTTTTTTATATGTGGCCATTTTAATAAATGGCCACATAATTTAAGTATTATTATAGTTGGTTATCTTCCATTTTAACACCAACAGCGTAGGCATCTCTTACTGCTTTTTTACCTACTCTACTTACAATTGCTTCCCACTCTTTAGCAACTTCGTCTAATGCTTCCTGAGGAGATAATTGTCCTGCTAAAGCTTTAGAAGTTCCTGTAGCGACAGCACTTGTAAACTCAAATACACCTGGAACTCTTAGAGGGAAAACTCTATTTTTACTTTTCTCCATATCTAAAAGTGTTTGTGTATAACTGTTAGCGATCTCTGGATCCCAACCCATACTATTAATATAAATATTTGGATCGAAATCAGAGTTTTTGAATGGGTTAACACCAAATCTACCAATTGCTAAGTCAGCTTGGTGATTTGCTCCGTTTGAGAAGAAGCAAAGATAATCAAACGCCATATCTTTTACTTTACTTTTCTTAGCAACACCAACTGCCCAACCCCAAACAATGTAAGGAGCTTGGTTGTATTGGTTTTCCCAACTATTTGAAACTCTGTTCCAAACTTTGTTAGCACCTGGAAGAGGAGCTGCACCTACTTTGTTTTTAATAGGGCTGTCATCCTGCATCGCTGCAATAAATGCATCATCCCATGAAAAACTAAATAAAGTTTGTCCACCACCAAATGATCCAATTTCGTCACCTAGACCAAAGTTAGTTCCCCCTGGAGGAACATATTTAGTAGCCTCAACCCAATCAGTTAAAGCTTCAACGAAACCTGGGTTATTAATGTTTGGTTTCATAGTTTCTAAATCAAAAAAGAAACCACCCGGAGTTCTTGGATTTTTAGCATATGCAACTGATCTGCTGAAAAAAGCTGCGAACATTAAGTCGTCTTTTTTCATAACTTCAGCTGAACCATATTCTAACTCACCATCTCCGTCCCAGTCCCAACCATTAAAGAATTTTGCCATCTCAGCATATTCTTTCCAAGTTGTTGGAACTTTTAGATCTTTTCCTGTTTCTGCTTTATATTTTTTTTGCATTTCAGGATTGTCAATGACGTCTTTTCTATATTTCAAATAGTGTCTGTCACCATCAACTGGATACTGGTACATAGTTCCATCCCAAGATGATACACCCATATGAGATTTAGTTACGTCTTTCATCTCTGTTGAGTTCATATACTTCTTAGGAACTGGTGCTAAATATCTTTTCCAGTCATTGATAAAGTTAGAAAATCCAAACACAATATCGTAAGGCGCTTGTCCAGCTTGAAAAGGAACCATTGCTTTAGAATACAAATCACCTGCCGGTGTATGAGTAACTTCAACTTTAGCTCCAGTTAATTTTTCAAACTGTTCAGCATGAAGAGCTGTTGGCTCTCCCATTACTGGAATTGCGTGAGTATTTATTTTAAGAGTTTTTCCTTTATAATTTTTCTTAGACATTTCCTCATAAGAACAATCACCTGGAATATCTCCCGTTGCTTTGATATGTGGGAATTGATCACTCCACTTATCAGCATATGCCATAGGGCTAAATATCATCATACTTGATATTACAGCCGTTAAGCAGGTTTTTATTATTTTCATTATCACCTCTCTTTTTTTTTTTACGGAACTAAAACAGCTCGTCCCTTAACCTTACCATCGTTAAGATCATGAAGCGCTTTATTAGCATCGTCTAAACTATACTCCTGCATAGAGAGCTTTACTTTACCTCTGTCAGCTAACTCCATTAATTCATATAATTCAGACCACGTTCCCACTAAATTACCTACAATTGTTTTCTCAGAAATAATTAAATCAACTGCAAGTGATTTAATTTCTTCTCCATATCCAACTATGTAGTAAAAACCACCATTAGAAGTCATTTGAATTCCCATGGCAGTAGATCCTTTTTCACCTACGAAATCAATTACAGCTTCAGAACCTTTTCCTTTTGTTAGTTCTTGAACTTTTTCAATTTCGTTTCCATCAATTAAAACTCCGTGGTCACCACCAAGTTCCATTGCATGTTTCAATGCTGCTTCAGATTTTTCAACAATAATAATATCTGCTGCACACATAGCTTTTAAACATTGAATAGCGATGTGACCTAAACCTCCTGCACCAATAATTGTACAGCTCTGACCAGGTAACAAATGTCTTGTTGCTTTTTTTACTACTCTATAAGCTGTAAGACCTGCATCTGAAAAAGGTGCAACATCTTTAGGCGCTAATACTTTTGGAAGTTTAATTAGATTTCTAACGCTAGTTTTTAATAATTCAGCGTAGCCACCTTCTTTAATACTTAATCCAGGAAATGCGCCTGCTTCAGCATGCATATCATTACCTCTTCTACAATCTAAACAAGTTCCTCCCGTTCCAGAAATAAGTGGGTGTAAAATTACAGGATCCCCTTTTTTAAATTCTGTAACATCTGAACCTACATCTTCTACCCAACCAGCGTTTTCATGTCCCATTACACATGGTAATAATTTTCCATCTGGATCTTGAATGTGTTTCCAAACTCCCTCAATAATATGTAAATCAGTTCTGCAAACTCCTGCAGCACCAATTTTAACAATTACATCTGATGCCTTATCAATTTTAGGATCTGGCATCTCCTCACCTGTGACCCAGACTTTTTCTTTCATTTCAGGGTCATATTTATGTAAAACCTGTGCCTTCATTATTATCTCTCCTTTAATATTTCAGTAACACTATTAAAGTTCTCATAGTGAGGGGAGTCAACGCCATCTTTATATGTACAAAAAGTTAACAATTACAACCTGTGGTTGGTTGTTGTATCTAAAAAAAATAATAAACTTTTAAAATGTCAAACTTAAGTCACTCAAGCGACGAATTAAAAAACATACTCCAAAAAAGAGGCATGGCATCCTATGAAATGGGTAAAGATATCAACGAAAGTTGGTTGAGGTGCATCAATGAAGGTCTTAATCCATTTAACGATCCTAAACAAAGTGTAATTTCATCAATAGAGCTAAAAGAAATAAAAGAGCAAAACGAAGCTGTCAGAAGAATAATTATTCCTGAGCTTGAACTTCTTTATTCGCAAATAGCAGGAACAAATTTTATGGTAGCTTACTCAGATGAGAAAGGATTGGTCTTAGATACAATTTATGACAAATCTTGTTTACAAACTGATGTTGGCAAAACAGTAATACCTGGTTCAATTTGGGCAGAAAAGATTTGTGGAACAAACGGACTTGGCTTATCTGTTGAACTAAAAAAACCAACTATCGTTTCGGGTAAAGAACACTTTTTTACAGCTCATGAAAATATATCATGCTTCGCAAGTCCAATTATAAATTATGATGGTAAAATTATTGGAATTATAGACGCTTCAACAGACTCGATGTCAAGAGAACAACACACGCTGGCTTTAGTAAGACTTGCAACTAGAAGTATCGAAACCAAATTATTTATTAAGAAATTTGAAAACGAATTAATTATTTCTTTTCATCCAAGACAAGAATATCTAAATACAACTAGTGTAGGTATGCTGGCAATAAATGGGGATGGATTGATTGTAGGTGCAAATAACAATGCAAAAATTATGCTTAACGGACTAGTTGATTTAAAAAATGAAAATTTTAATAAAATTTTTACAACTTCATTTTCATCGATAGCAACAGATATACTAAATAATAAAATTTTAAAGATAGCAGATCATTTGGGTTCATCTGTATTTATGATTAAAAGTCAAAATTTTAAAGAAAGTAAATTTATTGAAACTGGTAAACAAAATAAAACTTACGCATGCAAAAGTTGTGAAGACACAAAAATTAAAAGAGAGAAATGCATTCTAATTAGATCAACTTTTAGTGAGACTAATAATATTTCTGCAGCGTCAAGAAAGCTGGGTGTATCGAGAACTACAATTTATAAACACTTGCAATAAAATTATTTAATCAATTGGATAATCCCAAGCGCTACCACCAATAACTTTTGAAATAGCAGAAAAATCTTTAGCATCATTTCCATCTTTGCAAAATTGATCGTAAATTTCTAATGCCATTTTTCCCAACGGTGTTTCAGCATTAACACTTTTTGCGCAATCATGAGCAAGTTTAAGATCTTTGTTCATCATGCCTGCAGAAAAACCTGGTCTGTAATTATTATTTGATGGTGTTCCATCAATTAAACCAGGCAAAGGTGGATAAACAGAAATTGGCCAGCTATTACCCGATGCATTTTTCATAATTTCATGAACTTTTTTAATATCAATGTTTAATCTTTTCGCTAACATTAATGACTCTGAAGCAGCAATCATTGCAATTCCAAGAGCCATATTGTTGCAAATCTTAGCGCCGTTACCACTACCAAGATTGCCTGCATGAAATATATTTTTTCCCATAATTTTTAATAAAGGAAGCGCTTTTTCAAATGCTTCTTTTGATCCACCAACCATTATATTTAAAGTCGCTTTTTGAGCACCCATTACCCCACCACTAACTGGGGCATCAATCATTAAAATTTCTTTTTCTAATGCTTTGTTTCCAATCTCAATAGAAGTTTGAATGTCAATTGTAGAACAATCAATCAATAAGCAGTCTTTTGAAACTTTATTTATTATCCCTTTTTCTCCTAAATAAACTTCCTTCGAATGCTTACCTTCCGGAAGCATCGTTATAACTGTATCAACATCACCTGTAATTAAATCATCTAAATTAGAGACAGTTTCAAGTTTTTTGTCTCTGGCAATATCCAGCATTTTTTTTGAGACATCAAAAACTTTTACAGTTTTGTTTGCTTTCATTAAATTTTCAGCCATTGGACAACCCATATTGCCAACGCCTATAAAAGCTATCGATTGAGACATTTTAATTTACTTTATTAGTACAATTACCAGTTCTAAAAAATTCATCTATGTTATCTATTGCTAAATTTCCCATTGCAATTCTAGTATCTTTTGTAGCACTTCCTAGATGGGGCAAAACAAACACACTCGGGATTTTTAAATAACCAGGATTTAAATTTGGTTCATTTTTATAAACATCTAATCCTGCTGCATAAATTTTTCTTCTATTCAATGCATCAATCAAAGCTTCATCATCAACTATATCACCTCGAGCAACATTTGTTATCACAGCACCTTTAGGGAAATACTCTACTGTCTCTTTATTTATTAAATTTTCTGTTTCTTTTGTTGCTGGACAACAAATAGATAAAACATCTGAAACTGAAAAAAGACTCTTTATACTGTCATGATAAATTGCTCCCTGCTCTTTATCTTCACTTAATTTTGAACGATTATGATAATGAATAACCATGCCTAAAGATTTAGCAATATTTGCTATTTTTTGTCCAATACGACCCATACCTAAAATTCCTAATCTTGTTCCTGTTAACTGTTTTCCAATTAAATAATCTGCAGACCATTTCCATCCACCCTCGCGAGCAGATTCAATTCCTTCTGATGCTCTTCGACAAGCTCCTAAAATAAGTAATATTCCTATCTCAGCTGTAGCATCCGATAAAACTTCTGGGGTATTAGTAACAGCAATACCTCTTTTTTTAGCAGCATCTAAATCAATGTTTCCAAAACCAACAGCAAAATTTGAAATTATTTTAATACTGTCTGGAAGTTTATTTATTGTATCAGCATCTAATTTTTCAGTTAAAGATGATAAAATTCCATCACATCCTTCACTCATTTCAATAATTTTTGATTGTGAATAAAGTTCATCATTTGAATTAAATTTAGCTTCAAATAATTTTGATGCTTTATCTTCACTCTCTCGGATCAGTCTTCTAGTAATTAAAATTTTTTTCATAAAACCCCTATTTTAAAATTTCAGGTTTGGGACCGCCTGTGTACCAATCTAAAACTTCAATTGTATGTAAAATTGGGACTTTAGTACCATGAGAAATTTGGGTAATACAACCAATATTTCCTGTTGAAATAAAATCTGGATTTAAACTTTCTATGTTGTTTACTTTATTTTTTAGTAGTTGTTTTGCAATTTTTGATTGTAAAATATTATAGGTTCCAGCAGATCCACAACAAATGTGCCCTTCGGGTATTTCCATTATTTCATTTTCTGTCTTTTCAAGTAATGAAATTGGTTGTGCATGAACTTTTTGACCGTGCTGCATTGAACAAGCAGAATGATATGCAACTTTGTATTTCTTTCCTTTAGATTTTATATTTAGTTTTAAACTTTCAAGAATATATTCTGAAATGTCTTTTGTAAGTTTTGATATCACTTTAGCTTTTTTGCTTAACTCTTCATCATCTCTAAAAATAAATCCATAATCTTTCATTGTAGTTCCACAACCAGACGTATTAGATAAAATTGCATCTAAATTTCCTTTTTGATGCTCGTCATACCAAGTATTTATGTTATTTTTAAAATCTTGGTGGGCATCTTCCTCTTTTCCAAGATGATGGTTTAAAGATCCACAGCAACGAATTTTTTTTGGAACTACAACTTCAACCCCATGTCTATTTAACAATCTAATTGTTGCTTCATTTATTTGCGGTGAAATTTCTTTTTGAACACATCCAGTTAGCAAAGCTACTCTTGCGATTTTTTTCTTTCCTGTAGCTTTATAAATTTCTCTATTAGGTAAAGTTTTTTTAGGAAAACTAGTAGGCATTAGCTCGATCATATCTTTTATTTTTGATGGCATTAAAAACTTAAATGGTTTTAATAATTTAACTAAAAAACTAGAAAGCCTAAATATTTTTGTGTTTGGTAGGGTGATAGACAAAAAATATCTTATTAATTTATCAAAAAAAGATCTCTCATAATTTTTTTCAATATATTTTTTTCCATGATCAATTAAGTGCATATAATTTACACCTGCTGGACATGTAGTCATGCAGCTATAACAAGAAAGACATCTATCAATATGTTTAACCACTTTTTCAGTTGGTTTCTTATTATTTTCCAACATATCTTTAATAAGGTAAATTCTTCCTCTTGGACCATCTAACTCATCTCCTAAAATTCCATAAGTTGGACATGTTGCATTACACATTCCACAATGAACACATTTTTTAAATATTTTCTCAGAAGATTGATTGTCTTTATCTTTGAGTTGTGTTTCTGAAAAATTTGTTTGCATTAAAAATCCTTATACATTTTGCCTGGGTTAAATATTCCTTTTGGATCAAAGCTTTCTTTAATCTTTTTGGAAATCATTAATTTAGTATCATCAATAGTGAATATTTTTTCTGAAAAATCAAACTCCTCTGATTTCTTGATTATTGTTAAGTATCCATTATTTTGAAGGATCATTTTTTTTACTTCTTTTAACTTATCATCATCTTTTCCAGGAACTTCTATCCAGAATAGTGATCCAGACCAATCTATAAAATATTTAAATTTATTTTTTATTTTGTTCATTACTTTTTCACAATTCGCTGGAGGCACAACAACTCTTAGTAAATTATTTTTTGTTTCAGAAAATAATTGCAAACTATTTACGCTTTTCCAAAATAGAGGAGATTGGTGAGGATCTAAATTAGATGTTTTATATTTTTTTAAATCTAACTCATTTGAAATATCCTTAATTCTCTCTTTTATTGAATTTTTATTACCTTCAATTCTTAACGCAAAAAATGAACCTTCTTGATCTAAATCATTAAATTTAAATGCTCTACTTTTATTTAAATCAAATTTTTTATTTTGTGGTTCGTCTGGGATAAAAACTGCACCAGAAATTTCGTTACTTGAGCTTAGTACTTTTTGGAACAATTCTGAGATGATCTTTGGATCATTTTCATAAATAACAATTGTATTTTGTGAAGGCTTCTTTGCAGAAATTTTTAGGGTTATTTCGGTTAATGCAACTAGTGTTCCAAAAGATCCGCTGACTAATTTTGATAAATCGTAGCCCGTTACATTTTTTACAACTGTACCTCCTGATTTAATGATATCTCCCTTTCCATTTACTCCTCTAAAACCCAAAACAAAATCTCTAACACTGCCTGACTTAAATCTTCTAGATCCTGCAAAATTGCAAGCAACACAACCGCCTACAGTTCCTTTGTTTGATTTTCCATTATTAATATAACCAAAATCAGTTGGTTCAAAAGAAAGCTCTTGGTTATTTTTTTCTAAAGCACTTTCTACATCTGCCAATAAAGTACCTGGTTTTACTTTAATATAAAGTTCCTCTGGTAAATACTCGATTATTCCATTTAAGTTTGATAGGTCTAAACTTTTAGCAGCTTGAACATTGTAACCTATAAATTTTTTTGTATTTGATCCATGAATATCAATTGGAAATTTCTTTTTGTAAGCTTCTTTAATTATATTTGAAACTTCAAGCTCAGTTTTTGGTAGTAAGTGATTAGAATCTTGGAAGATCTGGGAATTTTTCTTCTCCTCGGTGAACATGAACCCTTCCTTCCTCAGCACATTTTCTTAAAATTGGGTAAACTTTTCCAGGATTTAAGAGATTTTTTTCATCTAAACATTTTTTAATATTAAGTTGTTGCTGGATATCGATATCATTAAAAGCCTCACACATTAATTCTCTTTTTTCTATTCCAATTCCATGCTCTCCAGAAAGTGCGCCTCCCATTCTCACACATGCTTTTAAAATTTCAGCGCCAAACTCTTCAGTTCTTCTTAACTGTTCTTTATCACTTCCGTCAAAAAGAATTAAAGGATGAAGATTTCCATCTCCTGCATGAAAACCATTTGCAACTCCTAGATTATATTTTTTTGATAATCTGCTAATCTCTTTAAGTATTACTGATAATTTTCCTCTAGGGATTGTCCCATCCATACAATAATAATCTGGCGCCATTGCTCCACATGCTGGGAATGCAGCTTTTCTTCCAGACCAAAATCCTAATCTTTCTTTTTCAGATTTACTTAATTTAAAACTGTTTGATTTATTTTTTTCAGCAATCTCTTTTATTTGTTTAAATAATTCATCGACTTCAGACTTCGTCCCATCTAATTCAACTATCATTAAAACTTCTGCATCCATAGGGTATCCTGCATGAACAAATTTTTCTGTTGCATCTATCAACGCTTTGTCCATAATCTCCATTCCAGCTGGCACAATACCGTTAGAAATAATATCTGTTACACAATTACCTCCATCTTCAATGGTTGGAAAACCTATTAAGGCTGCTTTTACTGTTTGAGGATTTTTCAATATTTTTACAGTTACTTCTGTAATTACACCTAGCAATCCTTCTGAACCACATATTAATCCTAATAAATCATATCCCTCTTGATCCAAAGTTTTTCCACCTAATCTACAAATAGTCCCGTCCATCATTACCATTTCAACACCAAGTATGTTGTTTGTTGTTGTTCCGTATTTAAGAGAATGGACACCACCTGAGTTTTCAGCAACGTTTCCACCTATAGAACAAGCTAATTGACTAGAAGGATCTGGAGCATAATAGTAACCTTTATGTTTTACAGCATGTGTTATGGACAAGTTGGTTACACCAGGTTGGGTAACTACACATTTATTATCAAAATCAATATCTAAAATTTTATTAAATTT
>CACCIT010000008.1 GCA_902546145.1 uncultured Pelagibacteraceae bacterium | reverse complement strand
ATCATTTATTGTCTTTGGCATTCCATTTTTTTCTAAGTACTTATTTGATCCATAAATATAGTATTTGATATCGACTAGCTTTTTTTGAATATAATTAAGCTGTTTTGGTCTTCTCATGAAAATTCCAATATCAGCCTGTCTTGTACTTAAATCTAATTCTTTATCATCAAAGACTAATTCAATCTCAATCTCTGGATTAAGTCTCATAAATTCTTGAATTCTAGGCGTTAACCAATGAGTACCAAAACTTCTTACTGTTGTTATAGTTAATTTTCCTGTTGGTTTATTCTTCTGATCACCTAAAGAAGTTTCAACTTCTTTTAATTTACTTATTACTTCATGTGCAGTTTTAAAAACATATTCACCGTTTTCTGTAAGTGTTAATCCTCTTGCATGTCTTTCAAAGAGTTGTACTTTCAAATCTTGTTCTAGGGACTGTATCTGTCTACTGATTGCAGATTGGCTAAGGTTTAAATTTACAGTAGCATTTGTAAAACTTCCAGCTTCTGCAACAGCATGAAAAATTTTTAATTTATCCCAATCCATTATTTATTTACATCTACTAATACTCTTCCAGAAATTTCACCTTTTAAAATTTTTGGATAAGTTTCAATTAGCTCCTCTAAACCCACTGTTAAAACTGATTTTTCAAGCAATTCAAAATCAATTAACTTTGAAGCTTCACCCCACATAAATTCTTTTCTTTTTATACTGCAATTAGCAGAGTCCATTCCCCAAACCTTAATACCTCTTAACATAAAAGGAAGTAAATTAGTGTTAAGTTCATTACTATTTGCATTTCCACATACAGCTATAATTCCATTAGGCTTTGTTTGCGCAATTGCGTTTGCTAAAATTTTCCCTCCAACAGTGTCTACTACTCCATCCCATAAACCTTTATCTATTGGTCTTGGGTCTTTATCAAATTCTGCTCTATTTATAATGTTTTTTGCTCCTAAAGATTTTAAATAATCTGACTTACTTTCTTTTCCAGATACTGCAGTTACATTGTATCCTAATTTTGTTAAAACCATTATTGCAACACTGCCAACGCCTCCGGTTGCTCCTGTTACCAAAACATCATTTACTTTTTCCCCAAGCAAAATACTTTCTCTTGCTTGAATTGCAAAAGCACTCATTAAAGAAGTTAAGCCTGCTGTCCCTAAAATCATTGCCTGCTTGCTACTTAAGTTATCAGGTTTTTTTACTAGGAAGTCTGCATTAACTTTTGCTATCTGAGAATAACCACCAAAAAATACTTCTCCAACTCTAAAACCAGTTAATATTACTTCATCGCCTGATTTAAATTTTGAATTTTCACTTTCAATTACTTTTCCTGAAAAATCTATTCCTGGTATGTGCGGATACTCTTTCACTAGTCTTCCACCATTCTTTAGAATCATTCCATCTTTAAAATTTAAATCTGAATATTCTACCTGAACAGTTACATCCCCATGTTTTAAAAAACTTCTATCTAAAGATTTTACTTCTCTAGAAAAATTTTCACCTTCTTGATTAAGAACTATTGCTTTGAATTGATCAGACACTTTAATCTTTTAGCGTAGTGCTAATAAATCGTAAATATCTATTTTGAAAACTTAAATCTTCTTTAAATTGACCTAAATAATAATTTGTTACCGTAGTTGCTTGTTCTTTTTTAATTCCTCTCATAGTCATACACTGATGAGTTGAATCTATTGTTACTGCAACACCTTTTGCATCTAATGATTCCATTAAAGTATTTGCAATTTGCATTGTAAGTCTCTCTTGAGTTTGAAGTCTTTTAGAAAACACTTCAACTACTCTTGCAAGTTTACTTAAACCTACAACTCTTTCTTTTGGAATATAAGCAACATGAGCTTTTCCAATAATTGGTGCCATGTGATGTTCGCAATGACTTTGAACAGAAATATTTTTCTGAACAACCATGTCATCATAACCCTCTACATCACCAAAAGTTTTATCCAAAATTTTATCTGGATCTTCCTTGTAACCTTTAAAATATTCTTTAAATGCTTTAACGACCCTTTTTGGGGTTTCTATTAAACCTTCTCTGTTTGGGTCTTCTCCCATCCATGTTAAAATTGTTTTAAAAGCTTCTTCAGCATCTTTATCTGAAACTTGCTTATTTTCATTTAACTTGTTGTCAGTATCTTTTACCAATTTCATAGCGCCTTTTTATACAGTAATTACCTAATTTTAAAATATTTATTATATCTAGATATGTGCTACATAATCACATTCTATGTTCAAAAAAAGAGAAAATATCTACGATATCGAGGAAGGAAATCTTCTTTCTCCAAAATTTGATAATGATGGATTAATACCTGTCATTACTATGTGTTCAAAAACCAAAGATATTTTAATGCACGGCTATATGAATGTTGAAGCATTAAAAAAAACAATTGAAACCAAAGAAGCTCACTACTTTAGTAGATCTAGAAAAGCAATCTGGCACAAAGGTAAAACAAGTGGTTTTACTCAAAAAGTTACTGAGATCAGAATTGATGATGATCAAGACTCCATTTGGTTAACAGTTGATATAGGAGACGGCGCTAGTTGCCATGTTGGATACAGATCATGCTTTTATAGATCTATTCCAATGGGTCCAATTGATAATGGACGTAAAGTGGAAATGGAATTTCTTGAAAAAGAAAAAAAATTTGATCCTGAAGAAGTTTATAAAGGACAACCAAATCCTACTAAGATCTAAAAATGAATAACAACATACAAATACTAAAACCATTTGGACCATCTGTTATTAAAGTAAAAATTCCAGAAAAAATTTTAAAGGAGCTAAATAATTATATTGATGACGTGGTTGAAAATCAAATTAAATCAAAAGAACTTGATCATGGTCACAAATTAATTGGAGATGTTACTCAAGAGTTTAAATTAGAAAACGAACTATCAAAGAAAATTGGTTGGATAGATTTTTTGGCAGCTTGTGTATCAAAGTGGATACTAACAGTATCAAATAAAAAAATTACAAAATTTTCATTAATAAATTCTTGGGTAGTAAGACAATTTGAAAATGAATATAATCCAGTACATCATCACAGTGGACATATTTCTGGTGCAGGATTTTTAAAATTACCTAAATCATTTGGGGAATTTGTTCAAAAAAAAGAAAAGGATTATTTGGGTGGTACATTAAATTTAATTCATGGATCACATCAATTTCTCTCAAATTCTGTTTACACAATAAAACCTGAGGTTGGTGATTTCTATTTTTTCCCGCACTATTTAATGCACTCAGTTTATCCTTTTAAAGGCACATCAGAAGAGAGAAGATCTATATCTTTTAACGGTTTAATTGATGATGAAATTTTTAGAAATATTTAATTAAATTCATGAAAGAAAAACAGATAAATGTTTTAGGTGAAGATCTAGAAGAATGTTCTAATGATCCATTAACAGGTTGGTTTAGAGATGGGTGCTGCAATACAGATGAAAATGACCACGGTGTACATACTGTTTGCGCAAAAGTTACAACTGAATTTTTAGAATGGTTAAAGGAAGCGGGAAATGATTTGATTACACCTCATCCAGAATTTGGATTTCCAGGATTAAAAGATGGAGATGGATGGTGTGTATGTGCGAGTTGGTATGCACGGGCAGTAGAAGCTGGCAAAGGATGTCCAATATTTCTAAAAAGAACTCATAAAAATACTTTAAAACATTTACCTATCGAAACATTAAAAAAATTTGCAATAGATTTATCTTAATTTACATATTTCCATATCTTGGTCCACCACCACCTTCTGGTGTTACCCAAGTTATGTTTTGAGAAGGCTCTTTAATATCACAAGTTTTACAGTGAATACAATTTTGCGAGTTAATTACAAACTTATTAACATCATTTTCTTTCTGCACTTCGTATACTCCAGCAGGACAATATCTTTGTGCAGGTTCATCAAATTTTTCTAGAGTATATTTAATTGGTAAATCAGGATCTTTAAGTTGTAAGTGAACAGGTTGATTATCAGCATGGTTAGTTCCTGTAAGATAAACTGAGCTTGTCTTATCAAAAGTTATAACATTGTCATATTTTGGATAATCTATTCTAGGCATTTGACTAGCAGGTTTTAATGTTTCATGATCCGCATGTTTGTGTTTAAGAGTGAACGGAAGTTTTCCTTTAAACAAAATTTGATCAATGCCTGTAAAGATAATCCCCAAAATTAATCCCCAACTAAAACTAGGTTTTACATTTCGGGCCTCAAATAATTCTTTATACAACCAGCTATTTTTAAATTTATCTTCATAATTAGATAAATCTTTATTTTCTTTTAAGTGTTCATTAATAGTTTCAGCTGCAATCATTCCACTTTTCATTGCGGTATGAGAGCCTTTAATTTTAGGCATATTTAATGTACCAGCATCACATCCTACTAATAATGCACCTGGCATAAACATTTTAGGTAAACTTTGAAATCCTCCCTCTATTAATGCTCTTGCACCATATGAAATTCTTTTTCCTCCCTCTATTATTTTTTTAATTGCTGGATGAGTTTTAAATCTTTGAAATTCATCATATGGAGATAAATGCGGATTTTTGTAATCTAAACCAATTACATAGCCTAAAAACACTTGTTTATTTTCAGCGTGATACATAAAGCTTCCACCGTAAGTATTGTTATCAAGCGGCCATCCAGCCGTATGCATAACTAATCCTTCTTCATGATTTTTTTCTTCTATTTCCCAAATTTCTTTAAAACCAATTCCATATTGCTGAGGATCTTTTCCTTTACTTAGTTCAAATTTTTGAATTAATTGTTTTCCTAAATGACCTCTACAACCTTCAGCAAAAACTGTTACTTTTCCTAAAAGCTCAATGCCTGGTTCAAAGCTATCTTTTTTGTTGCCCTCTTTATCTATACCCATATCTTGGGTAGCTACTCCTTTAACAGACCCGTCATCGTTATATAAAATTTCACTTGCTGGAAAACCTGGAAAAATTTCTACACCTAAAGCTTCTGCTTGTTCAGCTAACCATCTACATAAGTTAGCTAAACTAATAATATAATTTTTATGATTTTGTTGAACTGCTGGCAAAAGCCAAGTTGGCCAACTTAAAGATTTTGTTTTTCCTAAGAATAAAAATTTTTCTTTTGTTACTTTTGTTTTTATTGGTGAGTTAAGTTCTCTCCAATTGGGTAATAACTCATCTAGAGCTCTTGTTTCAAAAACATTCCCACTCAAAATATGAGCTCCTATTTCTGAAGCTTTTTCAAGCAAACAAACATTCAAATTTGAATCTAATTGTTTTAATTTAATTGCAGTCGCTAATCCTGATGGGCCACCACCAATGATTACAACATCATATTCCATAGATTCTCTAGACATAATCTAATTTTTAACTGTAAGGATTATTTTTGTATAGTGTTTAATTTGTTCAGCTCTTCCATGAACTGAGGCAAAGCTTCAAAGAGATCTGCTTCAAGACCATAATCAGCAACGCTAAAAATTGGGGCCTCACCATCTTTATTAATTGCAACTATAACTTTACTTTCTTTCATGCCCGCTAAATGCTGAATTGCTCCTGATATTCCAACAGCTATGTATAAATCTGGCACAACAACTTTTCCGGTTTGCCCAACTTGATGATCATTGCTTATATAACCTGCATCAACTGCAGCTCTTGATGCTCCAATAGCTGCTCCAAGCTTATCAGCAATTTCAGTAATTAATTTAAAGTTATCTCCACTTTGCATCCCTCTTCCGCCTGACACAACAATTCTAGCTGTACCAAGTTCAGGTCTATCAGATTTAATTTCTTCTCTTTTTATAAATTTTGTATTTGAAAATTCTTCACCAGCATCAATTTTCTCAATTGGTGCTGAGCCTCCTGAGCTTTCACAAGGTTCAAATGAAGTTGGTCTAATAGTTACACATTTTTTTGCATCATTACTTTTAACTGTTGCAAAAGCATTTCCAGCATAAATTGGTCTAATAAAAGTATCAGATGATATTACTTTTATAATGTCACTAACTTGTGAAGTATCAAGATGAGCTGCAATCCTTGGCATTAAATTTTTACCAAATGTATTTGCTGAACAAATAATATGAGAATAATTTTCTGCTAGCTTAACCACAACTGGGGCAAAATTCTCTGCAGTGAAATTTTCATAGTGTGGTGCTTCAACACTTAATACTTTTTTAATTACTGGAAGTTCTGATAATTGTTTTGATGCCTCTGCACTATCATTTCCAATTATCACAGCATGAACTTCACTATCAATTTGAGAAGCGGCTGTAGCCGCATTTAATGTAAATGGTCTTAACTCTTTATTATTATGCTCCGCTATAAGTAAAACTGCCATTATATTACCTTTGCCTCATTTTTTAATTTTTGAACTAATTCTGCTACATTAGCCACTTTAATACCTGCTTTTCTTTTTGGTGGCTCTTCTACTTTAATTTGTTCTACTCTTGGAGAGGTATCAACACCTAGATCAGATGCAGAAATTTCCTCAATTGGTTTTTTCTTCGCCTTCATAATGTTTGGAAGAGAAGCATATCTTGGTTCATTTAATCTTAAATCGCAAGTTACAATCGCAGGAACATTTATTTCAATTGTTTCAAGTCCCTCATCAATTTCTCTAGTAACTTCTAGTTTGTTATCTTTTACATCAATCTTTGATGCAAAAGTTGCTTGTGGCCAATTTAATAACGCACTCAACATTTGACCTGTTTGATTACAATCATCATCAATTGCTTGTTTTCCCATAAAAACTAGATCTGGTTTTTCTTTTTCAACAACCTTTTGTAAAATTTTTGAAACAGCTAATGGCTCTAATATTCCATCTGCTTTGACATGAATTCCTCTATCTGCTCCAACTGCTAAGGCTTTTCTAACAGTTTCTTGAGCTTTTTCTTCACCTACAGTAATTGCAACCACTTCAGTTGCCTTTCCCGTTTCTTTAATTTTTACTGCCTCTTCGATTGCATTATCATCTGGTGGATTGGTTGACATTTTTACATTGTCTGTAACTACACCAGTGCCATCCTCTTTAACTCTAATTTGAACATTGTAATCAATAACTCTTTTTACCGCTACTAAGATTTTCATTAAGCTCTCAACAAATTATTTTCTGAATCATATGGACTTTCATCTAAAACGGTAGCGTCATACATTTCACCCAATATATCAACTTGTAATTTGTCGCCCACATTAGAACAATCAGGTTTTACCATCGCAAGGGCAATTGATTTATCTAATCTAAATCCAAATTCACCACCTGTTGCTCTTCCAACCACTTTACCGTCTTTAAATATAGGATTATTTCCCAAAACATCTGCATCTTTAGTATTGTGAACTTCTAAAGTTACTAATTTGTTATCAAAACCTTTTTCTCTCCATTTATTAAGTGCTTCTAAACCAATAAAGTTTCCTTTATTTGGATGAATAAATCTATCTAGTCCAGATTCATATGGAGAATATTCAATTGATAATTCTGTTCCTACTAGTTTGTAAGATTTTTCTACTCTTAAACTATTCATCGCTCTGATACCGAATGGTTTAATTCCTAAATCTTTACCAGCTTCCATTAATTTATCAAAAATATGATTTTGATACTCGATTGGGTGATGAAGTTCCCATCCAAGTTCACCAACAAAATTTACTCTCATGGCATTAACTGGTGCATATCCTACATTCACATTTTTTGCTGTAAGCCATTTAAAGTTTTCATTAGAAAAATCATCTGTTGACACCTTTTGCATTAGTTGTCTTGCTTTAGGTCCAGCAACTACCAATACACCAGTGCTATTTGTTAAATCTTCAAAAATTACAGATCCGTCATCTGGCATCCATTTTTGTATCCAATCATGATCTAATCTTAAATTTGCACCAGCTGACACCAAATAATAACTATTCTCGGCTTCTTTCATAATTGTAAATTCTGAATGAACACCTCCTTTAGTATTTAATGCATGACATAGATTTATTCTTCCAATCTTTTTTGGAAGTTTGTTTGCAACTAAATAGTCTAAAAACTCTTCTGCTTTAGGTCCTCTTATTCTGCATTTTGCAAAAGCAGTCATATCTAGAAGACCCACATTTTCTTTTACGTTTTGACATTCCTTTTTAATTGCATCAAACCATTTTGATCTTCTAAACGACCAATCATCTTTTTGCTCCATTCCATCTGTTGCAAAAAAGTTAGGTCTTTCCCATCCAAATTTTTGTCCAAAAACTGCTCCTAAATTTTTCATTCTTTCGTAACATGGAGCTGTTCTTAAAGGTCTTGCTGCAGGTCTTTCTTCGTCTGGATAGTGAACTATAAATACATGACTGTAAGCTTCTTCATTTTTAGCCTTCAAATAAGATTTTGTTGCATAGTTTCCATATCGTCTTGGCTCAACACCCAACATATCAATTGTTGGTTCACCATCTACAATCCATTCAGCAAGTTGCCAACCAGCACCTCCTGCTGCAGTTATTCCAAAACTATGACCTTCATTAATCCAAAAATTCTTAAGTCCCCAGGCAGGTCCAACAATTGGATTTCCATCAGGTGTATAACAAATTGCTCCATTATAAACTTTCTTAACTCCAACTTCTCCAAAAGCAGGAACTCTATGTATTGCTCCTTCAATATGTGGAGCTAATCTATCTAAATCTTCTTGAAATAATTCATATTCGGAATTCTTTGATGGTCCTTCAACATAACAAGCTGGTGCACCATCTTCATAAGGTCCTAATATTAATCCACCTGCTTCTTCTCTCATATACCATCTGCTATCGCTATCTCTTAAAACTCCCATTTCTGGTAAACCGTCTTTTTTTCTTTGTTGAATTAAAGGATGAGGTTCAGTCACGATATATTGATGTTCAACAGGAATAACTGGGATATCTAATCCAACCATTTCACCAGTTTGTCTTGCAAAATTTCCAGAACAAGAAATTACATGTTCACACTCTATTGATCCTTTATCTGTTTCAACAATCCATCCATCTTTTGTTTGTCTCATTGATAGAACAGTTGTGTTTCTATAAATTTCTGCTCCCCTATTTCTTGCACCGGTAGCTAAAGCTTGTGTTAAATCTGCTGGTTGGATGTATCCATCTTCTGGGTGTTGAATTGCTCCAACTAAATCATCTGTATGACATAGAGGCCAAATTTCTTTTACTTGTTGTGGAGTTAAAAATTTTACATCTACTCCAATTGTTCGAGCTACACCTGCGTACTGATGGTACTCATCCATTCTATCTTTTGTACTTGCCAAACGAATATTTGAAACAACACTAAAGCCAACATTTTTTCCAGTTTCTTCTTCTAAAGTTTTATAAAGATTTACCGCATATTTATGTAGCTGACCTACAGAGTAACTCATATTAAATAACGGCAATAAACCTGCTGCATGCCAAGTTGAACCTGAGGTTAATTCTTTTCTTTCAACAAGCACAACATCAGACCAACCTTTTTTTGCTAAATGATAAAGAGCACTGACACCAACTACTCCACCACCAACTACTACAACTTTAGTTTTTGTTTTCATTTCGTGATTCCTACTAAATTTTTATTAGTAACGAAACAAAAATGTATCTGTGGATAATCAAATTGAGCTGCCGAGTGGAATTGGACTTGAGACTATTGTGGTCAACCAACAATCTTTTAAAACTCCTTCGTCTGTATATTTTTCAACCTGCCAATTGAACTTGTGATAAATTTTGTCCTTATCTAAAATGATGACCTCAAATTGGGCCCATTTGTCACTACTGCCAAGCTCTGTAATAGTGTGGCTTAGATGATTAATCATCATTTTATAGGAGTCTCCTTTGATCATTCGCTTAAAATTACCTAGGGGACCTGTTACTCTTTTATTATTCGGGTGAGCAAAGGTCCAGGTTTGCTCTATCCCTCTATCTTTATATTCTAAATCATTTTGTTTGAGACCATTAAGTTGAATTTCAACAACTTCTTTTGGAGTAATATTTTTGCTTGGGTTTATCAACTCTGAATATGAATAAACAGTAGTTAATAATAGAATTAATAAAGTGCTAAATATTATTCGCAGTTTTTCTAACATCTTCTAAGAACTCTTGTCTTTTTGAGTCGCTTACAAAAGGTACTGCAAAATATCTTCGATAGGTAATGTTATATATGCCACACATATGAAATACCCCTCTTTTAAGTCTTCTAATCGGTAAATTTAAAAAAAATGTAGTGATAGCTAGTCTTGGTGAACCATATGTGCAAAAAATTACTGCTTTCTTTTTTCTTAAATTACCAATTGGATAACCATAGTTTCCAACTAGTTGCTTAAATCTAAATGCCCATGGTGGTGCCAACACTTTATCAATCCATCCTTCAACAATAGCTGGCATTCTAAAATTCCATATTGGCGCAACTAATACAATTGTATCACACTCTTCTATTCTCTTACGATGATCTAAGACTTCAGCACTTGGGTCTTCTCCAGCAAATACAGGATCAAATTTTTCTTTGTATAAATCTACAACGTCTACTTTGTTACCTTTTGATTCAGAGTGTTTGATAAATTCATTTTTAATTGCTGCGTTAAATGAATTTTCATTATAATGACCGTAAACTAGGAAAATTTTTTTCATAATTTTTAATTAACAAAAAAAACCAAAAAAACTATAAAATTATTGTTTATTCTGAGGTTTTGTACTTACTATTGTTAATTATATAGACAAATAAAATAGGCAAAATAAGTGTGAGTAAAGTTACAACAATTAACAATATCCCAAGCTCTGAATAATCAGCAGTAGTTTGAATTTCTCCTGAAACTTTATCTTTTACTTCTCTAGTAACTGTAAAAATTTGATTTAAATATTTTGTCCCTAAAGCACTTGCTGAAAGAGCTAAATTTGTAAATGAAGCAAAAACTGCAAAAAAAGTTGCTTTAAGATGTGAAGGAGCATTTTTTGCAATCCAAGCTAATAAAGGAATCATTGATACCTGACCCAATGGAGACTCTAAAGCTGTATTAAGTATCGCTATAAATTTAGCATCAACTACACCACCTGTTATTGAAGCGGTCCAATTATGAAATCCATAATACATTCCAACACTTGGTAAAAATAAAATCGCACCAGCTATACTTAATATAACAATGATTTTTGCAATTGAGTTATTGGCCATAAAAGGTCTCAATAAAACAATTCCAGCCAATGTTAAAATTGACGCCAGTAAAGACAAAATTGAAAAAAATTGTTCATTAAAACCAAGTTCATCAATTTCAAACCACGTTAGACCAGGACCAGGACCTGGCATTGCTCTAAATATAAATATAATTACTGCAGTACCAACAATTGTTAACCTTAAATTTTCTGGCAACTCTTTGATGAGCTTAAACATCAAAAATAAAATTATGATAACTGAACCAATGAAAACAATTTCTTGTGCAAAAGGAACTTTGAACGATCCGATAGATAAAGTGAAAATAACAAAAATTAAGCTTCCTCCAAGGATCCACCAATTAATTTTTGTTTTCTCAGTTCCTCTTTCTTCTTTAAATTCAAGTCCTTTAGATTTTAATTTTTGAATTTTCTTATTCCTTAAATATTTTGCTAAAAATACCCCTAAGATTGAAACAACTGGAATAACTAACGCATATAAATAAATTTTGCCGTATAGAGCAATTTTAGCAGACTGTTCTAGGCTATCTACATCTCTAAATAAAATTACATTCACCAACGCAACTAAAACAGTGCCTCCAATAATTGCAAAACGACCAAGGGTTTGCATTGTTGTATGCATAATTTTAACTTGATCTTTACTGTAATCATTTCCACTCTCATCAGTTAGCGGGACAGCTTCAACAGTCATAGCATCAGCAACAACATCCTGAATTACATAACCAACAGGTGCTAAAATTACGCTAATCACAAACCAAGTCTCAACTGTGAAAATTTCCGACATATCTTCTGTATGAATTATAAGTCCATACATAATCAGTAAACTTAAAGCGATTAAAGAAGCACCAAAGTAAACCATATAATTTTTTCTATCCCATATAAGATCAACCAAGTGTCCTAAAGGCATTTTTAATGCCCATGGAATTCCAGCCCAAAACCCAAGCCCCGCTAAAAATGCTGCAGATAAATTTAAATAGTCTTTAACAAAAAAAGTTCCAACTATTCCAGTTAATCCAGAAATACCAGCTGCAACATAAACCATCAAAGGAGGCAAATAAGTCCATTTAAATTGTCGGCCTAAATCTAAAAAAGTGCTGTCTAAAAATTTTAAAACTTTATTCATAAAAATTATTTTTACTCATTATAAACAATTAGGAAAAAATATAAATTTATCTTGGGGAGCTTAAATTGAATGATTTAACTATGTAAAATCCTACAAACATTGAAACAACAAAAGTTATTGAATAAATATTAAATAAAGCAACAGATGTTATAGCCGGACCAGGACACAATCCTCCTAACCCCCAACCAGCACCAAATAAAGCTGAACCTAATATTAACTGATAATTTATTGTTTTGTTATTTGAATAATTAAACTTTTCTACTAGTAATGGTTTTTCTTTTTTCTTGATTATATGAAACAAAGGAGATGAAACCACCAAAGCTCCCATCATCACAAATGCAAGAGAAGGATCCCAATTTCCAAATAAATCTAAAAAGGCTAATACTTTAGCAGGATTAATCATTTCTGATATCACTAAACCTATACCAAAAATTATACCTGAAAGAAGAGAAGCTAATTTGTTCATAATAAATTTTTTATATACACAGTTAAAATTCCAACAATCATAAAAGTAATTGTTGCAATAATAGATCTTAAAGAAAACCTTCCAATGCCACTTATACCGTGGCCACTTGTACAACCACCACTGATCCGTGTTCCGATACCAACCAACAAACCTGCTGCTATCATCAAGATGTAAGAATTAGAAATACTAATGTTAATTCCTCCATTAGAAAATAATGAGTAAATAAATGGTGCAATAATTAAACCCAATAAGAATAATAAATTATCAAATTTATTTTCTTTCTCTGTTAAAGCATTACTTGCGATACCACTAATTCCTACTAAACGACCGTTCAGTAAAAAAAATACCACTACTGCTAATCCAATTATCAACCCGCCAGTAAAGGCAGGAATCGGTGTAAAATTTATTATGTTCATAAAATTAATTACTCAGAACAGGAAAAGCCTGTCTTACTTTTAAAAAAAATTTTTGATATTCCATTTTGGTACATTTGTTTTCTACATATTCTATATTATTTTTTTCTACAAGTGACTTAGCATCTTCGTCTCTTATTCCAAGTTGTAACCATAATACCTTAGCACCAATTTTCACAGTATCTTCAGCTATGCCAAAGGCTTCTTTAGAAGGTCTAAAAACATCTACAATGTCTATAGGATCTTTAATCTCTGTTATCGAAGCATACACTTCTTCACCTAAAATTTTTTTACCCTTAGCTGATGGATTAACTGGATAAACTTTATAACCATACTCTTGCATATATTTCATGACAATAGTTGAGGGTTTTTTTAAATCATTACTGACGCCAATCATTGCTATAGATTTAGAATTTTTTAAAATCCTCTTTATGTCACTCATATTATTATTTGTTTTCTTTTTTAATTTGTTCCTCGCAGAATTTTCTTGCTTCTTCCAAATCAGTAATTTTGGTCTCAGATAATTTTTGGCTTCCTGCAATACAAGCATCCACTGCTCTTTTAAGATTATGATCTTTAAAATTTAATACAAAGTACATTCCAAAAATAACAAATAAAATAATGAGAATATTTTTTTTATTCTTCATTGTTACTTATGTTTCCAGTTTGGTTGTCTTTTTTCTAAAAAGGCTGAAATACCTTCTTTGGCATCCATTGCCATCATATTAACAGTCATCATTTTGCTAGTGTAAGCATAAGCTTTTCTTAAAGGCATTTCTAATTGTTTATAAAAAGCTTGTTTTCCAATTTTAATGGTCAAATTTGATTTAGATGCAATTTTTTTTGCAACTTTTAAAACTTCATCATTTAATTTTGAATTAGAAAAATGATCATTTATTAAACCAATTTCTTTTGCATAATTTGCTTTGATAGGTTCTCCTGTTAACAGCATTTGCATCATAGGTTTACGATTAATTTTTCTACTAACAGCTACCATTGGTGTGCTACAAAATAATCCAATGTTTACACCTGGTGTTGCAAATAATGAATCTTTAGTGCTATATGCAAGATCACAACTTGCAACTAACTGACAGCCTGCTGCAAAAGCTGCGCCATGAACCTTAGCAATAACTGGTTTTTTTCCTTCAACAATTTGCAACATAACCTTGGAGCAAAGATTAAATAACTTTTGGTATTTGTCTTTATTTTTAAGACTTCTAACTTCTTTTAAATTGTGGCCAGCACTAAATCCTTTACCCGCACCCTCTATGATTATTACTTTAGTTTTTTTATCAGCATCTAATTTTTTTAATGATTTTAATAAATCGGAAAGATTTTTATATGAAAGAGAATTATATGTTTTTGGTTCATCAATTATAATTGATGAAATATCAGAATTAATTCTCTTTATTTTAATATTACTAGTCATTTAATCAGTCAATCCGTCGGATCTAGCCTGATTTCTTTCTATATGAATTGGTAAAACTTTACCATAAATTGCTTTTGAGTGTTCTGGAGTATTTACTCTATAGGGATCTAAAACATAAGCAGGAATACACATATATCTAGATTTTTGACCTTCTACTTTTGTAACTCTATGCAAAGTAAATCTTCCTTTAAAAATTTGAAGATCCCCTGGTTCTAATTTAAGCTGTCTTACTCTTGATCGATCTCCTTCTAAAACTTTTTTAACCTCATCAAAATTTTCATTTCCTGGTGCTCTAATATTTGGACAATATTCAAAAACTCCTCCTTTTTCAGGTTTCTGGATCATCAAGCTTAGAGTGAACTCACAACTATCAAAATGCCAAGGAAGAATTCCATCAGGTTTCATAACATTGTACGCATGACAAGCCAAAGGGTCTGCCCACCTATAAATAGGGTAAATACCTAAGCATGCAGAAACAAATTTTAAAAGTTCTTCTGTTTCATAAAGATATTTCATTTCTGAATTTTTTGGAAAGCAATCTGAATTTAAATATCCATTATACCTTTCCATAAAATTTCTTTTTGGATGTTTTGCAGGTAAACTTGGATCATCTTTAGCATAAAGATATGCATTGATGCTTTCTTTTGACATATAAACTTCATCAAGTTGTTTTTCCAATTCTGTATTCATTACCTCTAAAGATTTAGGCAAAATAAAATTTGGAATAGTTGAACAACTATATTGGTCTAATTCTTCCTTACATTTTTTTACTAAATTTTTAATGATTGGAGAATTTAAATCGTGAATAGGATATTTTTTTAAATCGACAATAGTGTTTAATCTATCGTTCATTAAATGTTATTTTAATTTACCCTCTTCTCTCATTTGAGCTCTAATTTTAGTTGCTGAGATTTTTTGAGTTTCTTCATCTAAAACTATTTCCTCAATTTTATATCCAACACCTCTTCCGTAACAAATATTTGTAATATTAGGAACCAACATAATTTTAAATTGACCTTCAAACTCAGGATTTAATCTTTCTTCAATATTTTTTTTTACAGTTTCAAAATCAAATGGATTGTCATCAACACCTTGTACATCTCTTATTTGAATACAAACTTGTCCTGTTTTTTTAATTATTTCTTTAAACAGTTTATAGTGCCCATCATGAAAGGGTTGCCATCTTCCTAACATTTGCGCTGTAGGTTTTTTATTATCCCATTGATATGTCATTTTTTAATCTCCTCAATTATTAATGGTGCCCATTTCTTAGCATCCTGAGTTGTTACATGGTAGTCAAAGTTTTTTGGATTAACAAACATTTGGTTAGTATCTTCAAATCTACCTTTTTTTATTGTATCTACCCAAATTCTAAAATCTGCTGGAAACAAGCTTCTTGCCTCCGGTGTTGGAGCAACAAAGTCTGCAATTACATAATGACCCTCAGCTTTTAATTTTAGAGCAAATTCAGCCATTCTTTTAGCTTGTCTTACTCTACCTTCCTCTGAAAAATCCCAATCACCAGCTGCTTTTCTAACTTCATCAGCATTTAATCTTTTAGCATTTAAATGAGGTGCCATTTCATTAGCTAAAGTTGTTTTACCTGCACCAGGTAAACCCATAACCAAAATAATTTTCATTAGATATCTTCTAAAGGATGATGGGACATTAATTCAAGTCCATTTTCACCAATTAGGTATTGTTGCTCAAGCTTAACACCTTCTTTACCACCTACTCTACCAATATAGCTCTCAACTGTTATAGTCATATTTTTTTGAAACATTCCACTACGTTCACCACCATCTGTTGGGTATCTAATCGCAGGCCACTCGTCGCAAAGACCTATTCCATGTACCATTACAGAGTATCTATTTGGGTAGTAATCTTCAGGTAAAACCCATGATTTATCTGTGAATTCTTTAAAAGATAAACCATCTTTAATTAGTCTTGAATTGTAATCTATTTGTTCAACAGCCATTGAATATAGCTTTTTTTGTTCTTCATTAAACTTGTTGCCAACTACAAATGCTCTAGAAATATCCGCACAGTATCCATAGGGTCCTACCATGTCTGTGTCAAAAGCAACTAGTTCACCATCTTGAATAACTTTATTTCCACATTCTTGCATCCAAGGATTGGTTCTTTCTCCTGATGCTAACAATCTACACTCAATCCATTCACCATAATTTTCTATATTTGTTTGATGAAGAATTGACCATAATTCATTTTCTGTCATTCCTGGTTTTAATTGTTCTCTCATTTTAACAATGCCCATTTCAGCAACGTCTATTGCTGATCTCATACATTTAATTTCTTCAGATGATTTAATTACTCTTGCTTGTTCTAAAATTAATTTTGCATCTACAATTTCAATACCTTCTTTATTTAAAGCGGCAACTGCAGGACCATTTAAAACATCAATAGCAATTTTTTTTGATTTAAAATATGATTTAGATAAATCTTTTACCTCATTAACCCATTTTTGTAATTGTACTTCTGATTGATCACCGTTACTAAAATAATCCCAGGTTATTGCTGGCCTAATTTCATCTATAAGATTTAATCCTTCAGATAATTTTTCACAATTAAAATATTCGTAAAGAATTATTGGGCCATTAACTGGTACAAAACAATATCTTGTAAGATTGTGCATATTATAAACACTCATGTTTAAAGTGTCTAAAGCATATCGAACATTTACTGGATCAAATAAAAAGCAAGCTTCTAAATTATTTTTTTCTAATTCTTTTCTAACTCTATCTAAACGATATGATCTAAGTTTATCAAAATCTATTTCATCTTCTCTTAATCTTTTTTTGGTAATAAAATTCTGTTTTGGTTTAAATTCTGGAGCTATTTTTCTACTAAACCTCATATTACTCTATATAATCCTAACCATGCATTAACATCTTTACTTGCAATATAATCAGATTTAAAAAATTCTATTTCTTCCCATTTCTTATTATCTTTTAGTATATCAATTTTTTTATCAAAACCATACTCTTCGTGAATACCTTCATTTATAGTAAAACAAATCAATCCTCCTGGTTTTGTTATTCTTATGAACTCATCTAATGCATTAGGTTTTACATGGCCAAATGTAAACGTACCAACACACATCAGTCCACCATAAAAATTATTCTCAGCTTCTATTGGTTGGTTTAAATCAACTTTAACTAATTTTTGATAAAGATCTTTTGGAACTGTATCTAATAAGGTTTGAGATAAATCAGCTCCATGAAAATTTTTAAAACCATACTTTTTTAACTCAACTCCAACTAGACCTGTTCCGCAGCCTGCATCAAAAATTAGCGTATCTTTATTATTTTCGTGCTTATTGAAAGTTTTTACAGTTTCCTTTGGGCCTGTATAGTTCCAATCAACCATATCTTTATTATACTTATCTTTATTTCCCCACTCGTCGTAGTACTTCATCACTTCATCGGTGGTTTTAAGTTTATAAATTGGTATTTTGTTTCCTACGTCTTTTTGTGCCATTAGCTTCTCATTTTTTGACCACTTGGATCATAAAGTGGTTCTTTAATTATTGAGCAATTAAATAAATCTCCATTTATCTCCACTTGAACTTTATTTTCAGATTTAATTTTATCCTGATCAACAAAAGTAAAAGCGACACTCTTATTTACAAAATGTGCAAAACCACCTGAGGTAACATAACCTATACTTTGATCTCCATTCATAACAGCTTCATTATTTGTTACATCAATATCATTGGTTTCAACAATTAAAGGTGTAAGTTTATGTGAGGAGTTTTCCTTTTGTGCACTCTCTTTACCTATAAATTCTTTATCCCAATTTATAAAAGCATCTAATCCTGTTTCTTTAGCAGTAAAATCTGGTCTATAATCTAATGTCCAAGCTCCCCAATTTTTCTCTAACCTCATTGACATTAATGCTCTTCCACCAAATGGTTTAATATTAAATTCTTTTCCAGCTTCCATTAATTCTTCGTATAATTTTAGTTGATAATGAGGTGCTACATATATTTCGTAACCAAGCTCTCCAGTAAATGAAATTCTATTTACTAATGCAGGAACTCCTCCAACAAACATTCTTCTAGAATCTCTAAATTTAAATTTTTCATTTGAAACATCGTCTCTTACAATTTTTTCTAAAACTTTCCTTGAGTTAGGTCCTGCAATTGATAATCCATGAAACTCATCAGATCTATTTTTATAATTTAAATTAAATTTATCTAAGTGACTTTCAAACCAACGTCTGTGCATTTCTTGAGCAGCACCAGATCCAAATACCATGAATTCATTTTCGTCCAAACAAGCAACTGTTAAATCTCCACACAATTTCCCTCTATAAGACAACATTGGTGATAAAGATATTCTTCCAGGTTTAGGAAGTCTTCCAGCCATTATATAATCTAAAAATTTTCTAGCATCTGGGCCTTTGAATTCATGTTTTGAAAAATTTGCAACTTCAATCAAACCAATGTTTTCTCTTACATTAATAACTTCTTTTGAAACATAGTCGTGCGATCTAGATCTTTTTATTGTTGGTTCTTCATGAGCATCTTCTTTATTATTTGCAAACCACAAAACATTCTCTAATCCAAAACTATCTCCCATCACAGCTCCTTGATTAACAAAACGATCATAAAGTGCTGTTGTTTTTTGTTTTCGTCCCTTTGGTAAAGTTTCATTAGGAAATGTCATAATAAATCTTCGCTCATAATTTTCTGAAGATTTTATTGTTCCATACTGAGGGGATGCGTAATCTCCAAATCTTGCAACATCCATTGCCCAAACATCAATGGAAGGCTCACCATCAATAATCCATTCAGCAATACATTTTCCAACACCACCCCCTTGGCAAAACCCAGCCATCACACCAACTGCAACCCAATAATTTTTCATTCCTGGGACGGGACCAATCAAAGGACTTCCGTCTGGACCGAAGGTAAAAGGTCCGTTAACTATATTTTTTATTCCTGCACGCTCTAAGGCAGGCATTCTCTCAAACCCAATTGCTAATCGATCTTCAATATTATCTAATTTCGGTTCCAATAATTCATGACCAAAATTCATTGGTGTCCCTTGTACTTTCCATGGAGTAGATTTTGGTTCATAAGTTCCAAGCAACATTCCTTTTCCTTCTTGTCTAAAATAAATATTTCCTTCAAAATCTGTTCCAATAGGCAATCTTTGGTCACCCATTGCTTCAATTTCTGGAATAGGTTCGGTGATTAAATAGTGGTGTTCCATTGGCTGAACTGGAAGATTTAATCCTGCTAATTTGCCAACTTCTCTTGCCCACAAACCACCCGCATTAATTACTATTTCAGCATTAATGTTTCCTTTTTCAGTAAAGACATCCCAGGTTCCATCTTCTTTTTGTTTCGTGTCTTTAACAACTGTATGAGTGTAATATTTTCCACCATGAACTTTTGCGGCTTTTGCAAAAGCATAAGTAACTCCTGATGGATCAACTTCACCATCAATAGGATCCCATAATGCAAGCAAGTATCTAGACGGATCAATTAACGGATGTTTCTTTTTTACTTCTTCTAGAGAAATAAACTCTTGATCAAGCCCCATGTATCTTGCTTTTGATCTTTCTCTCTTTAAATAATCAGCCCATACTTCGTTTGATGCTAAGTAAAAACCTCCACTAGGTTTAAATCCTGTTGAATGACCAGACTCTTTTTCAATCTCTTTATATAAACCAATTGTGTAAGCCATCATTCGAGAGATATTTGGATCAGAAGAAATAACATGAACATTTCCAGCAGCATGCCACGAAGAGCCTGATGTTAATTCATTTCTTTCAAGTAAAATACAATCTTTTAATCCAAATTTTGATAAATGATAAAGAATAGAACATCCTACTACACCACCACCTATGATTACAACTTTGGCATGCTTTTCCATTAATATTTAATTTCCTTATTTACTTTTTTTAAAGATTTATCAGTACCATGATGAAAATGTTTACTCATGTCTGGCATGTATTTCATTGAAATTGGTTTTTTACCAATTGCAACAGACATTTCTCTGACATGATGAGCTTCAGCACCGCAACATATACCAATAAAATTTATTTTATTCTGAACACAATCTTTTGCAAATTCTGCCATTTCAAATCTGTTACAAAATAAATTATCTAAAGCTACGGGGAATGCATTTCCACCAGGAATACAATCACAACCATGATCGGTAATATTTAAAAAACCAGGTTCTTCCTCTGTAGTTCTGTAAGGAACTGGAAGCCCTGATACATGACAAGAAACTTTGTCTCTAACTTTTTTTAAAAGTTTCATCGTCATCTCTGGTCCTCTATAACAATTTAGACCAACTACATCGGCACCTAGATCTTCCATCATCTTACATGCATCTTCAGCACTGTGTCCTTCTCTAGTTTTATCCCCTCTGGGAATTGCAAAATTACAAACTGCAATTAGCCCAGCGTCCTTAATTGCTTTTAATGCAATTTTCATTTCATCAGTCCAGCTTATTGTTTCAGCAATAACAAAGTCAACTCCAGCCTCTTTTGCCCAAGCAACTTGTTCTTCATACATTTGTTGACATTGTTTGTGAGTATTTGCATCACCAGGATCAAATACGTTTGTGTTTGCAACATCTCCACAAACCATCAAATCTAAATCTTTAAATTCAGCTGCAGCGTCTTTTGCAATTTTAAGAGCGCCTTTTTGCATTGGTTCTAACAAATGTTCTTTACCAATTATTCTTAGTTTTTCTCTATGACCATAATAAGTAAATGCCTGAACTACATCTGAACCAGCTCTGATAAACTCTCTATGTAATTGAGTTACTACTTCAGGATGCTCCAACACAACCTCAGGAACAAATGGACCTGCTGAAAGATAACCTCTTCTTTCCATTGCAAAAAGGTATCCTTCTGCACACATGATAGGACCCTCATTTAACCTAGTAATTAAATCTTTTTTCATAATTTATCCTTTCATTTTGTTAAATTTGTTGCAACCCATTTGTGAAACATCAAAGTAGGCGTATCCATTACAGGCGAAAAATTTCCACCATTGTAAGCTGGTGAACTTCGCCCTTTTTGCATTCCTTCTATTGCAGTAACATCTTCATTCATAACTTCTCGCCAAAATGCAAAATTTTTTTCTCTTATCCCTTTAAACTCGTCGCTCGAAGCGCTTTCGTCTCCAATATAATATAATTCAAAATGCTCTTTTGTCTGATTATTTGAAATTGGTTCTAACCAAAACGCATAAAAATGGTCAATATGAATTCCTAGCATTACATTTGGATATAATGATACATATTCAGATTTTTCAGATACATCACTTGGCCAATTTGGAAAACATTTAAATTTTATATTCCCATCGAACTGTTGTGAATATTTATTACTTCCTTGTCCTGAAAAATTAAAATTTTCATCCTCTATGTGGTAATGATCTGAAATATTTGAAACTCTATTCAGCTCTGGATGTATCCAGGGCAAATGATAGCTTTCGCAATAATTCTCAATAGCAAATTTCCAATTACTATTTACGATCATATTAAAGTAACCATTGTCAGAAGCATGTCTTATTGATTGTTGATCTTTTTTAGAAATAAACTTAGACCATCTATTTTCTAAGGGTTTAATAAATTCTTCAAATGGTTTTGCATTAGAATTAATATTTATGAAGATTAAATCCATCCAAACTTTTGATTTTATTTCTTTTAAGTTGCTCTTTTTTTTATCGAACCCTTCAACTTCATGTTTTCCTAGTCCTCCTATATGAGGAGTAACAGTTAATTTACCATTAAAATCATATGACCAGGAATGATAAGGACATCTTATTACATTTTTTAATTTACATTCTTGGTCAACTAATTTGAAACCTCTGTGACTACAAACATTGTGAAAAACTTTTATTTTATTCTCTTTGTTTCTGACTATTAATATTGGAATATCTAAAAGATTAAAAGGCTTTGCATCACCAGAATTTGGAACAGAGCTTGCAACACCAACCATAGTCCAATTATTTTTAAATACTTTTTCTTTTTCAAATTCTAAATAATCATGATTCAAATAACACTCATTAGGTAGCCCATGAGCTTTCTCTATAGGATTTTTAACAACTTCTATTTTTTTAGGATCTAAGATGTCTGATAATTTTTTATTTAAATTCATAAACCTCCTTTGATTAATTAATTAAAAAATTAATTTAGGGTTTAAAAATTACGATTCTCTAATAATGATTTGCTGAAAAACTGTTTTACAATTTAAAATATAAACAAACTCTTTGAAAAAAAAATTTGCTGAAAATTTCATTTAAAAACCATAACTAAATTTAATGTATATTTAAAGACAATTTGACTTCAACTTAGAATTGAATTTAATTTGCAATATTTCTCTCAATATGTTCAATTTGATTTTTAAATGAATCAAATATTGGGAGATATAATGAAAATTAAAAGAATACTTCTTTCCCTAGCCGTTGTTTTTGGTCTTACTTCTTTTGGAAGTGTAGCTAATGCTGCTTGTGGAAATATAACTATCGCTAATATGAACTGGGCCTCTGCAAACTTTATGGCTGAAGTTGATAAAATTATATTAGAAGAAGGTTATGGATGTTCAGTAGAATTGGTGCCAGGTGCAACAATGCCAACATTTACATCTATGCAAGAAAAAGGTGAGCCAGATGTTGCTCCAGAATTTTGGGCTAACGCTGCAATAGTTGCATTGAACAAAGCTGTTGATGAAGGCAAAATGCATTCAATCAACAAAGCTCCAATCACTGGTTTAGGTGAAGGTTGGTGGGTATTACCTGCTACTCTAGAAAAGCATCCTGAACTAACAACTGCTGCTGCAATTTTAGAAAGACCAGATCTATTCCCTCACCCTGAGGATCCTTCAAAGGGTGGATTCCACATTTGCCCTCCTGGATGGAACTGTGAATTAAGTAACAGGAATCATTTTAGAGCTTGGGGCATGGAAGAAAAAGGTTGGGCAATTGTTGAAACTGGTTCTGCTGCAGGACTTGATGGTTCAATTGCTAAAGCTGCTGAAAGAGGAGAAAATTGGTTTGGTTACTATTGGTCACCAACAGCTTTAATCGGAAAATATGATATGAGAGCTGTAGACATGGGTGAATGGGGTGGTAAAGACAACTGGGACAACTGTATAGTTTTACCAGAACAAGAATGTGCTGACCCTAAAAAAACTTCATGGGTTAAATCAGAAGTTTTCACTGTCGTAACAGATAACTTCAAAAACACAGCTGGAAGTTCTGGTATGGATTATTTCAAAAAAAGAACTTATCCTGGTCCAGTGATGAACGGTATGTTGGTTTGGATGGGTGAAAACCAAGCAGAAGGTGCTGATGCTGCAATTGAATTCCTAAAAACACAAGAGAGTGTTTGGTCTAAGTGGGTTTCAAGTGACGCTGCTGCAAAAATTAAAAAAGCACTTTAATAAATAAAATTATCGAACCCGTTTAAAAACGGGTTCGATTTTAAAAAAATTTATGGATTTCTTTACTAAAATTCCAGTAATGGATAGGACAGCCTTAAGAGAGTTAAAAAAAGGTATTGATTTTAGCTTTAAAGAATTTTCACGAGCGTATGGTGATGGGATAGAAGGTTTTTTTGATCCCCTATTATATTTTTTAATTTGGCTAGAAAAACTTTTAGTAAATAGTCCTTGGCCAATCGTTATTGCAGTCTTTGCAATATTAGCATGGATAGGTTCAAGAAGTATAAAATTAACTATTGGAACGATTGTTTGCTTTTTGATAATTGGTTATTTTGGTATGTGGAAAAACTGTATGGCTACAGTTGCCATTATATCAGTTTCGACTTTAGTTTGTATTGTAGTTGGGATTCCAATTGGAATTTTAATGTCTAAATCTTCAAGAGCAGAAAAAGCAATTTTACCTATATTGGATATGATGCAAACTATTCCAAGTTTTGTTTATTTAATTCCTATAATCATGCTACTCGGTATAGGAAAAGTTCCAGGTCTTTTAGCTGTTTGTATTTATGCCTTACCTCCAATTGTAAGGCTAACCAATCTGGGGATTAGAGAAGTAGATAAAGAAACTCTTGAAGCAAGTGAGGCATTTGGAGCAACTCCAATGCAGAAACTTAAATCTGTTCAAATTCCATTGTCACTTCCAACAATTTTTGCTGGGATTAACCAAACAATTATGATGGCTTTAGCAATGGTAGTGATTGCATCAATGATAGGTGTAAAAGGTCTTGGAGTGCCTATTTTGCAAGCAATTTCAAACCAATATTTAGCATTAGGAATGATGAATGGTTTAGCAATTGTAGCCTTAGCAATTATCTTCGACAGGGTCACTCAGCAGTACGGGCAAAGAATTCAAAAGCACAGAGGTCAGCTGAAGAAGTAACTTTGGCTCAAACGAATTTTCTAGACTCATATTTCAAAATCAATAAAGATCTGAATTATGAATTTTTCTTTGGAGATAGGTCCTAAAACAGATCTTGAAACTGTGCCTCCATTAAGTGATGTCTATATCACTATGCTTCCAGGAGGAGATTATAAAGAAACAGCAGATAAAGCGGTAGAGCTTGTAAAAAAAGGATTTAATCCTGTTCCACATTTTCCAGCAAGGTCAATGCATGATGAAAATGAGCTTAAAGATTATGTTACAAGATGCAAAGATGGAGGAGTGAAGCAAGCACTAATTATTGGAGGAGGAAGAGATCCCCTTGGAAAATTTGATAGTTCATTTCAACTTTTAGAAACAGGTTATTTTGAAAAAATGAAAATAGGAATAGCTGGACATCCTGAAGGGAGTCCTGATATATCCGACACAGATTTAGAAAAAGCAATGATAGATAAAAAGCCTTACGCTGATTATATAGTAACACAGTGGTTATTAGATCCTCAGCCTATCATTGATTTTATTTCTAAACAAAGCGTGCCAGTGCATGTTGGAATCACTGGGCCTTTAAAAATATCTAGCTTAATTAAATTTGCTAATATTGTTGGGGCAAAAAATTCCTTAAACTTTCTTAAATCTAATTTTAGTAAGGCGTTAGATTTATTGAAACCTAAAGACCCTAATGATTTAATTGGGAAAGTTAAATCGCACACTGATAACTTCCACATTTATACATTCGGCGGCTTGAAGGAAACTAACAAGTGGTTGAGGGAGAATAGTTATGTCTAATGAATTTGACTATACTAAATTAAAACATGTTACTTCTGTTGATCAGTCAGACAGAGAAGTACCATACAACTTAAGACAAAGTGGGCCAACAAAAGTTGAAATGTTAATTTCAACAAGGGTAAGAAAATCACCTTATTGGCATTTATCAATGCAGGCAGGTTGTTGGAGAGCAACTGTATACAATCGTATTTATCACCCAAGAGGTTATGTAAAACCTGAAGATGGTGGAGCTATGGTTGAATACGATGCTATCGTAAACCATGTAACAATGTGGAACGTTGCTGTTGAAAGACAAATAAGAGTTAAGGGTCCAGATGCAGAAAAATTTACTGATTATGTGATCACTAGAGATGCAACTAAAATTTCGCCAATGAGAGCGAGGTATGTAATCCTATGTAATGCTTATGGTGGAGTTTTAAATGATCCAATTCTTTTAAGAATTTCTGAAGATGAATTTTGGTTTTCATTATCAGATTCTGATATTGGTTTATATCTTCAAGGTGTAAATGCAGATGGAAGATTTGATTGTAAAATTGAAGAAATTGATGTGAGCCCAGTTCAAATTCAAGGTCCTAAATCAAAAGCATTAATGAAAGATTTATGCGGAGATCAAGTAGATTTCGATAATATGCCTTTCTACGGATTAGCTGAAGCAAAAGTTGGTGGTAGAGATGTTGTGATTTCACAATCTGGTTTCTCGGGAGAAGCTGGTTATGAAATTTATCTAAGAAACTCTACTTTATATGCTGAAGATATGTGGAATGCTGTACTTGAAGCTGGAAAAAAACACAGCTTGATGGTCATTGCTCCTGCTCACCACAGAAGAATTCAAGCAGGAATTCTTTCATGGGGACAAGACATGGATCAACAACACAATCCGTTCCAATGTAATTTGGGTTATCAAGTTTCTTTGTCTGGAAAAGGAGAATGGAACAAAACTGCTGATTATGTTGGTAAGGCTGCACTAGAAAAGATGAAAGATGAATTAAAAGCAGGTAAAAAACCATACAAACTCCAACTAGTTGGTATGGAATTAGGTGGTAAACCTATTGATAATTATGCGCCTGACTTTTGGTTAGTTTCTCCTGAAAGTGGTGGAGATCCAGTTGGATTTTTAACATCACCATGGTGGCATCCTGAAAAGAAAACAAACATTGCAATGGGATATGTTCCTTTCGATGGAACATTAAATGCAAATGGTTTTCCAAAAGGAAAAGTAGGAACTAAATTCAAAGTTCATCTACCTGCAGAATATTCAGAAACTCCAGGAACACCTGTTGATGCTGTGGTAGTGGATATTCCATTCAAAGAGTCTTTCAACGCAAACACAAGAGAAGTTGTAAAAGGCTAAATTTATTTAGGGGGAGTTATTTAAACTCCCCCAAATTTCAATGACAAAAGGGTTTTTAATAGCAATTTGCATTATTATTGCGATTGCTTTAATAGTATTTCCATTAATTGTTTCATATAAAGCTCAAAAAAATAAAAGAGATAAAAATTAATGTTTGGTGAATTTTTAAATATAGTTTTCAAATCAATAAAATTAGATAAAACACTTTATTCTGATAACAGAAATTTTGGTGAAGCTTCCATATATTTTGCAGGCTTAATAATGATTTTAGATGGAGTTGCTGGCGCAGTAGCAGCTAACACTGTCATTAAAACAGCAATAGGAATGTCGGGTTTAACAGCAATAGTTACTTGGTTAATATGGGCGATCTTTATTTTTGTGATAGGTGTTAAACTTTTTCCAGATAAACAAACAAAAGTGTCATTTAAAAAAGTTTTAACTGCAGTTGGTTTTGCTCATGCTCCTGGTTTATTAAGATTTTTTGCAGTTACTCCAGATTTAATGATACCTATAATTTTTCTTACTCAATTTTGGATTTTTGCAGGTTTAATCATTTCAACAAAAGAAATTTTAAATTTAAAATCTAATTTTAAATCTTTTGGTATAGTCTTATTATCTTTTTTGATAATAGCTTTTCTATCAATCACGTTCGTAATGAGTAGAATGAATATGCTTCCAACCAATCAGATTAGCTAGATTGGGAAAATAGTTTTAGAAACTCTACACGATGTACAAATTTTAAAGCCAGTTAAAATTAAATTTTGAGATACACTCTCATCCTCTTCTTTACACTCATCACAAATATTATTTAAATCTTCACTGTTATCTTGATCCTTAATTTCATCAAAATTATCAGTCATTATCTGTTAGGCCTGCACCTGCTCCACCTTGTTTTAAACTCTCAGACTCTTCAACAAAAGTATCTTCAGATAATTTGTACAAATTCTTCCACTCTTCCTCAGAAAAGTTATCATTATTTTCTAGAAAACTGATCTCTAAATGATTTGCAATAGACGGAAATTCGTTATTAGGAATATTAGAATAGATATTTAAATTCAGATTTAAAATAAGTTCTTTTTTATCAAGATTTATATGAATTTTTTTACCAATAATTTCTGATGCTCTACTTACAAAAGCTAAAAATATTGAAGGATAAGCAACATTATTTAATTCAATTTTTTTTAAGAATTCTAGAGATTTTGATTGATCTAAAAAACTAACTCCAAGAATAATTGGACAATAAGATTTTGCTGGAGGTTGATTTTTTTCTAATATTAAATTTAAATTTTGAAAACTATTTTCTTTCCTTTGAGAAAAATATTTATTTATATGCTTAATACCTGGAAGACCAAAGGACTCTAATAGTCTTACGCACTTTGCTGTTTCTTCAGCAACTCCCCATGAATATCCGCTAGCTTTAGTTGCTCTTTTAACAGTGGTTTCGATTTCACTTAATGATTTCATGTTAAATTTTAGTTTTATAAACCCACTGCTCATCATAATTTTTTAATTCATGAGGTAATGGTGCTCCTTGAAACATACAAATTCTTAACCACTTGTCAGATCTTGGGTCAAATTTTAACGCCCCAAAGAAAGATAACTTCAATCTCAACATATCAATAGGCATTATGTTTTTACCAATTGTATTATCTTGAATTTCTGAATAAGGAAATTTTTCAACTATAAAAACCCGTCTAATAACATGTCTTAAATCAGAGTTTTTTATTAAAAAGTCAGATACGGTTTGACTATTTTTAGAAACCAATAATATTTCGTAAAGTTTTTTTATATCCCTAGCAATGGCTAAAGGTTGTTCTAATTCTGAACCATGTTCTTCAAATCTATCAGCTAATCTCGGCTCTTCTTTATTTTTTGAGATAAACCAAAAATTTTGATTATTTTCTTTTTTTTCAAAATTTATTTCTAATATATTTGGATATTTTTTCTCAATTATATTTCTTAAATCTTCAACAGTCCTATGAGTTGGTATGTTAAAATATTTTTCTTCATCAGAGCTCATTTCTTTTACTAAAGGTTCAGTTATTTCACTATATGGTTCCATCATAATGGATACTATGTATTCAATACATTCTTCACATGTTTCTTTATCAAGCCACTTATAAATACTGTTGAAAGGATATTCTCTTGTAAAATCAAAATCATTCTCAATAAATTTCAAAAATTTTTGAACATCTTTTAGTAAATTATTAATTTTATTTTTTTGATATTCACTATCAGTGTTCCAACTTGTAATGTTTGTTAGTGATTTTTTTACACAATCAATAAAAAGTTCACTATCCTTTTTATTTACATTTTGAATTTCTCTAATTTTTTTTAAAGCTATTTCTCTACTTAAGATCCAGTTATTTAAAAGTGTTGGATGATTAACAATAAAAGGTGCCATTCCTAATCCGGTAGAATTTCCAATACCTAGATTTTTAGAGATTCGCTCGTCTAGTTTGACTGCTTTTTTCGGATTTTTATGATAAGCGACATGATTTACTTGGTCAAAAGTAAACTGTCTTACAAGATAAACCAGCATCATTTCTAATCTAAATGGTCCGTTAATTTCCTCACGATTTTTTATTCTAAACCTATCTGCTAAACCAAATTTACCAGATCCATAAACAGCAGTAGTTCTGTATAAATAACCAACTTTTGACAATAAATTTAAATCTGGTTGTAACCCTTGACTTAAACTTTGTGTTACATGATTAAATAATCTTACAGATTTATTCGCTCTTGATAATGTAAGTTCTTTATAAGAAAGTCTTCCAACTTCTTGTTTGGGAACTTCATTTTTCAATCTTTCAATATCTTTTTTACCTGGTACTCCATCATGAAGAGTAAAAGCCGCATCCCATTTAGTAGCTATAACTCTGTCTGATCTTTCCTCATCTTTAATATGATTTGCAAAACAAACTAAAGAATAAACTCTTTTGTCTTTTTTAAACGAATATACTGCCTCACCATAACCATTTTCATCTAAATTAAACAAATCTTGTTTATACTCCCAGTCTTTAAATTCATTCAAAAAACTTCTTAAAAAAGATAATTTAGATTGATGAAAAGATCCCAAACGAGATAATTTCATAATAGTATTTGGATCTCTTAGTTCTACTTGCATAACTTAAATTGATTTATAAAAATTGTACCAATTATTTCCTAGTATCCCATGTGTCTCATCATCTGAAAATCCAATCTTTTTGAGACCTTTTTCTATATTTGCAAATCCTCTTGTATCTTCAAACCAATTAGGTTGTTTTGGAAACCCTGGTTTATTTTTTGATCCTTCTCCGTAATTTTTAGTTTTGGTCCAAGTACCATTTCTCATCCACTCAACTACACTGTCAGGTTGATCAAGACAGAGATCAGACCCTATACCAATTTTACTTGCTCCCATAATTTCTGCAGTCTTTGCTACCATTTCACAAAAACTATCAAGAGTACAATTAGTATTATCTTTCAAGTGATGTGGATATAAAGATAAACCTAACATTCCTCCACTATCACTTAGCATCTTAAGCAGATCTGAAGACTTGTTTCTTTTTGCAGCATGCCAAAAAGAAGGGTTTGCATGTGTAATCGCAATTGGTTTTTCACTTATTTCAATTGCATCCATTGTGCTTTTTTCTGCAGAATGAGACATATCAACAACGATACCTACTCTATTCATTTCTTTTATTGCTTCTCTTCCAAAATTAGTTACTC
>CACCIT010000007.1 GCA_902546145.1 uncultured Pelagibacteraceae bacterium | reverse complement strand
AATTCAATTTTTTAAGAGAAAAACTTTTAAAAATTTTGGCTCATGTTGAAGCTAAAATTGATTTTCCAGATGAAGATTTGCCCAACAATATTTTGGATGAAATCAAAAATGATTCAAATGATGTTATTCAAAAAATTGAAAAAATTTTAAATGATCAAAAAGTTGGAGAAAGAATTAGAGAAGGTTTTAAGATTGCAATTCTTGGACCTACCAATGCAGGGAAATCTAGTTTAATAAATCATTTATCAAATAGAGATGTTGCAATTGTTTCTGAAATAGCCGGTACTACAAGAGATGTTATCGAAACTCATCTCAATATAGATGGTTATCCTGTAATAATATCTGACACCGCAGGAATAAGAGAATCTAAAGATGAGATAGAAAAAAAAGGTATTAAATTATCTTTAAATAGAGCCGAAGAAGCAGATCTGAAGCTTGTAGTAGTAGATGCTAAAAGTCTCTATTTTACTGATGTTTTGAAGGGTTTATTAGATGAAAATGCAATTTTAGTTATAAACAAGTCTGATTTGTTAGAAAAAAAAATTGATTCAGAAATAAAAAATATAAATCATGTTTTAATCTCAATTAAAGACAATCAAAATATTGATGAACTAATTATAAAAATAAAAAATAATTTAAAAAATAAATTTATAACTAGTGATGATATTGTAATTACTAGAGAAAGACACAGACAACATTTAGAACAGTGTTTAGAGCATTTGAATAACTTTAACCAAAAAAAAGAAATAGAAGATTTTGATAAAGCAGCAGAAGATTTAAGATTAGCTACTAGGCATTTAGGTATGATCGTTGGAAAAGTCGATGTAGAAGAGATATTAGGTAGTATTTTCAACGATTTTTGCATCGGTAAGTAATCCCCTATTTTCCCTGATTTTTGACATTTTTTATCCAAAACTATTGATAATTAACGCTTATTTACAAAAAACTAAGCCTGTCTTGTAAATTATGTATTCACATATAAATTCAACCCATGAAAAATGATTTGTCATTTGATGTAGTTGTAATTGGTGGAGGTCATGCAGGATGTGAGGCAGCTGCTGCTTCTGCTCGACTAGGAGTTAACACTGCTCTATTCACTCATAAAATAGAAACTATTGGTGAGATGTCATGTAACCCTGCAATTGGTGGTTTGGGTAAAGGTCATTTAGTTCGAGAAATAGATGCACTTGATGGTGTTATGGGAGATGTTGCAGATAAATCGGGCATACAATTTAGATTATTAAATAGAAGCAGAGGTCCAGCTGTACGTGGACCAAGAACTCAATCAGATAGAGCACTATATCGTAAATTTATGCAAGAAAAACTTATAAACTATTGTAATTTAAGCATTTTTTCAGATCCTGTAATAAAGTTTATTTTTAATAAAAACACCATAAGCGGTTTTAAAACTAAGGAAGGTAAAAAGGTATTATGCAACAAGTTAATACTAACAACAGGAACTTTTTTAAATGGTTTGATACATATAGGTGATGAAAGAACACCAGCAGGTAGGTATGATGAAAAACCTTCGACAGGTTTAAGTGAACAATTAGCAAAATATGATTTTAAAATTGGAAGATTAAAAACTGGAACACCTCCCAGGTTAGATGCAAGAACGATTAATTTTGAAAACCTTGAAGAACAATTTGCAGATGATGATCCTTATTTTTTTTCTTTCCTAACTAAAAAAAATTTAAACAAACAAGTGTCATGTCGAATGACTTATACCAATGAGAAGGTTCATAAAATTATAGAAAAAAATTTATCTAAAAGTGCAATGTACTCAGGTAACATAAAAGGAGTAGGTCCAAGATATTGTCCATCTATAGAAGATAAGATAGTAAAATTTGCAGATAAAGTTCGTCATCAGATTTTTTTAGAGCCAGAAGGGCTTAAAGATCACACAATTTACCCTAATGGAATCTCCACATCGCTCCCAGCTGATGTACAAGAAGAAATATGTAATAATATCAATGGTTTAGAGAATGTAACTATTATAAGACCAGGATATGCCATAGAATATGACTATATAGATCCACGTGAACTATTCTTGACCCTTGAAACTAAGAAGATCAGCAATCTTTATCTTGCTGGGCAGATCAACGGAACAACAGGATATGAAGAAGCAGCTGCGCAAGGCCTCATAGCCGGTATAAATGCAGCTTTATCTGTTAAAAATTCTGAGCCTTTTATCCTTGATAGATCCGATGCCTATATTGGGGTAATGATTGATGATTTAGTTACCAAGGGAGTTGCGGAGCCATACCGTATGTTTACATCAAGAGCAGAATATCGATTAAGCTTGAGAGCAGATAATGCAGATCAAAGATTAACAGCTAAGGGAATAGAAATTGGGTTAATTGGAGAGGAAAGAAAAGTTTTATATTTGGATAAATTTGACAAAATTGAAAAAATTAATTTAAAAATGAATAAATCTAGTATTTCACCATCTAAAGCAGAAAAATTTGGGATTAAAATAGCGAAAGATGGAATATTGAGGTCTTCAAATGAGGTTCTAACTCAAAAAGACGTAAATATGAGTAAAATTAGAGAAATATGGCCTGAAATACCCTATTTTAGTAAAGAAATTGATGAACAAGTAGAAATTAATGCCCATTACAGGGGGTATTTAAAGAAGCAAAAAGCAGATATTTTAGCATTTAAGAGGGATGAGAACTTAATTATTCCTGATAAAATTAATTATGATGCACTTTCAGGTTTGTCTAATGAGGTTAAAGCTAAATTTAAAGAAATAAAGCCTAAAACTATGGGTCAAGCTTTAAGAATTGATGGAATAACCCCAGCAGCTGTATATATTTTGTTGTCACACGTAAAAAGAAAGTCTATTAAGCATATAGCTTAATGGATCAAGAAATTTTAAATTCTTACTCTAGACTTAATGATCTAAATGTTTCACGTGAAACATTTTTAGACTTTGAAAACTATATATCTCTGATTTTGGAAAAAAATAAAAAAATTAACATAATTGGTCAAAATACAGCATCAAAAAATGCAATAATTGAGCGTCATATTATCGATTCAGCACAAATAATTGATTTTGTTGATTTAAATTGCAATACAACCACAGATTTAGGCTCTGGAGCTGGTTTACCAGGAATTATAGTAGCAATTATACTAAAAAACATGAAAAATAAAATGAATGTGCATCTATATGAAAAAAGCTACCACAAAAGCCATTTTTTGAAAGAAGTTTCAGAAAAATTAAATTTAAATACAAAAGTTTTTCAAAAAAATATTTTTGAGATAAAAAATTTAGAGACAGGAACAATTATGTCGAGAGCATTTAAACCTATGCCTGTTGTTTTAGATTTAGTATATGAAAATTTTTCGAAATATAAAAATTTAATTTTCTTTATGGGTAAAAGTGGAAAAAAAGTTTTTGAAAATTCTAAAAAAAAATGGAATTTGGAATATATAGAAAAGAAAAGTTTAACAAGTAAGGATTCATTCTTGATAAATATAAAAAAAATTAAAAAAAAAAATTAAAAGGAAATTGAAAAAAATTAAATGCAAATTATTTCAGTCATAAATCAAAAGGGTGGGGTAGGAAAAACTACAACAGTAATAAATCTTGCAGCTGGACTATCACAACATAATAAAAAAATTTTAGTTATAGACCTAGATCCTCAGGGAAATGCAACTACAGGTCTTGGATTATCTAATATGGAAAACTCAAGCGATACAATCTATGGTGTTTTGAATGGAACTAAAGAAATTAATCAAGTAATCAAGAAAACCCAGTTTGAAAATTTGGATTTGGTAACTTCTAACGTTGACTTATCAGGTCTAGAGGTTGAAACAGCTGATGATATAAATAGAGCTTTTATTTTAAAGCGTAAATTAGCCGCTTATTTAAACGATTCTAGAGGATCCTATGATTATATACTGATAGACTGCCCACCCTCACTTAGCCTGTTGACTGTTATGGCCCTTGTATGCTCAGGGTCGCTTCTGGTTCCTTTACAGACAGAATTTTTTGCTCTTGAAGGTCTAACGCAGCTTATGAAGACAATTGAAAGAATAAAAGTAAGTTTAAATCCAGAATTAAAAATCAGAGGTATACTTTTAACAATGTATGACAAGAGAAATAAGTTATCTTCACAAGTTGAAAAAGAAGCAAGAGATTATTTTAGTGAAAAAGTTTACTCAACAGTAATACCTAGGAATGTTAGATTATCAGAAGCACCTTCGCATGGAATGCCAGTTTTAATTTATGATAAATCATGCCCAGGCAGTAAGTCATATTTTAGTTTTACAGATGAATTTATAAATCAAGAGTCAACAATAGGAAGTGCTGCTTAATGGATAAAATTAAAAAGGGTCTAGGAAGAGGTTTATCATCATTGATAGGAGAAACAAAAGTAGAGCAAGAGAAAAACCAATTGCAAATTAGTGATCTTGTTCCAAACAAGTATCAGCCAAGGAAAATATTTGATGAAAATAATTTAATTGATCTAACAAATTCAATTAAAGAAAGGGGAATGATACAACCAATCATTGTTAGAAAGTCAAATGATAGTGAAGGAAAATTTGAAATAATAGCAGGAGAGAGAAGGTGGCTTGCAGCACAAAGAGCTGGCTTACACAATGTTCCTGTTGTTATAACTGAAGCTGATGATTTAAAATCTTTAGAATTTGCAATTGTAGAAAATGTTCAAAGACATGATCTAAACCCCCTTGAGGAAGCCCAAGGTTATAAAAGATTAATTGATGAATTTTCTTATGATCAAGAAAAAGTATCAAAATTTATTGGAAAAAGTCGAAGTCATATTACTAATTCCTTAAGACTCTTAAGCTTACCACATGAAGTAATTAAATTAATTGAAACTCAAAAATTAACCGCAGGTCATGCTAAAATTTTAGTTGGGCTTGATAATGCCAGCTTTGTAGCAAATAAAATCATTGAAAAAAAATTATCTGTAAGACAAGCAGAGAATTTTGTTAAAATTTTCAAAAATAGAAAAAAATCAAGTTTAACAAAAGATACAAATATTATTGCACTTGAATTATCAGTATCCAATAAAATTGGATTAAATGTAGATATAAAAAATAATAAAAGAAATAAAGGAAAAATTTCTTTTGAATATAAAGATTTAGATCAACTTAATAAAATAATTGATATAATTAAATCTCATTATTAAATTTTTGTAATGTTTGTTTAATTACAAAATTATACAATAGGTGAACGCCAGAGTTTAAATTTTTTTTTATTAAAATCTCAATTTCACTTATTTCAAAAATTAATTTTTTTAATTTTTTTGTATTCCATCTTATTATTTGTTGTTTAACAATTTCCTTATCTTTCCAAAAAATTGGAGGTCTTGCACTAGAAATTGTTAAATCTATATTTTTATTTTTTTCATAATCTTTAGCTAGAGTTAGAATTCTTTTAGTTTTACTTAAAAAAATTCTTAATATTGCAATACAGTCTTCGTTTTTGAAATTATTTTCATTTAAAATAGTGAGTGTTTTATTTTTATTTTTTGCCAAACAATTATCTACAAGTTCTGATGTACTATAATCTTCTGATAAGTTAATCAGCTTTGACAAAGTTTCCGTAGTAACTTTTTTGCCATTTTTAACAAAATACTTTATTTTTTTTAATTCATTTAAAAGATTTTCTCTATCACCTAAGTTTTTATTCAATATTTGATTTAAATTAATTTGAGATACTGCAATTTTTTCATTTTTAAAGAAGTCCATTGCTAATTTTAAAAGTGTTTTTTCTGTATCTGGATAAAAAGGAATACATACTAAATTTTTTTCTTTTTCAAAAAATGATCTTAGCTTTGATTTTTTTTCAAGGTTTTCTGCTGTGATAATAACTAAAACATCTTCTATATTTTTATCCAAAATTTGATCAATAATTTTTAGTATTTTATCAGTTGATCTATTAATAATTATTGTCTTGTTCTGAACAAAAAGAGATTTTACTAGTATATTTTCAAAAAATAATTTTTCATTTTCTAAAATATCCTTTTCATCGTATTGAAAACGTTCTCCTTTACTAAATTCAATTTTATTTATTGTATCTTTTATAAGGCCACTATTTTTTCCATAAAGTAGAAATAATTTTGTTTCTTTTTTATTAATTTTTTCAGTCTCAAAATACTTTAAGATCATTTATTTTTTCTTATATCTATAATTAAGTTTTGCACAATTGATTGAGCAAAATCTTTTTTTATAATTTGAATATAATTTTTTTCTTGAACTGTATCGCTTATTTTATCAATTTTAAATTCTTCTATAAAAAAAATTTCTCTTGTTTTTTCATCTAAACTAATCCTAAAATTTACTTCTGCTTTTAAATTATATTTAGTAATTTCTCCCTTAGAATTTTTTGAAATTGATATTTTCTCAAATTTACTATCTAAGTCTAATTTTATTAAATTGTAATCATCTTTATCTTTATCATATCTTGATAATTGAGATTTAATTGCATTATTAAGTTCACGATCTCCTTTAGAATTTTGTAATTTTAAAACAAAATCAACTCCCTCAAAGCCTTTATATTTAGCTTCGAATCCGCATGAAGTGCTAAAGAATAGTAATATGATTATTGGTAATAATTTCTTTAACATGGGTTAGATTATAATATTTATAAGTTTATTTGGTATATAAATTTTTTTTCTAATATTTTTATTTGTTAAATATTTATTTAAGCTTGTATCGTTTTGTATCTTAATTATTAAATCTTCTTCTTTAAGATTTCTTTCAGAGTTAATAATGCCTCTTTTTTTTCCATTTATCTGTATTACATAATTTATTGTTTCTTCATGTAACATTTTCTCATTATAGTTTGGCCATTTCAATAAATTTATATTTAAAAGTTCAAGACACTCGTTAGCAAAGTGTGGAATTATAGGTAGCATCGTGATTAGAATTTTTCCATAATTTTCAATTAAAGTTTCTTTTTTATGTTTTTTTATTAATTCTTTAGATAAGAAATTTTGCATTTCATGTAAATTTGCAATTAAGATATTGTAACTAAAATTATTAAGGCTATCGTTAACCTTTTTTATAAACTTATTAGTAAATTTTTCTAAATTGTTGTCTTGTTTTTCATCATGATTTTTCTTAATTTCTTCAATTACTTTTTGATTTAAATTCCAAAGCTTTTGAATAAATTTATATGAGGATATAATACCTTCATCTGACCATTGAACATCTTTTTCAGGTGGGCTATCTGATAATATAAATAGTCTGGCAGCATCAGCTCCATAAATATTTATAATTTTTTCAGGGTCTACAGTATTTTTTTTTGATTTAGACATAGATTCTGATGGTCCAATCTTTACTTCTTGTGAGGGATCACTTTTTAATACTTTTTTTCCATCCTTAAGATCAATTTCATCAGGACTTAGCCAATTGTTATCTTTATCTTTATAGGTTTCATGACAAACCATACCTTGAGTAAATAATCCTTTAAAAGGTTCTTTTATTTCAAAATTAGTATTATTGAACGAAAGTGCTTGCATGAAAAATCTTGAATATAAAAGGTGAAGAATTGCATGTTCAACACCGCCAATATATTGATCAACTGGCATCCAATATTTCATTTCTTCATAATCAAATCCATAATTTGTCTTCTTAGGTGAACAAAATCTTAAAAAATACCAGGATGAATCCACAAATGTATCTAGTGTGTCAGTTTCTCTTGTGTAATTTTTATTTTCAATTTTAATATTCTTCCATTCCTTTTCGTCGTCCAGAGGGTTTCCGTTTGAAGTAAATTGATTTATTTTTGGTAATTCAACAGGTAGCATATTTTTTGGAACTTTATGGGGGTTTCCATCTTCATCATAGATAATTGGTATAGGACAACCCCAATATCTTTGTCTTGAAATTCCCCAATCTTTTAAGCGAAAGTTAATTTTTTTTTTACCAAGTTGATGTTTTTCTAAATATTCAATTGATTTTAAAATTGCTTCACCAGGTGACTTAAGATTATTTAAAAAGGAAGAATTAATAATATAACCCTCATCTGTGAATGCTTTATCATTTACTTTAAAGTCTGTTTTATTTTTTTCAGGAGATACTACTGTTTTAACTTCTAAATTATATTTTGTAGCAAAATCTAAATCTCTTTGGTCATGTGCAGGACATCCAAATACTGCACCTAATCCATAATCCATTAACACAAAATTTGCAAAATATACTGGAACTTTTAAATTGGGATCTAACGGATTTAACGCTACAAGATTTGTCTTAAAACCAATTTTTTCAGCATTAGCAATTGATTCTTCAGTAGTACCAGTTTTAGAACATTTTTGTTTAAAATTTAAAAATTCTTTATCATTTTCATAGAATTTAGAAATAGGATGATCAACAGATAAAGCTATAAATGACATTCCAAAAAGAGTATCGGGTCTTGTTGTATAACACTCAATTTCATTTATATTTTCTGAGGGATCATTTATTCTAAATTTTACTTCACAACCAAATGATTTCCCTATCCAATTTTTTTGCATTATTTTTACTTTATTTGGCCACTCTTTAAGATTGTCTAAATTAGCTAATAGCTCTTCTGAAAATTTTGAAATTTTAAAAAACCATTGATTCAGTTTTTTTCTTTGTACTTCAGCGCCTGATCTCCATCCCTTACCGTCTATAACTTGTTCATTTGCTAGTACTGTTTGGTCAACAGGATCCCAATTTACGTAATTTTCTTTACGGTAAACAAGACCTTTATCAAATAATTCTAAAAAAAATTCTTGTTGATGTTTATAATATTCAGGTGAACATGTTGAAATTTCTCTATCCCAATCAATTGCCAAACCTAATTTTTTTAATTGAGTTTTCATTGTGTTTATATTTTTTTCAGTCCAGGTTTTAGGATCTAAATTGTTTTGTCTTGCTGCATTTTCTGCGGGCATTCCGAAAGAGTCCCATCCCATTGGGTGTAATACGTTATAACCTTCTAAAGATTTGTATCTTGCTAAAACATCCCCTATTGTATAATTTCTAACATGCCCCATGTGTATTTTGCCAGATGGATAGGGGAACATTTCTAGGCAATAAAATTTTTTTTTAGTTTTATCTAATTTTGTTACAAAAGTTTTTTCTTGTTCCCAAATTTTTTGCCATTTATTCTCAATCTCTTTGAAATTATATCTTTCCACTTTAATCGATGGTATTAGTTATTTTTTTTGTCTTTATTCTGAGCTTCTTGTTTATACAAAGTAGCTTTTTTTAATATTTGTTTTTTTAATTCTGGAGCCAACTCATCGTTAATTTCTTTTACTACACAATTAGACATATTATTACATTTTCTATTAAAGACTTTAATATCTAGAGCATCCGACCTTATTTCATTTGTTAAAAATCTGATTGAGATTTTTATACTTTCACTACTTAAACTTCGATCAGCTGCATACCAATCAGTGATAATAATACCACCACTATAGTTCACTGAACTTAAAGGCATAAAATCGATCGTATCTAATGAAGCTCTCCAAAGTTCATTAGAACTTGCAAAATCGAATACACCTCCTTTAGGACCTTTAAATACATCATTAACCTTAAAGCCTCTTCCTTCCTCAAGATTTTTTTTAACTCTTAAAGCGGGATCAGCCGGAAATTTTCTAGCATCACCACCAGGTAATTTAAATTTACCATCGGGTCCTTTGCAGGAAATAAGTAATAATGAGAAAATTATTGAATAAAGGAATAACTTGGTGAGTTTTAAAAAACTTAGCATTTTGATTTTAAATTAGTTAAAAATAATCCATCTATACAGTAATATTGAGAGAAATATAGATTTTTCAAGGTTTTTTACTGTTGTAAAAATACAACAATATATATCTTTTATTGATTAAATTGTTTAAACCCAACCAATTTTTCTCTGATAATGCTAATTATGCAATGTTTATTATTAATAATTAACAATTAAATTAAGGAGTAATTAATATGAACAAATTTAAAAAAATCGGAGTTTCTGCATTAGCAGGTTCTCTAGTTGCTGTTGCTGCAAATGCAGGTGAAATGTCTGTATCTGGTAGCGCAAGCGTAGGCCTTGAGCACATCAATGGTGGTGCTGCTTCAGGTGGTAAGTCTTGGTACATGGGTAACCAACTTACTTTCACAGGTGGTGGTGAACTAGATAATGGAATGAATGTTTCATTATCTTTCGTAATCGACCAAGGTGATGACACTAAATCAACTTCAAACTCATCTACTTCTGTATCTGGAAGTAATGCTCCATTTGATAATCATTCTGTTTCTATTGGAATGGATGGTTTAGGAACTGTAACATTCCACGGTGAAGGTGGAAGTGCTGCGGTTGCTGCTATGGATAGTTCTGCTGCAGGTGATATGTGGGATAATTTCCAAGCTTCTGCTGATGAAAGAAAATCAGGTAAAGGATCTAATGATATGATCACTTACGCTCTTCCTTCATTATTAGATGGTTTAGCATTAAACGCATCTTATGCACCAACTGGTGATGCAGGACAATCATCATCAACTTCATGGTCTGCTACTTACACAGGTATTGAAGGTTTAACACTTGCGTATGGTGCTGGTGAAGATAATACAACTACAGTAGAAGCGGATGCTACTGCATGGAAAATTTCTTATGCTTATGGTCCAATAACTGTAACAGCTACTGAGCTAGAGTATGATCATGGAACAAACACATCAGATAGAGATATGGAAGCAATCGGTATTTCATATACTTTAAGTGATGAAATTTCATTATCATATGGTTCTGAAGAAGTAACTGATGGTGCTTCAGGTGCTGTAGCGGCTGAGTTTTCAGGATTTGGTGTATCTTACACAGCAGGTGGTATGACACTTACTGGTAAAATGCAAGAAGGAGAAAACATTAGTTACACTACTGCAGCAACAGAAGACAGAGAGCTATGGGTTATTGGTGCATCATTTGCATTCTAATTTAGCTTAAATAAATACTTTAAAGGGCCCCTTTTTAGGGGCCTTTTTTTTATTCAAAATAATTTATTCCAGCAAATTCAGATTTTTTTAATAGAGAAAGTTTTTTTATATTTTTTTTCGAAATTCCACCAAGTACAACAATCTTTTTTTTAGTAAGTTTAGAAAGTAATTTAAATTTATTTATTCCTAGAAAATTTTTATTTTTTTTAAACAATGAAGATAAAAAAATTTTCTTAACATTTTGAATTTCTTTAGTCCTAATTTCTCTAAGGTTGTGAGCTGATCCAATAATTCTGAAATTTCTTTTATAAGAATAGGCTAAATGTTTTAAGCTTTTATTAAAGGAGGGGATATAAGCACCATCTAGATCAAATTTAATTGCTAATTTAATGTTATTCGAAAGGTAAAACTTTATTGACTTTTTTTTACAATATTTCTTAATTTTCAAAATAAGAGTTTGGTCAGGCGTTTTAGTTAAATAGTTTCTGTAAATTATAGCAGTTTGTTTATCTTGTTTATCTATATTATTTGTGTCAAATTTATTAATAAAGTAATATTTTTGAATCATATCTATATGCACAGAATTATAAAAAATTTATTAGACATTGAAAATAATATCAAAGTCCAAATTAATAAATTAAATATTACAAATCACACCAAAATTATTGCTGTTTCTAAAACATTTACATTAGACAAAATATTACCACTTATTGAGCATGGTCACATAAATTACGGTGAAAATAAAGTTCAAGAGGCTTTAGAAAAATGGGCCGAGGTTAAAAAAACTAATTCAAAGTTAAAATTACACATGATTGGAAAACTGCAAACTAACAAAGTAAGGCATGCTGTTCAAATTTTTGATTACATTCATTCTGTAGATAGCCAAAAATTGGCAAAAAAAATTGCAGACGAACAAAATAAAATTAATAAAAAAATTAAAATATTTTTGCAGGTTAACATTGGCAATGAGGATCAAAAATCAGGAGTAAATAAAATTCAGACAGGTCAACTAGCCTCATATTGTAAAGAAATTGGTTTAGATTTGATTGGTTTGATGTGTATTCCTCCAATAAATTTTGATCCAGAAAGTTATTTTGAAGAGATGAATAAATTGAATAAAAACCTTGGATTTACAGAATTAAGTATGGGAATGTCCTCAGATTATCTCACTGCTGTAAAATATTTATCAACATATGTTAGAGTTGGATCTAGTATTTTTGGTCAAAGATCTTAAAAAATTTTTATTTTTGAATTTTTTTTTATTAATTTAATCAAAATCAAAAAGTCTTTTTTCTTTAAAGCAATACATCCTGCTGTAGGCTTAAAATCTTTAGTTAGATGGATAAAAATACAACTACCTAGACCAGTTACTGGTTTTTTAAAATTATATTTAATTGGAATAAGTAAATCATATTTATAATCTTTTCTTTTTAACTTTTCATGTTTTATTCTTTTTTCTATTTTAAAAAGCTTGTTATATTTTCTTGGAAAACGAATATCGTTGCACCAACCCATACTTTTTTTAATTGGTATACAATTTAATAAAGTTAATGGCTTTTCTATCCTATCTTTTCGAAAATAAAGATTTTCAATTTCAAAAGTCCCTTTTGGTGATTTTTTATCTCCCTCTTTTTTGCTTTTTGTAGAACCATTTTTTCCAATACAACACTTAAACTTAAATTCATCTATTTGAAGAGTGTGTTTATTTTTTACTAAAATTGTCATATTCTCTGTATGTGAGTGTTCAAAATTTAATAATATATAAGTTTAATGGATTATATCAAATTCTTGAAGAACTTGGTTTAGATTTAAATTTTAAGATTATTTGTGCAGAGAATGAGAATTATTTAAGTGACACCGTAAAAAATCTTACTAATTATTTAGTAATTTCAAACAAAAAATATTCAGCCATAGATAATCAATTTGTTTTAGATAATGGACCAATTAATATTTTTAAGCTGCTTGAAAAAATAAATATTGAATTTTTAAAATTACAATTTAACAGCCAGTCCAAGGTAAATGTAAATAATTATATCATAGACCTTAATTCTAGAGAGATGTTAATAAAAGATAATAAAATTAAGTTGACTGAGAAAGAAATTAATACAATTACTTATTTATCTAAATCAGATAAACCCGTCAGTATTAATGAATTGCAGGAAAAGGTTTGGAGTTATCAGTCTGATATAGAGACCCATACTGTTGAAACTCATATTTATCGATTGAGAAAAAAAATTTTAAACACCTTTAATGATAAAGATTTCATAATTAGTGGAAAAAATGGCTATCAAATCAAATAAGAAAAATCTTATGGCTAAAGATTTATTTACTAAAAAGTACAAACCAAAAGTAGTTAAGCCAAAAAAAGGTAAGGGTAGTTTTAAAAGAAAGAAAAGATAATTTAAAGTCTTGCTCCAATTTGTTGGATTACTCTCGATGACATTTCTGTACCTTTTTTAAGACATTCTTTAATAGATAATTTGTTGATGTATCCATGCAAAAAGCCTGCAGCAAACAAATCTCCTGCACCTGTAAGATCAATAATTCTTAGATTTTTCTGTACATCACTTTCAACAACTTCATCACCATTGACTGCAACTGCACCTTTTTCCCCTCTAGTCACAATGACTAACTTGTTAAGTTGTTTTGAAAAGTTTATAACATCTTCGAAATTTTTTGCTTCAATTAAAGATGTTATTTCTTGCTCGTTAGCAAAAGTTATATCTAGTTTGTTTTTAACTAAGTTTAAAAAATGAGGTTTGTGTCTATCCACACAAAATAGATCTGAAAGAGACATTGCAACTTTATTTGCATTATTTATTGCTTTATCAAATGCTTTTTTTGGCTCTCCCTCATCCCATAAATAACCTTCTAAAAATATTATTTCAGATTTTTTAATAGCATTAGAACTAACATCATTTTCATTAATTTTTCCTGCCGTACCCAAGAAGGTGCACATAGTTCTTTCTGAGTCTGGTGTTACCAATATTAAACATGTTCCAGTTGGTAATTCCTCTTTTTTTTTTGAATAAAAATATTCTACGTTTTCTTTTTTTAATCCTTCTTCATAACTACTACCAAATTCATCATCAGAAACTTTGCCTATAAATCCAACTTTATCGCCAAGTTGTGATAATCCAACTATAGAGTTTGCTACAGACCCCCCAGAAACTGTTTTTTCAATCTTTAGATTTGTTAATAAGTTTTTGAATTCATTTTCATTAAAAAATAATTTCATCGTACTTTTTGTAAGATTGTTTTGATCAATAAAACTGTCATCAACTTTACAAATGACATCTACTATAGCGTTTCCTATTCCTAAAATTTTCATGTTAAGCTTTTTTGGTAATAACAGGTTTTTTTCTATTTGGGTAGCAAGTAGTACATATTTTGCAGCTCACTCCATAACAATCTCTAGCTTTACAATATTCTCTGCCATAAAATATTATTTGGAGATGAAGTTTGGACCAGGTTTTTTTAGGAAATATTCTTTTTAAATCTTTTTCAGTTTGAACTACATTTTTTCCATTTGTTAAACCCCACCGTTGTGCAAGTCTGTGAATATGAGTATCAACAGCAAAAGCTGGATATCCAAAACCTTGAGACATCACAACACTTGCTGTTTTGTGTCCTACACCAGGTAGTTTTTCGAGCTCTTCAAATGTTTTAGGTACTTTACCCTTGTGTTTTTCTAACAGTTGTTTTGACATTAAATAAATACTTTTGGCTTTAACTCTAAAAATTCCAATCTTCTTAATTAATTTTTCAATTTTTTTTCTCCCTAATTTTACAAAATGCTCAGGTTTATAGTATTTTGGATATATATTTTTAGTCACATTATTAACATTTACGTCAGTACATTGAGCAGATAGCAATACAGAAATCAATAAAGTAAATGTATTTTTACTTTTTAAGGGAACAGGTGCTTTGGGATAAATTTTATTTAAAATCTTAATAATTATTTTTGCTTTTTGTTTTTCATCCATTATGAAAAGTTAAGCAAATCTCTCATCGAATATAATCCTGGTTTTTTCTTTATTAGCCATGCGGATGCAGTTAAAGCTCCATCAGAGTAAAGTGCTCTATCAAAAGCCTCATGGTTTAAAGTAATTATTTCTTTTCCACTTGAAAATTTTACTTCATGTTCACCAATAATTTCACCTTTTCTAATAGAGTTAAAATTAATCTTTTTTCCATAAGGAAACGATTTTTTATTCAAGAACTTTTTACCAATTAAATTATATAAATTTTTATTTTTTCCATCTGCTATTCCTTTACCTAGCATTAAAGCAGTACCTGATGGATAGTCTTTTTTATGTTTGTGGTGTATTTCAAATATCTTACTCAAGTATTCTTCATTTAGTGATTTTGAAGCAATCTCAGTTAAATACATCAATAAATTTACACCTAAGCTCATATTACCAGCTTTTAAAATTGGTATTTTCTTTGAATATTTTTTAATTTGATTTTCTTGGGCTCTAGTAAATCCAGTGGTACCAATTACTACTTTTTTTTTTAGTTTTGACGCTATTTTAAGTACTTCAAGCGTACACATTGGTACTGTGAAATCAATAATTACATCGGTTTTTTTAAATGCTTTATCAGAATTTAATTCAGGTTTAATTCCATTAAATTTTTTATTTACTAATCTATTCTCTGTAAGAGTAACTAGTTTAAAATTTTTATTTTTTTTTGAGGATTTTATGAGTTGTTGACCCATCCTTCCCATGCATCCTGAAATAGCTAAATTAATTTTTTTCATTAAGTGATAAAATATAGAAGTATCACAAGAACAATTATAATGACACCCCAAATACTTAAATTTTTAAAAAATACTTTTTTCTTAAAGTTTGATTTTATGAAGCTAGGTAAAATTAGAATTAGTATTAATATTAAAGCTATTGATGGAATTATTTCCTCTATTTCCATAATTTAGTTTTTCCAAAAATCTTTAGCTTTTTGAAAAAACTTTTTAATACTTGGATTTGATTTGTCGTTTTCTATTTCTCTAAATTGTTCCAATAATTCTTTTTGTTTTTTATTTAGGTATACAGGCACCTCTGTTTTTACCTGAACATATAAATCACCAAAATCACCTCTTCTCATAAATGGCATTCCTTTTCCTTTTAATCTAAATTGTTTACCATTTTGAGTTCCATCTGGAATTTTTATTTTTGCTCGCCCACCATCAATTGTAGGTATTTCAATGGTAGTTCCAAGAGCTGCATCAGCAAGAGATAGAGGAAATTCAAAAAATAGGTTTTCGTCTGATCTTTTAAACAGTTCATGAGAATTAACATTTATAAATAAATATAAATCACCTGTAGCACCACCTCTGCTGCCAGCTTCACCTTTTCCGGCAAGTCTTATTCTTGTGCCATCATCAACACCTTTAGGAATAGTCACAGATATTTTTTTGGATGCTTGTTTTTTGCCCTGACCATTACAATCATTACATGGATTAGTAATTTCCTCACCATTACCATTACATTGTGGACATGTTTGTTGAACAGTAAAGAATCCCTGGTTAGATCTTATTCTTCCATTTCCTCCACAATAAGAACATCTGTCTGGAGAATAACCCGGTTCTGAACCATTACCTTTGCAAGTTCCACATTGTTCAGTAGTTGCAAATTTTATATCTTGTTTTTTCCCATGATAAGCTTCTTCTAACGAAATTGATAAATCGTACCTTAAATCTGAACCTCTATTATTTGACCTTCTGTTTCTTGATCTCCCTCCACCACCAAAATCTCCAAAAAAATCTTCAAAAATATCTGAAAAATCAGCTCCACTAAAACCACCAAAACCACCGCCTGGTCTACCACCGCCATTCTCAAAAGCAGCATGTCCAAAGTTATCGTAGTTCTGTTTTTTTTCTTTATCTGAGAGTATTCCGTAAGCTTCACTAGCTTCTTTAAACTTTTCTTCAGCTTTTGAATCACCTGGATTTTTATCTGGATGATATTTGACTGCTAGTTTTCTATATGCGGATTTAAGCTCATCAGGACTTGCGCTCTTCTTAACGCCTAGGACATCATAATAGTCTCTTTTAGCCATCAAATTACCCCAGACAATTAAATGTCAGTTTATGCGCTTTTTTCTTTATTCTCGTCTTTTACTTCTTCGAAATCAGCATCAACAACATTCTCGTCTTTTTTACCTGTATCATCTTCACCATCATCTTTCCCTGATTCTGGTTTAGCACTTTGTTGTGATTTATAGATTGCTTCTCCAAGCTTCATTGAAGCTTGAACTAAAGTTTCTGTTTTTTTCTTGATATCTTCAACGTCTTCACCTTTTAGAGCTTCTTTTACTGCAGAGGATGCATCTTCAATTGCTTTTTTCTCTGCATCTGAAATTTTTGATCCATGTTCTTTCAAGTTCTTCTCTGTTGAATGTATTAAAGTATCCGCTTGGTTTCTAACATCAACTGACTCTCTCTTCTTTTTGTCTGCTTCTTTATTAGCTTCAGCATCTTTGACCATTTTTTCAATTTCTTCATCACTCAATCCACCAGAAGCTTGAATTTGTATCTTCTGCTCTTTACCTGTTCCCTTGTCTTTTGCCGAAACATTTACGATACCATTTGCATCAATATCAAATGTAACTTCAATTTGAGGAACTCCTCTTGGAGCTGGCGCAATACCTACCAATTCAAAATTACCTAATAACTTGTTATCAGTTGCCATCTCTCTTTCACCTTGTAAAACTCTAATAGAAACAGCTGGTTGATTATCTTCAGCGGTTGAGAAAACTTGGCTTTTTTTAGTTGGAATTGTTGTATTTTTATCAATTAATTTTGTTGAAACTCCACCAAGAGTTTCAATCCCTAGTGATAATGGTGTTACATCTAATAAAAGAACGTCCTTAACATCCCCTTGTAACACACCTGCTTGAATAGCGGCGCCCATTGCAACTACTTCATCAGGATTTACACTCTTATTAGGGTCTTTTCCAAAAAAGTTTTTAACTTCTGCTATAACTTTTGGCATTCTAGTCATACCACCTACCATAACCACTTCATCTATCTCACTTGCAGTAATTCCTGCATCTTTTAAAGCAGTCTTACATGGAGGCATTGTTCTAGCAATTAAGTCTTCAACTAAAGCCTCAAGTTTTGCTCTAGTCATCTTTAAATTGATGTGTTTTGGACCAGTCTTATCTGCAGTTATAAATGGTAAATTTATATCCGTTTGTTCTGCAGATGATAATTCTATTTTCGCTTTTTCAGCCGCTTCTTTTAATCTTTGTAAAGCAAGTTTATCTGATTTAAGATCAATACCATTATCTTTCTTAAATTCAGAAATTAAATAATCAACGATAGCATTATCAAAATCTTCACCACCTAAAAAAGTGTCACCATTAGTTGATTTAACTTCAAATACACCATCACCTAACTCAAGTATAGAAACATCAAATGTTCCTCCACCTAGATCGTATACAGCAATTTTTTTATTTTGTTTTTTATCTAAACCATAAGCTAGCGATGCAGCAGTTGGTTCGTTGATAATTCTCAAAACTTCTAGTCCTGCAATTTTACCCGCATCTTTTGTAGCTTGTCTTTGTGCATCGTTAAAATATGCTGGTACAGTAATTACAGCTTTTGTTACTTCTGATCCTAAATATTTTTCTGCTGTCTCTTTCATTTTTTGTAAAATGAAAGCAGAGATTTGAGATGGAGAATATTTTTCTCCTTTTGCTTCAATCCAGGCGTCACCTTTTTCAGAGTTAACTATTTTAAATGGTGCAGATTCAACATCTTTTTTTACTGTTGGATCATCAAAATTTCTTCCAATTAATCTTTTAACTGCAAAAATTGTGTTTTCCGGATTTGTTACTGCCTGTCTTTTTGCAGGTTGACCTATTAGTTTTTCATTTTCATCAGTAAATGCAACTACAGAAGGCGTTGTTCTTGCTCCCTCTGCATTTTCTAAAACTTTAGCTTGTGTACCTTCCATTACTGCAACACAAGAATTGGTTGTTCCTAAGTCTATTCCAATTATTTTGCTCATAATATTAATGTCTCTCTTTCGTCATATAGGGTTTAAATTTGAAACTACAAGTTGATCTCACTATTATTTATCTCCTGAATTTTCTTGATTTTGTTCAGTTTTTTCTTCTTTTTTAACAACTTTTTTTGAGACGCCAACTAATGAAGGTCTTAGAAGTCTATCTTTAATGGTGAAGCCTTTTTGAATTTCTTGAACAATTGTTCCAGCTTCTTTAGCGTCATCTTCAATCTCTATCATTGCTTGATGAAAGTTAGGATCTAGTTTTTTGTTAATACAATCAATTGGTTTAATATTATTTTTTTCAAAAATAGAAATTAAATCTTTCTTTATTATTTCTAAATGCTCCAGTGTCTTCTTTAAAGCGTCTGTTTCTTTTAACTTGTCATCGCTTTCTAAAACATGTTTGGAACGATCTAAGTTATCAATTAAATTTAATGCTTCTTTAGCAAAGCTAAAACCCCCATACTCAAAGGCATCCTCTTTTTCTTTTTCAAATCTTCTTCTTTGATTTTCCATTTCAGCAAAAGTGCGTGCCAGTTTATCATCTAGTTCAGCAATTTTTTGCTCTGGAGTTGGTTCTTTAATCTCTTCTCTATTTTTTTGAGGTGTTTCTTGTTTATTTTCACCTGCTGAGCTTTCCTCGAGTTTTTCTGTTTCTTTTTCTAAATTTTGATTTTCGTCTGTTGGAGTATTGTTTTGGTTTTCTTCTTTTTCCATAACCCCATATATGGTAAGGATTTTAAATATTTCTAGATGTCTAAGCAAAAAATTAAAGAATTACTAATAGGTACTAACAACAAGGGTAAATTAAGAGAAATTAAGAGTTTATTACCAAATTATATTAAAATTTACTCTACTTCTAACTTTAAACTTAAAAGTCCTGCTGAAAATGGAAAAACTTTTGAGGAAAACTCTTTTATTAAATCAAAACATTTCTCTAGAAAGACTGGCCTGATATGTTTGGCTGATGATTCTGGCTTGGAGATAGATCATTTAGACAAAAGACCTGGAATTTATTCTGCACGATGGGGAGGAAAATCGGGGGATTTTAATAAAGCTATTAAAAAAGTATTTAGAGAGTTGGATAAAAAAGATAAGAATTGGAAAAATAAAAAAATTAAAGCAAGATTTGTTTGTGCTTTATCAATATCTTATTTGAATAAAAAAATTGCTTGTGTCGTAGGCAAAGTTGAGGGTCGAATATCAAATGAGCAAAAAGGAGAAAATGGATTTGGATATGATCCAATTTTTATCCCACTAAAAAAATCTAAAACATTTGGTGAAATGAAACCATCTCAAAAATACAAAATAGACCATCGCCATCAAGCTTTTAAAAAGCTTAAAAGATTTCTGTAAGTTTTTTATCTTCTATTTTGTAAAAATTTAATCTGTGATTAATTTTGTTATCTTGAATATCAAAAATTCCTATTTTTCCTTTAAATGAATTTTTTTTCTTAAATAATTTATCCATTTTCGAAAGATCTGATTTCAATGAAAGATAATATACTAAACCAACTAAATCATAACTTAACAGTGAGAGATGGGATGGGTTTTCATTAAAAGCATTAAAATATTTGATTTTATAATCATCAAAATTTTCTTTATTAATGGATGGATAATAAATTGGTTGAATATTTGTTTCTTCCATTAAACTTTCATCAAACCATTGGTTAAGGGTAATAAAGTATTTATTTTTTGGAGACACATCAGTGTAGAGTAAAGAAGTTGCAACACTTTTAAGACTTTCATCAAAGTCAGATATAACAACTGCATCAAAATTTACATTTCCAATCGTGTATCTTTTTTCTAAATTTTTTATTTTTCTTTCTTTATTTGGTTCATTTGACTCTTGAATTCTTCTTATTTCATCCGTTAGATTTTGTTTTCTAATTTTATATTTAGTTATTTCCTCAATTTGTTTTGTAAGTTTTGTTGGTTCAGTATTGTATTCAAAATTTTTAAAAACTTTTATTTTTGAATTTTTAACACCATCTTTGACTTCAAACTCAAAATTTTTAATTGGTGTTAAAAAAAGAGTTTTTTGTAAATCATTATTATCTAAAAATTTTTTTATAGTATTAAACTGTGAAGTGGAATTTATTCCAGCAGAAATTACATTTTCAGGTAAATCTAAAGTTTTATTTGTTAATGATAAAAAAGTTAAATCTTTCATCTCATCTAAATAAGTTAAACTTTCATGAAATATTGGTCCAATAACAATTTTTATTCCCATTTGTTTTAATTCAAAAGCAGACCTAAGAGTTTGGTTAGCTCTTGTTGCGGTATCTTTTGGATAAATTTCAATGAAATCATTATTAATGTCTTTTACAGCTAAATTGACAGCCTTAATAATAGATGACCCTAGATCTTTATTTTCACCAGTCATCGGAACCAACAGTCCAATTTTTATTTTTTCATTGGCATAAACTAAGTTTAAGAAGTTTAAGAATAAGAGAAATAAAGAAATAGAAATAATTTTGATAATCTTTTTCATTTTAATGTTATTATATAATCTTAAAGCTGAATTATGATCACAAAAACACAATTTAAATTAAATGATTATAAAAATGGGCTTTATTTAGTAGCAACACCAATAGGCAATTTAAAAGATATATCATTTAGATCATTAGAGGTTCTGGAAAAATCAGATTATATACTTTGTGAAGATACTCGCGTTTCTAAGAATTTATTAGATAAATATCAAATTAAATCAAAATTAATTTCAAATCATAAATTTAATGAAAAAAAAAATTCATTACAGATAATTGAATATTTAAAATCAGGTAAATTAATTTCACTTATATCTGATGCAGGAACACCAGGTATCTCTGATCCAGGTTTAATTCTAGTAAATGAATGTATAAAAAATAATCTTAATATATTTTCAATACCTGGACCCTCAGCAGTCACAACTGCTGTTGCAGCAAGTGGATTTTCTGACAAATATTTTTTTTACGGTTTCTTACCAGAAAAAAAAAATCAAATAGAAGATGAATTAAAAAAACTATCAAACTTTAACCACAGTTTAGTTTTCTTTTCATCATCAAAAAAAGTAAACAAAATTATTCCAGGATTTAAAAAATTTTTTGCTGGAAGAAAAGTAGTGTTTTGTAGGGAGATATCCAAACTATACGAGGAGTATACTAGAAAGAATATTAATGAATTAGAATTATTTAATAATGAATTAAAAGGCGAATTAACAATAGTAATTTCTGAAAAAAAAGAAGAAAATACTTCACAAAAGCTAAGTGAATCAGATATTAATTTGATTAAAAAAATGATCAACAAATTAAGTACGAAAGAAATTACAGACTTAATTACCAGTAATAAAAATATTTCAAAAAAAGTAGTTTATAATTTTTGCTTAAAATTAAAAAATGAGAATTAAAAATTTAATAATTATTCTTTTATCAATTGTTTTGACCGGTTGTGCTGCTGGAGTTGGTTCATCTGGTTTATTTGGAACTGGTGTATCAGTTGCGATGGATCCAAGAACAGTTGGAACTCAAATAGATGATTCTATTATGCAAAAAACTATTTCAACTAAAATACTTGCTTTGGACAAAAAACATTTCTTACAAGTTAAATCAAAAGTTTTAGATGGGAGAATTTTTATAACTGGAAGAGTAGATGAACCTGAAGATAAATTAAAAATTACAAAAATTGCTTGGGAAACTAAAGGAGCTAGATCTGTTAGAAATGACATTAAAATAAAAGAGAAATTTAATTTTAAACAATCAGCAAAAGATTTGCTTATCACTTCTCAATTAAGAACAGCTTTAATAGTTAATAAAAATATCAAAGCAACTAACTATCAAATAGATACTTATAAAAAGAAAATTTATGTTTATGGAATAGCTTTAACTGATGAAGAAAAAGAAATGGTTATCAGTGAAGCAAAAGAAATTCTAGATGTTGAAGATGTTGTGGCAAGTATTTTATTACTTGAGGATTTGAGAATTCAAAAAAATTAATCAATTTTATATTCAATTACCTCAGATGAATAAGCAGCAATTGAAGCTAAATTAATAATTTCTGATGTTGAAGACCTAAGAGGCGCAATTTCAATTGGTAAACCAAGTCCAATTAATAATGGTCCTATAACTTTAGTATCACCTAACGTTTTCATTAGTTTATAAGATATAGCTGCACTATGTTGTCCAGGCATAATTAAGATATTGGCTTTACCTACTATTTTTGCAAAAGGATAAAGTTCCTTATAATCAGGATTTAGAGCAACATCAGGCTGCATATCACCATCAAATTCAAAATTAACTTGTTTATCTTTTAAAATATCTACTGCCGTACGAATATGTTTTGTTCTACTCGTTAAAGGTTGTCCAAATGTAGAGTGTGAAACAAATGCAATTTTTGGATCAATTCCAAAAAGTCTCACTACTCGAGCTGCTGAAATTGCTATTTCTGCCATTTCTTCTGATGTTGGGTATTCGTGAACGCTTGTATCTGCAATAAAAATTGTTTTTCCTTTATTAACAACCATGTTAAGGCCAAACATTATTTCACCTTTTCTAACATCTACAACTTGTTTTATTTTTTCAAGGGATGCTCCAAAACGTCTAGTATTTCCAGTTACAGCTCCATCTGCATCTCCACAAGCAACCATACTTGTAGCCCAAACAACTCTGTCATTTCTGACCATTCGATCACAATCTCGTTCTAATAAACCTTGCTCTCTTTGAAGTTTTTTGAATAGATGATTTACGTATTTTTTTCTTTTTTCCTCATCTTTTGAATTAGTTATCTCAATATCAAAATTCTCGCTGTATCCGATATTTTTAATCTGCTCTTTAATTTTACTTTCTTTACCAACTAAAATTGGAATACCAAGTTTTGAATTTTTAAATGCTATCGCAGCTTTTAAAGTATTTTCATCTTCCCCATCTGCAAAAACAATTCTTTTTTGATTTTTTTTAATGAAAGAATTTATACCCTGCATAATTGTAACTGTTGGATCTAATCTTTGTTTAAGTTGCTCTTTATAGTTTTCAAAATTATCAATTTTTTTTCTAGCAACTCCACTTTCTATTGCTGCCTTAGCTACAGCAGCTGGAATAACACTAATTAATCTTGGATCAAAAGTTGATGGGATAATATAGTCTTTGCCATAATGAGGTCTTTCTCCTCCCATAGCCGCCACAACTTCATCTGGGACATCTTCTCTAGCAAGTTTTGCAATAGCTTTAGCAGCAGCAACCTTCATTTCCTCATTAATTGTTTTCGATCTTACATCTAGCGCACCTCTGAATATGTAAGGAAATCCAATTAAATTATTTACTTGATTGGGATAATCTGATCTTCCAGTCGCAATAATTGCATCATCTCTTACTTCATTTATTTCTTCTGGTGTAATTTCTGGATCAGGATTTGCACATGCAAATATTATTGGATTTTTAGACATGCTTTTAACCATTTCTTTTTTCAAAACACCTTTTGAGGATAATCCTAAGAAAACATCAGCCCCTTTAATTGCATCACTTAAAGTTCTTAAATTTGTATTAATTGCAAATCTTGATTTCCATTGATCTACACCTTCCGCTCTTCCTTTATAAATCACACCTTTTCGATCTAGCATTATTACATTTTCAGATTTAACACCCGAGTTAATAAATAACTCCGTACAAGCCTGAGCAGAAGCACCCGCACCATTAACCACAACTTTTATATCTTTGATTGATTTTCCACTTATGTCGAGTGCATTCAGTAAAGCTGCTGTTGTGATAATTGCTGTTCCATGTTGATCGTCATGAAATACTGGAATATCTAATATTTCTTTAAGTTTTTGCTCTATGATAAAACAATCTGGTGCAGCTATATCCTCTAAATTTATTCCTCCAAAACTCGGAGCAAAGTTTTTAATTGAATTGATAATTTCATTAGCGTCTTTACAGTCTATTTCTAAATCTATCGAATCTATATCTGCAAACCTTTTAAATAGTACTGCCTTTCCTTCCATAACTGGTTTAGAGGCTAATGCACCTAAGTTGCCCAATCCTAAAATTGCAGAACCATTACTAATTACGGCTACTAAATTTCCTTTACTCGTATAATCATAAGCTGCTTCTGGATCCTCACTTATTTTTTTAACTGGGGCAGCAACCCCTGGAGAATAAGCAAGAGCAAGGTCTCTTTTAGTAGTCATGTTCTTTGAAGAAATTATTTCGATCTTGCCAGGTTTCTTATCTTTATGAAAATCTAAAGCTTCTTTATCTGTGTAATGATCAATCTTTGTTTTTTTCATTTTTATTAAACTGAATACAAACTTTATCTATTTTATATTTTTTATTATTTGGAATATTTGATCTATATATTCTGATAATAAGTATACAATTAGGGTAAAATTAAGACTAATATGATTTATGAACTTAATTAAGTCAACAGGCACATTTGGCTTTTATACCATCATTAGCAGATTGCTTGGATATATTAGAGATATATTAATTGCAATATTTCTTGGAACAGGTTTGTTAGCAGATGCTTTTTTTGTAGCATTTCGAATTCCAAATACATTTAGAAGATTATTCTCAGAAGGAACTTTCAATGCAGCCTTTGTGCCTAGTTATACTTCTGAAATGAACAAAGGAAAAAAATCTGCGAACGATTTTGCAAATAATATTTTTAATCTTTTGTTTTTAGGTCTTTTAATTTTAACAATATTCGTTCAGATTTTTATGCCTGGATTTGTATCAATTATTGCCCCAGGTTTTATAGATGATTTAGAAAAAATGGATTTAGCTATAAGTTTAACAAGGATTACTTTTCCTTTTTTATTATTTATTAGTTTAGCATCTTTTTTTTCTGCAATATTAAATTCTCATAATAAATTTGCTGCAGCTTCAGCAGCACCAATTCTATTAAATGTTATTTTAATTATTGTTTTATTTTTTTCTAAAGCTTTAGGAGATGAGCTTGTTTACTATTTATCTTATGGTGTATCTTTAGCAGGATTCTTACAATTAATTTTTTTATATTATTTTGTTAAAAGATTTTTTTCATTTAAATTTAATTTTAAGTTAGCAATTGATGAAAAAGTAAAGTTTTTTTTTAAAAAACTATTACCGAGCATTTTTTCATCTGGCGTGACACAAATCAATATTTTGGTTGGAACAATTATTGCTTCCTTTCAAGCTAGCGCAGTTTCTTATCTTTATTACGCAGACAGAATTTATCAGATTAATCTAGCGATAGCTGGTATTGCCATTGGAGTTGTGATTCTGCCACAACTTTCAAGGTTTGTAGACTCTAAAAATGAAGAAAAAATTTCTCTTGTTCAAAACAAAGCTTTAGAGCTTAGTTTATTTTTAAGTATTCCAGCAACAATAGCTTTAATGATTGGTTCAGAGCAAATAATTTCAGCGTTGTTTGGTTATGGTAATTTTAATATAGAATCTGTTAATAATTCAAGTCTTGCTTTATTTTATTTTGCTTTAGGTTTACCCGCTTTTGCTTTGATAAAAGTTTTTTCAAGTTTTTTATTTGCTAATCATAATACAAAAATACCATTTTATATTTCGTTAATTTCGGTCTTTTTAAATATTTTGATCAGTATTTATTATTTTAACAAAATAGGTTTTATTATAATTCCAATCGCAACTTCAATCTCGTCATGGTTTAATGCAGTAGTGTTATTTATTTATTTAAAAAATAATAATTTATTCTACTTTCAAAATAACTTTTTTTTAAATTTCTTTAAAATAATTTTTGCATCAATTTTAATGGGATTATTCTTTAATTTTCTATTGAACTTTTTTGAAAATCAACTTTCATTTTATTATAGCTTTAAATCAATTTATCTAATCTTAAGTGTATTATTTGCACTATTCTTTTACATATTTATTTGTTATTTGATCAAAGCTTTTAAAATTAGTGATATTAAATTAAACTATTAAAAATATGGGTAAAAAAATATTTTCTGGTGTTCAGCCAACAGGTAATCTTCACTTGGGTAATTATTTAGGTGCAATCAAAAACTTTGTAGACCTTAATAATGACGCTGACAATGATTGCATATTCTGTGTGGTTGATTTGCACGCAATTACAGTTAAACAAGACCCAAAAGAGCTAAAAAATAATATTCGAGAGACTGTAGCTACTTTTATAGCAAGTGGAATTGATCCTAAAAAAAGCATTATTTTTAATCAATCTGGTGTAGCAGCTCATTCAGAGGGAGCTTGGATCTTGAGCTGTGTTGCTCGAATGGGTTGGTTAAATAGAATGACACAATTCAAGGAAAAAGCTGGTAAAGATAAAGAGAAAGCAAGCGTAGGACTGTACTCATATCCTGTTTTAATGGCAGCAGATATTCTTTTGTATGACGCGACTCACGTCCCTGTTGGCGATGATCAAAAACAACATCTTGAGCTGTGTAGAGATATCGCTCAAAAGTTTAATAACGATTTTGATCAAGATAATTTTTTGCAAGTGCCTGAGCCTTTAATTCAAAAAGAATTTTCTAGAATTATGAGTTTAAAAGATGGATCAAAAAAGATGAGTAAATCTGAATTATCAGATTTAAGTAGAATTAATTTAACAGATGACAGAGATGCAATTGTAAACAAAATAAAAAAAGCAAAAACTGATCCGTTACCAATGCCAAGTAGTGTCGAAGAATTAAATGAGAGGTTAGAAGCAAGAAACCTTCTTGGTATATATTCTAGCTTAAATAATTCAACTTTACAAAATACAGTCGAAAATTTTTCAGGTAAAAATTTTTCTGAATTTAAAAATCAACTTTCTGATTTATTGGTCAAAAAGATTGAACCTATATCTTTGGAAATAAAAAAACTTTTAAATGATCAACCTTATTTAGATAAAATCCTTCTAGAAGGAGTTGAAAAAGCAAACTCAATTGCATCAAAAAAGATAGATAGAATTAAAGAAATACTAGGATTTTAATATAATTTAAATATCAAGTTTAAATTTTAGAAATAAGCTCTATATATAATTACAACATGTTTGTACAAACTGAAATAACACCAAATCCTAATTCTTTGAAATTTCTTCCTGGGAAGAAAGTATCAAATAGTGGTCCTTACGAAATCACAAATAAAGATCAAATAAATAATGATTTGGTCAGAAATATCTTATCAGTCAATGGGGTTGAGGGTATTTTTTTAGGACAGGATTTTATTTCAGTAAACAAAAATGACCAAATTAAATGGGACGAAATTAAACATATTGTTATTTCATTAATAAACGATTTTTATTTAGATGGTAAAGAATACGTCATTGATGAAAATGAAGAGGAAAAAAATAACAATTTGAGTGAAATTGAGGAAAAAATTGTAAAAATTTTAGACCAAAAAATTAGACCTGCAGTTGCAAGAGATGGTGGTGATATAAAATTTAAAGAATTTAAAGACGGAATAGTAAAAGTACAATTACAAGGAAGTTGTTCAGGCTGTCCAAGCTCGACAATGACTTTAAAGCAAGGAGTACAAAATCTTCTATGTCACTATCTTCCAGAGGTAAAAGAAGTTGTTGCAATATAAAAGTTTATGAAAAAAAATTTAATCAAATTTCAATTTAGTAAAAATAAAAGTATTAATTCTATTTCTAGATTTATGTTAAGTGGGATTTTTTTAATCTCATTTTTTTATGTAACACCGATTTTTATTAACTTTGCTGAAAAAAATTTTAATCATAAAGAATTTACAAATAATTCTAAAAATCTTTTATTAAAAAAACTTAATACAAATAGCTTAATTGAAGAAGATGTTTCAGGTGAAGTAGATGAGATGGATTTACTTTATGATATTTTAGAGGAAAATAATTCAGAAATTAATTTAGTTAGGTATACAACCTCAGAAATTAATTCATTATTTAAAGAAGTAAACTATAACTTAAAAGATGTGAGAGAAAATAAACTTGTAAAGCCTATTGATATAGGACTTCTTCCAAACGAAATAAATGACATCTCTAGTTCAAAGAAAAAAAAAGAGATGTTTATTAAAATAATCCTCCCATTGGTTGTTAAAGAAAACACTAAAATTAGAATAGATAGAAAAAGACTCTTTACGATTTTAAATAAAAGTAGCAATACCGACATCGAAAAAAAATGGCTTGAAAAAAAATTTAAGCAATATGGTGTTAGGCAAAATGATTTTTCATCATTAAAGGTAAGAATGGATGAAATTCCAGCTTCGTTAGCAATTGCACAAGCAGCAAAAGAAACAGGTTGGGGAACTTCAAGATTTGCAAGAAAAGGAAATGCTTTATTTGGTCAATGGACATGGTCAGGTGAAGGTTTAAAGCCCAAAGAAGCTGAGAAAGGCGAAACTCATAAAGTAATGAAATTTAATAGTTTACAATTATCTGTAAGAGCATACTTAAGAAATTTAAATACTCATAAATCCTACATAAATCTGAGAAAAGCTAGAAGTGAATTGAGAAGTGATGATAAACCACTTGATAGTTTAATTTTATCTAAACATTTAGATAAATATGCAGAAACTGGAAGTCAGTACATTGAAGTATTACAAAAAATAATCAGTCAAAATAAATTGAAAGATTTTGATGAGGCTAGGTTATTGCCATCTAGTAAGGATCTAGAAAGCTTGATTTAATTTTTCTTGATTGGAAATTGAACTCCAAACCATCTCCATTTGCCATTATCGTTTAAAGAACAGTTTATTCTGCCTCTTCTAGGTTTAAAAGGTTCTCTAAATTCAATAGTTAAGATTTGATTAGATAAATTAGTTTTAGATTTATCCCACTGGTCTCCTTCGTTGGAATAACATGTAATATTGCTTAAATTTTTTTGTTCTTTAAAAAATTCAACTTTAAAATTTGGTGGATTGTCATTTATTGTAAGTTGTTTTTCACTTGGAGATAAACTTTTATATTCTAAAGGATAATAATTAATTATAGATTTAAATCTTTTAAGCTCTCCATATTTTTCATTTATCGGAAATCTTGGTAGTTCAAATTTATTTTTGTTAAGATCAATAACCCCCGAATGTTGACCAAATGCGTATTCAAAGTTTTGAGAAATATAATCTCTCATAAATTTAGAATATTCGCCAAATGGATAAGAGAATAGACTAGGAATATAATTAAGTTCTTTTTTAAAAATCTTGTTTGCAGTTTCTATATCTAAAATGAAATTTTCTTCAGTTTCTTCTATTAGGTATTCGTGGCTATGTGAATGATGTCCAATTAAAGAAAAATCCACTGCATCAATTTCTCTAATTTGATCCCAGGTCATATAACCTTTGTTCCCAACTGGTTCTGTTGAAACAAAAAGTATAAATGGAATTTTGTTATCTCTTAAATATGGCCAAGCTTCACTGTAAAATGATTCAAATGCATCATCAATTGTTATCAAAACTTCTTTTTCTGATTTTGAAGTTTTAAATTTTAAATCAAATTCATTAGGATTAAGAAAATTATATTTAGAATTTTTAACAATTTCTAAGTGCTTCTTAAATACCTCCATATTAATATTAGTTGACGGGTATTTACGTTCATTAAAACGATGATACATTATTGATAAAATCCCATTATCTTCTGAATAAAATTTGATATTATTTTCATCTGATTTAGAACTAAAACTAAAAAACAAAGATAAAATGAATAAACTTATAATTGATGTAGCTGGAGATAAAATTTTTTTAATGATCATAGCTAATGATCATATTTACAATATTACTCATGAGAATACTAAAATAAATTACGAAAAATTAACTTTGATAATAAAAGAATTTTTAGAATTAAATAAATTTGAATTGAAGGATATTAATAAAATATACATCAACAGAGGCCCAGGAAGTTTTGCAGGGATTAGAAATTCTATTTCTGTTGTGAAGGCTCTCAAATTAGCAAAAAATATTGATTATTATTGCTATAGCTTAGAAGATTTTAAAGGTGAAAAAGATGTAAAATATGAAAATGTCCCTTATTTGTGTGATAAATTTAAAATTAAAAAAAATTTGATTAACCCTATTTATATAAGTTAAAATTAAATTATGTCTGAAACAATTGAGCAAAAATGTTTAGCAAAAGGTGTGAAATTGACAGATCAGAGAAAAATAATTGCTCAGGTCATGTCCGAGTCTACTGATCATCCTGATGTTGATGAACTTTACAATAGAGTTTCAAAGATTGATAATAAAATAAGTATTGCTACCGTCTACAGAACAGTAAAATTATTTGAAGAATCTGGAATACTTACTAAGCATGAGTTTAAAGGAGGAAAAGCTAGGTATGAAGAGCTTAATGAAGGACATCATGACCATTTAATAGATGTGAAGTCAGGTGAAATAATAGAATTTGTAGATGAAGAAATCGAAAAACTTCAAAAAAAGGTAGCAGATAAATATGGTTACACTTTAGTTGATCATAAGCTTGAACTCTATGGGATAAAAAAAAAATCCTAAATTAAAATGCAAAAAATTTTCATAAAAACGTTTGGTTGTCAAATGAATGAATATGATTCAAATAGAATTTTTGATTCAGTAAAGAAAATTGGTTATCAAAAAAGTGAAAACCTAGAAGAAGCTGACTGTTACTTATTAAACACTTGTCACATTAGAGATAAAGCAAAAGAAAAAGTTTATTCTGAAATAGGAAGGGTTAAAAAAAGCTTTAGAGCCAAAAAAAAACCATTAGTAATAATAGCAGGGTGTGTTGCTCAAGCAGAAAACCAAGAGATGCTTAAACGTGAGCCTTATATAGATTTAGTAATTGGCCCTCAAGCCTATCATAAGATTAACGAAACAATTCTGGATCATATTGAAAAAAGAAAAAAAATTGAACAAACAGATTTTGATGCTGTTTCAAAATTTAAATATTTTAGTAAAATAAAGAATGAGTCAGGCAAGGTTTCGTCTTTTTTAACTATTCAAGAAGGATGTGATAAGTTTTGTCATTTTTGTGTGGTTCCATATACTCGTGGACCAGAATATTCTAGACCATTCAATCAAATAGTTGAGGAGGCAAATTATTTGACAGATAATGGAGCAAAAGAAATCATACTTTTGGGACAAAATGTAAATGCTTACAATGATAATAGTAAAAGACTATCTGATTTGATTATAGAAATTGAAAAGATTAAAGATGTAAAAAGAATTAGATACACAACTTCGCATCCAAAAGATATGACTGATGATTTAATTGAAGTATATAAAATTTCTAAAAAGTTAATGCCTTTAGTCCATCTTCCAGTTCAGAGTGGATCAGATAGGATTTTAAAGTTAATGAATAGAAAACATAAAATAGATCATTATTTAAAAGTTTATGACGAATTGAAAAAAATTAATCAATCAATTGAATTTTCAAGTGATTTTATTATTGGTTATCCAGGTGAAACTGAAGAAGACTTCCAAAGTACAGTCGATTTAATTAAAAAAGTTAATTTTATAAATTCTTACTCATTTATTTTTAGTCCAAGGCCTGGGACAAAGGCAGAAGGTTTAGATTTAATTGATAAAAAAATTTCAATGAAAAGATTAGAATTTATTCAAAATTTATTATCTGAAAATCAAACCCAAATGAACAAAAAATTAGAAAATAGAACAATTGATGTGTTGGTTGAAAAT
>CACCIT010000006.1 GCA_902546145.1 uncultured Pelagibacteraceae bacterium | reverse complement strand
TAAAGAGGAAATTAAATCACTTTTGACGCAAGTTCTGCGCCATGTACCAAAGACTCTAGCTTCTTATAAACAATATTTTCATCAACATTTCCAAAGCCAGCAAAGGTGCTAAAACCACAATCTGTTCCAGCAACCAGTTGATCTTTCTCAATTACTTTTGAATAAGTTACAATTCTATTTTTTACAACCTCGGGATGTTCGACAAAGTTTGTGGTTGAGTCGATTACTCCAGGAGCAATTATTTTATTTTTTGGAATTTTTAAATTTTCAAAAATTTGCCACTCATGAGAATGTCTTGGATTTGACGACTCAATTAAGTAGGTTTGTATATTTGCCTTTAAAGCTATTGGCATAATTTTTTCTAGCGCAATATCGTGTAAATGGGGTCCTTCATAATTACCCCAGCAAATGTGCATTCTTATTTTGGAGCTATCAATATTACTAATAGCGTTGTTTAAACATTCTATTTGTTTTTCTGCTCTTATTAAAAATTCATCCTCAGATAAATCCTTAAAAGTCATGTGTCTTGCAAGTGCTAAATCTGGACAATCTAACTGAAGCTTTAATCCATTTGATGTAATTTCTTCATATTCATCTTTCATCAGGTTAGATAAATTTTCTAAATATTCATCATCATTTTTATAAAATTTATTGGGCAAGAAAGCTGAAATAACTCCTGGAGAAGCAGCATTCATGAACGCATATTTATGATTATTTTTTTCTAAAGCTTGTTTAAAATTATTTATATCTTTTGTTAAAGAAGTCTTATCTTTAATTTTTAATTCACTTGTACAACAAGGTCTTGTGTAAGTAGGAGTACCACCTGTTCTTGCAATTCTTTCTTTAAAAGATGGAAAGTCATCTAAATCTTTTGGCGCTTTTCTTTCACTCTCCCCTGAAAAGCCATCAATTCTATCTTTAACATAAGTTGCATAGCTAATCTTAGACATTTCACCATCACTAATATAGTCAATTCCAACCTCTATTTGTTTTTTAACAATATTATCTACATCTCTTTGAACAATTTCATCAAATTGATTTAAATCTATTTTCTTTTTTTGATCTTTTTTGAATAACAGGTCGGATAACTCATTTGATCTTGGTAAACTTCCTACATGCGTTGTTTTAATTTTACTCATAATTTATTTCATTAAAATTTGTTTCCAAATTGCAACCTCGTCAAACAAAACCCATTCTCTTATAACATTTCCCTCAATTATTTCTGCATGGTTTATACCCATTATAAAAATATTTTTATTTGATTTTTCTCCAAATTCTTCAGTGTCTTTAGAGTGTTTACCTTCCAGAAACCATCGTATTGATGCTTTAGGATTTTTGTCTGGTTCTTCTAAATAACCAATGTGCTCAACAGAAAACCTCATATCACTCAAAGTATTTTTCAAAGCATTCCAAAATTTGATTATATCCTCTCTTCCATGCCCAATTTTGTTTCCAGGCCAATAAATAGTTACAGCTCTTGCATAATCTGAAAAATCATAATCATCTTTAAAGATATTTTTTAATATTTTGGAGTATTTACCTCCAGCAGAATCAACAGGTACAACGCCTTGTTTGTAATCTGAATTCATCTCAGAATTTGAATTAAATAATTGTTTTGCTTTTTCAACGCCGCCTTCTTTATCTATAAGCATTTGAGCAAAATCTTTCGGTGTAAATCCTATTTGTCTTACCATTGCACCTTGATCACGAACAATCCATTCATCATAGACTTGATTATTTTTACATGCACAATCAGCAATTACTCTATAATAAATATCTTTACCAGTTGGTTTGCCGTATGAGCCATCACCAAGATGTGTTCCTTTACTTAAAATTCTATGAGATGAATGATAACCGATATCATCATTTCCATTCCAAATCACATCTTCTCCAAGCAATTGTCTGTTAGGAAATTCTTTTAAGGTCGCATAAGTAGCATCAATCACAGGTTTGTTTCCATACGTGACACCAAAAGGTGATCTAACTGGAATGTTATCGCTATAAAATTGACCAATAGACTCAACATCTTTGTTCTCCCAAATTTGTTTAGTTATTTTAAGTATGTAATCAGGAAAGTTTTTATATTTTGGATCAAAACCTTTCATTAGATTTGTGTTACACAATTTAAGTAACATTCCTCATTTTCATCTATTTTAATATTAACGTTAGAATTAATTGGAATAGAAATTGTATCTTTAGCATTCAAAACACACTGAAAATCATCAATCATTATTTCCCATTTTCCAGTTCTTGAGAACATTATTGTAGGTTTTTCAAATTTTAAATTAGCAATATGGCCTTTACTGGATTTTAATATTGAAAGATTAAATCCTGTATCTTGATTTATAACTGGAGAGAATTCCTTCTTTTCAAATTTATTTCCAAGAATTTGAATTAAATTAATATTCTCATTTAGTTTATTCTCATATTTTGAATTTTCATTACCTTTACATATAAATTTTTCTAGTTGATCTAATTTGTAGTTATCAAATTTTTTTATTTCTTCTTGAGAAATAGGCTCAAGAATTGTTTTTCCCTCTGGAATTTGATTAATAGATAAATCAATTAACGAATTATCATTTAAAAGTGCCATACCAGTTTTTTTTGCTTTTTCCAAAACACTTGGAACCCAAGTTATAATTCCAGGATCATCTCCACCTAAAACAACAAAAATTAATCCTTCTTCGTCACCTGCGTTTTCAAATGCTCTAAACATGTTAGTTGGCATTGAAATTATGTCACCAGCATTCAAAATTGTTTCATCTTTTCCTTCTGCTCCCCAATAAAATCTCCATCTACCAGAATAAATAACAAATACTTCTGCAGTTGTATGACTATGTAGGCCCGAACCATTTTGGGGAAGTGCTGACACAGCGCCTAAATTAAAACTATGAGGCATAGCAATTTTTATAAATTGTTTGCTATCTTCAGCTACACCAGGTCCAACTATAGAATAATTTTTTCTTTCTTTGTGACCTTCAAGTTTTCCTTCCACAAAGGGTAGTGTGCTTGGAACTAGCTCATTAAATTTTGCTAACCTATTTTCCATATGTTTTTCTAATTGAATTATGATATTAACCCTACTTAAATTATTATAAATGCCAATACAACAATTTGATACAGGTTTAAAAGAACAGCAAGGTGTAAAAAAATTAGAAATTACACCTGAAGAAAATTTCAATAATAAAACAAAAGTAAGAGGCTACTTAAAAACAATCATAGAAGGTGGAATATCTAAATTAGATCAAAACATAGAAAATTATTTTGATAAAGATGTAAAAGTTAATTGTTTTCACCCTGTTAATGAATTTGAGGGTGCAAATACTTTTAAAGAAAAATTTTGGCTACCTTTATTTGAAGCTTTCCCAGACATTGAGAGGAGAGAACAAATAGTCATTGGAGGTACATTTAGAGACAAAGTTCAAGTTGGATCAGTATCTATGCTTTCAGGAACATTCAAGAAATCTATATTCGGAATAAAGCCAATTAATAAAATGGTAAATCTTAAATGCTGTGAAGTCCATGAATTGAAAAATGATAAAATTGTAGAGAGCTATATCTTAATTGATTTATTAGATTTTATATTTCAAACAGGAAAAAATCCAATTAAACCTTCAAGAGGTTCAGAGGGAAATTGGCTAAATCCAATTAATACCGATGGTGTAAATTATTTTGAAAAAGATATGAAAGTTTCTGAAGCAAGTTTAGACCAATCTTTAACAATGCAAAGAAGCTTGAACATAAAGCCAGAGTTGGAAACTAATTCAGATAAAGAATTAAAAGAAAAATTAATTAATCATCCACAAAGTGAATTTTGGCATGATAAAATGATATGGTATGGACCAAGTGGAATAGGTACAGGAAGAAACCTAGAGGGATTTGTTGATAATCATCAGTTACCATTTAGAAAAACTTTTAAAGAAAGAAATTATTGGAAACTAGGACATTACTGTGAACTTGGTGATGGAAATTTTTCAATGACTGCTGGCTGGCATAGCATTCAAGCAGTTTATGGATCAGATGACTGGTTAGGATACAAATCTGATAATCAAAACGTAACTATGAGAGTAATGGATTTTTACCATCACCACGAAGGTAAAATTAGAGAAAACTGGGTACCTATAGACTTAATACATATACTTAAGCAAATAGGTGTTGATGTTTTAGATTTAATTAAGGACTAATCTTTTAACTTATCCCATTCAGACATACCGCCTGTAATATTTTTAACGTTTTTAATTCCCATTTCTTTCATTGTTTTTGTAGCAAGAGTTCCTTGACCACCTAAACCACAAAATACAACATATTCTTTGTCAGGATTATTTTTAAAAGTATCGTTTTCAATAGGACTTCCTTCAGCCAAGTAAAATTCTAGCAAACCTCTATCTAAATGCATTGCATTTCCAATAGTCCCTTTAGAAAAACTTTCTTTATCTCTAACATCAATAAATTGAACATTAGGATCATTTAATTTCTTCTTTGCTTCTTCAGCAGTGATGTTTTCAATTTCATTGCTGACGCTCATTACTTCTTCAAATTTTTTCATATAAAATCCTATTTAATAAATTGTTTAGTAACCGTATTTTTTCAATCTAACATCACCAGTTCTTGCATGAGCTTCCATCCCTTCATATCTTGAAAGTCTAGCAGCAGCTGCTCCAACAAGTTCAGTAGATTCTTTAGTCATTCTTTGGAAACTTAAAGTTTTGATAAACTTACCAACAAACAAACCACCCGTATATCTTCCAGCACCTTTAGTCGGAAGAATATGGTTTGTTCCTGAACATTTATCACCATAAGCAACAGTTGTTTCTTCACCAATAAATAAAGAACCATAATTTTTTAATCTTTTGTGAAACCATTCTAAGTTTTTAGTTTGAACTTCTAAGTGTTCTGGTGCGTACTCATCACTAATAGTAGCCATTTCCTCGTCTGTATCACAAAGAACAACTTCTCCGTAATCTCTCCAAGCAGCTTCAGCATTAGTTCTTGGTAACTCAGGAAGATCAGCAATAAGCTCAGGCACTCTTTTAATAACTTTTTCCGCTAATTCTTTACTTGTTGTCCAAAGCCAAGCTGGTGAATTGTACCCATGTTCTGCTTGTCCAACTAAATCTACTGCAACGATTTCTGGATCTGCGTTTTCATCAGCAATAATTCCAATTTCTGTCGGACCTGCAAATAAATCGATACCTACTTTACCAAATAAAATTCTTTTAGCTTCAGCAACAAATTGGTTTCCAGGACCTACCAATATATCGGCTGGAGCATTTCCAAATAAACCATTTGTCATTGCAGCAATTGCTTGAACACCACCTAAATTCATAATTACATCTGCACCACAAAGATCAGCTGTGTAAACAATAGTTGGATGAACCCCAACATCAGGTTTTGGAGAGCTACATACTAAAATATTTTTAACCCCAGCAACTTTAGCAGTTGTTACACTCATTACTGCAGATGCGATGTGAGCATATCTTCCAGCGGGTACATAACATCCAGCTGTATTAACAGGAATTAATCTTTGACCCGCATATAAACCTTCAGACAATTCAACTTCAAAATCTTGACCATAATTTTTTAATTGAGCTTCCGCAAATTTTCTCACTCTTTCATGAGCAAACTGGACATCATCTTTTGTTTTTTGATCTAAATTTTTTTTAATATCTTCAATTTTTTCTTTAGAGATAACTACTTCACCTTCATACTTATCAAATTTTTTAGAAAGTTCTTTGCAACCTTCTTCTTTGCTTGTTTCAATATCCTTAAGAATATTTTCAACTATTTCTCTAGTTTTTGTATCGTCAGTTGATGATGTTTTTGGTGATTTTTTTAAGTATGTAATAGCCATTTCTCTCCTTTTAAATTTAAAGTTTTTTAGGTTAATTTTTTATAAAATTCAATTAATCATTTAGTCCAAACCTACTACTGCCGCAGCTATTGATGCTAATCTTGCTTGCGCTTCATCTGATCTACTAGTTATTACAACTGGGACTTTTCCTCCTACTACAACTCCTGCAGCACATGCACCCATGAAATAAATCATCATTTTAACTAGGGCATTTCCGGTTTCAACACTTGGAACTAATAATACATCAGCTTCTCCAGCAACTAAATTTTTAATACCTTTGATGCCAGCAGATTTTTTAGAAATACTATTATCAAATGCTAAAGGTCCAAACACATCTGCGTTCAAATTTTCTTCTTTAGCAAGTTTTGTTATTTCAGCAGCTTCAATTGAACTTGGTACACTCTCTAAAACTTCTTCTGTTGCAGACAATACAGAAACTTTTGGTCTTTGAATTCCTATACGATTTGAAAAATTTATTACATTTTTTAGAATATGCATTTTTGTTTTAACATTTGGCAATACATTTAAAGCCCCATCAGTTATAATTAATGGTTTATCCTCTTTTTCGACTGTCATATGCCAGATATGACTTAATCTAGTTTTCCCTAATAAGTTATACTCTCGCTTTAAAACTTCTTTCATTAGAACGTCAGTATGAATATGTCCTTTAACAATTATTTTAACTTTATCTTCACTTGCAAGTTTAGCTGCAATTTTTGCCGTATTGTTTTCAACTGGCTCATGAATAAGTTCGTATTTTGATATATCCCAACCAAGATCTTCAGCACATTTTTGTATTTCAACCTCATGACCAATAAAAACTGGTTCAATTAGATTTTCATTTACAGCGTCTTGAACAGATAACATGGGTAGGGGTTTACCAGCATTCACAACTGCAACCTTAACTCCTTTTTTACTATGAGCTATATCTAATAGTTTATTGGGACAGACAATTTCTTTGTTTGAGAGCATTTTTTACAAATATATTATAATTTAAATAAGTATATAGAAATTATTTACTAAAAAGTTATAGTTCCTTTCATTATTAAATTATGGAAATAGTAACTAAAATAGCACCATTAGCTTTAGCATTGATAATGCTTGGCCTAGGACTTGGTTTATCTGTAAAAGATTTTACGAGAGTAATCAGAAATCCAAAAGACTTTTTAATTGGAATAGTTTGCCAATTAATTCTTTTACCAATTGTGGCTTACATATTAGTTTTAATTTTAAGATTACCAATTGAAATAGCTTTAGGTTTAATGATTATAGCTGCAGCACCAGGAGGTGTTACATCAAATGTTCTTACTAAGTTTGCAGATGGGGATGTAGCTTTATCAATTTCTTTAACAGCTGTTGGAAGTTTAATTAGTATTATTTCAGTTCCATTTATAGTTTTTACATCAGCTGGAATGCTAGGGGTTACCGAAATGTCTACAGAGATTACTATGACCGGGATTGCATTAAAAATGGCTTTAGTTGTAACAGTTCCGGTAATTATAGGAATGGTTATAAGAGGATTTGCAGAAAATTTTATTTCTTCAAATATTAATATCGTCAATAGAACTACTAGTTTATTATTTGTTATTGTATTTGCAGCAATTTGGATTGAAGAAAGAGAAAATATTTTTAATTATTTAGCTCAAGCTGGAATAGCAGTTTTAGTTTTAAATATAGTGATGATGATCTTAGCATTTTATATAGCTAAAGCTTTTGCAACTGGTGTTGCTCAGAGAAAATGCATTTCTTTAGAGTGCGGTCTTCAAAATGGAACTTTAGCAGTATTTGTTGCAACTCAAATTTTTAATGATGTTGCTTACATGATACCAACAGCCGCTTATGCTTTAGTCATGTATATTACAGGATTTATTTTTATATATATTTTAAGAAAATCTAACTAATTGTTGTTTTATTTAAAATTCTATAAATTAATTCTGAAATCTCTTTTATTGTTTGTTCTTGTATTTTTTGTGTTTTTGAAAAAACTTTTTTTTCAATACTAAGTGAAATTAATTTTTTTTGATCTATTTTAGCATAGCCTTTTTTAATTAAAGAACTTACTTTTCGAACAACAGTTGGTCTCGGGATACCCGTAATGTCTGATATAGACATAGAATTCAATCCAACTTTGTCTGCATAAGATATTCTCTTTCTCCACTTTTCAATATCTATATCATGTAAAACCAAATCTTTATTTGACGATGCATTAGATATTAAAAGTAAGCCTATACTTAATGTTTCGAAATCACCTAACTCTTTCCTCCATCGGAAATAGTAAGAAAAAATAAATTTATAAAATTCGTACCAACAAAAAGAAAAATGTTTCTTAATACCTTCTGATATTTCATTTGATGAAAAGTAGTATGGAATTTCATTTTCTTGTTTCAAAATTTTTGAAGAAATAGATATTAAATACGACATATTTTTTAATGCTGATATTGGCTGCACTGTTTCATAAGCAGATCTATCAATAAAAATTTTTTTTCTTGTTCTTTTAATTACGCCTATTTTTTCTAGATAAATAATCTTTCTTCTTACACTTTCTTTAGGGATTTGAAGATCTCTAGAAATTTCAATAATTTTAATTTCTTCGATTTCTAAAGTTTTGTCTTTATAAAAGGTTTCGTAATCGACCTGAATTCCATTTTTTCTATAGAATTTGAAATCATTATTAACCAAATAGATTAAGACCATATACATTTCTATGTCTTTAAAATTGGAATAAGCATTAATTATCCATTCAGATACAAATTTATAAAAAGCTGGAACGAAATTATTAAATTTTTTATTGATTACCGAAGTAACCATTTTTTCATCCAGTGCGTCAGATATGCTCGGTAGTTTGCTCATGATTTAAAAAAAACCCAATATGGACAATACATAAATAAGTGTCAACCCATTTTGGACATTCCTAATATGTAATAATGTAAATAGTAATGATTAAATGATGTTGTATTTAAAAAATTATGAGTACAGAAAGCTTAAATAGAACATCCGTTGAAATTGAGAACCCCTCTCAAAATATTGAAGCTTCACAAAGAGTGAATGTGGATGTTCTAAAGCAAAGACTTCTTGAAGAGAAAAAAAAAGAAAAAGTTAAAAGAACAATCATCGTTTCTTCTGTAGTTGCTTCTTTAGGAGTTTTAACTTTTTTAACTTATTAAAGTTTCTAAATCTTTTTTAATAATATCTGGAATATTGATTTCTTTTTTAAGATTTTGTTTGTAACGGTTAAATTTATTTTGTCCTGGATACATTATTTCTTTAACACCTTTAATTTTAGGAAGTTTTTTAATTGTTTTAATATTGTCTTTAATTCTTTGATTATAATTTTTTTGAAATAAGTTTGCTTTAAAAGTTATAAACAAGTGTCCAATATTTTGTGGTCCTGAAAAATCATCAAAAGGATCTTTAACTCTACCCGCATGATTTCCTCCCGTTAATACTCCACTTAAAATATCTACCATCCAAGCAAGTCCCGAACCTCTAAAACCTGCAATAGGTAATTGAACTCCTGCTAATGCTTTTTTTGCATCAGTAGTTGGTTTTCCAAATTTATCTAATGCTACACCAGCTGGAATTGTTTGATTGTTTCTTGCAGCAACTCTAATTTTACCTCTGTTAATCATTGAGATTGATGTATCTAAAATAAAAGGAATTTTAGAACCAGTAGGGGTTCCAAAACAAATTGGATTAGTTCCAAATAAAGTTTTTAATGCGCCATGAGGAGCAACAGCTGGAGGAGCATTTGTATAAATCATTGCTATTAAATTTTTCTTAACAGCTTGTTCTGCGTAATAACCTGATAAACCATAGTGACCACTATTTTTTACAGCAACCATTCCTATTCCTGTTTTTTGTGCATGTTTAATTGCAGTTTTTATTCCAAGATCAGCAGCTACAAATCCAATACTGTTACTTGCATCAATATGAGAAATAGAAGATGAAATTTTTTTAATTTTTATTTTTGGTTTTGGATTAATTACTTTTTTAGAAATTCGATCACAATACATTTTAAGTCTTGATAAACCATGACCGTAAGCTCCAACTAATTCTGCATTGATTAAAGCATTAGCAGAAATTAAAGCATGATCTTTACTTAAACCAAACTTTTGAAAAATTTTAATTACTTGATTTTTTAATAAAGGAGTTTTCACTTATTTGAATATTTTTAAATCTTCGTTAAAAAAATTTTTAATATCATTAATTAATAAATTTGGAACCTCTAAAGCTGCAAAATGACCACCTTTGGGAAATTTTTTCCATCTTTTAATATTAAAAATTCTGTTTACGTAAGATTTTGGAGGCCATTCTAGCATTTCTTTTGGAAATTCTGCTATTGCTGTTGGGACATTTATTTTTTTAAAATTTTTTGGAAAAGACCTGCCGCCTTCTTTTCTTCTTCCAAAATAAATCCAAGCAGCAGTATTAAAACTATTTGTAATAATATAGATCATTATGTTTGATATTAATTCATCATTTGAAAATGTTTTTTCTATCTTGCCTTTGTTTAGGTGGGACCAACCATGAAACTTTTCTAAAATCCATGCTGCTGTTCCAACCGGACTATCTATCATTGCATAAGACAAACTTTGGGGTTTAGTTGCTTGTTGAGTCCTGTAGCCTTCCTGCATTATTTGATCAAAATTGAATTTTTTTTCCCATTTTTTTTCTTTATTATTTCTTGGTCCTTTTGGATGTCTGATTGGTAAACAATTAATATGAATTCCTTTACAATTTTTTGCACTATCAAGACCAATCCATGCAGCAATAGTAGCTCCCCAATCTCCACCTTGTACAATATAATTTTTATGACCTAAATTTTTGACCATAAATTTATTTAAAATTTTTCCAATCTTTCTTGGACCTAAAGCTTTTTTAATTGGAGTTGAAAAACCAAATCCTGGTAAAGAGGGCACAATTACATCAAAACCATCTTCAATTTTTCCACCATATTTTTCAGGATGAGCAAGCTTCGGAATGATATCAAAAAACTCAATTACACTACCTGGCCAACCGTGCAAAAGTAACAAGGGTCTTGATTTAGGATTTTTACTTTTTTCAACAATAAAATGCAGATTTATACCATCCACATTAGTCTTATAGTTTTTAAAAGAATTAATTTTGTTTTCAAATTTCTTCCAGTTATATTTTGAAGCCCAATATTGAGATATTTTTTTTAAATAATTATAATTAGTTCCATACTCCCATCCATTTACATTTTGCATCATGTTCCACGGATAGGCTCTTACTTTTTTGTAAATATTATTAAGCGTGCTTTTAGGCACACTTATTTTGTATGGTTTGATCATCAATTAGTTATGACTTATCCAAATAGTTTTCGTTTGTAGAAATGAATTTAAAGCTTCAGTACCTTGATCTCTACTTAATGAGCCTGATTGCTTATATCCCCCAAAAGGTGTTTTGATATCTCCCTCAGAAAAAGTATTCACTGACACAGTTCCACAAGGCAAACTTTTAGCTAAATGAAATGCTCTGTTTATGTCTTGTGTAAACACACTCGCATGTAATCCATATTTAGAATTACTTGCAATTTTCAAAGCTTCTTCATCATTTTTTACAGTTAACACTCCAAGCACTGGTCCAAAAATTTCTTCTTGAGCGATTCTCATATTTTCTTTCAATCCATCAAATAAAGTAGGTTTTGCATAAAAACCCTTTTGATTTTTGCTTGAAACACCTCCGGATAAAAGTTTTGCACCCTCATCAATACCTGTTTGAATATAACCATCAACAGTTTGTAGGTGACCTTTTGAAATCATAGATCCCATATTTGATTTAAGATCTAATGGATCTCCAACTTTTAACTTTTTAACTTTTTTGATAATTTTATGTAAAAATTCATCTTTAACTTTCTTATGAACTATCTGCCTCATATTGGCTGAACAGTTTTGTCCACCATTCCAAAATGCAGAATTCATCGCGTTATCTATTAAGTCATCAGTAATTTTAGCATCTTCTAATACTATAAACGGACTTTTTCCTCCCATTTCTAATGCAACAGGTTTTAAATTACTTTCACTTGCGTATTTTAAAAAGTATCCTCCAACTTCAGTTGAACCTGTAAAAGAAACCGCATCAACATCTTTGTGTCGACCTAAAGCTTCACCAACATCACCATAACCTGGAAGCACATTTAAAACACCATCCGGAATACCAGCTTCTTTTGCAATTTGAGCAACTCTAATTGCTGTAAGAGGCGTATCTTCTGCTGGCTTAATTATTACTGAACAACCAGCTGCAAGGGCTGGTGCCATTTTCCATACCGCCATCATTAAAGGAAAATTCCAAGGAACAATTCCAGCAACAACACCAATTGGTTCTTTAACAATTAAACTAGTAATAGATGGTTCTGTTGGACCAACTTTTCCAAATACTTTATCGATTAATTCTCCATACCACTGAAAATGCATTGGAGCATCATTTGCGACTTCATTAATGCAATCTGCAATAAGTTTACCTGTATCTATACATTCTAAAACTGAATTTTCATCACCATGTTTTCTAAGTAATTCAGCAAATTTTAATAAAACTTCTTTCCTGTGTTCGGGTGAACTTTTAGACCACACTCCACTATTAAAAGCTTTTCTTGAAACTTTAACTGCCAAATCAACATCTTTATGATTACATTTTGCAACAGCACAAAGTTTTTTACCAGTTGCAGGATTTATTGTTTCAAATTTTTTTCCATCAATAGCATTTACATATTTTCCATTAATAAATGCTCTTCCTTCAAATTTAATTTTACTGGCTATTACTTTATATTTGTTACCTGAGCTCATAAATTTTCCTATACATTGTATTTATTTTATTTCTAAAATTTAGTCTAAGATACCTTGAGACTAAAATAAATAGATTAACTTATAAATTATCAATTCAACTTTTGATTGTAATCCCATTTTGAATAGAAAAATTTTTTTTTATGTATACTTCGGTTGCAAACTTCACTAGGCTAAAATTAATTTAAATTGATACTTTAACTAACTAAGAGGAGATAAATAAAATGTTTATTAAAACAATAAGCAAGACACTTATTAAAGTGGTTGCGATTATTTTCTTTGCACAAGCTGCTTATGCAGAAATAACTCTTAAGCTTGGAACTACTGGTAGATTGGGTATGCCAATTGGTGATGCAATCGATCAGGCTTTAATACCAGCTATGGAGAAAGCATCTGGAGGTAAAATGAAAATTGAACCTCACTACCAAAGGAGCTTATGCGCAGAACAAAAATGTGGTGAACAAGCTAACCAAGGTCTTATAGCTTTGTGGACTAGTTCTACTGCAAACTATGGTAACTTTGGTCCTGAATTAGCAATTTTCGATTTACCATTTATTTTTAAATCATTAGAGGATGCTAAAAGAATATCAGATGAATGGTTAGCTGAAAGACAGTGTAAACTAGCTCTTGAAAATGCTGGTCACATTTGCCTTTCTGTATATTCAAGTGGAGGATTTAGACAGCTTGGAAATGCAACAAAACCAGTTCATGAACCAGATGATATGAAAGGGCTTAAATGGAGAACTACTAAAAGTCCTGTTGAATTCATGCTAGTTAAAAATTGGGGTGCAACACCAACACCTTATGACTGGAGTCAATTATATCAGGGTCTTCAATCAGGTGTAGTTGAAGGTCAGTATGTTGCTAGTCCATGGCAGCATGTAGCAAAACTTCATGAAGTTGCAAAATATTTCACTGAGATCGGAGGAATGTGGTCTGGAAATATTTTAGCGATGGATGCTAAACAGTACAATGCATTGTCTGACCAACAAAGAAAATGGTTACACGAAGCAGCTGATGCTTATGGAGAAAAAGTAAACGAGTTGGATAACGCTTGGATTAAAAATGGTGAAGATGCAATTAAAGCATCTGCTAAAGAGTGGTATGTTCCAACAGAAGCAGAAATGACTAAGTGGAGAGCCGGTGCAATCGGTGCTTGGTTAGATGCTAAAGGTACTTTTGAACCAGAAGTAGCTAAAAGAGTGCTTCTTGAACAAGGTATGGATGGATTTGTAGCTCAGTTAGAAGCAGCTGGAGCTCTATAAATCTTCAATTAAAACTTTGTGAAGACCATTTAGTTCTATTTTAGAATTAGATGGTCTTTACCTAAAAAAAATCATAACTTATAAACATCTATGGAAAGTATTATTTTACTTGTAGTACTCCTTTTGCTAATTTTATTAGGAGCTCCAATTGGTTTTATTTTAATACTGATACCATTTGTTTATATTCTATTAACAGATGCTGTTCCTCTTGTTTTAATTCCTAGTCAAATGTTTACCGCTATAGACTCGGTTCCATTGACCGCCATTGCATTCTTTATGTTAACAGGTGAGCTGATGACAAGCGCAACAATTACTGACCGTTTAGTTGCTTTAAGTAGAGCATTAATTGGACGTATAAGAGGAGGGTTGGCTCAAGTTAATGTTCTTGTGAGTATGTTTTTTGCAGGCATGAATGGTTCTGTTGTAGCAGATACAGCAACCGTTGGAGCGTTAGTTTTACCAGCTATGAAGAAAGCTGGCTATCCTGCTGCATTTTCAGCTGCGGTCACAGGTGTAAGTTCGACAATAGGAGGAATTATTCCACCTAGTATCATGATGATCGTTCTTGCTAACGCAACTGAAATTTCAATTGCATCTTTATTTGCAGCTGGGATTGTTCCAGGTATTTTGATTGGTGTTGTTATAATGGTAATCAATCATTACTTTGCAGTTAAATACAATTTCGAGCGTAGTGATCAGCCGTTCTCAGTTCGTCGAGCTGGTAAAGAATTGTATCGTTCTTCATTTGCTCTTTTAATACCTTTAGTATTAGTAGGTTCGGTAATGGGAGGTGTCGCATCGGTTGTTGAGGCAGGTGCTATAACTGCTTTAGTTGCATTGTTTACTGGCGTATTTGTTTATCGAACTATCAAATGGAAAGATTGCAAAGGTGCTTTTCGTAGAGCGTTCCGTAATTCAGCAATGGTTTTTATTATCATAGCTGCTTCTGGTCCTTTTAGTTGGTTACTTACTTCTCTTGGAGCAATTGGTGACCTTGAAACTTGGCTTTTAGGTTTAGCGGATTCTCCAATATTATTTATTTTAGCATTAATATTATTTATTTTTCTTCTTGGAACCGTAATGGACTCAGCAGTAAACATTATCATTGTTGGTCCCGTACTTGTGAATGTTATGTCTCAAGCAGGTTTTCCAGAGGTACAAGCTGCAATCGTTGTAATAGTAGGGTTTTTAATTGGGTCAGTTACACCACCAGTTGGCGTTGCGTACTTTACATCTGCAACAATAGCACAAGTGCGTTTAGAAAAAGTAGCTGTTGCTTTAATTCCTTACCTAGTTGGACTTTTTTTACTTTTATTTTTTATATTAGTTGTTCCAGAGTTAACTATGTTTCTTCCAAACCTATTAAGTAATTAATGATGAAATTTTTAAATAGTATTGATCGTTTTGTTCATAGGATACTTGAAGCGATGTGTTCAATATTTTTGGCGGCGATGGTTGGCTTTACTCTTTATAACGTTACGATGAGATATGTTTTTAATAATCCTCCTGTATGGGGAGATCTACTTACAGTATTAAGTAATATTTGGTTGATGTTTATAGCACTCTCTTTGACAGCTAGAGATAATGAACATGTAGCTTTAAATTTAATATATGAAAAATTACCTGAGAGAGTTTCCTTGTATATTCGTCAGTTCTGGAAAGTTATGATTATGATAATTGGTATCGTGTTAATTATATATGGAATTGAACTTGTAGAGGGTATGAGAGGGAAGTATTGGGAAATGTGGTATTTTGAAATTAGTATGCAAGGTATTGAGTTCAAACCTAATTATATGCCTAAAAAATATGCAGTTGCAATTTTGCCATTAGCTGGATTTTTAACTGCATTTGGTGCTGCGATCAGTTTTATTAAAAAAGTCTAAATTTTAAATAAAAGCTAATTAACCTTTACCTCTCCAAGGTATAGTTTTATCGATTATTTTTCTTAAAGTTACATCGAACAACAAACCAAGAAGACCCATAATAAATATCGTTATCCAAATAACCTCGTACTGGAAGTATTTTTTAGCAACGTTTTCAACGAAACCAATACCTGTTGTTCCAGCTAAAAATTCTGCTGCAACCAATGTTCCCCAACACATACCAACTGCAACTCTTATTCCAGTTAAAATTTCTGGAAGAGAATTTGGGAAAATTACATATCTCAATATTTGTTTTTTTGTAGCTCCTAATGAATGGGCAGCATGAATTTTTGATAATTGAGTTCCTGATGCTCCAGCTCTTGCTGAAATAATCATAATAGATAATGAGACCATAAATAATAAAAATATTTTTCCAGAGTTATCAATTCCAAGTACAGAAATAATTAATGGAGCCCAAGCAAGAGGTGGAACAGGTCTATAAAGTTCAATTAATGGATCAAAGAAACCTTTTGCAAATCTATTAAGACCCATAAACAATCCTAATGGAACACCAATGATAATTCCAAATACTAATCCTAAAAATACCCGCATAAAAGAGTCCCAGATATGCCCGTATGGAACAGGAACTTTAAATAATTTAAAGTCACCAGTAACAACTTTTAATACATTGCTTTTAAAGTTCTCTTTAACTATTCCATCTTTTGTATGAACCGGATACTCACCAGGTAAGATATCAGCTATCCAATCTGGTAAAATGAAGCCAATCATTTTACTAACATCAACCATTTCAATCCATAAAAGAGGAACATTTTTGTATCCAACACTTGGTTTGGACATCAATACAAACTTATTAAAAGTATCAGATGGTTTAGGTAGCCATCTACCAGAACCTTGTTCTGAACAAGTAGGTCCACTTGCAACAATTGTTCCAGCAGGAAATAAAAGTATATCGATTAATCTTAATCCAGCTTGTTCTTTATTTTGTAACTCATCAAATTCTATGATTGCTGCTTGCATTTCATTTAATGCATTAGGAGGATAGATACTTGCAAACTCTATTCTTCTTGCAATTTTAACAATATTTTTTGCATAGTCAGACGCTATTTCTTCACTATCATCTAAACCTTTTCTGTAAGCTTTAATGTCATCTTTAAGTTGTTTAATTGAGCTTTTGAAAGGTGGGTTATGGTTTTTTAATTTAAAAAATTTGTCGTCAATTTTTTTTAATTCTGCTGCAGCCGCATGAAATTTTAAACCTTTATTTGTTTGAGGTGCAGTTGGTATTTCAATTGTATTTTCAATAGAACCACTTCCAGAATCTATTGTAGTAATTCCCCAGCCACCTTGTTCATCAATAAGTTTTTGCCTTTCAGCTTTTTGAGCATCTGTCTCAAAGGGATAATCTTTCTTTTGGAAGTTTGAACTTAGAAGTTTTATTTCTTCTGTTATTTCTTGAAGTTTAATTTTGGTATCCATTTCCATTAATTCTTCACTTGTTAACAGTGGAATTAATTTAGATGTTCTATCAATGTAACTTACAAGAATTGTTTTTTGTTGATCATTTAGATCTGGAGATCCATTTATTTCATTTGCAATTTTTGTAAGATTTTTATTTTCAATTTTAATAATTGATGTGCTTTTGAATTCTCTTTCTTCAATTGGGAACTGATATTTTAAGCCTAATAGAGACTCATTAATTTTAGCAACTTGACATAATTCGTTTGCTGACTTTGGATAAAAACCTTTTGCTATATCCCATGAATAATAAAGCCATAGCATTAGAATTGCACTACTACCAACAATTACCCAGTGTGTTCCACCTTTAGCTCTTTCTGGATTTCCAAAAACAGCATCTACCTTTTCAGTTCTGATTAATCTTCTTCCATAAAGAATACATCCAATAACTGAAACGATAATAAGTATTGTTACAAATTGGGTTAACATTAATTATCTTTCCCCATTATTTCTTCTTCCATATTCCAGATCATGGATAAAATTTCTTCTCTAGTAGATGAAAATTCTTTATTTTTTTTAATTTCTCTTAAATCTTGAGTAAGACCCATTTCAGCAAATGGAAGATTGTACTCTTTATGTATTCTCCCTGGTCTTGGCGCCATTACATATAATCTTTCACCAAGTAAAAGAGCTTCTTCAACAGAGTGAGTAATTAAAATAATTGTTTTTCCAGTTTCTTTCCAAATTTTTAAAACCAAAGACTGCATCTTTTCTCTAGTTAATGCATCTAATGCTCCTAATGGCTCGTCCATTAAAATTAAATCAGGATCATTAATAAGGCATCTTGCAAGAGCAACTCTTTGCTGCATACCACCTGATAATTGATAAGTAGGAGTGTTACCAAATCCTTTTAACCCAACTATATCTAACCATTCTTCAACTTTTTTTGCTGTTACTTCTGGATCTTCACTTTTCATACGAAGACCAAAGTTTACGTTTTCAGCAACAGTTAACCATTCAAACAAAGCACCTTGTTGAAATACCATTCCTCGTTCAACACCAGGTCCATCTATTTCGTTGTTGTTTAAAGTAATTTTTCCTGAAGTAGGTCTTAAAAATCCTGCAGTAATATTTAATAAAGTTGTTTTTCCACAACCGGATGGGCCAAGAACAGTAAGTAACTCACCTTTTTTTAGAGTAAAACTAACATCTTTTAATGCATGAACTGTTTCTCCTTTTGGAGTTTTAAAAATCATATTTAGATTTTGAGAAACAAGATCACTCATAGCGCCCTTATATTAGAAATTTTTTAAAAAAAATAGGCACTAATTTTTAAATCAGTGCCTATTTAAAAAGTCTTAAACCTTTAAGATTATAAAGGTAAGAAACTTGTATCTACATTACCAGATGGAGTTCCCATTCCTTTTAAAAACCCATCTAGGTTTCCGCTCTCCATAGAAGCTTTTGTTTCTTCTGGAGTTAAGAATTTAAATCCACTTAAAGTTTCTTTCATGTCAGCAACTTTCATTTCAGAAGCTTTTGCCATAGAATTCATATCAGATTTACCTGATCTGTATCTGTCGTTTGCTTCGTGAGTTACTTCGATGAAAGTTCTTAGCATTCCTGGATTTTCTTTCATGAATTTATCTGTAACAGATGTGATATCTATACCTAAGATACCAGCAGCTCTTGCTTCATCTACAGTTAATAATCTTGAACCAACTGCAGTTGCTGCTTTAATAGAGTTACCACCAAATAAACATGCCATTACAACATCACCACTTACTAATGCAGCAGCACCTTCTTCTGGGTCCATTTGAATGATATCCATTTTACCTCTGTCAGCACCAACCACTTTCATACTTTCATCAAAAACGTATTCAGCCATTGTTCCTAGTGGAACAGCAACTTTTTTACCTTCTAATTCAGTAGCGTTAGCTTTTGTAATTCCAGATGCATTTGATGTTACACAAGTAGTTCCACCCATTCCGTATTCCATTGCGATATCAACTAATTTGATTGGCGCATTAGATTTTACAGCATTAATGAAAGGTACTAAACCTTGTGAGTAAGAAATATCAATATCTCCTGCTAACATTGCATCAGTCATAGCTCCACCATTAGTAAAGTTTGTCCACTTAACTGGTACACCAAGAGCTTTTGCAAAATTTTTCTTCTGCATGTCCTCTAGATTTGGACTTGGCCATTCTAGAAAGTATGCAACTCTAACCTCAGTAGCTGCAGAGTTTGCAACTGAAATTGAAAGGTTAAGAGCAAAAATAGATCCTAGAATAAAACTTAGTATTTTTTTCATTTATTCCCCTATGTTAATTTAATTAAATTATCGTTATTTAAATTCAATTTTGAGTGGTTGTAAAACAAAAAGATAAGTTCAATTAAAAGTTGTATACTTATGACGCATCATTTTGGGTAGTCAAAATATTTCTAGCAAACTAATTGATTTAGTCTAATAGTTGGAAATATTTATAACAGTTAATAAAGAGAGAAAAAAAATTTATGAGCTCAGAGACAAGAACTTCAGTTCCAAATTCATTAAATGAACATTGGATGCCGTTTACATCGAATAAAGATTTTAAAGCAAACCCAAGACTAATTACTGAAGCAAAAGGAGTTTATTTAAAAACTCACCATGGAAAAACTCAAATTGATGCGAGCTCAGGATTATTTTGTAATCCATTAGGACATGGAAGAAGAGAGATTACAGAGGCAGTTACTAAACAATTAGAAACTTTAGATTACGCGCAGCCTTTCCAACAAGGTTTTGGTGGTTCATTTGAATTAGCTACAAAAATTTCAAAACACACTCCAGGTGATTTAAATAAAATGTTTTTTACTATTTGTGGTTCAACTGCTGTTGAAACAGCAATTAAAATTGCAATTGCTTATCACAGAGCAAAAGGAAACGCTCATAGATTTAGATTTGTAGGACGTGAAAGAGGTTATCACGGAATGAACATAGGATGTGTTTCTGTTGGTGGAATGATTAACAATGTTAAAACATTTGCAAGTATATTAATGCCAGGTGTTCAACACATGAGACATACACATCTACCAGAGCATAAATTTGTTAGTGGTCAACCAGAAACAGGAGGAGATCTTGCAGATGATCTAGAGAGAATTGCAAGTAACTTTGGACCAGAAAATATAGCAGCTTGTATCGTAGAACCAATCGCTGGATCTACTGGGACTTTAGTTCCACCAAAAGGTTATTTACAAAGGTTAAGAGAAATTTGTGACAAGCACAGAATTCTTTTAATTTTTGATGAAGTAATCACAGGTTGGGGAAGAACAGGTTCTTCTTTTGCAAGTCATGAATTCGGTGTTACTCCAGATTTGATGACTATGGCTAAAGCAACAACTAATGGTGTTGTTCCAATGGGTGTAGTCGCATGTAAAGATGAAATTTATGATGCAGTAATGGATGCTTCTCCAATGGGATCTGTTGAATTATTTCATGGCTATACTTATTCAGGAATTCCTGTTGCAGTAGCAGCAGGTTTAGCTGTTCAAGATATTTTTGAAAAAGAAGATATTTTTAACAGAGCAAAAAATTTAGCACCTTATTTCCAAAAAGGATTATTTTCTCTTCAAGATTTAGAGTCAGTTGAGAACATAAGAGGTTATGGAATGATGGGTGGTATTGATATGAAAATGAATACCAAACCAGGTAAAGCAGGTTATGAATGTTTTAAAGCTTGTTACGAAGCAGGAGTAAACTTTAAAGCAACTGGTGACTGTTTGATTATCGCTCCTCAATTTATATGTGAAGAAAAACATATAGACGAGATTATTGATAAACTTAGAACAGGTATTACGAACTATCAAAAAAACCAAAAGAACTAACAAGTTTTTTTAAAGACATGGAGAGTGCTTATGAAGATAGGCGTACCTAAGGAGATAAAACCTCAAGAAAATAGAATAGGCTTAACACCAGATAGTGTTAAAACTTTAGTTTCAGAGGGTCATGAAGTTATTGTTGAAAACAATGGTGGTTTTGAAGCTGGATTTGAAAATGATCAATATACAAATGCAGGTGCAAAAATAGCAAGTACTGCAGCTGATATATTTAATGATGCAGATATAATTGTCAAAGTTAAAGAACCTCAAAAAGTTGAGGTTGATATGATTAGAGAAAATCAAATCGTATACACCTATCTTCACTTAGCAGCAGCGAGAGAATTAACTGAAGGGTTAATTAAATCAAAGAGTGTTAATATAGCTTACGAGACTGTAACAGATGATAATGGAAAATTACCGTTATTAGCTCCAATGAGTGCAGTTGCTGGTAGAATGTCAGTACAGGCTGGTGCCCATTGTTTGGAGAAAAATCAAAACGGTAGAGGACTTTTATTAGGAGGCGCTCCAGGAATAACCGGTGGAACTGTTGTAATTTTAGGTGGTGGTGTTGTAGGAGAAAATGCAGCAGTGATAGCAACAGGCATGCAGGCAAAAGTTCATATCGTTGATAAATCAGAAGTTAGATTAAAACAATTAGTAGAGATGTTCGGAGATAAAATTATTCCAGAGCAAAGTGATAAAATTGATCTTCCAAAATTAGTTTCCGAAGCAGATTTGTTAGTTGGTGGAGTTCTAATTCCAGGTGCAGAGGCTCCAAAATTAGTGACTAAAGATATGATCAAAAGTATGAAAAGAGGTTCTGTTATTGTTGATGTTGCAATTGACCAAGGTGGATGCGTTGAAACAAGCAAACCAACTACTCACAGCGAACCAACTTACATTGTTGATGATGTTGTTCATTATTGTGTAGCGAATATGCCAGGCGGAGTTCCAAGAACATCTACTTTAGCATTAAATAATGCAACATTACCTTATTTAGTTAAACTAGCTAACAAAGGCTATCAGAAAGCATTAAGTGAGGACAAAAACTTTTTGGCTGGATTAAACGTGCACAAAGGTATGGTTACATACAAAGCTGTAGCAGACGTTTTTAAGCATGAATTTGTTCAACCAGAAAAAGCAATTTTAAATTAAATTATAATCTAATTAAAGTTTTAAAAAAAGAGCTAAGTTAATTTTTAAATATTTACAATTATTTTAGTTTTTTTTCCCATTTCAATGAACTCATTAATGTTTTTTTTATATTCTTAAATTTTGGTTTCCATCTAAATAATTTTTGAAATTTTTTTGTGTCAGCAACAGAATATTCAATATCGTTTAATCGTCTTTTTCCATAAATTTCAGGAATTTTTTTTCTTGATATTTTATTCATGTTATTCAATATTTCTTTCACCGAATATCCTTTACCATAACCACAATTAAGAATTTGAGATTTGTTATGTTTAATTAAATATTTTGCACACAAGAAGTGAATTTCAGATAAGTCATTAATATTAATAAAGTCTCTGATAGGCGTTCCATCTTTTGTATTATAGTTGTTGCCATTAATTAAAAATTTCTCTCTCTTGCCAGTTGCTACTTCGCAAATTACTTTTATTAGGTTTGAAGATGACTTTGAAATTAAACCAGTCCTTAATTTGTTATCAGCTCCTGCAACATTAAAATATCGAAGTATTATAAATTTAAATTTTTTTAATTTTGAATTTTTGACTAAAAATTTTTCAAGTTTGAATTTTGATTTGGCGTAAGGGTTCATTGGTTTTAATTTATTTAATTCAGAAATTTTATTTTTTCCTGTATTTCCATATACTGAGGCTGTAGACGAAAAAATTACTTTATTCAAATTGTGTCTTATACAAGTTAACAAGAATATTTTAGCTTTTATAAAATTATATTTTTCATATTTTTTTGGTTTATTGAACGACTCATCAACTCTAACTAATCCTGCAAAATGCATCACAACATCAAAATTATTATTTTGGATAATTTTTGTAACTTTTTTTACATCTGCAATATCACAAATAAATAACTTACATTTCTTTGGTACTAGTTTTTTATTTCCAGTAACCAAACTATCTATTATTGTTACATTAAAACCTTTATCTAAAAGAAAATTTGCAACACTGCTTCCAATATACCCTGCGCCACCTGTTAAAAGAATATTTTTCATATTTAATTTGATAATATTTTATTATACTACATCAATTTATAAGTTTTTATGATTATTATATCAGGATCAACAGGATTAATTGGATTTTCTACTTCAGATTATTTTTTAAAAAAAAATTATAAAGTTATTGGGATTGATAATGATTTGAGATCATATTTCTTTGGAAAAATTGGATCAAATAAATGGAAAGAAAAGAAATTAAAAGAAAATAAATTATATTCACATCTAAATGTTGACATACGTAATAAAAAAAAAATATTTAGTATTTTTAAAAAATATTCAAAACATGTAAAAGCTATAATTCATACAGCAGCTCAACCATCTCATGATTGGGCCGCAAAGGAACCTTTCACTGATTTTCATGTTAATGCAAATGGTACTTTAAATTTACTTGAAGCTTTTAGAAAATACTGTCCGGAAGCTTCATTTATTTTTACTTCAACAAATAAAGTTTATGGAGATAGACCTAATTTTTTACCACTAGAAGAAAAAAAATTTAGATACGAAATTAAAAAAAAACATAAATATTTTAAAAAGGGAATTGATGAAAATATGTCTTTAGATCATACAACTCATTCACTTTTTGGGGCATCTAAAGCATCTGCAGATTTATTAGTGCAAGAATATGGAAGATATTTTAATTTGAGTACAGTTTGTTTTAGAGGTGGTTGTTTGACTGGAGAAAATCATTCTGGCGCTCAATTACATGGTTTTTTATCGTTTTTGGTAAAAACTATAATTAATGAGCAAAAATATTCTGTTTTTGGATACAAAGGTAAACAAGTAAGAGACAACATTCATAGCATTGATGTTGTAAGAGCTTTTGAAGAATTTATAAAAAAACCTATACTTGGTGGAAAAGTTTATAACCTTGGAGGAGGAAGAGCTAATAGTTGTTCCATAGTAGAGGCAATTCAATTGATAGAAAAAATAAGCAACAAGAAGAGCAAATACAAAATATTAAAAAAAAATAGAATCGGAGATCATATTTGGTGGATATCAGATAATTCTAAATTTATTAAAGATTATCCAAATTGGAAAATTTCTATTCCTCTTAAAATTTCGTTAGAACAAATGATTGATTTTGAATTTAATAATTATGATAAAAATAAAAATTAAATTCTATTCATGATCAATAAAAAATTTCCGCATTCATGTAAAGTTGTTATAATTGGAGGTGGAGTTATTGGATGCTCTGTAGCTTATCACTTAACAAAATTTGGTTGGAAAGATGTTGTGCTTTTGGAAAGAGATCAATTAACATCAGGTACAACTTGGCATGCAGCAGGATTAGTTAGCCAGTTAGGACCAACAGCTGCAGTTACAAAAATTAGAAAATATACTTTAGATTTATATAAAAAATTAGAAAAAGAAGTTGATCATTCCGCAGGTTTAAGAATCAATGGAGCCTTATCCATTGCTCAAACAGATGCTAGATGGCAAGAACTTCAAAGACAGGCAACCACTGCTCAATTATATGATGTGGATATTAAAATTTTAGACAAAGATGAGATAAAGAAAAATTATCCAATCATGTATACAGATGATTTAAAGGGTGGAGTATTAATGCCAGGTGATGGCGCTGCAGATCCAAGTGGAGTTACCCACATGTTAGCAAAAGGTGCAAGATTAGGTGGAGCAAAAATATTTGAGCAATCACCTGTTGAAACAATATTAACCAAAAATGGAAGAGTGAATGGAGTTAGAGTTAATGGACAAGATATTGAATGTGAATATGTTGTTCTTGCAACAGGAATGTGGTCTAGACAAATTGGAGAAAAAATAGGAATTAGTATTCCTTTATATCCCGCCGAACATTTTTATGTAATTACAGAGCCAATTGAAAATCTTTCACCAACATTACCTGTGATAAGAGATTTTGATAGTAGCACTTATATCAAAGAAGATGCTGGAAAACTCTTAATTGGAATATTTGAAGGTAAATCAATTCCAGCATTTAATAATGCCAACAAAGTTCCAGAAGATTTTTCATTCGGTGAATTTCCTGAAAATTTTGATCATTTTGAACCATATTTAGAAAAATCTATGAAAAGATTTCCAGTTTTAGAACAAGCTGGAATTAGAAAGTTTTTTTCAGGTCCAGAATCTTTTACACCCGATACCAATTCTTTATTAGGTGAAGTTCCTGAGATTAAAAATTTATTTGTCAGTTGTGGTTTGAATAGCATTGGCATTGGAAGTGGAGGTGGAGTTGGAAAAGTAACTGCAGAGTGGCTAATGACCGGACATATCAATGAAGATATTTTTAATTATGATATAAAGAGATTTCAAAAGTTTCATTCAGATTTAGATTTTATTAAAGATCGTATCACAGAGTCACTTGGTGATTTATATGGTATGCATTGGCCATATAAGCAACACAAAACATCAAGAAATATAAAAAAATTACCATACCATGATGAATTAAAAAGCTTTGGTGCATGCTTTGGAGTTTCAGCTGGATACGAAAGACCAATGTGGTTTGCTCTTGATGGTGAAAAAGCTGAGTATGAATACAGTTATAATTATCAAAACTGGTATCCATCAGTTGAATACGAAACCAAAAATACACTAACAAATGTTGGATTATATGATTTGTCTCCTTTTTCTAAATTCGAAATTAAATCTAAAAAAGCTCATGAAAATCTTCAGAGAATTTGCACATCAAATATAAAGCAGGAACCTGGAAAATGCACTTATACCCATATGCTTAATAATGATGGAGGAATCGAAACAGATCTTACAGTAGTTTGTATTGATCAAAATCATTTTAGAATAATTAGTTCTGCAGAAACAAGAGAAAGAGATAAATTTCATATTAAAAAGCATCTATCAGAAGGTGTAGAGCTAACTGATGTTACTGATGATTATTGTGTGTTTGGAATATTTGGTCCAAAGAGCAGATTGTTAATGCATGATTTAAGTGAAGATGATTTTAGTAATGAAAATTTTAAGTTTGCGAATTCAAAATATATAGAAATTGATGGAACTAAAATATGGACACAAAGATTATCTTTTGTTGGTGAGTTGGGTTATGAGCTTTATGTCAAAACTTCAGAATCTAAAAATATTTATGAAAAATTAATAGAAAAAGGGAAAAAATATAATTTATCTAATTGTGGAATGCATTCATTAGATACAATGAGAATGGAAAGTGGTTTTTTACATTGGGGTCACGATATTTCCCCTGAAGAAAATCAATACCAGGCAGGTCTTAACTTTACAATTAGTTATAAAAAAGAATATAATTTTATAGGAAGACAGGCTCTGGAAAAAATAAAAGATAAAAAAGTTGATAGGAAATTTGCTATGTTTGTCCTTAAAAATAATGAACCTGGAAAACCTCTTTTACTCCATGACGAACCTATTTATAAAGACAATAAAATCATTGGACGAACTACATCGGGTAATTATTCTTTTAATTTCAAAAAAAATCTTGCTTTCGGTTATATAAACAACAACTATTCAAATGACGAACTTCTGAATGGAAATATTTCAATAGAAATAGAAAAAGTTAAATATTCTGCTGAAATTATATTTAAACCATTAAAACAATCTAATTTTAAAAAAATTTAATTAAAATTAATTTTTATAAATATACAAAAAGTTGTCATTTAAATCTTTATCAGGAAAATTATAATTCTTTAATTCAACTATCTTATGATACGGCTCATTTAAATTAAATGGTTTTTTTAAAACATTTATTTTTCTGTGTTGGCCAGTAGGGATATCTTTGTTTAAATCTAATCCCTCATAATTGTTAAAAGCAAAATATTTACATTTTGAATTTTTTAAATTAGTTAAAATTTTTTTAATCGTTTCAGTGGGTAAATGAATAAAAAAATCTCGCATTAAAACAAAATCATAATTGTCAAACTGGTCAATTTGAGAAATATCTCTGCAATAAAATTTTATATTATTTTTTTCATATTTTAATTTATTTTGCTTAATAAGATCTTCAACTATATCTATACCAGTATAATTTATATCAGATTCAAAAAATTTACTTATCCATGCACAATCTCCACATGGTGCATCTAAAATTTTCATAATATTATTATTTCTAAAAAAATTTTCTAACTCTTTAAGTAAATGATTTGTTTGTATTGAATTTGGTATAGAGCCAGGTCCTGATAGTGACTGAATATTTGAATCAAATTCTTTACTTTTATTCCAGTAATTTGACTTATAAATGGAATTAAATACTAATTTGTTTGTTAGATTTTGATTTATAAATTTTGAAGTAAATTTATTAACTAAAATTTTTCGTAACCAGTAATGTTTGTTAAAATATTTCTTCACTTAAATTGATCAAAATTTTTTATATTTTTTTAAATAATATTATATTATCTTTATATCTTATAAAAATTGGGATTATATTAGGTGATTGACAAATGGCTACGCACCATTTACACACCAATTTGTTATGGCGGGGTAGCTCAGTTGGTTAGAGCGCGGGACTCATAAGCCCGAGGTCAGTGGTTCGATCCCACTTCCCGCTACCATCTAATGTCCTGGAAATTCAATTAAATTTTCAACTTTGTAATTTTTATTAACCAAATTATCAGATCCACCTAAATCAAATAAATTAATAACAAAAACAAATGCAGCTACTTTTGCGTCACACATTTCAACTAATTTAGCAGCAGCCTCTGCAGTACCACCAGTTGCAATTAAGTCATCAATTATTAATACAGATTCATCTTTTAATATAGAATCTTTATGAACCTCAATTGTTGCAGTTCCGTACTCTAATTCAAAATCCACAGAATGTACTTCAGCTGGTAATTTATTTTTTTTTCTCAACATTATGAAAGGTTTTTTAAGGATATAAGAAACTGCAGAAGCAAACACAAAACCTCTTGATTCTATTGCAGCAATTTTATCAATTGTGTATTTTTTAGATCTCTCAATAATTTGATTGATCGTTTCAGCAAAAGCTTTCTCATTTTTAATAAGGGTAGTTATATCTCTAAATAAAATACCTTTTTTAGGATAATCAGGAATTGATCTAATATGATCTTTTAAATTCATAATTCTTAATTATAAATAAATATATTTTAAATTATGACAACAAATAAATTAGCAATAATTGGTGGTAGTGGTCTTTATGATATTGAAGAATTTACTAATAGAGAATTGTTAGAAATCAATACACCTTGGGGTAAACCATCTGATCAAATATTAAAAACCAATTATAATGATAAAGAAGTTTATTTTTTACCAAGACATGGTAAAGGCCATTTTGTTTCTCCCTCAAATATAAATTTTAGGGCGAACATCGATGCGTTAAAACAATTAGGTGTTACTGATATTGTTTCAGTTTCAGCTGTAGGATCCTTGAAAGAAGAGTTGCCACCTGGAAAATTTGTTATTGTTGATCAATTTATTGATAGAACTTTTGCAAGAGTAAAAACTTTTTTTGATGATGAAATCGTTGCCCATGTATCAATGGCACATCCCACATCAAATGGACTAATGAATGCTTGTGAGGACGCAATTAAAAAATCCAATATAGAATATCAAAGAAATGGAACTTATGTAGTTATGGAAGGGCCTCAATTTTCAACTTTAGCAGAATCAAATTTATATAGATTTTGGAAAGCAGATGTTATTGGTATGACCAACATGCCTGAAGCAAAACTAGCAAGAGAAGCTGAAATTAGATATGCATCAGTTTCAATGGTTACAGATTTTGATTGTTGGCACCCAGATCATGAAAACGTCGATGTTCAACAAGTAATTAAAGTTTTGTTAGGAAATGCTGAAAAAGCAAAAATTATGATTAAAAATTTAATTGATAATTTTGAAAGCCATATAGATCCAAATGACCCAACTAATAGTTGCTTAGATGTGGCTATTATTACAGCTCCAGAAAAACGAACCCAAAAAACAATAGATAAGTTAAAAACAGTTGCTGGTAGAGTTTTAATTAAATGAGAATTCAAGGAAAAGAATATCGAACAATATGGTATGAGGATAAAATAGTAAAAATAATTGATCAAACAAAACTTCCTCATCAATTTTTAATAAAAGATCTTAAATCAGTAAAAGATGCAATTAATGCAATAAAAGTCATGGAAGTTAGAGGCGCTCCACTTATAGGAGGAACTGCTGCTTACGGGATAGTATTAGCTATTCAAGAAAGTACCGAGAAAGAGTTTATTAATAAAAATGCAAAAGAATTAATTCAATCAAGGCCTACAGCAATTAATCTAAAATGGGCAGTTGATCGTATGATGAAAAAATTATCTGACATAGATAGTGATCAAGTTTTAGATATAGCTTTAAATGAAGCTAAAGAAATATGTGACGAAGATGAAAAGTTTTGTGAAAATATAGGTGTTAATGGATTAAGAATAATTGAAGAAATTTACAATAAGAAAAAAAGTACAGTAAATATTTTAACTCATTGCAACGCAGGATGGTTAGCAACTATTAATTGGGGAACAGCAACTTCGCCTATTTATCATGCCCATAAAAAAGGAATTCCAGTCCATGTATGGATAGATGAAACAAGACCAAGAAATCAAGGTGCAAATTTAACTTCATATGAGTTAAATGAGGAAGAAATACCCAACACAATTATTGCTGATAATACTGGTGGTATTTTAATGCAAAGAGGTGAAGTTGATATGTGTATAGTCGGAACAGATAGAACTTTATCAAATGGAGATGTATGTAATAAAATTGGAACTTATCTAAAAGCTTTAGCTGCACATGATAACAATGTTCCTTTTTATGTTGCACTCCCAAGCTCAACTATTGATTGGAATATTAAAGATTCAAAAGACATTCCAATTGAGGAAAGAAACTCTGAGGAATTATCTCATGTCGAGGGTGTTGATGAAAACAATGAAGTTAAAAAAGTTTTGATCTACCCGAAGAAAAGTAAGGCTATGAATTTAGCTTTTGATGTAACACCTGCGAAATATGTAACTGGATTGATCACTGAAAGAGGTGTTTCCAAAGCTTCTTCTGAAGGATTAAAAAAATTATTTAAATAAATTATCTAAGAGAAGCAGCGATATTTCCACCATCTACTGTCAAAACTGCACCAGTTGTTTTTTTTGAAACTGCCAAATGAAAAAATGCTTTAGCAACATCTTCTGCCTTTACTTCATTTAAAAGCAGGTTTCCTCTCATATATTCATCAGTAGAAACTTCTCTAGCTTTTGCACGAGATTTAATCATTCCATCATTAAGCAGTCCACTTCTAATCCTATCAGCATTTACACCATTTGATCTTATTCCAAGAGAACCATAATCTAATGCATATTGTTTACATAAACTTAATAAAGCAGTTTTTGGAAGACCATAAGGACCAAAATTTTTTCCAGGATTTACTGATTGTTTTGAAATATTAAATAATAAGCATCCTTGAATATTTTGTTTTTTCATTATTTTAATTGTTTCTGATGCACAATTTTGGTGAGAAAAGAAATTATCCTCAAAGCTTTCTCTTAAAATTTTATCATCTACTTCAGCAATTGACCCACCAATTGCAGTCCCTGCATTAGAAATTAGAATATCAACACCACCATATATCTCGTTTATTTTTTTAAAAGCAGCTTTAACACTATTTTTATTTCGTACATCACAATGCAAACAAAGATCTGAAATTTTACTTTGCATTTCAATAACTTTTTTTTCGTCATAATCTAATAGAACAATTTCAGCACCATAACTTTTAAAAAGTTTATAAGTTGCTGTTCCAATTGCACCAAATCCTCCTGTAATTACAACAACGTTTCCTTGAAGAATTTTTTTAGCTTTTTTAATTTTAGCTTGTTCTAAAGACCAATATTCAACATCAAATAAATCTTTTTCAGTAATAAACTTGTATTTTGTAGTTTCCTCAACTGATGAAATGACTCTTGCGTTTGTTTCAGTTAAATCTCCAGCTATTTTAGATGCCTTAAGACTATCTCCTACGCTAAACAATCCAACATTTTGCACCAAAATTACTCTTGGCGAAGTATCCAGCATAGTTTTCTTACCTTTTACTTTTTTCTTATTGGTATTGAAATATCTCACATACTTTTTTCTGTAATCTTTAAAACTTTTCTCGGCTAGCTTTTTAAAATCTTCAATTGAAGAATTTTCTTTTGGGCTAATAACTAGCGGAAATGGTTTTACTCTAATAACATGATCGGGTGTTGCAGTTCCTATACTGGAGTATCTTTTGACATCTTTACCATTAATAAAATAATTTAGATTTTTATTTGATCTATAATTTAAGATAAATTTTTGATCTTTATTTTCTGATAATAATCCTCTTAAAATTGGTGCAATTTCATAAGGTTTAAATTTAAAATTATAATTTTTTATTTGTTTAATTTTTTTTCTCTTTAATTTTTTAATAGTTTTTTCAGCTATCGATACATATTTGATCATTAAGTCATAAGATTTTTTGGCATCATCATCGAAAGTAAATATTCCATGGTTTAATAAAATTAAGCAATTAATGTTTGGATTTTTTTTATAAACCTCATTTATTTTTTGAGCCAAACCAAATCCTGGCATTACATAAGGGACTATACTTACTTTTGGTCCAAAAATTTTTTTACAAAGTTCTTTTCCGTTTGCCCTATTAGTAATATCCATTATTGCATCAGAGTGAGTATGATCTACAAACTTAAAAGGTAGAAACGCATGTAAAAAAGTTTCAACTGAAGGGTTTGGAGATTTGATATCTATTAAATTTCTTTTTTGATATGCAACCATGTCTTCATCGCTTAAATATTTTTTATTTTTAAGCGCCAATAGTGGATTTAGTTTTACAGCAGGCAATCCTGCTGGCTCTATTTCAGCCATATCCCAACCACTTCCTTTTACACAAAGTACATCATAATTTTTACCATCAATGTCCTTAATTGAAGTTTTTACCGATGTATTGCCACCTCCGTGTAGAACTAACTCGCTATTTCTTCCTAATAATCTTGTAGTATAAACTCTTAGCGCCATATCTTTAGAATGACCAAGTTTATTATATTTTTTAATATATTTTTGTGCTTCTGAATTTGACCAATTGTTTTTCACAGTTTCAACCTATGCGAAGTATTATAATAGTTTTTTCATTGAAAGAAGAAAAAAATGCGATAGTAAGATTGAACTATTATTAATATGACAAAAGTAGGCGAACATATAACTCTAGACATTATAGGAACTGATAAGGAATATAATCCTTCAGTGTATGAAAAGGTAATTCATGATATTTCAAAAGCTGCAAAGGTTACAATTTTAAATATTTCGAAATATAAATTTGAACCACAAGGATTTACAATATTAGCTCTTCTTGCAGAAAGTCATATTAGCTTTCATACATTTCCTGAAAAAGGAATTATTAGTTTTGATTTTTTTACATGCGGAAAAGTAAGTCCATCAGTTGCAATTGATATAATTAAAAAAGAATTTGAACATACAAGAATTGTTAAAAAAGAATTTAATAGAGATACAAAATCACTTTATCATGACATTTATAGTTCTCCAGGTTTACAAAAATCCTATGTTGTAAATGATGTTTTAGAAGATTTTAAATCAAAAGTCGGTCAACATATTGAAATTTTAGATCTTGAGCAGTTTGGAAAATCTTTATTTATAGATGGTGAAATTCAAGTTGCTGCAACAGATGAACATTTATACAGTTCAACATTTGTTGGTTCAAGTTTAAATTTAAACAAAGATAATGAAAGAGCAGCTATCATCGGAGGTGGAGATGGTGGAGTTGCAAGAGAATGTATTTCAAAAAATTTTAATTTTATTGATTGGTATGAGTTAGATCCTGAAGTTGTAGACGTTTGCAATAAACATCTTGGTGATATTGGAAAAAAAGCTACAGAAAAAAATTCAGTTAAATGTGTCTGGGGAGATGCGTTTGAAAGTATTAAATCAGTAGCTGATGATACTTACGATCATATTTTTGTTGACCTTAATGATGATCAGTTTTGCATCGATTTAGCAGCAAAAAATATGGATTCTTTGGTGAGAATATTGAAACCAAAAGGGGTGATAACAGCTCAAGTTGGAAGTCAGGATAAAAAACCTAAACAAGTTGATAGTTGGTTAAATGTTTTTAATCAAAATTTTGGTAATGCTAAATTATCTAGAGTTTACATACCAAGTTTTGATTGTGCTTGGAACTTTTCATCATCAATAAATCATTAATTTTTCTTTTTTCTTTCTAAAAATTGTGAAATAATTATTCCAATTAAAGGAGAAAATATGAATATATTCAAAAAAACTATTTTAACACTTCTAGCTTCTTTTTTAATCATCGGAAATGTTTCTGCTGAGAAAATTAAAATTGGAACTGAAGGTGCTTATCCTCCATGGAATTCAAAAGATGCTTCTGGGAATTTAATTGGATTTGAGGTTGAGCTAGCTCAAGAGCTTTGTAAAATTATGAAGTATGAGTGTACAATCGTTGAGCAAGATTGGGATGGAATGATACCTGCGTTAGTAATGAGAAAATTCGATGCAATCATGGCAGGTATGTCTATTACTGATGAAAGAAAGAAAACAATTACTTTTTCACAAGGTTATGCTGATGAAGTTGCATCTCTTGCTGTAATGAAAGGTTCAAGCTTAGAAGGCATGGATACACCTGAAGGTATTAATTTATCTTTAGGTGGTTCTAGTGTTAAAAAAGCACTTAAAACTCTAACTGATGCTCTAGCTGGAAAAACAGTCTGTACTCAAACAGGTACAATTCACCAAAACTTTTTAGAGTCTGGTGATGTTGGGAGTGTGAATGTTAGAACTTACAAAACTCAAGACGAGGTTAACTTAGATTTAACTTCTGGAAGATGCGATGTTGCACTTGCTGCAGCTGTAGCATTTACAGACTTTGCTGATAAATCTGGTAAGCCAGTTGTTTTAGTTGGACCAACTTTTTCAGGTGGTGCATTTGGAAATGGAGTTGGTGTTGGAATCAGACAAGCTAGCGATAGCGCTATTGGAAAAAGAGATGCTAAAATCTTAAAAGATTTTAATAAAGCAATTAACAAAGCTAGAAAACAAGGAATAATTAGCAAACTTGCAATTAAACATTTTGGTTTCGACGCTTCTATGTAATTAATTTTGGATTTGGCGACTATAATATATAGTCGCCAGTCTATATGGAACTTCTTGCATTTGGAAAAACAGGTTGGGGTGATGAGTTATTTTATGCTACCCTAATGACAGTTGCTGTATCTGTTACAGCGATGTTAGTTGGTTTCCTTTTTGCTTTAATTTTTACTCCACTCAAACTTTCAAAATACAAAACACTGAACTTCGTAGGTAATTTTTACACCACAGTAATAAGAGGTGTTCCTGAATTATTAGTAATCTATTTGTTATTTTTCGGTGGAAGTGGTGCAATCATGTATGTTGCATCAATATTTGGTTATTACGAATATATAGAAATCAATGCATTTATTACTGGTGCTGTTGCTATTGGAATAATTTCAGGAGCTTACTCAACAGAAGTTTTTAGAGGAGCTATTCAATCGATTGATAAGGGTCAGTTCGAGGCTGCAAAGGTTTTAGGTATAAGCAAATTTGGTCAATTCTATAAAATTATTCTTCCTCAAATGTTAAGACTGGCAATTCCAAATTTAAGTAATGTTTGGCAAATTACTTTAAAGGACACTTCTTTAATATCAGTAACTGGTTTAGTCGAAATCATGAGACAATCTTATATTGCTGCAGGATCTACAAGAGATCCATTATTTTTTTATTCTTTTGCAGCAGTTTTATATTTATTGCTTACTTACATAAGCATGAAGTTAATTAATAAATTAGAAGTGAAATATAGCAGGGGTTATTAATGGATTTTGATTTAATGATTACTAGTTTTCCAAAACTTTTAGGAGCAACTGTAATTACTTTAAAACTTTTATCAGCTTCTTTATTTTTTGGATTATTTCTTGGATTATTTTTTGCAATCTTAAGATTAAACAAAAATATATTTATTAATAAATTTGCTTATGGATATTCTTATGTTTTCAGAGGTACTCCTTTATTAGTTCAAATTTTTATTATCTACTTTGGATTAGGACAAATTGAATATTTAAGATCAACAGTTTTATGGGTTGTTTTAAAAGAGCCTTATTGGTGTGCAATTATTGCTTTTACATTAAATACAGGCGCATACACGTCTGAAATATTAAGATCTGCATTTCAAACTATAAAACCTGGAATTATCGAAGCTGGGAAAAGTCTAGGTATTTCAAACAAAATTATATTTTATAAAATTCAAATACCTATTGCTATTAGACAATCTCTTCCTGCCTATGGAAATGAAATAATTTTAATGATGAAAGGTACTTCATTAGCAAGCACCGTAACACTAATGGACTTAACTGGTGTTGCAAAATACATCATATCAACAACATTTAAGCCTATAGAAGTATTTATTGTAGCTGGTGGAATATATTTATTTATGACTTTTGTTATCCATAATGTGATTAAGTATTTAGAAAAAAAATATAGCTTCCAACAATAAAATGTATCTTTCTCAAAAACAGATTGATGATTATCAAAATCTTGGTGCAATAATTATTAAAGGTGAATTTAAAGATTGGATTGAAACATTAAGAAGTGGTTTTCAAAAAGTTTTAGACAACCCAAGTCAACATGGAAGAGAAAATGTAAGTGAAAATGAGGGAAGGTTTTTTGAAGATTATTGCAATTGGGAAAGAATAAAAGAATTTAAAGATTGTATGTTCAATTCCCCCGCAGCCCAAATAGTTGCTGAGGCTACAAATTCAAAATCTATACAAATTTTTCATGATCATCTTTTTATAAAAGACCCAGGTACAAACAAAGAAACACCTTGGCATCAAGATATGCCTTATTATTGTGTTGATGGAAACGATACAGGAAGTTTTTGGATACCATTAGATGAGGTAAATAAAGAAAATAACCTTAAATTAATTTTAGGATCGCACAAATGGCAAAAACTTATAAGACCTACTAAATGGTCTAATGATCAACCTTGGTATGAAGATGATAGCTCATTTATGAATCTTCCAAAAATAGAAGAATTTGAAAAAGATATATTAGTTCCTGATTTAAAATTAGGTGATGCAGTTTTGTTTAATTTTAAAACTGCTCATGGTTCCACAGGAAATCAAAGTTCTCATTCTCGTAGAGCGTTTTCAATGAGATTTATAGGTGATGATGTTACTTTTGCTGATAGAGGTGGTCCAACATCACCACCATTTGATGGAATTAATTTAAAATCTGGAGATCAAATGAGAGAAGATTGGTTCCCAAAAGTTTTTAGTAACTAGTATACTCTTTAATTTCTTTAATAATTGAACCAGTATGGTTATTCATTTCTAGTTTTATTTTTGCACGATCATCATTTAAAAAATGAACATCTCTAGAAAGTTTTATGAATTTTTCTCCAAAATCTTTATTTTTTTCACAATCTCTTTTATCATCTTCAATAACCCAAAGTTTGGCATTTATATCTTTCAAGTCTTGAAATAATTTTTCAAGCTTCTCATCAGACTTAACATTTTTTTCTAACTGATTTTTAAGAATAGAGTGTTCGTTATTTATAAAATTTAATTTTTCTGGGTCTTTTATTTTATTTTGTTTGATTTCTAATATTGAAATCTTGTCTAAAAGCTCTCCAACAGAAACCTCTACTATAATTTTATTCATAAAACTTTATACTATGTTAAGTTGTTAAAAATATGTCTAATATTTTAATTATTAAACATGGATCTTTAGGTGATATAGCTCAAGCATGTGGGGCTGTTCAAGATATTTCTGAAAATCATAAAGGAGATCAAATTCATTTATTAACAACCAAACCTTATTTTGAACTATTTAAAAAAAACCCACATATTTCAAATGTTATTCTAGATAAGAGATTATCAAAGATTAACTTAATTTATTTATATTTACTAATGAGAGAGATTAAAAAACATAATTTCTCAAAAGTTTATGATCTTCAAAATTCTAACAGAACATCATTTTACAAAAATATATTATTTCCTAAAGCTGATAAAACTATCTGGTGCTCAACAGAAACAACTCTACCAAAAGGAACAACTAAAAAAGATTTTGATAAAGATTCTGTTCTTTCAAGATTTGATCATCAGTTAAAATCTTCGGGAATTAATACTAATCACACAATGCAACCAGACTTTTCGTGGAGTATAGTCGATATTTCAGAAATAAAAAAAAGTTATGAACTAGATAAATACATAATACTTTTTCCTTTTTGCTCACCTCATTTAAATTTAAAGAAATGGCCTTACTACAACGACCTTATCTCTTTAATTAATGAAAAATTCGAAAATAAATTTAAAGTGGTTACTGCACCTGGACCAGATGAAATTAAAGATGCAAAAAATATAAATGCTTTATGTGTTTTAGATAATGGTAAAGCTTTAAATATTTCACAATTATCTTCATTAATTAAAGATAGTTCATTTGTGGTCGCTAATGATACTGGACCTGCTCATATAACGGCTCATTTAGGATCAAAGGGTGTTGCTTTATTTGGTTCACACACAACTCCTTTTAAAGTCAGCATTGAAAGAGATAACTTTAAAGCAATACAAGCCCCCGAATTATCAAAACTCTCAGCAGAAAAAGTTTTTGAAAGACTTTCTGAAATTATTTCTTAATTTTTTCTAAAACTCTTAAAAATATTGGAACTGTGAAAAGGATAAAAAGTAATCTTATAATATGATGAAAAGCAACAAAATCTGGGTCTAAATCAAAAGCAATTGCTATAACTGCTACTTCATAAATTCCTCCAGGACTAAAAGATAATATTAAAGTTAAAATATTTGTATCAACAAAGAATGTCGCAACATAGGATGCAACCAAACCTAATACTACCAAAATAATGGTAGCCACAATACTATGAAGAGAATTATTGGCTATCTCTTTAACAGTTTTTTCAGCAAACCTACATCCAACAGAAGAGCCAAGAATTAGCAGACAAAAATTTACTGTTTCATCTGGTAATTTGTATGAGGCTATATCTGTAACTTGTAATAAACCACTCGCAAATAATGTTCCAGATAATAAAGCAGCAGGAATTCTAATTTTATCAAAAACAAAAATAAAAAATAAAGATGCAATAATAAGTAAAATTAAATTTAAATGATTTTGAGCTAAATAATTGAAATTATCATTTAACAAAACATTGTTTTCAGTATTATTAACTATAATAAATGGAATGACAGTAATTATGATGATTAATCTTATTAAGTGAGAGGTTGCAACTTGAGATAAATCCGTTTTTTCATTTTCAGCTAAAATCATTAAAGGACCCAGTGCACCAGGAGCTGCCGAAAAGATGGAAGCTTTTTCTCCATAACTTGCAAATTTTTGAAGGTATTTAGCAACAACTAAAATACAAATTATTATGTAGATTAGCATAATTAGCGAAGTCCAAATCCAATCAAACATTTGATTAAATAGATTTTGATCTATGTAATTTCCAATATGCAAACCTAAAATTATCAAGATAAAACTTAATACAATTTTAGGCATGATGATTTTCAGACCTGACAATGCAGCAATTGATGTAATAATCATTGGTCCTAAAAACCAAGCTAAAGGTATATTCAGATATTCAGCAACAATAGCACTAGGAAAAGAAATTATTAAAACAGAAATAAATTTTAATGTGAAAATTTGATTAATCTGTTTAAGCATTATCGAGTTTGAATTAAATTCTTTTCAATTTTTACTCTAGAGGATCTAAGAACATTTAGAAAGCTAATACAGTTTTTTTTATTAAAATTAGAAATATGACCTGCAACAGTTAATGCACCAAGAATTTGATTTTTTTTTCTAAAGATTGGAACTGATATAGATGCCATTTCTGAATCTCTTTCTCCAAAAGTCATAGCATATCCTTTTTTTAAAACATCATCCTTATCTTTGATTTCTAAATTATTATAAGCTGACAAAACATGACCACTTGATCCTTTGTTTAAAGGTTTTTTACCTCCAATGACTTCTTGGTGTCTTATTGATTTGTTAGGTGAACTTGATTGGATACATACTCTTACATTATTTTGTTTAACAAAAAAACTTGCTGTCTCTTTTGTTTTGGATGATATGAAATCTAATTCAGCTTTAATAGAATTTTTTAAATTAAAACTACTTTCATAAATTTCAAATAATCTTGGGATTGTATGACCAATTTTAAATTCACCACTTTTTATTTTTCTAATGTATCCAAAATTCTCAAGTGATTTTGATATTCTTGAAATTCTACTTTTATGATCTCCTGTAATATTAGCTATTTTTGTTATCGTTAAAGCTTCATTTTTTTCAGTAAAACAATTTAGGATTTCCAAAGCTTTATTTACTGCATCTACACCAATAATTTTTTTATTAGTTTTCATATTATTCTATTTAATAGAATATATTGTTCTATTCAATAGAACAGTCATATTTATTTATTTAGACAAAGGTGTTTAAAATAAATTAAATCCAATTTAACTAAATAGAGAGGGAAAATAATGAAAAACATAAAAAAACTATTTTCAGTATTATTCTCAGCAATCCTATTATTCTCAGCAACAACTACTAGCTCAGTAGCGCATGAAAAATTGCACTTTGTGATCGGTGGTGGTGCTGGTGGTGGTTGGGATGGAACTGCTAGAGGTACTGGAGAAGCTTTAACAAAAGCTGGTTTGTTAAAAAGTGCATC
>CACCIT010000005.1 GCA_902546145.1 uncultured Pelagibacteraceae bacterium | reverse complement strand
AATGCGATGTTAGCAGAAATTGTGTCATCAGATAAATAAATTTGTTGTGGCACATATCCAATTGAACGCTGCCAAGATCTTGAATTTTTTTTATTAATAATTTTTCCGTCTATTTCAAGATTTCCATTTTGAGCTTCAAGCAAACCCAAAATAATGTCAACGGTAGTAGTTTTACCGCTACCTGTGGCGCCTACTAAACCGATAGTGGAATTTGATGGAATTAGTATATTTAAATCTTTTAAAGCTTTACGCTCTGAATTTGGGTAGCTATAGGAAATATTTTTTAATTCGATTGATTTATTTAAAGGTAGAACACCTTCTTCTTGTTTGTAGTCAGATCTTTTTAGTTTTTTAAGATCTTCATATAAAATATCAAGTGAAGGTCTAAAGAATGCAAGTTTACTAAAAGATCCATAGATTTCTTGAATTGCTGGCATTAAACGATAACCTGCGAATGCATATAAGCTTATTATAGGTACAACCTCATTAAAACTTCCAGTTAAAGAACTCTTGTAGATGATTATTAATAATATGCCCCCAAATACTAAGGCTTCTAAAAAAAAACGGGGCAACTGTGCTATAACTTGGGATGAGGCCTGAGCTTTAGCAAAAATATAAGCTGAATTAGAAAAGCCATCTATATAAGTTTGTTCTAATCCTCCCACTTTAAGCTCTTTTGCAGCACCAAAAGCTTCGCTAACAATTGTAAATCTTAATTCATTATTCATTAAACGAGCATTTCCAATTTTTTTTAGATATTTGCTACTAAAATAATAAACTAAACCATATGCACTGCTTAACGAAAATCCAACGATCAAAGCAAGTTTAGGGTCAACAACAATTAATAAAATTATTATACCAATTGTAACTATGCCTTTTGCAATTAAATTTAAAAGTGGTCTTATTATACCTGAAACTACTTCGCCCACTTCAGATAAAATTGTTTTTCCTAAATCAGCACTATGACGATTTAAAAACCAACTGTATGGTTGTTTTAGATAGTCTGTAATAATACGCTTGCTAATAGTATATTGGCGCATTTGAATAAACTGAACCTGAGCATAAGTTGAGATAGCTTTAAAAGCTAAAGAGACAATAAGTAATAAAAATAAAATAATACCCAGGAAAATAAGGAATTGTTGTTTATTTTCTACTCCAAATGTTTTAGAGAATTGAAAGATATTAATTAAAAATATATTTGTCTCAATCAAGCTTGGATTTGCTAATACAGCCATAAATGGCAATATTGAAGCTACACCAATCATATCCAAAAGTGCTACAATTAATAATAAAAATAATAATAATACAGCAGTTTTTCTCTCTTTATGAGTTAATAAATATATTAATTTTTTATAAATTTGCATTTTAATTTCTTAATAAAACTTTTACCTTCACAATTTAAATACTACCAAAAATCAAATTAATAATTTTTTCTAATATTTTATCAGATTTTCATTAGCTCACTAATATTTATAATTAAAGTTACTCATCTATTAGCTTTTATTAGCTTATGACTAATTAATTCGTCAGCAATATCATATAAATCCCAAATTGGAACTTTCAATAAATCAGCAATCTCGATTAATGAATTATCTCCATCACATAAACTAAGAAAATCCATCATATTTGAAATTTTTTTATTTAGGTTACCGATTCTTTGTGTTGGATAAAGTTTATATCTGCTCATCTGAGGTTCACATAATACTTTTGCTCTATAGTTCTTATTTTTTTCGATAGCTTCTAATGTTTTTCTAATAGCCCAGTAACCTCCATCAAGTCCTTTGGGTGTGACAACAGTTTTTAGATCATCTAAAGAAGTATGATATTCTGGATAACTTCCATATTTTGTTCTTAATATCGAAGCAACAGGCAAATCAATTCCAGGTGCACAATACTGTCTTTCATCACTGCCTCTATAAAGCCAGCTATATTGTTTAAAATTAGGATCAATCCACTTTAGAACATGTTTTGCTGCTACATCACTTATCGTTTTACCATTTCTTGACGATAAATAAGAATAATCTCTATTATCTCCAATACATGATATATTATAACCAGCAATTACCTTTTTTTTCATCTTTTTGTAATTGCGGCTTAAATAGGCGATTGAACCAATAGTTTCAGGTACAAAAATTATTCTGTAGGAATATTCTAGAGTTAATACTTCTTGTAACCATTTTGAAAGAAATGTAAGTACTGAAAGGCCTGAAATTTCATTATTGGCCATTGATGGATGACAAATATAAGTACTTAAAAATACTTCCTTGTTACTTTTACCTTTAATTAATAATTCCCCATAATTTAAAACACCCTCAAATAAACTTGTATCAACTACTATTTTGTAGCTTCCATTCTCTAAGTTATTTAAATCGCTTTGAGAGATACAAAAACCCCATCTTTTTTTATAATAACTGGTTATGTATGGAATTGCATTTGGCTGACTTGGCAAGGTATGAAGGTGTTTTTTTAATTCTTTCAAACTCATACTACCTCTATAAGGAATGCTATAACCAACCAAATGAAGATTATTTTTAGAAAAATCACATATCTTTTCTCCTTTTGGAGTAATAATATATGCCTTTCTTACTTTCCATTCTTTGGGGATGGTCCAGTCAAAAACTTTTGTGCCTGATTTTAAAGATTTAATTTTAAGTCCAGGCAAATGTTTGGAAATTTTTTTTAAAGTCTCCCGAACTCCATCACCTGTTATACTCCTATTAATGGGCCACAATTCTTTTGCAAAATGGTGAATTTCTTTTCCAATCATATTAATTTTTTTTATTGTAGACAAATGATTTCTAAATTATCCAAGACGAGATTATAAAATTAAATTTATAAAATTTAAATTATTATTTAATTTCAAAAGATAAAAATATAATTTTTTTTTAGTAATTATTGTATTTTATATATTTAGCACCTAATTTAATATAAATTTAACAAATTATGGATAATAACTCTTTCTCAAATACACTTAAAAAAAATTTAACTAAGATAGGAATTAAAAAAGGAGATACGGTCTATCTTGGAATAAATTTAGGCAAATCATTTACATTTTTTAAAGATGAAATATTCCAAAACACTTCTTTAAATAAAGTTAGAGAAAAATCTTCAAAGTTAATTTTTAAAAGTATTGCAGAGCATCTTGGGAGTGATGGAACTATTATATGTCCTACTTTTTCATTTTATTTCATAAAAGAAAAAAAATTTAATGTTAATAAAAGTAAGAGTGATCTTGGATACTTTGAAAATTTTTTTTTAAGACAAAAAAATATAGTTAGGAGCATTCATCCAATTTACTCAATTGCAATATGGGGGAAAAATAAAAAAATAATTAATCCTTGTGGCGTATTTAGTTTTGGGGCAAATAGTCCTTTTTCAAATTTTTTAAAATATAAAGTAAAATTTTTAAACATAGGTATTGAATGGAAAAATACGTGCACCTATTTACATCATATTGAACATTTAAATGGAATCAATCATAGATTTTATAAACCTACAAAAGGAAAAATTATAAATAAAAAAAAAAAAATAACTGATGTTTTTTACAATCCAGTAAGGTTTATGAAATTAAAGTCAGACAAAGCGGAATATAAAATTGAAAAATATTTAAGAAGAAAATTTTTTATAAAAGAAACTAATGATAAAATTTATTGCTCATCAATTAAAGCAAGAGATGTTCATGATATAGCTTTAAAAATATTACAAAAAAAACCGAGTTATTTTATGACAAAAAACGTATATGTTTCTATTGATAATAAAGACAAGTTAACTATAAAAGAATCATAAATTATCTAATATTTCACAAATGAAAAAATTTATAATAAACGAAAATTCATTATCAATTCCATGGTTTGAGTCTATTTTTGCAAATAAAATTTTGAATAATAAAAAAAATATAAGTAATGATTACAAAAAAAAGGTAAAGTTTTTTATAGAAAATGGCTACTTAATTATTAGGAATGTAATTAATAAAAAATTTGTAAATTTACTAAAAGATGACTTTAACAATATAATTAATAGTAATGAATATAAAAAAAATCCAAAATACTTTCATTACAATAGTTCTCCCAGAATTATAGAAGGTTGGAAACAAAGTGAGTATATAAAAAAATTATGTTTTCAAAAGGAAGTTATATCATTTTTAAAATTTGTTTATGGAAGAAAACCCATACCTATTTCAACAATTAATTTTTTGAAGGGAACAGAGCAACCACTACATAGTGATTATATTCATTTTGGCAGCTCACCTGAATTATATTTGGCAGGAGCTTGGTTTGCTTTAGAAAAAGTAGATGATGAGAATGGACCTTTAATTATTTGTCCCAAAAGTCACAAACTTAATATAATTGACTTTACAGATTTAAATCTTCAAATACCAAAATCTACCAACGAACTTAAAACTAATTATACAGTATATGAAAATTATCTAGAAGAAATTGTAAAAGAAAAAAAAATAAAAAAGAAAAGAGTACATCTTAATAAAGGAGACGTATTAATTTGGTCCGCTAATCTCCTGCATGGCGGAAGTAAAATAAAAAAAAAAAGTAAAACTAGATTAAGTCAAGTTATTCACTACCATTTTGCAAATTTAAAAAAAATCTATAATCCTTGCTTTTCAAGCAAATCTAATGGTATATTTGCGGAAAGAGACATAAAATCAATAACTATTAAATAAATGAAGATTTCTGAACAAGATTTAAAAAAAATTATTGCTAAAGCATTAAATATCAAGGTAAGTCAAGTAACCGAAAATTTAAATTCAAATAAATTAGAAGAGTGGGACTCATTAGGTCAATTATCAATTATAAGTTCTTTAGACAAAAAATTTAAGGGAAAAATTGATTTATCAAAAATCTCTAACATAGATAACTACAAAGATATAAAAAAAAATTTAAAAAAGATATTAGTTATGAAATAAATGGAACCATTTATTTCAAATATTGACTTCGAAGTCCCTAAACAAAAAAATAACATAAAACAGTACAAAAACTTCAACAAAATATTTAAAAAAACAGGAATACTTGAAACTTTTAAGATCAAAGACAATAATTCTGTCATAGACTTGGCATTGAAAATTTGTAATAGAAATTTAAAAAACCTTAAAAATTGCGATACTCTAATATTTGTTACTCAGACCCCAACTTATTTACTACCCTCTTGTTCTTCTATAGTTCAAGGTAAGTTGGGTCTTAAACAAGAAATTCTAACTTTTGATATCAATATGGGTTGTTCGGGTTTTGTCCATGGCCTGTCTATTGCTTCAAGTTTAATTAAGTCAAAAGTTTCAAAGAATGTTGCTTTAATTTGTGCTGATACTTACAGCCATTATTTTACCAAAAATAATAAAAACAAGTTTATTTTCTCTGATGCTGCATCTCTTACTTTAATTAAGAGAAGAAAAAAAAAAAGTATAGGACCTTTTTTATTTGGAACAGATGGTAATAATTTTGATAAAATAATAATTAGTAAAAACAAAAATAATAATCTTGAATTTAACATGTCTGGTTCTGATGTGTATTTATTTACACTAAACAAAATACCAACTCTTGTAAAAAATTATTTAAAAATTATAAAAAATAAAAATTTTGATTTTTATATTTTTCATCAAGCAAGTAGACTAATACTGGAAAGTTTAAGAAATAAATTAGATATCAATAAAAAAAAATTTGTAATAGATCTCAAGTATGGAAATACAACCTCATCTTCAATTCCAATTGCACTTAAAAATATGATTGATAATAAGAAAATAAAAAAAAATCAAAAAATTTTAGTTTGTGGTTTTGGAGTTGGTCTAGCTTGGGGAATAACATCAATTGAAATATAAAAAATGAAAAATGTATATATTATAAATGGCATCAATTCAGAGCTTGCTCAACTATTTATCAAAAAATTAAATAAGAAAGATTTAATAATAGGTTTTCACAGATCATCATACAAGGGTCTTAAAAAAAAGAACATATTATTAACTAAAACAGAAAAAAATCTCAAAGAAAAAATAGAAAAAAGTTTTAATGGAAAGAAAAAAATTATTTTTATTAATTTTGCAGCAATGAGAGATGAAAATATACTACTGAAATTAAATACCCAGAAAATTAATACAATATTGAACTCAAATATCTTAACTTCATTGAAGATCTCAAAAAACATACTACCACTTATGATCAAATATAACTTTGGAAGATTTATATTTTTGAGCTCAAAAAAAGCTGAACAAGGATCTGAAGGAAATATACTTTATTCATTTTCTAAATCAGGTTTATATGGTTTATCTAGATCAATCAGTAAAGAGTATAGTAAATTTAATATTACCTCGAATATTATTAGTTTAGGCTATTTTAACTCTAGAATGTGGAAGTCATTAAACTCCAATATTAAAAAAAAATTATTATTACAAACCCTCCATAGAAAACTTGGAAATCCATCTGTTGTTTTTGATACAATAAAGTTAATTATAAAACATCGTTTCATTAATATGGCAAAATTAGATTTGGATGGAGGCCTGCTTGAATAAAAACGTTACTAAGTTTATTTTAAATAAAGCTAAAAAAAAAGATTTTGTTAAATTATTATATAATAAAGATGTGTTTAAACCTACAGAAACTTCAAAATTTTTACTTGAAGCTGTTGTAAATAATTTTCCCAAAAAAAAAGTGAATGTTTTAGATTTAGGATGTGGCAATGGAATTATTGGGATTTATTTGCTAAAAAAATTTAAAAACATAAGCAACATGTCTTTTTCAGATGTAAGTGGTAAAGCAATAACTAATGCAAAACAAAACTGTGAATTAAATAAAATTTCTCAAAATAGGGCTCAATTTATTCAATCTAATTTATTTAATAATATGAATGGATTAAAATTTGATATCATTATCAATGATGTGTCTGGAATAAGTTATAAAATTGCAAGAAAAAGCAACTGGTTTAAAAATATACCATGTGAAAGTGGAGATGATGGTACAAAATTAACTCTAAATGTAATTAAAAATTTCAGAAATTTTTTAAAACCAAATGGTAAAATATTTTTTCCAATAATATCTTTTAGTAATGAAAAAAAAATAATAAATTATTTTAATAAATCTAATATTAAAGCTAAAATGATTTCAATAAATAAATGGCCAGCTCCAAAAGAATTTTATAATCACATTATAATGATGAAAAAATTAAAAAAATTAAAAAAAATAAATTTTGATGAAAAGTATGGACTAATCATAGCAAATACAAAGATTTTTCAAGCTAATTAACTTTGTGTATATGTTAAAAAATTTTATTATAAACAATTGAAAATTAATTTTGGTAAGATCAATTAATCAAAAATTACAATTTTTAATATCCTCTTTCATATTGAGGTGGTGGTTTAATTATCTTCTTATTTTTTAGGAAATTATCTTTATATAAAAAAAATGGATTTTGCAAAAAACGTCTTCCTATGAAAACAAAATCTATATATTTTTTTTTAATATATTTATCTGCTAAAGACAAATTATCTACCAAGCCTGTGATACCAATTTTTAAGTTTGTGTTTTTTTTAATTTGTTTTGCAATTTTTAATCGGAAAAATTCTTTTTGCCTCATTTTTGTTTTAGTTTTTATTCCTCCTGAACTTACACAAACGTAATCAAAACCAATTTTCTCTAACTCGTGACAAAATTCTACAGCCTCATTTGTTGTTATTCCAAATTTTAAATGGTCATCACCAGTGATTCTTGCTCCAATAATTTTATTTTTTGGTAGAATATTTCTCGCAATTTTACATATTTCTAATGGTAATTTAAATCTTTTTAATTTAGTTCCTCCATATTTGTCATCTCTAGTATTACATATAGGTGACAAAAACTGATGCAAAAGATAGCCATGGGCTATATGTAATTCAAAAACATCAAATTTTGCATCTAGAGCGTTTTTAATTGATAATTCAAATTTTTTTTTAATTTTATTTATCTCTTGTATTGTCAATTTTTTTGGTTTGGGCCAATGTTCATCTTTTTTTAAATCTGAGGAAGAAACAGTTGTCCAAGAATCTTTCTTTTTTAATGGCGAGTTAGCTTTTTCCCATGGTATCATGCTTGATCCTTTTCTTCCTGAGTGCGAAAGTTGAATGCCAATTGGAGTATTATTTATTTTTTTTAGATATGAGACTAATTTTTTAAACTCATTTCTCTGTTTAATAGTTTCTATACACAAATCTTTTTTAGTTATTCTTCCATTTGCTTCGACGGCTGTCGATTCCAGCATTATTAAACCAGCTCCTGATAATAAAAAATTTGACAAATGTCTGTAGTGCCAGTCAGATGGACATCCATCTACAGCTGAATATTGACACATTGGTGATACTGATATTCTATTTTTAAGAATTTTTTTTTTTGAAAAAAAAAATTTATTTAAAATCATTTTTTTTTAAAACTAAAAAATCATTATGTGGATGAAAAATAGCTCCTGGGTAAGACCAATAAGTTTCTATAAACAATTTTCCAAGTGCACTACCAAGTTTTGGTAAGTGCGGCACACCATCACTATCAACCATAGAGTTAAAGGGTACAGCAATCCTTAACCACTCGCCGACAGGCTGATCTTTATATAAACATCTAAGATAAATAGCTAACTCTGGTTCAATTAAACCGTATCCTCTTTTATCTAATCTTTTATAAATTTCATTTAATTTTGTAGGTTTTTTAAAGCCTAATTCTTTTACTTTTACCCGGTGAATATTTATTTTTTTATTTTTATCAAATTTATGTCCTTTTACTTTTTTAAAGATATCTAAAATCCAATGACTTAAGACATATTTTTTTTTAAAATCTTTAATGCAAGCGTAAATACTGTTATATTTTATCGTATCAATTTTTTTCCAAATCATTATAAAGAATAAGTTATAGTTAAACTAAATATACATAATATACATTAAAAAAAAAATTAATGAAAAAAAAAAGAACAAAAAAACAAGTTAAAGCAATTAAAATTAATATCAAAAGAAGAACTGTAATTGTTGATGATAAGCTAATATTTAAAAATAATGTTCCAATACCTAGCTGGATTGAATTAAGTATTATAGATGTTTGTAACAGAACATGTAAATTCTGTCCTAAATCCGACCCTAGCATTGCACCAGATACCTTTCAAAAAATGGAAAGACCTTTAATAACAAAATTATGTAAAGATTTAAAAAACATGAACTTTAATGGATCTGTTGTTCTTTGCGGTTATGGTGAGCCAATGCTTCACAAAAATATATATGAAATTTGTGACCAAATTTCTAAAGTAGCATTTGTAGAAGTCGTAACAAATGGTGACACCTTAAATTTCAAAAGTATACAAAGACTTTATGCGTCAAATGTAAATAAATTATTAATAAGTATGTATGATGGCCCTGATCAAAGAAAAAAATTTAATGAAATGACAAAAAAAGCTGAAGTTCCAAAAGATTTTGTTATTTTAAGAGATAGATGGCATGACGAAACTAAAGATTATGGTTTGAAATTAACAAATAGAACTGGAACGATTAATATTGGTATTCAAGAGGAAGTGAAAATCAACTCTAAATGTTTTTATCCATCTTACCAAATGTTGATTGATTGGAATGGAGATGTATTTTTATGCCCACAGGACTGGCAAAGAAGAATTACAATGGGAAATTTAATGCAGAGAGAGTTATTTCAAATTTGGACAGATAAAATTATAGAAAGATATAGAAAAAGATTATTAGTTGGTGATAGAGATATAAGCCCATGTAATAAATGTAACGCTGAAGGAACAGTGTTAGGCAAAAACCACGCACTTGCGTGGACAAAATACTATTCAAGGTAAAATATCTATACTTTAAAAAAATTTTTTTCAGTGCATAAATCAAGCCAATCGAGCTATTAGTACTGGTCAGCTGCACGCATTACTGCGCTTCCACATCCAGCCTATCAACGTGGTGGTCTACCACGGCTCTATAGGAAGAACTAGTTTTGAGGTGAGTTTCCCGCTTAGATGCTTTCAGCAGTTATCTCGTCCATACTTAGCTACCCGGCACTGCAGCTGGCGCTACAACCGGTCCACCAGTGGTATGTTCAACCCGGTCCTCTCGTACTAGGGTCAACTCCTCTCAATTCTTCTACACGCATAGCAGATAGGGACCGAACTGTCTCACGACGTTCTGAACCCAGCTCACGTACCACTTTAATTGGCGAACAGCCAAACCCTTGGGACCTGCTCCAGCCCCAGGATGTGATGAGCCGACATCGAGGTGCCAAACACTGCCGTCGATATGAGCTCTTGGGCAGTATCAGCCTGTTATCCCCGGCGTACCTTTTATCCGTTGAGCGATGGCCCTTCCACTCAGAACCACCGGATCACTATGACCGACTTTCGTCTCTGCTCGACTTGTCAGTCTCACAGTCAGGCAGGCTTATGCCATTGCACTCTACGAACGATTTCTGACCGTTCTGAGCCTACCTTCGCACGCCTCCGTTACTATTTGGGAGGCGACCGCCCCAGTCAAACTACCCACCATACAATGTCTTGATGCCGGATAACGGCGATCAGTTAGATACCAAGAAAAACAAAAGAGGTATTTCACTGGTGACTCCACGAAAACTGACGCCTTCGCTTCAATGTCTCCCTCCTATGCTAAATATGTTTTTCCTAATACCAATGTAAAGTTGCAGTAAAGGTGCACGGGGTCTTTCCGTCTAACTACGCGAACTCCGCATCTTCACGGAGAATTCAATTTCACTGAGTTGATGTTGGAGACAGCGGAGAAATCGTTACGCCATTCATGCAGGTCGGAACTTACCCGACAAGGAATTTCGCTACCTTAGGACCGTTATAGTTACGGCCGCCGTTTACTGGGGCTTCAGAAGTTAGCTTGCACCAACCGCATTAACCTTCCAGCACCGGGCAGGCGTCAGACCCTATACATCCACTTACGTGTTAGCAGAGCCCTGTGTTTTTGATAAACAGTCGCTTCTCCCTGGCTTGTGCCACCCATCTCTAGTTGCCTAGAAACAGGTCTTCCTTATCCCGAAGTTACGGAAGCATTTTGCCGAGTTCCTTCAACATCATTCTCTCAAGCGCCTAAATATACTCTATTAATCCACCTGTGTCGGTTTAGGGTACGGTCTAATGATGGAGCTATTTCTTGGAACCTTTTCGCGGCAAGCTCAATCCATTAAGAACTCACAACTTACAAGATTCGTCACTACCATCTGGTTAAGGAATATTAACCTTATTTCCATCGACTACGGCTTTCGCCCTCGCCTTAGGTGCCGACTAACTCTGCGCGGATTAACCTTGCGCAGAAACCCTTGGATTTTCGGCGAAGAAGTTTTTCACTTCTTTTATCGTTACTTATGTCAGCATTCGCACTTCTGATACCTCCAGGATCCCTCGCGGGTATCCCTTCGCAGGCTTACAGAACGTTCCGCTACCAGTTATAATTTTCGAAAAAATTACAAATCCACAGATTCGGTATATGATTTTAGCCCCGTTACATCTTCGGCGCAGAAACTCTATTAGACCGGTGAGCTGTTACGCTATCTTTAAAGGATGGCTGCTTCTAAGCCAACCTCCCGGCTGTTAAGGAATTTCCACATCCTTTCACACTTAATCATAATTTGGGGACCTTATCTGGTGGTCTGGGCTCTTTCCCTCTCGACCATGGACCTTAGCACCCACAGTCTGTCTGCTGAAGAACAACATTTAGCATTCGGAGTTTTATTAGGTTTGGTAAGAATCTCTTCCCCCTAGCCCATTTAGTGCTCTACCTCTAAATGTCTATTTATTCAACGCACTACCTAAATAGTTTTCGCGGAAAACCAGCTATCTACGAATTTGGTTGGCCTTTCACCCCTTACCACAAGTCATCCAAAGACTTTTCAACGTCAACTGGTTCGGTCCTCCGGTTGGTGTTACCCAACTTTCAACCTGCTCATGGTAAGCTCATTCGTTTTCGGGTCTAATTCATAAAACTAATCGCCCTATTAAGACTTGCTTTCGCTGCGCCTACACCTAGATGGCTTAAGCTTGCTTTATAAATTAAGTCACTGACCCATTATACAAAAGGTACGCCGTCACTCTAAAAAGAGCTTCGACTGATTGTAGGCATGCGGTTTCAGGTTCTATTTCACTCCCCTAATAGGGGTTCTTTTCACCTTTCCCTCACGGTACTAGTTCACTATCGGTCACTGAAGAGTATTTAGGCTTAGAGGGTGGTCCCCCTATATTCGAGCAGGATTTCACGTGTCCCGCTTTACTCAAGAATTTTGTTAAACGTTACTCATACGGGACTATCACCCTCTATGGTTAGCATTTCCAAACTATTCAAATTTTTTTAACAAAACTACTGGCCTAGTCCGCGTTCGCTCGCCACTACTAACGGAATCTCAATTGATTTCTTTTCCTCTGGTTACTTAGATGTTTCAGTTCTCCAGGTTGTCTCTTTAAACCTATGTATTCAGTTTAAAGTACCACATAAAGTGGTGGGTTTCCCCATTCGGAAATTTTCGGATCAAAACTTACATACAGCTCCCCGAAACTTATCGCAGTATATCACGTCCTTCATCGGCTTTCAGTGCCAAGGCATCCACTACACGCCCTTAAACGCTTGATTTATGCACAGAAAAAAATTCTGTGTTGAATCAAATTTTTATTTTGAACATTAGCTAATAACATTACTAATGTTCGGATATAGATATTGATATTAATTATTAATTTTTACGATTTTTTATAACTAAGTGTTTTGGTGGAGGATAGCGGGATCGAACCGCTGACCTCCTGAATGCAAATCAGGCGCTCTCCCAGCTGAGCTAATCCCCCCATGATCTTAAATTGGTGGGCCGAGAAAGACTCGAACTTTCGACCCCACCCTTATCAAGGGTGTGCTCTAACCAACTGAGCTACCGGCCCCTATGCAAAGAGAAACACTACTTTAAGAAGAGAAATGAGGACGGTCAACATTACCTGTATATTATTTAGAATGAAATTTTACTTTCATTCATCCTTAGAAAGGAGGTAATCCAGCCGCAGGTTCCCCTACGGCTACCTTGTTACGACTTCACCCCAGTCGCTGACTATACCGTGGTCAAGGGTTTTAAACCTTGCCTTAAGGTAGAACCAACTCCCATGGTGTGACGGGCGGTGTGTACAAGACCCGGGAACGCATTCACCGTGGCACGCTGATCCACGATTACTAGTAATTCCAGCTTCATGCACTCGAGTTGCAGAGTGCAATCCGAACTGAGGTATCTTTTAAGGATTTGCTTGACCTCGCAGTCTTGCTTCCTGTTGTAGATACCATTGTAGCACGTGTGTAGCCCAACACGTAAGGGCCATGAGGACTTGACGTCATCCCCACCTTCCTCCAGCTTATCACTGGCAGTTCTTTCAGAGTGCCCAACTAAATGATGGCAACTAAAAGTGAGGGTTGCGCTCGTTGCGGGACTTAACCCAACATCTCACGACACGAGCTGACGACAGCCATGCAGCACCTGTGTTTCGTCCGGCCGAACCGAAAACTCTAATCTCTTAGAGTCGCGACGAACATGTCAAGTGTTGGTAAGGTTCTGCGCGTATCTTCGAATTAAACCACATGCTCCACTACTTGTGCGGGTCCCCGTCAATTCATTTGAGTTTTAACCTTGCGGTCGTACTCCCCAGGCGGTGTGTTTATCGCTTTCGCTGCGACACTGAAAATAAATTTCCAACGTCTAACACACATCGTTTACGGCATGGACTACGAGGGTATCTAATCCTCTTCGCTACCCATGCTTTCGTTCCTCAGTGTCAGTAATGATCCAGAAAGCTGCCTTCGCAATTGGTATTCTTTCTAATATCTACGAATTTCACCTCTACACTAGAAATTCTGCTTTCCTCTATCATACTCTAGCTGAAAAGTTTTAATGGCAGTTCCAGAGTTAAGCTCTGGGATTTCACCACTAACTTTTTCAACCACCTACGAACTCTTTAAGCCCAGTAATTCCGAACTACGCTAGGTCCCTTCGTATTACCGCGGCTGCTGGCACGAAGTTAGCCGGACCTTCTTATTCGGGTACAGTCATTTTCTTCCCCGACGAAAGAGCTTTACAACCCAAAGGCCTTCTTCACTCACGCGGCATCGCTGCATCAGAGTTTCCTCCATTGTGCAAGATTCCCCACTGCTGCCTCCCGTAGGAGTTTGGGCCGTGTCTCAGTCCCAATGTGGCTGATCATCCTCTCAAATCAGCTATTGATCACAGTCTTGGTAGGCCATTACCCCACCAACAAACTAATCAAGTGCAGGCTCATCCAATGGTGCATAAAGCTTTCTCCGTAAAGACTTATCCGGTATTAGCACAAGTTTCCTCGTGTTATTCCAGGCCAAAGGGTAGATACCTACATGTTACTCACCCGTCTGCCACTAAGTATTGCTACTTCGTTCGACTTGCATGTGTTAGGCGTGCCGCCAGCGTACGTTCTGAGCCATGATCAAACTCTCAAGTTTAAAAACGGCGCACACTAGCTTCCATATAAATTCTAAGAATAAAATCTATATGTGATTGAAGTGTGTACGACAAATTTTTGGTAACCTTAACCGTCCACACTTCTCTTCTTAAATTTTAACTTTTTAAATAGCTAATTGAGCAAAAAAGGCTCAATAATCCTCACTAATTTATTGTATTAACAATAATTTAATTGAGAAAGTTCAGTGCTTATAGGCTAAAAATAATGGAAATCAAGCATTTAAGAATAAATATTTAAATAAAAACAAGCCATTTTAAGGGCTTTTTTTTGATTTTTAGCACTCTCTAAACTAATAATTGTGCACACTTAAATATAAAATGTTAAAAGTTCTACATAGTAAGATTAAAAAAAACTTTGAAATTTTTGGCTTAGTTTTATTGATTCTTTTTACTGCAATCTCCACAGGTTATTTTAATTCAACAAAAAAAGAGAATTTAGAAATCTATAATAATTTTGTTGATAACATTTACTTTAAAAAAACACTTACACACATAGTTGAAAACCTTGAACCAAAGTACAAAAAAATAAAACATAAAATAAAATCTGGTGAAACATTTGATAAAATTTTAGAGAATTATCAAATACAAAAAAAGGAAATATCAATAATAAAGAATGCTTTAAAAAAAAAAGTTAACCTTAATAAATTAAATACTAAACAAATTATTGAGTTCAGTTTAGATAAAACTAACAATCAGATTAATGAATTTACTTTTCAAATTTCAAACAAACAAAAAGTATTTTTAGTAAGAGACAGTTCTAATAATACTTTTAATGATGAAATTGTATCAATTAAATTAAATAAAAAAACAATTTACAAAGAAAACTTAATTCTACAAAGTTTATATAAAGCTGCAACAGATGAAAAAATACCCGCAAATATAATAATTGAATTTGCAGGTATATATGGTTTTCAAGTAGACTTTCAAAGAGATATTAGAAAACAAGATAAGTTTCAAATTATGTATGAAATTTTTCTTAATGATAAAAATGAAATTATTGAAACAGGTGAAATACTTTTTGCTAATTTAAAATTAAGTGGTCAAGATAATGAACTTTATTATTTTGATAAAGAAGGAAGCGAAGGACATTATGATAAAAATGGCAAGAGTGTTAAAAAAGCTTTAATGAAAACTCCAATTAATGGAGCAAGACTTTCGTCTTCTTTTGGCATGAGAAAACATCCTATTGATGGATACAATAAAATGCATAGAGGTACCGATTTTGCTGCACCAACAGGAACACCTATAATGGCATCTGGTGACGGTGTTGTAAAAAAAGCTGGATGGTGTGGTGGAGGTGGTAACTGTGTAAAAATAAGACATAACTCAACTTATCAAACAGTGTATGCTCACATGTCAAAGTTTGCTCGTGGCATTAAAGCAGGAGTAAGAGTAAAACAAGGTCAAACAATAGGTTACGTTGGTTCTACAGGTAAATCTACAGGACCTCACTTACATTACGAAGTAATTGTTAATGGAAAAAAAGTTAATTCTCAAAAACTAAAACTTCCTTCTGGTAAAATTTTGAAGGGCAAAGAAAGAAAATTATTTGAAACAAATAAAATTAAACTAGATGTTCTTAAATCAGAAAAAATTATAGGTTTAAATTAATTTGCCTCTGCTACTGTTTCAGTTTTAGGATCTGAATTAGAATTGTCTTCTAAATTTTTTTCAGAAACATCGACATTTTTTGAAAGCTCATTTGTTCCTTTTTCATTTTCATCAGATTTATCTTCTAAATTTCTCTCTCTTTTGAAGCTTTCTCTTTCATTTAGTATCCTCGTAAAATGATCAGCATGTTGAAGGTAATTTTCAGAGAGAATTTTATCACCATTTGATAAAGCCTCTCTAGCTAAATCATTATACTTTTCGATCAATTTTGGTGCATTATGATTGTTTCTACCTGGAGACTTTCTTTTAAAATTATCACCATTTGAAAAATTTGAACTAAATTTCTGTCTGTCACCATTAGGTTTAAAGTTTCTATCGTTTCTTCTAAAATTATTTCTTCTATTGTTGTTATTGCTATTATTCCTAAATGTTACCATGATCTAAATTATTATATTTTTGTGCAAATTATGCATCGATCGTTATCAGCAAGATCTTTTAGAGCACTATCTATATAAAAACCCTCTTTATTTAATAATTTAATTACTTTATTTTTTTGATCAAAACCAATCTCTAAAATAAATTTACCATTTTTTTTAATCAGCTCAGATGATTTTTTAATAACTTTTCTGATTTCTGATAAACCATCTAATCCACCATCTAGTGCTATTTTCGGTTCAAACCTAGCAACTCCTTTTTCCAAATATTTAATAATATTTTTTTTAATATAAGGAGGATTAGAAACAATCAAATCATATTTGCCTAAATTAAATTTGTCAACATTAGATTTATACAATTTAAGTCTCGGGTTAACTTTTAAACTAATTGCATTCATATTTGCTATTTTTAAACATTTTTTGCTTATATCTATTCCTGTTCCATGAAAATCTTTTCTTTCTCTTAATATTGACAAAAGTATACATCCAGATCCTATACCAATATCTAAAATACTAAGTTTATTTTTGTTTTTTGTTATATTTAAAATACTTTCAACAATTAGTTCAGTATCTGGGCGAGGTATTAATGTATCTTCTGTTACAAAAAATTCTGAATTCCAAAATAATTTTTTATTAGTTAAATACGATACTGGTTTACCTTTAGACCTTTCATTAATAAGTTTTTGAAACAAATTTAAATTTTTATCATTTATTTTATTTTGTGCATTTAGCAATAAATACTTTTTATCTTTATTAATTACTTTTGACATTAAAATTTCTGAATCTAAATAAGGATTTAAAAAAAATTTATCTTTTAAAATTTGAGCACCTTGAGTTATTGCTGATTGAATATTCATTTATTTTAAATTACTTAAACTTTCTTCTTGTGCTTGCAGTGTAAGTGACTCTATCATTTCATCAAAAGCTTCACCTTCAAGAAATTCTTCTAATTTGTGCAAAGTTAAATTTATTCTGTGATCTGTAACTCTGCCCTGTGGAAAATTGTAAGTTCTAATTCTTTCTGATCTATCTCCAGTACCAATTTTAGTTTTTCTATCTTGTGATCTTTCTTGATCAATTCTTGTTCTTTCAAGTTCATATAATCTTGCTCTTAAGATTTTCATTCCTTTTGCTTTATTTTTGTGCTGTGATTTTTCATCTTGTTGAGAAACTGATAAACCAGTGGGTATATGAGTTATTCTAACAGCGCTATCTGTTGTGTTAACTGATTGTCCACCTGGACCACCCGCTCGAAAAACGTCAATTCTTAAGTCAGAGTCGTTTATTTTTAAATCTACTTCTTCAGCTTCAGGTAACACAGCAACTGTGGCTGCGGATGTATGCACTCTTCCTTGTGTTTCAGTATCTGGAACTCTTTGAACTCTATGCACACCACTCTCATATTTTAATGTAGAATATATATTTGTACCTTTAATAGATGCAATTACCTCTTTTAAACCCCCAGCATCACTTCTTGAAATAGAAATAAGTTCTAATGACCACTTTTTTTTATGACTTACTTTTTCATACATTTTGAAAAGGTCTGAAGCAAATAAACTTGCTTCTAGTCCACCAGTTCCAGCCCTTATTTCTATTATTGCATTTTTTTTATCTGCTTCATCTTTTGGCAGTAGAAATAATTTTAATTTTTTTTCATTGATCTCATGTTGAGATTTCAAATCAACAAGTTCTAACTCAGCCATATTTTTTAATTCTTTATCTGATGAGTTGTCCTCTAATATTTTCTCTAATTCTTGTTTTTCATTTTCGAAGGATAAATATTTTTTAGCATTTAAAATTATTTCATTAACATCCGAATATTCTTTTGATTTTTCAGCAAATACTTTATTATCTAAACTTCCTGATGATAGATCTTTTTCTAGTGTAGAATGTTTTATAATTAATTCTTCAATAGTCTTTGTTGGTATCATTGTAAATTTTCTAATTCAGAGGCCTTTTTTTCAACTTCTTCTACGACTTTATTAACTATATCATTAGTTAATACTTTTTCACTTTGTACCCCAGATAAATAAAGCATGTTGTTACCTTTTCCACCTCCAGTTATTCCAATATCAGTTAAAGCAGCCTCACCAGGTCCGTTCACAACACAGCCAATTATAGATAGGGTAATTGGAGTTTTTATATGAGATAATTTTTCCTCTAAAATTTTAACTGTATCAATTACTTGAAACGCTTGCCTTGCACAAGATGGGCAAGAAATTATTTTAACTCCTCTGTTTCGTAATCCTAAAGATTTAAGGATTTCATTTCCAATCTTAACCTCTTTAACAGGATCATCTGACAAAGAAACTCTTAAGGTGTCACCTATTCCGTCTAACAGCAATGAACCTAGTCCTATTGAAGACTTAACACTTCCTGATACAAAACTTCCAGCCTCAGTTATTCCAAGATGAAGAGGATAATCAGTAGCATCCGAAAGCTGTCTATAAGCTGCAATCGACAAAAATACATCAGAGGACTTAACACTTATCTTGAAATTAAAAAAATCTTGATCCTCTAATATTTTAATGTTTCTTTTTGCGCTCTCTACTAATGCTTCAGGGCATGGCTCCTTATACTTTTCTAAAATATCTTTTTCAAGAGAACCTGCATTAACTCCTATCCGAATTGAACAATCGTTATTTTTTGCTGCACTTAAGACCTCATGGATTTTATTTTTATCACCAATATTTCCAGGATTTATTCTTAAACACTTCGCTCCATTTTCTGCAGCCTCTATGGCTCTTTTATAATGAAAATGAATATCTGCAATTACAGGTATTTGAACATTTTTTGTAATTTCTTTTAAGGCTTTTGAGGAATCTTCATCTGGACAGGAAACTCTAACTAAGTCAGCACCCTCTTCATGAATTTTATTTATTTGTTCTATAGTAGCTGAAATATCTGTGGTCAAAGTATTAGTCATTGATTGAACTGATATTGGATTGTCGCCACCAACTTTAATACCACCAACGTTAATTACTTTAGTTTTTTTTCGATTTATATTTCTAAATGGTCTAACATTCATAAGTTTAATCTAGTTTAAATTCTTTATGAAGAGCGGCTATTGCTTTTTTTACATTTTTTGATGAAACTAATACTGAAATTTTAATTTCAGATGTTGATATAACTAAAATATTTATTTGTTTTGAAGCTAAAGCTTGAAACATCCTGTAAGTAATTCCAGGTGTAGTAATCATCCCAACTCCAATTATAGAAACTTTGGAAAGATTTTTATCAAAAGAAAGTTTTTTATAAGATATCGATTTATTTTGCTTAATTAATTTCTCAGTTTTTTTCAGATCATCAGATTTAATTGTAAAAGTTAAGTCAGTATCTTTTCCATTTTGAGAAATATTTTGTACAACCATATCAACGTTAATTAAATTTCTTGATAGTGGTCTAAAAACTGAAGCAGCAACACCAGGTCTATCTTTAACTCCTACAATTGTGATCTTAGCATCATTTTTAGTTGAAGATATCCCGGTAATTATTTGATCGCTAAACGCTTTTTTAGAGCCTGTTATTAATGTACCTGGTTTACTAACAAATGAAGACTTAACTTTAATATCAATATTATTTAGCTTTGCATCTTGAACCGATGTTGGTTGCATCACTTTTGATCCTAATGATGCCATTTCCAACATTTCGTCATAAAATATTTTTTTAATTTTCTTTGCTTTTTTATGTTGTCTTGGATCAGTAGTATAAACACCATCGACATCTGTATAAATAATACATTCATCAGCTTTAATAAATTTTGCTAACATTATTGCAGTTGCATCAGAACCACTTCTTCCTATTGTGGTAATTCTATTTTCATTATTAATTCCTTGAAAACCAGTAACAATTGGGATCCCACCTTGTTTCACATAATTATTTAATTCTTTTGTAATTATCTTATTTATTCTTGCTCCAGAATAAGGTCCATCAGTAATTATTGGCAATTGCCAAGAAACCCATGACCTAGACTTAAAACCATCATGAATAAGTCTTCCAGCAATTAAAGCACATGAAACTTGTTCTCCAGTGGATAAAAGTGCATCATATTCAGATCTGCTAAAATTATTACTAATTTTCTTCGATTTTTTTACGAGCTCATTGGTTACTCCACTCATTGCAGATGAAATCACCAAAACTCTATTTTTTTTCTTTTTATAAGCAGCTATAATTTTGCATACTTTTTTTATCCTATCGATACTACCAACAGAAGTTCCACCAAATTTTAGTACAACAGTTTTCATGATCAGTTGAATTAATATAATTTAATTATAAATTGATAAAGTACATCTTAATTGTTATGTCAACTAATTATATATTATGAACAGTATTAATAAAAAAGAAATAGAAAAATTTTCAAATATGGCAGCCGAATGGTGGGATCCAGAAGGAAAATTTAAACCTCTTCATAAATTTAATCCTATAAGAATAAAATATATAAAAGAAAATATAATTAAGGAATTTCAACTTAAAAATAAAAAATATCCTCTTTCTGGAATAAATGTCCTTGATATTGGGTGTGGAGGTGGATTGTTATCTGAGCCCATGTGTAGATTAGGAGCTAATGTTACAGCAATCGATGCTTCAAATAAAAATATTGCCATAGCAAACCTTCATGCAAAAAAAAACAATCTTAAAATAAACTATATATGTTCATCGCCTGAAAAACTAAAAACTAAAAAAAAATTTGATGTAATTTTGAATATGGAAATTGTTGAACATGTTGAGGATGTTGATTTTTTTTTAAAATCATGTGCTAATCTTTTAAAAAAAAATGGATTAATGTTTGTTGCGACTATAAATAAAACCTTAAAATCTTATATATTTGCAATTGTTGGTGCGGAATATGTTTTGAGATGGCTTCCTATTGGCACCCATGAATGGGAAAAGTTTGTTAAGCCTGAGGAATTAAAAAGTATTCTAATCAAAAACAATCTAAATCTCAAAAAAATAGATGGAATGAATTTTAACATTCTGAAGGATGAATGGAATGTTTCAAAAGATTTATCAGTAAATTATATTGCTGAATTTAAGAAAAACTAATTTTCTTTTTCATCAACCCAAGGAATTAATTGTGTATCTATGCCCTCTTCTTTGAGCTCTTTAACGTCTTTCTGAGAGGCTTTACCATATATCCCTTTCGTAGGTTTCTTACTATTGTAGTGAATAGATCTAGCTTCATATGCAAAATTATCCCCAACGTACTTAAAATTATCTTTTATAAACTTTTGATAATTTTTAATTGTTTTTTTAATTTTTTTATACTTTTGAGCATCAAATTTTTCTTCATTTTTAGATTTTCTACTTATTAGTTGAGGAGCCATTAATGTTTTTTCAACTTTTTCAGAATTACAGTTGTGACAGATTAAAAGTTTTTTCTTTTTTAATTTTTCATATTCTGATGAAGTAGAGAACCAACTATCAAAATTCAATTTACAGTCGTTACATAAAAGTTTGTATTTTATCATAGTATAGAATTAGTTATCAAAATTTATATTTCAATATGTTCAACTTCTATAATCAGCATTAATCTCAATATAATTTTTTGTAAAATCCATAGTAAAAGCAGTAAAGCTTTTAGGACCAGTAAACAAATCTACATTGATTTCTATATTTTCACCTTTCATATACTCAGCTACTAATTTTTCATCGTAGTTCTTGTATAATTTTCCATCCTGAATTATTTGATAATTTCCAAATTTCAAACCTAATTTATTTAAATTTATTTTTGGTCCTGCTTTTCCTATTGCCATTACTATTCGTCCCCAGTTTGGATCTTCTCCCGCAATAGCTGTTTTTACCAAAGCTGAATTTGCTATTGAGAAAGCAATTGTCTTTGCATCTTGTTCACTTTTGCTTTTATTAATATTTATAGTGACAAATTTTGATGCTCCTTCTCCATCAGAAACTACTCTCTTAGCTAAATTTAATAAAACATTGTTTAATGCTTTGTCGAATTTTTTTAGTTTTATATCATTAATACTTTTAATATTTGAATTGTTTGCTTTATTTGTTGCAAAAATACTAACCATATCATTTGTGCTAGTGTCCCCATCACACGAGATAGCATTAAATGTATTTGTAATATTTTTTTTTAATAATTTACTTAAAATATCATTCGATAAGTTAGCATCTGTAAATATGTATGCCAAAGTGGTTCCCATATTTGGAAATATCATACCCGAACCTTTAGCAACACCATAAATTTTTACCTCTTTATCTCCAATTTTACATTGTTCCATCGCAAGTTTTGGTTTTGTATCAGTGGTCATTATTCCCAAGGCTGCTTTCATCCAAAGAAATTTGTTTTGTGTATAGTTGATTTTTTTAATCAAGTTTGGAATTTGATCTATAATCTTTTCACATGGAAAGGTTTCACCTATTGTACCTGTGCATCCAAAAATAATTTCCTTTGAGGTAATTTTCTTTGGATAATCTTCATCTTCAACTTGTTTTTTTGTTAATTGCTCAGAAGTTAAATCAGCAATTTTTGCTAAACTTTCGTAACCTTGTTTACCTGTGAAAGCATTTGCATTTCTAGTATTTACAATAAGAGAATAAATTTTTTTTGATTTTTGATTTATATTCCATTTTATATTTTCTGAGATAACTTTTGACTGTGTATAGACAGAGGCATGATTTGCACCATCTCTAAAGTAAAACATTACTAAATCATCTCTTTTAGTTTTATATAAATCTGCACTTAGAGCTGAAATAGATAAGCCATCTATATGATCAAGGTCTTGGAAATCCATCATTCTGGTATTTTTTGATTTCGAGGTTAAAAAATTTGTTAAATTAATACCCATGATATTTAAAATAATTGTTTAATACATATATTAAACAATATATTTAAAGAATAAATCAAATAGTCATGTTTAACCCGCTTAACATAATTACAAAATTTATCAAATCTAGTAATCAAAAAGAACTAGATAGAATTGGAAAAATTGTAGAAAAAATAAATTCACAAGAGGAACAATTCATAAAATTAAGTGATACAGACTTTCCAAAAAAAACAATTGAATTTAAAAATCAATTAAAAAATGGAAAAAGTTTAGACGAAATTCTACCTGAAGCATTTGCATTAGTAAGGGAAGCTGCAAAAAGAACAAGACAAGAAAGACATTTTGATGTTCAACTTATCGGGGGAGTAGTTCTCCACGAAGGTAAAATTGCTGAAATGAGAACGGGTGAAGGAAAAACACTAACCATTGCCTTAGCGGCTTATTTAAATGCGCTTTCTGAAAATGGAGTTCATATAGTAACAGTTAACGATTATTTGGCAAAAAGAGACTCGATGGAAATGGGTTTAATATATAATTTTCTAGGTCTTACTTCTGGATTTATAAATAATGACCAAGATGATCTTGAAAGAAAGAAAAACTACAATTGTGACATTACTTATGCAACCAACAGTGAATTAGGATTTGATTATCTAAGAGACAACATGAAGTTTTCTCAAAAAGAGATGGTTCAAAGATCTCATGCATTTTCAATTGTAGATGAAATAGATTCTTGTTTAATTGATGAAGCAAGAACTCCACTTGTAATTTCTGGAGCTGCAGAAGATAAAACTGCTCAATACTTAGCAATAGATAAACTTGTTAAAATTTTAAATAATAAAGATTTTGAAATAGATGAGAAAGAAAAAAGTATACTTTTAACAAACGAGGGTATTAATAATGTTGAAAAACTTTTTTCTAATGCTGGTATATTAAAAAATGATAATTTTTATGATCCAGAAAATCTTCATTTAGTTCACCATGTAAATCAAGCACTCCGTGCAAATCACTTATTTGAAAAAGGAAAGGATTATATAGTTAAAGACGGAGTTCTTAAAATTATAGATGAATTAACTGGTAGAATTCTAGAAGGAAGAAGATTTGGAGATGGACTTCATCAGGCTCTTGAAGCTAAAGAAAAAATTCAGATACAAAATGAAAATCAAACTTTAGCATCAATTACCTATCAAAATTATTTTAAACTATATAAAAAAATATCAGGTTGTACCGGTACTGCAGTCACAGAATCTGAAGAATTTTTTGAAATATATAATCTTTCAGTGGTTGTAATCCCAACAAATAAAGAAATGATCCGAAAGGACTATAATGATTTGATCTTTAGAACTGAAAAAGAAAAAAATGATGCAATAATTAATAAGATCATTGAAAAACATGAAATTGGTCAACCAATTTTGGTTTTCACATCTAGTATCAACAAATCTGAAGTTTATTCTAAATTATTAAATGAAAAAAATATTAAACACGTAGTTTTAAATGCAAAGAACCATGAAAATGAAGCTGAAATTATTGCAAATGCAGGAAAAGAAAAATCTTTGATAATTACAACCAGTATTTCTGGTAGAGGTGTTGACATCCAGCTTGGTGGAAAAAAAGGATCAATTCCTGATGATCAGTTAAAAATAGATAAAGAAAAAATTAAATCTCTAGGTGGTTTATTTGTAATTGGTACAGAAAGAATGGAGTCTAGAAGAGTGGACAATCAGGCAAGAGGAAGAGCTGGACGACAAGGAGATGAGGGTAGTTCTGTATTTTATGTAAGTTTAGAAGATGATTTGATGAGAATTTTTGGCTCAGAATCTATGAATAATATGCTTGAAAAACTTGGTTTAAAAGATGGTGAAAGTATTGATCACCCTTGGATCAACAAAGCATTAGAAAGAGCTCAGCAGAAAGTTGAAGCCAGAAATTTTGATATCAGAAAAACACTTATCAAATTTGACAATGTTTTAAATGACCAAAGACATGTTGTGTTTTCTCAAAGAAAAAATGCAATGAATAGTGAAAATATTTTTGATTATTCCGACGAATTTTTAAAAGAAATATCAGAAGACTTGATAAAATTAAAAATTCAAAACCTATCTAATCCAAAAAGTAATGAATTTAACAATAAAGTTAGGCAAATTGTTGGAAAAAGTTTTAATGATACTGAACTTGAAAGTTTGATTTCTGCAAAAGATAATGAACTGAAAGAGCAAATATCCTCAAAATTTAATGAGACACGTAATGAAAGAATTAAAGTTCTAAACGAGCAGCATGCAAAAGAAATTGAAAAAAGAATATTTTTGCAAACAATAGATTTGAATTGGAAATCACATATACAATATTTAGAACAACTTAGACAAGTGATTGGATTAAGATCTTACGGTCAAAGAGATCCTTTAGTTGAATATAAAAAAGAAGCTTTTGATTTATTTTCAAATTTATTAGAAAAACTAAAATTAGACTACGTTACAATTTTAATGAATTTAAAAGTTATAACAGAAGAAAGATCTTCCAATGAGGAAAGAGTAAATCCAAAACCACAAGCCAAAAAAATGGGAAGAAATGAACCTTGCTTCTGTGGATCGGGCAAGAAGTTTAAACATTGCCATGGAGCTTTGTAATTCTTAAAAAAGAAAAAATAAAGAAGCTAAAAATAATAAACCTACACCAATACCAAATAATAATTTTTTTGATTTGAAAATGTTATCAATATTATTTTTCTTAATAGTCAAATTACTTAAATCATCTACATTGCTCATAAAACCATCATTTCTTCCAATTTTTAAAAATTTATTTTTTCTTTCATTCATTATATCTTCCGACGTCATTTCTTTGTATTGATCTAAATTTGTAGAAATAGATTTTCTAACGTTATCAAGCATCAGGTCTCTATCCCTGTGAGCACCACCTAAAGGTTCTGCGATTATTTCATCAATAACTTTTAATTTTAATAAATCTTTTGCGGAAAGCTTCATTGCTTTTGCTGCATCAAGCATTTTTTTTGGATCTCTCCATAATATAGTTGCACAGCCTTCAGGAGATATAACTGAATAAATAGCATTTTCTAGCATGATAACTTTGTTAGACGATGCTAATGCAATCGCTCCACCTGATCCACCTTCACCTATAATTATTGCAATAGTTGGAACCTTAAGTTCCATGCAACATTCAATTGATTTTGCGATTGCCTCAGCTTGACCTCTTTCCTCTGCACCAACACCAGGATAAGCGCCTGGCGTGTCTATAAAAGAGATAATTGGAATTTTAAATTTATTTGCTAAATTCATTAAACGAATAGTTTTTCTATAACCTTCAGGTCGCATCATCCCAAAATTTCTTTGAATTCTGCTATCCAAATCTTCACCCTTTTCTTGACCGATAACTAAAACTGACTGACCATTAAATTTTGCAAAACCAGTAAGTACAGATTTATCTTCACCATAATAACGATCTCCAGATAGAGAAATAAAATCTTCGAATAAATTATCTATGAAAAATTTAGACTTTGGTCTGTCTTCATGTCTTGCAACCATGGTGGTTTGCCATGGATCTAGGTTTGAATATATATCATTTAATTTTTGATCTAACTCAACTTGTGTTTTTGAAATTTTTTGGGTATCCACTTCTGATAATCCCTCTTGATTGTAGGGATCTTTTAATTTTTCCAATTCTGTCTCTAAATCTTTAATCTCAGTTTCAAAATTAAGATAATTTTTCATAAAAAGGTTATAGCGGATGGTTAATTCATAAAAAAGGCAATAAAATGATATTTAATTTAAAGTGTAATTGTTATTAATTGACTCTTTTCTAGAAGAGGATACATATTTTACTGTCGGGAGAGACTATTAAATTTAGCACCGAAGGAGCAACCACCCCGGAAACTCTCAGGTAAAAAGGACCGATAGTTGCATAACACTCTGGAAAGAGAATTAATTCCGCCGAAGGAGCAAAACTCTCAGGCAAAAATACAGATGGGGTAGTTTAGGTGATATGCAAGAAAAATATATAAATATTAAAACTTTAAAAGTATCTGAAAAACTTTCTCAATTTATTAGCGACGAGCTTTTAAAAGAAACAGATATATCTGTTGATAATTTTTGGTCAGGGTTCGAGAAAACAGTCAATGAATTAGCACCTAAAAATAAAGAATTAATTAAATTTAGAGAAGACTTACAGATACAAATAGACAATTGGCACATAAAAAATAAGGGAAATGAATTTAATTTGTCAGAATATAAAAAATTTTTAACAGAAATTGGTTATTTGAGAGAAGAAGGTGATGATTTTGAAATATCAACTCAAAATGTTGATGAGGAAATAACAAGTATTGCAGGGCCTCAACTTGTTGTACCAGTCATGAATGCGAGATACGCATTAAATGCAGCTAATGCTAGATGGATGAGCTTATACGATAGTCTGTATGGAACAGATGTAATTGAACAATCAGAAGATAGCGTATCTGAAAGATACGATCCGTTAAGAGGTGAGATGGTAATAAAATATGGAAGAGATTTTTTAGATAAATATTTTCCATTAGCAGGATTGAGTTGGCAAAAAATTACAAGTTTTGCGGTTAAGTATGGAAAATTCAAAGCTTTAAAAGGTGCTGATATATATGATTTGGTAGATGAGAATAAGTTTATTGGTCATAGGGGTGAAGCTGACAACCCGTCTGCTATAATTTTAAAAAATAACAATTTACACATAGAAATTTTAAAAGATTCAAGAGCTTTTGCGGCTCAACAAGATCATGCTGGTATTAGTGACATAATTTTAGAATCTGCGGTGTCAACTATATGCGATAACGAAGATAGTGTAGCTGCTGTAGATGCAGAAGATAAAATTGTTTGTTACAGAAATTGGTTAGGTCTAATGAAAGGTGATCTAAAATCAAAATTTGAAAAAGAAGGAAAATTATTTGAAAGAAAACTTAATCCTAACAGAAGCTATATTTCAAAAGATGGAAAAGGTTTAAAGCTTCATGGAAGAAGTTTACTGCTAGTTAGAAATGTTGGTCACTTAATGACTAATCCATCAATAATTTTAAAAGATGGTAGTGAAGTTCCAGAAGGAATAATGGATGCGTTCATTACTACAGCTGCAGCCCTTCATGATATTAAGAAAAAAACTAATTCAAGGACCGGTTCTATTTATATCGTGAAACCAAAAATGCATGGACCAGATGAAACTGCGTTTACTGATTTGCTTTTCTCAAAAGTTGAAGAAGTTTTAGGTTTACCAAAATACACCTGCAAGATTGGAATAATGGATGAAGAAAGAAGAACCTCAGCTAATTTAAAAGAGTGCATTAGATCGTTAAAAAATAGAGTTTTCTTTATAAATACAGGTTTTTTAGACAGAACTGGTGATGAAATGCACACCTCTATGGAAGCTGGTCCAATGATTAAAAAAGGTGACATGAAAACTTCAAAATGGATTACAGCATATGAAAACAACAATGTTGATATTGGTTTAAAATGTGGATTTTCTGGAAAAGCTCAAATTGGAAAAGGAATGTGGGCAATGCCTGATAAAATGAAAGATATGATGGAGCAAAAAACTGGACATTTAAAAGCAGGTGCAAATTGTGCATGGGTTCCATCTCCAACTGCTGCAGCTTTGCATTCGCTACATTATCATGAAATAAATATTTTTGACGAACAACAAAAAATTAAAAATAGAAAACAAGCAAAGCTTGATGATCTTTTAAAAATACCTACTGCTGATAGACCAAATTGGTCTATAGATGAAATTAATAAAGAAATTTCTAACTCGGCTCAAACTTTATTGGGTTATGTGGTAAGATGGATCGATCAAGGAGTTGGATGCTCCAAAGTACCAGATATAAATAACGTAGGTTTGATGGAAGATAGAGCCACACTTAGAATTTCATCTCAACATATTGCAAATTGGATACATCACGGAATTACAACAAAAATTCAAGTTGTAGAAATTCTTAAAGACATGGCTAAAATTGTAGATGATCAAAATGCAAATGACTCTAATTACGTAAGAATGAGTGATAACTTTGAAAGTTCAATTGCATTTCAAACTGCTTGTGATTTAGTGTTTAAAGGCAAAGAGCAACCATCTGGTTATACTGAACCTTTGCTGCATTTAAATAGACTCAGTAAAAAGTCTAATCTGAATTAGAAACTAAGTTAGACCGATTTTTAAAAGCAGAAAATAAAGTTCCATCGTCTAAACTTTCAATTTCACCACCTACAGGTAAACCTTGTGCAAGTTTTGTAATTTTTACATTAGAATTTTTTAGGCTATCTTGAATGTAGTAAGCAGTAGTTTGACCTTCAACAGTTGCACTTGTAGCTAATATAACTTCTTCAATTTTATCTCGATTAACTCTCTCTACCAGCGAATTTACAAGTAAATCTTCTTTTCTTTGACCTACTGATGAAATGGTACCTCCCAGAATATGAAAATACCCTTGATAAATATTTGAATTTTCAATCGACCATTGATCAGCAATGTCTTCTACAACACAAATCTTTGAATATTTATTTTTTGTATTTTCACAATTTATACATCCAGCTGAAATTGATTTAAGTGAACCACAAGAATTACATCTGGTTACATTTTTATAAACTTTAGCCAATGTGTTTGCCATTGGTTTTACTAATTCATCACGGTTATTAATGAGTTTTAAAACAATCCTTTTGGCAGATTTTGGTCCTAAACCTGGAAGCTTTGAAATTAATTTTATTAATTCCTCAATCTCGTTTATATTTTGCATCTACTAAAGTGGCCACTTAAAACCAGGTATTCCAAATCCACCTGTAGCTTTTGATATCTCTTCTGATGTTTTAGACTTTAATTGTGATTTGGCGTTATTATGCGCAGCTACAATTAAATCTTCTATTATTGATTTGTCTTCTTTCATTATTTCATCTGATAGTTTAATTGATTGCATTTCACCTTCTCCATCCAGGACGATTTTTGCTGAATTTGAGCCAGAAATACCCTCTACTCTAATCTCCTTAATTTTTTGCTGACTCTCTTTCATTTTTGCTTCAAGTTCTTTTGCCTTATCTAAAATTTTATTAAAATCAGTCATTATCGTTATCCTCCTTAATTATTGATTTAACATCTACCAGTTCTGCATCAGGAAAATTTTCCATAAAGTTTTTATAAATTTCAGTTTGTTTAGCTTTTTCAATTAATATTTTTTTTTCATTTTCTTTCTTTTCTCTAATTGAGAGATCTCCTTTTGATTTACTAAGTGTGATAATCCATCTTTCTTTTGTCCATTCAAAAAGCTTTGTGGAAAGATCTTTTACAAAATCTTTATCAAGGCTGTCATTAAATGAAATCTCAATCATATTTTTTTCAAATTTAACCAAATTGACATTTTTCTCTAATTCAAATTTAAGTTTTAATTCTCTTTTACTTGTGCAAGTAGCAATTAATTCATCAAAAGAATTAATTTGAGTTTTAATTTCTGCTTTAACTTCAGTTTGTATTTCAGGATTCTTTTTTTCTTCTTGAGAAATATTTTTTATTTGGTCAATAATTTTAGTCTCTGTTTTTATTTCAATTTTGCTAGTTGAATTTTCTTCTTTGGGTTTAGTATCTATTTGTTTAACTTGTTTTACAGAACTTAAGTGCATTAATCTAATCAAAAACATCTCAATTGATAAATGTTGATTTGATACAATATCTAATTCTTCTAACGACTTGATAGAAAATTGCCAAAATAAAATTAATACATCTGGTTGGATTTGATTAGAAATATTTTTTATTTTGTTAAATTCTTCATCATTGAGAGAAAAATTTGTACTTTCTAAGGTTAAAGAATTTATATTTTTAAAGTAATATAACAGTTCTAAAAAATCATTTAAAAATATTTTTGGTTCAACTCCCTGATCATATATTTTTCTATAAATTTTTATTACCTTTTCTTCTTCTCCCTTTAATATCAATTCAAATAAATCAATTAATTGTGATTTATCAAAATAACCAAAAATCTTTTGAGCAGAATTTAAATCTAGTTCTTTATCATTATCTAAACTCAATAACGCTCTATCTAAAAGAGATAATGCATCTCTTACTGAGCCCTCTGATATTTTTACAATTAATTTTAGAGCATCATCCGTAACTTTTCCGCTTTCTTTATCTTTAATTTTTTTTATAAAAGCTAACAATTCAGAAGATTTTATCCTTGAAAGATCAAAACGCTGACACCTTGAAACAACTGTTATAGGAATCTTTTTTATTTCTGTTGTAGCAAATATAAATTTTAAATATGAAGGAGGTTCTTCTAATGTTTTTAGTAAAGCATTAAAAGCTTGTTTACTTAACATATGAACTTCATCGATTATAAAAATTTTGTACTTTGCTGAAGTAGGCCCATATCTAGAAAACTCAATTAGATCTCTAACATCATCAACTCCTGTCTTGCTGGCTGCATCCATTTCAAGTACATCAATGTGACTTGAGTTTGCAATCGACTGACAATTTTCACACAAATTATCAATGCACATTTTTTCAATACCATTTGAGCAATTCAAGGCTTTTGCTACAATTCTTGCGGTTGTAGTTTTTCCAATCCCTCTAATTCCAGTAAACAAATATGCATTAGGTACTTTGTTAGCTTTTATTGAATTTATAATTGTTTCAGCAACAACTTCTTGACCAATAAGATCATCAAATATTTGAGGTCTATATTTAAGAGCTAGTACTTTTGAATTGTTATTCATAATTTTTTTAAGGAGACTAGAACCTGAATAACTGTCTCTACGACTGCTTCCGTTAAGATCTGGTCGGGTTCAAGCAGCATCCACCTCTAGCCTCCAAATCTATTATAACAGTTAAAATTTCTAATCTACAAGAAAAGATTATTGTTTTTTTTGTCTCAAACTATCGGCTTCAAAAACACCTAGGACGTGAAAATCCTCACAATGTAAGCCTAGCTCCTCAAGAGATTTTTGAACCTTTGGATCTTCAATATGTCCATCTAAATCACATAAGAAAAAATAAGAGTCGAAAGAATTTTTTTCAGGGTAACTTTGAAGCTTAGTAAGATTTACTCCATTGATAGCAAATCCTCCAAGCGATTGATAAAGAGCTGCAGGTTTACTTTTTAGTTTAAATAAAAATGAAGTAATGTATTTTTTATTTCCAAACTCAGGTTGAGATATATTTTTTCCCATAACAAGAAACCTTGTTAAATTTCCACTCTCGTTTTCTATGTTTTTCTTAATTACATCAAGATTATAAATTTCAGCACTTAGAGACGATGCTATTGCTGCTTGTTTTCTGTCTTTTGTTTTGGAAATCATTTCGGCTGATCCGGCTGTGTCTGCTCTTATATGTTCAGCAATATTATTTTCTTTTAAGAAATTTGAACATTGCGATAAACCTTGTGCATGAGAATAAACTTCTTTTATATCAGACAGTTTAGCTCCTGGCTGACCTAATAAATTATGTTCGATTTTTTGAAAGTGCTCTTGGTAAATATTCAATCTATGTTTAAAAATTAAATATTCGATTCCTATATTTCCTGTAATCCTATTAGACTCTGGTATTATAATTCTACAATCAGGTTCTTCCAAAGCTTTATTAAAACAATCATCAAAAGTTTTACAAGGTAAAATTTCAGCATCAGGGTCAATTGATACTGCTGCTAAATGAGAATAGGCTCCAAATGTTCCTTGAAAATATATTTTACCCATCAGGACTTATATTCCATTATTTTTTTTAAGGCCAGATAATCTTCCTCTGTATCAACTCCTATAGGGGCGTTGCTTGCTAGAGCAACATTTATTTTGATATTATTATCTAAAGCCCTAAGTTGTTCTAATCTATTTTCAATTTCATTTTTAGATTGTTCTAATTCAACAAAGTTTTTAAGAATTTCAGATGAGTAACAGTATATACCAATATGGTGATAAATATTTAGGGCATTTTGAGATTTCCTTAAAAATGTTTTTGCTTTAGAAAACGGGTCATCTTCTAAATTATTTTCAGTAATAACTTTAACTATATTTTCATTTGCTAAATCTAATGTATTCTCAATTTTAGCCGCAAGGGTTCCTATTTTTGCTTTGTGATCTATCATCATTTGGTTTAGGTTTAGAATATCCTTTATATTTATTGCTGGCTCATCACCCTGTAGATTCATTATAAAATCAATATTATCTAATTTGAGTTTTTGATAAGCTTCATATATTCGGTCTGTACCAGTTTTATGTTTATCACTTGTTAAAATAGCATTTCCTCCATTATTTTTAACATCATTGACTATCTCTTGATCCTCTGCAGCAACAATTACCTCTCCAATATTTGCCTCTTTTGCCCTCTTATATACATGTGAAATAATTGAAATATTATTGATTTTTAACAATGGTTTTCCTGGAAGCCTAGTTGCGGATAATCTAGAGGGTATAATTATAAGAGTTTTCATTAATCACTAATTAAAATAGAGGCAAATTTATACATTAAATTTTAGTCAAATTTTAATTTATCATGTTATACGTTCAAAATTAAATTTATAAAAATGGATTCTTTTGAAATTAACAAAATTGTAGCTGCAGTTCTAATGGTTGCACTTCTTGTTATTGGTATAGGAAAATTATCTGATGTAATTTTTTATGTAGAAAAGCCAGAAACCCCAGGTTACAAAGTGGAAGTTGAACAGGTATCTACCGCATCATCTTCAACAACAACTGCTGCCGAAGAAAAAGTCGACATTGCTGCATTAATGGCTATGGGAGATATAGCAAGTGGAGAAAAAATTTTTAAAAAATGTGCAGCCTGTCACTCAATAATAAAAGGTGGAAAAAATGCTATAGGTCCAGCTTTATATAATGTCGTTGGAAGAAAAGTTGGAGCTGTTGAAGATTATAAATATTCAAAAGCATTAGCTACTTATGAAAAAGAATGGACATTTGAAGAGCTAAATGGATTTCTAAAAAAACCTGCAAAATATATTAAAGGTACAAAAATGGCTTATGCAGGTTTAAGGAAAGAAGCAGATAGAGCATCTGTAATTAAATATCTTAACGAGAATTCAGATAGCCCTGTACCACTACCTTAATTTTCCAAAACAATATAATAATATACTTTTTTGAACATGAACTCTGTTAAGAGCCTGTATCCAAACATGAGATTTTTTTCCTAAGAAAATATCTTCAGAAACTTCATTCCCTCTAGGCAGACAATGTAAAAAAATACAATTCTTATTTGCAAAACCCATTAATTTTTTATCAATTTTAAATTTTTTAAATGCTTGAATTTTTTTCTTTTTGTTTACTTTGTCATTTAACGAAATGACTTTATCTGAAAAAATTACATCCGCTCCACGAACAGCTTTTTTTGGATCATTATAAATATAAATTTTTCTTTTATTTTTTTTTACCCAACTTCTTACTTCTTTTCCTGGTTCAAAATTTTTTGGACAACCAATACTTAATTTGAAAGAAAATTTAACAGAAGCAGCTATTAAACTATCCAACACATTATTTGAGTCTCCTATCCAGCAAATATTTAATTTAGAAATTGGTTTTTTTGTAATCTCCTCAACTGTAAAAACATCTGAAAGTACTTGAGTTGGATGAGAAGATGGGCTTAAACCATTAATCACTGGAATAGATAAATATTTTTTAAAATCCTCAATTTTTTCATCACTATCTGTTCTCAACATAAATCCATCACCATAAGTTGATAGAACCTTAGCTGTATCTGATATACTTTCACCACCTTGTCCTAAATGAAGTTCATTGGATCTAAGTGTTACAGTACCTCCTCCAAGCTGTTTTATTGCCAAATAAAAGCTCATTCTTGTTCTTAAGCTTGGTTTTTCAAACATTTGGATCAAAATTTTACCTTTTAATGGAGCACCTTTATCTGTCTCTAATGTATTAAGTTTTTTTCTAGAACTTTTTCTTTTTTTTGCATCAGTAATTATTTTTCTTAAATCTTTACTAGGAATATCTTTTAAATTTATAAAATGTTTCATTATTATTTAAATTTACTACAAACTTTATTTATAATTTTTAAAGCTTCATCAAGCTCACTTTTTTTGACATTAAGAGGCGGTAAAACTCTGACTACATTTTCTGCAGCACGAATAGTTAATAATTTATTTTCCATTAATTTTTTAATAAAACCTGTCTGATCTTGATGCAGCTGTATTCCAATTAAAAAACCTCTTCCTCTTATTTGTTTAATAATACTAGGATATTTTTCCTTAATTTTATTCAAGTTTGATAGGAAATATTTAGATAATTTTTTTACATTATTTAAAAACTTCTTGTTTGAAACTATATCCATCACTTTATTACCAACTGACATAGCTAGTGGATTGCCTCCAAATGTTGAACCATGGGTACCGGGGATCATTCCTGTGGCAACTTTTTTATTCATAAGAACTGCTCCTATAGGAAATCCACCTCCAATTCCTTTGGCTATTGGGACTATGTCTGGTCTTACTTTAGATTTTTCAAATGCAAAAAAATCTCCTGATCTACCTATTCCACATTGAACTTCATCCAGAATTAAAAGAATTTTTTTCTTATCACACAATTTTCTAAGCTCTCTTAAACAAAAGTCTGGAATGACTTTAATTCCCCCCTCCCCCATAATTGTTTCAACCATTATAGCCGCAGTATTTTTTGAGATTTTCTTTTCTAATGCTTTATGGTCTCCAAAAGTAAAGTGATCAAATCCTTTTACTTTAGGACCAAATCCTTCTGTCATTTTCTTTGATCCACTCGCATAAATTGCTGCTAATGTTCTTCCATGAAATGAATTTTTAATGCATAAAATTCTATTTTTATTTGGTTTACCTATTGAAAAAAAATATCTTCTAGCAACTTTAATAGCTGCCTCTGTTGCTTCTGCTCCACTATTTTGAAACATTACGTAATCAGCAAATGTTTTTTTACACAATTTTTTTGCTAAATTTTCCCCTTCTGGAATTTGAAAAGCATTTGATACGTGCCAAAGTTTTTTAGATTGTGTATTGATTGTTTTTACCAAACTTGGATGAGCATGACCTAAAGAATTGACTGCAATACCCATCACAAAATCAAGATATTTTTTTCCATCAGTAGAGTAAAGATAGCTTCCCTTACCATACTTAAATGAAATTTTTTTTCTGTTATAATTTTTTGCTAAATTGCTCATAAATTAAATTTGTTTTTATAAATTTTATTTCATAGATACAAGTTATGATTGAAAAACTAATTTTTTTTGCGCTATGCTTTTATTGTTGATAACTCTAATTTTTTGTTTGTTTCAATTAAATTAATAACAGTATATTGTCGTTTTATAAATAAATAACACAACATATAGATATGAGTTGGACTGAAGAAAAAGTTTCAAAATTAAAGGAATTGTGGGGAAAAGGTAATACAGCTAGCCAAATTGCTGAGATTATTGGAGGCATAAGTCGTAACGCTGTGATTGGTAAAGCTCATAGATTAAATCTTTCAGCAAAAATCAAAACTAGAACTGCTACTTCTAATAAAAATTTCGAAAATGCAATTGAACAAAATAACGTTCAATCAAAAAGAGGCCGTAGAAGTAAATTTAAATCATTAATTATTGAGAAAGATTTTGAACCGGAAAATCCTAAACAATTAGAAGAGCTAGATGAGAATTCGTGTAAATGGCCAATAGGTCATCCAGATGAAAAAGAATTTTATTTTTGTGGCAGATCCTCTTTAAAAGATTTCTCTTATTGCAAACTTCATTTACTTTATGCTTATCAACCGAAAGGTAAAAAAGAAGAAGTTACAGAAAAAGAGGAAGTTCCGGAGTTTATTGAAAAGAAAATTCAATCTGCTTAAATTTTAACTCGTTTTAATATCTATATTATCTGAATTATATTTTTCTGTGGAAAATTGACCGCCTTCCCTCCACATATAACAATATTTTTTAACTTCTTCATCGAAGTATCTCAAACTTGGTATACCTATATCTGAATTTGATTTATATTTTCCAGATAAAATATTATCATATTTTAGAAGTTTTAATTGATCTCTAGTCAAAAGTGGTTTTGGCATTATTTCAAAAAATTTAGCTGACATTTGTGCTATTGGTAATGGCATTGGTATTAACAATCTTTTCTTTCCAATTAAATTTAATAATTTTTCTAAAATTTCTTTAAATGAAATTATTTCTGGACCAACACATTCAATTATTTTAGAATTAACGTTATTTGAAATAACTTTAAAAATAACATCTGTTAGATCTGAGCAATGGATTGGTGCAAACTTAGTTTTGCCTTCATAATAAAGTGGAAATATTGGCAATCTATTCAAAAGAGTCATGAAATTTGTCGTAAAATTATCATCTACTGAATAAACAATTGATGGTCTTATAATTGTTGCCAAAGGAAAATTTTTTAAAATTCTTTCCTCTCCTTCTAATTTACTCTTGGCATAATCAGAGTCTGTAGCCTCATTTATTCCAAGTGCTGATAAATGAATAAAATGTTTAATTTTATATTCTTTTGAAAGTTTAGATAACAGAGAAGGAAAAATAGTATGAATATTTTTAAATGTATTTCCTTTTTTAGACTCAAATAAAATACCAATTAAATTTATACATACGTCTGCTTTTTCAAAAAGCTTTCTAAGTTTTTGCTCATCAAAAATATTTGATTCAACAATATCTATATAACCTGCATTTGCTTGTGTTTTAATGATATAGCTTTTTTGGTGAATGTTTCTTGTTACAACAGTTACTTGATAATTCTTCTTTGTAAGCTTTCGAATTAAATTTCGACCAATTTGACCACTTCCACCAAAAATTAGACAATTTTTTGCTTTCATATATATATGTTTAAAAATGAGTAATAATATTCAACTTCACAAAAACGATCTACCAGATGATTTAAATTTAGGCAATATAATTGCCATAGATGGTGAGTTTATGGGTCTAAATGTCAGACGTGATCCATTATGTTTAATTCAAGTATCCTCAGGTAACTCAGATGCTCATATAGTTCAATTTGATAGGGACAATTATCACGCACCCAATTTGGTAAAACTTTTAAATGATGAAAATGTAACTAAAATTTTTCATTATGGGCGTGCAGATATGGCTCATATTAAATATTATCTTAAGACTGAAACACGTAATATTTTAGATACAAAAATTGCATCAAAACTTGCAAGATCTTATTCTGATAATCATTCATTAAAAATACTAATTAAAGAATTTATCAATATAGATATTAGTAAACAATTTCAGAACTCAGATTTTGGAGGAGAACTAACGCCTGCACAACTTAAATACTGTGCCAATGATGTAATTTATCTTCATAAAATTCATGATGAACTTATTAAAATTCTAAAAAGAGAAAATAGAATTGAACTTTATAAAAATTGTTTAGGGTTTTTACAAACAAGAGTTGATCTTGATTTAGCACTTTTTAAGGACGATATTTGGTCTCATTAATGAAAAAAAAAAATTATATACCTGTTGGAAAAAGTGTAGTTGAACTTGAAATAAAAGCACTTCAAGCTTTAAAGAAAAATATCAATAGTTCATTTAATGAAGCAGTTTTTCAAATCTCAAACTGTCAATCAAAAGTTATACTATGCGGTGTAGGAAAAAGTGGATTAATTGCATCTAAAATTGCAGCTACACTCGCATCAGTTGGAACTCCCTCGTTTGCTATTTCAGCAAGTGAGGCATCACATGGTGATCTTGGAATGATCTCAAAAAAAGATATTTTGATATTAATTAGCAATTCTGGAGAAACACAAGAATTAAAAAATGTAATTCAATATGTAAATAGAAATAAAATTTTACTAATTTCAATTGTTTCAAAAAAAGATTCTTTACTTTATAAGTCATCAGACATTAGACTTGTTTTACCTAAGGTGAATGAAGCAGAAGGTATTGTACCTACCGCAAGCACCACAGCACAATTGGCTTTAGGAGACGCTTTAGCAATTTCATCTATGAAATTTAAAAAATTTGGAAAGATGGATTTTAAAAAATTTCATCCAGCAGGAAGCTTAGGCAAACAGTTGATGACTGTAGAAGATTTGATGATAACTGGAGAAAAAATTCCATTTGTAAATGAAAAGTTGAAAATGGATAAAGCTTTGAAGATATTAAGCGACAAAAAGTTGGGAGTATTAATCGTAAGAAATCAAAGAAAAATAACCACAGGAATAATTACTGATGGCCAAATAAGAAGGTTTAATCAAAACAAAAAAAATCTTAGTACTTTGACTGCTGATAAGATAATGACCAAAAAACCAATTGGTATAATTAAGAATGCATTAGCTGTTAAAGCATTGTCTTTAATGAATAATAAAAAAATTACATCTTTGTGTGTTTATGATAAAAAAAATAAAAGTAAAACTATTGGTGTAATTCACGTACATAATATTTTAAGTGCTAACATTTCTTAAATGGTATCTAAAAAAGTATATGTTTTATTATTAGCACTTTTAATTATATCACTTGCATATATTGGTAAAAAAGAATTTTTCCCAAAAAAAAATATAGAATCTAACAAAAAATTAGATTTGATAGATAATTCCTACTCATCAAACTTAATTAAGGAGGTGAATTATATTTCTAAAGACTCTAGAGGAAATGAATATGTAATCAATGCTGAAATAGGTGAAATTGATATTAAAAACCCAGATGTGATTTATCTTACTAATGTAGAAGCTTTAATTAATTTAGAAAATTCTGAAAAAATTATTATTAAATCTGATTATGGCAAATATAATACAAAAAATCTTGATACAATTTTTTCACAAAATGTAAATATTGATTACTTAGATAAAAATATAACGGGAGAATATCTTGATTTTTCTATAGAGAAAAATCTAATGCTTATATCTAGAAATATTGTTTACAGAGGACCAGAAAATATACTAAAAGCAGATGCTATGGAAATGAACATAAAGACAAAAGACTCAAAAATTTTTATGTATGAAGAAAGTAAAAAAGTAAACATTAAAAGTAAAAATTAAAATGGGCATAATTAAAAAATTTAGAATTAAGTCATTCAAAAATCAAAGGCCAATTATCGAGTTTAATAATGTAACCCTTTCTTATGGAAAGAGATTAATTTTAGACTCTATAAACTTCAAAATTAATGAAGGCCAAATTTTTGGTATGCTTGGTCCTAATGGTGTTGGTAAATCAACTATTTTTAATTTAATAACAGGCTTAATTAATATAGATAATGGTCAAATTAAAATAAATGGCGAAGATGTAACCAGCTACCCAATTTACTTAAGAACAAAAAAATTTAAAGTTGGCTATGTTCCTCAGTATGGGGGGTACTTTAATGATTTATCTCTTCATGATAACTTAAAAGCAATTAGTGAAATTGTAATTGATAATAAAAGTTTAAGAAGTGAAAAGATAAATTATCTACTATCAAAGTTTGAACTTGAAAATGTGAAAGATATCAAAGCAAAATTTTTATCTGGAGGTCAAAAAAAAAAATTGGTTATCGCTTTATCACTTTTAAGTGATCCAAAAGTATTGCTTCTAGATGAGTGTTTTGCTGCTTTAGATGTTTTGACAATAAAAATGCTTCAAGAAATTATTGTAAGTTTGCAGCAAGAAACTAAGATTACAATTTGTATTTGTGATCACCAAGCAAGAGATTTATTAGCCTGCGTTGATATAGCAATGATCTTGAGTAATTGCAAAATAATTGCTCAAGATACACCTTCAAACTTAGTAAACAATATTAATGCTAAAAATGCATACTTTGGTGAAAGCTTTAAGTTTAATTAATTATCATGCCAAACCATTTAATTGTAAATGAAAAAATAAATAGTTTTAAAAAAAAAATTATAGTAAGCGGAGATAAAAGTATAAGTATAAGATGGGTACTATTTTCATCATTAGCAAATGGTGTATCAAAAGCTAAAAATTTACTAATTTCAGAAGATGTATTGGCTGCAATAGAAACTGTAAAAAGATTAGGTATTAAAGTAATTTTAAATAAAAAAGAGTGTAAAATTTATGGGAAGGGAATAAACGGTTTCAAATATAAAAAAAACCTCAAAATAGATGCTCAAAATTCAGGTACTTTGGGAAGACTAATCCTAGGTTTATTAGTAAATTCACCTTATCCAATCACTTTAGTGGGAGACAAAAGTTTATCTAAAAGAGACTTTACAAGAGTATCAAAACCCCTAAGTGAGTTTGGAGCCAAATTTAAATTAAGAAATAATTATTCTCTACCATTAAAAATTTATGGATCATCTAAATTAAAACCAATTGAATACTTGGAAAAAAGAGGCTCAGCTCAGTGCAAAAGTTCAATTATATTTGCAGCAATGAGAACAGATGGAACTACAAAGATTAAAGCAAAAAAATCAAGAAATCATACTGAGCTATTGTGTAAACATTTGAAATTACCAATAAAAATAAATAAAAAAAAAAATTTTGACGAAATTGAAATTAAGAAAATTAAAAAAATTAATACTTTAAATTACGACATTCCGTCTGATATTAGTTCTAGTGCATTCTTTATTGTGCTAACAGCGCTGTCAAAAAATTCAGAATTGATAATTAAAAATGTAAATATAAATCCATCAAGAATAGGCATTATTACTATTTTAAGAAAAATGGGTGTGAAGATAATTTTTAAAAATAAAAAAAATTATAAGGGAGAAAAAAAAGCTGACTTAAAAATAGTAAGTGCAAAAAATATTAAATCAATTAATTGCCCTACAAAATTAAATAGTGGAGCAATTGATGAATTTTTAGTTATATTTTTGGTTGCAGCCAAAGCTAAAGGTATCTCTTATTTTAAAAATCTAAGTGAATTAAATCAAAAAGAAAGCCCAAGATTAAAATGGGCTGAGAAAATTTTAACAAATTTAGGAATAAAAACAATTGCAACAAATGACTCTATTAAGATCTACGGTAACCCTAATCTTAATTTAAATTTAAATAAAAAAATAGTCATAAAAAATTATTTAAAAGATCATAGAGTTTTCATGACAAGCATGGTTGCAGCTTTATCTTTTGGTGGAAAATGGATAATTCATGATAAAGATTCAATAAAAACGTCATTTCCAAATTTTTTGAAAATAGTAGAAGAATTAAAATAATGATTAAAAGAAAAAATATTTTAAAAATTGCAATCGATTCTCCAGCAGCAGCAGGTGCTGGGACTTTGGCAAAAGCTTTATCAGATCACTATAATCTCTTTTACCTTGATACTGGAAAAATTTATAGATTTATAGCTTATTTAAAAATTAAATTCCCAAAAAAATTTAATAATAAATTTATAAAATCAAAAATTAACTCATTAAAAATAAAAGATCTTTCGGATAAAAATTTATTATCTGATAAGGTAGGAACTGAGGCCTCAGTAATTTCTAAAATTAAATCTATAAGGAACATGGTGCACTCATTTCAAATTAATTTTGCTTACAACCCACCAAAAAAATACAAAGGTTCTTGTTTAGATGGTAGAGATATTACATATAATATCGTTCCCGATGCTGACTTTAAATTCTATATTACTGCAAATGTAAAAACTAGGGCATTAAGGAGATATAAAGAATTAAAAGGACTAAAAAAAATAATAACTTATGAAGAAGTCTTAAAAAGCATTAAAAATCGCGACAAAAGTGATTTAAATAGAAAAATATCTCCATTAAAGAAAACAAAAGATTCACTATTGATTAATACGACAAACCTTAATAAAAGGTCATGTTTTTTAAAAATAAAAAAAATAATAGACAGGAAAATTAATAATTAATGGAAATTTATAAAGATTTATCTAATCCAGCATCTCAAGAATTCGAAAAATTACTAAGTAGTCAGCTTTCAAAAGTACAAATAGAAGAAGGAAAAATAATTGAAGGTAAAATTAATAAAATTACTGAAAAATTTGTATTTTTATTTGTTGAAGGTCTAAAATCAGAACCAGTTCTAGATATTAATGAACTAAAAAGCATGGGCCTTTCTGAAAAAATTAAAGTTGGAGAAACTATTCCAGTTTTACTTGAAAAAATTGAAGATAAACATGGAGAGGTTTTAGTTTCTGCTAGTAAAGCTCAAAAAATTAAAGGTTGGGATAAATTAGTCGAGGCATATGAAAAAAATGAACCTATCATGGGAAAAATTACATCTAAGTGCAAAGGTGGATGCATAGTTGAACATATAGATACGGGTTCACTAATGTTTTTACCTGGGTCGCAGATTAGTGATAAACCTCTGAAAGACATAAGTCATTTAATGAATGAGCCGCAGAAATTTGCGCTTATCAAGCTAGATAAAGTTAGAGGTAATGCTTGCGTATCCAGAAGAGAAATAATTTCATCTTTCAAAAAAGAAGATAAAGCAAAAATTGTTGAAAAATATAAAGTCGGAGACATTATAAAAGGTGCAGAAGTAAAAGGATATAGCTCATTTGGTTGCTTCTTTAATGTCAATGGTGAATTAGATGTATTAGTTCATTTACAAGAAATTTCTTATTCAAGAGTGAATCATCCTGATGAAGTGTTCAATATAGGTGAGAAACACGACCTAAAAGTTATAAGTGTAGATAAAGAAAAATTACAAGTTGGATGTTCGGTAAAACAATTATCTCCAGATCCTTTCGAGCATATTGAAAATTACGAGTTAAATAAAATCTACAAAGTTAAAGTGGTAAAATTAATGGACTTTGGAGCTTTTTGTGAACTAGAACCAGGTTTAACAACCTTGCTTCATTCAAGCGAACTAAGCTGGACTAAAAAAAATATTTCAGCAAAAAAAATGTTTAAAGTTGGTGATGAGATAGATTGCGTAATTACTGAGATAGATAAAGATAAAAGACGAGTAGCTATTTCACACAGGTTAACTCAAGATAATCCTTTCAAAACATTTGAAAAGAAATATCCTGTTGGAACGATAGTCGAAGGAGAAATTGTAAACAAAAATGAATATTCTTTATTTGTTAAAATTGAAGACTTAGATATTGATGCCTTTTTACATTGCAATGATTTAACATATTTAAATAATGGTGAAGAAGAACTGTCTAAGTATAAAAAAGGTGATAAGCTTAAAGTTAAAGTATTAGAAATAAAATCTTCAGAGCAAAAAATCAGAGTTGGTTTAAGACAAACTCAAGCAGATCCATTTGACTGGTTTAAAGATAAGTCAAAAAATCAAACAATAACTGTTAAAGTTGTTTCAACAGATAACAAAGGACTTATTGTAAGACCTGAAGGTTGTGAAATGGACTTCCAGATTAAAAAATCTGCAATAGCAATTAATGCTGCAGATGCTAGACCAAGTAGATGGACAGGTGGTGAGAAATTAGACTGTGCAATCGCAGATTTGGACATGAGCAAGAGAAAAGCAACATTAAGCATTAGATTACTTGAAGAAATTGAGAAAAAAGAAGCTCTTGAAAAATATGGATCTGAAGGTTCTGGTAAAAACCTACCATTTTCATCATTATCTGAGGATTTAAAGAAAAAAGAAGAAGAGAAAGAATAATTGAAGAAGTTATAAATTGGCTATTGTAAAATCAAAGCTGCTAAAACAACTCTCTAACAACTACCCAAATTTCTTAAAAAAAGATTTAGAGAAATTTACTGATATAATTTTAAATGAAATAAAAAGATCACTTCGTAGAGGAGACGGAGTTGAATTAAGAAATTTTGGAACATTTAGAGTTAAGACTCAAAAAGCCTCCATTAGAAGAAATCCAAAAACTGGCGAAAAAGTTGCAGTTCCTGAAAAGAAAGTGATATCATGGAAAATGAGCAAGGAAATGTTTAAAAAGATCAATAATGAAGAATAAAATTATATTTGTTGCATGTGATACTTCAAATTTAAATCAAACTAAGAAAATTCTTAAAAATATTAATACAAAAAAGTTAAAAATTATTCCAAAATTTGGATTACAGTTTTTTTACTCAAAAAATGGAAGAAAATTTTTAGAAAAATACAAATCAGATTTTTGGTTGGATTTAAAAATAAATGATATTCCACAAACAGCTCTTTCTGCAGTTGAAAGTTTGAAAGATCTAAAAAAATGTAAATATATTACTGTGCATGTAAATGGTGGATTTAATATGCTCAAAGCTATCAAGGAAAAAACTAAACAAATTAATAAAAATTTAAAAGTACTAGGAGTTACTGTGTTAACTAGTCTTAACAATAAATCGTTAAAAGAAATTGGTCATACTAAAACAGTTGACCAGCTAGTTTTAAAACAAGCTGGTATTGTTAAAAAATCAGGATGTGATGGAATAGTTTGTTCTGCAATAGAAGCAAAAATGATTAAAAAAAAATACAAAAATTTATTAGTCATCACACCTGGTATAAGATTGCCAGGTGAAAATACAAATGATCAAGCTAGAGTAATGACACCAAAAGATGCTTTCAAAAATAAAGTTTCAGGGGTTGTAATTGGAAGATCTCTCACAAAAGGTAATATTAAAAATAATATTAAAAAATTAATTAATCATTTAAACTGATGATTAAGGGTTGTAAAATTTGTGGGATTTCTGATCCTGATACTTTAAACTTTTTAATTAATCACCCGCACCCACCGACATTTATAGGATTTATTTGTAACTATCCAAAAAGTTCTAGATATGTGGAATATGAAAATTTAAAAAAACTTTTAAGCATTAGTTCAAAACAAAGTTACTATGTTGCTGTTCTGGTTAAACCCAATATAAATATTTTAGAGAAAATTAAAAACTTACCTTTTGAGTACTATCAACTATATGATTGTACACCAGAGGAAATAAAAGAGATAAAAGAAAAATATCAAAAGAAAATTATTACAGCTTTCACTATAAAATCAAAGTCTGATTTGAGTAATTATAAATTATATTCTGATCATACTGATATTTATTTATTTGATAGTAAGGGCTACGAGAAAAGTCAGTCTTTTGATCATGACTTAATTAAAAATATCAAATTAAATAAGGAATTAATGATTGCTGGAAATATTGAATACAATGAAGAGCTTAAAAATTTCAAAAATTTGGCAAATTTTATAGATTTATCTGGTGGTGTAGAAACATCTGGATTAAAAGACCTATCCAAAATAGAATTTTTTTTAAATAAAGTTAATGAAATTAAAAATGAAGCTTAAAAAAGGTGTTCCATTAATTGATCAACACGATCACCAAGGTTTTTGGGGAGGGAAATTTGGAGGTAGTTTTATACCTGAAACTTTAAAAAAACCAGTAGAAGATTTAACAAAAGAATTTAAGAAACTTAGAAATAATAAAGCCTTTTTAAAAAAAAGAGATTATTATTTTAAAAATTATATTGGATCCCCAACCTCTTTTGTGAAATTAGAAAATTTGTCCAATCATTTAGGTGGAGCTCAAATTTGGGCAAAAGTAGTTTCTGAAGCAAATGGAGGTGCGCATAAAATCTATAATGCCACTGTTCATGCACTAATTTGTAAAGCTATGGGTAAAAAATATATCGTTGGCGATACTGGTGCTGGATATGCAGGAAAAATGTTAAGTATGGCAGCTAAAAAATTTGGGCTTAAATGTAAAATTTTTATGGGTGCTAAAGACATTAAAAGACAAAAACCAAATTGTGACGCTATGAGAAAAAACGGTGCAGAAATTGTACCAGTTTATTCTGGAAGTCAGACTTTAGTTGATGCAGTGAGTGAATGTATGCGATATTGGGTATCTAATTGTGATAATACACACATGTGCGTTGGTAGTACTGTTGGACCAAATATCTTTGTAAAAATATGTGGTTGGTCAACTGCACAAATTTCTAGAGAATTAAGAACACAGCTTAAAGAAGAATTTAAAAAAATTCCAAATAAAATTAAGTTAATTAATTGTGTTGGAGGTGGTAGTTCTGCATATGGATTTTGGAGTGAGTTTATTGATTTTGATAAAAAACAAATAGAATTAATTGGTGTAGAAGCTGGAGGTCCTAAAAAATCTAAACTTCATGCAGCACCACTAAGTAGAAATGCAAAAGTTGGTATTTTGCACGGAGCAGCCTCGTATGTTTGCCAAAATAATGAAGGACAAATTAATGATACAGAATCTATAAGTGCTGGTTTAGATTATCCTGGAGTTAGTCCTATTCATTGCTTTTTAAAAGATACTAAAAGAGCACGATATACTTATGCAACAGATGAGGATGCACTTAATGCACATGTAATGGTAACTAAATTTGAAAAACTTAATCCAAGTTTAGAACCAAGTCATGCTTTTGCTGAGGCAATAAAAATTGCTCCAAAATTAAGTAAAGATACAATTATAATTGTTAACTCTTGTGGTGATGCAAAAAAAGATAGAGATATTTTAAGAGAAAGATTGGGAAAACATTAATGAGCTCTTTACTTAAAAAAGCTTTTTTAAATGCAAAAAAAGAAAACAGACCTGCCTTACTGACTTATACAGTTGCAGGTGATAATACTAAAAGAAAGTCTTTAGAAATTCTTAAGTGTATTTCAGACTATGCTGATATTTGTGAATTGGGCTTCCCTCACAACACACCCATAGCTGATGGAGGTCAAATCCAGACTAGTGCCTATAGAGCAATTAAAAACGGTATCAAAATTAACGATGTATTTTCAATTGCAAAAAATTTTAAAAAATCAAAAAAAAATACCCCAATTATACTAATGGGTTATTACAATATGATATTTCAGTACAATGAAAATAAATTTTTAGATAAATGTAAAAAATCAAAAGTAGATGGACTAATTGTTGTAGATTTGCCTTATCCTGAAAACAAAAGTTTTGCATCAAGATGTAAAAAGAATGGATTGAATTTTATTCAGCTGGTCTCACCTACTACTTCTCAAATTAGATTAAAAAAAATTATAAAAGACTCACATGATATGGTTTACTATATAAGCATGCTGTCAACTACAGGTGGGAAACTAAAAGTTTCTCCAAAAAAAATCTTGGAAAGATACAATAAAATTAAAAATCAAAATAAATCAAAAAATGTGGTGATTGGTTTTGGTATTACGGAAAAGACGATTAAATCTCTTAAAAAAGCTGATGGTTTAGTAGTTGGTAGTGCAATATGTAAAGAAATATCTAAATCAATTGAAAGAAGACAAAATACTGTCACAAATGTTACTAATATCGTTAAAAGATTAAGAAATAAAATTCAATGAACTGGATAACCAAAATTATTAAAGCTGGTGAAAAGATAAAAACTGCTATACGTGAACGAGCTACTAAAGAAGATATCGCAAAAAGTGAATGGACAAGTTGTTGTCGAGGACCAATTCTAAAAAAAGATTTAGAAGCAAACCTTTGGGTATGTCCAGATTGTAATAAGCATCATAGAATTAAACCAAAACAAAGATTTGATATTTTGTTTGGAAAAAACAACTATGAAGTTTTTAAAACACCCATTCCAAAAGATGATCCTTTAAATTGGACAGACTCTAAATCATACAAAGATAGATTAAAAAGTGCTCGTAAGAAAACTGGATTAGATTGTGGGATGATGGTTGCATCTGGGACAATCAATAATATTAAAATAACAGCTGTTGCATCTGATTTTGACTTTTTAGGAGCTTCAATGGCTGCTGCAGAAGGTGAAGCATTTTTATATGGAATTCAACATGCAATAGAAAATCAAACACCATTTATATGTATAAGCGCTGGTGGAGGAATGAGAATGATGGAAAGTTTAATTTCATTGTCTCAAATGACAAGAACTACACTTGCAATAAATGAATTAAAGAAAAATGGTTTGCCATACTTAGTTTGTATTACAGATCCAACTGCAGGAGGAATAACTGCTTCCTATGCAATGTTAGGAGATATTCATATTGCAGAACCAGGCGCTTTAATTGCATTTGCAGGTGCAAGAGTTATTCAAGGAACAGTAAAAGAAGAATTGCCTGAAGGTTTTCAAAAAAGTGAGTATGTTGAGAAAACTGGGTTTGTTGATTTAATCGTAGAGAGAAGAGATCTAGCATCTAAAATAGGAACTTTATTATCAATATTGTTAAAACAAAATTCTGCTATAAGTTCTGAACAAAATGAAACTTCAGAAGATACTCAGCAATTTTCAAAAGTTGCATCCTAAAGAAATAGATTTATCTTTAGATAGAATTCAAAATCTTTGTAAAAAATTAGGAAATCCTCAAGATAAAATTAAGGCCATATCAGTTGTTGGAACTAATGGAAAGAACTCTACCATACAGGCTATTTATGCAATTTTTAAGGAAGCAAATTTAAAATGCAATGTTTATACGAGTCCACATATACAAAAAATTAATGAAAGATTTGTATTTAATAATCAGGAATTAAATGACGAGGAATTAGCTGATTTATTAGAAGAGGTTGAAAAAATTAATAATAATGAACCAATAACTGTTTTTGAAATGTTATCAGCTTGTTTTTTTTATAAAGCTGCCCAATATCCTGACAATATCAACTTAGTAGAAAGTGGTTTATTCCACCGTTTTGATGCTACTAATATTTTAAAGAGTAATCTTGCAAGTATAGTAACCTCTATAAGTAAAGACCATCTCGACTGGCTTCCAAAAGAAAATCAAACAATCGAGCAAATTGTTTTTGAAAAAACGTCAGCCTTACTTAATTCAAATATTATTATCGCTAAACAAAATAAAGAACAGACGATGGAATACATTAAAAAAACTATTAAAAATAACTCTTCAAATAAGTTATTTTTTAATGAAGACTATAGTTATTCGATTCAAGAAAATGGTTTTTTTTACTATGAGGATAAATTTGGAGGTTTAAAACTTCCTCTACCAAATGTTCTTGGTCAGTTTCAATTAGAAAATATATCAACTGCCATTTCAACTATAAGAACTTTAAATCTTGGAATTGAAGATACTAAAATAAAAATTGGTATTCAAAAAATACATAATCTTGCAAGATTACAAGAAATTAAATCTGGAAAACTAAAAGAACTTGTAAAAAATAATACATTATTAGTTTCTGGGGATCATAACCCTGATGGAGCTAGAGTGGTAAATGAATACCTCCAAACTTTAGATTGTAATAAACACATAATCTTAGGTATGATGTCCAACAAGGATCATAATGAGTATATTAGTTATTTTAAAAATATCTCAACCTTGACCACTATTGATATTCCAAACCAACCTAATTCAATTGGTGGAAAAGACTTAAAAAACAAACTAAATTCATTCAAAAATGTTCAATACAAAGAAGATATATTTGATGCAATCAAGTCTATTTCGGTCAAGAAAAACGATATAATCTTAATTACAGGTTCTCTTTATCTGGCTGGAGAAATACTTAATTTGAATTAGATATTTTTTTCTAAAAATTCTTTCATGTGGCTTTCAGGTACCCCACCAACTTTTCTATCTACTTCAACACCTTTTTTGTAAATAATAACAGTTGGTACGCCTCTTATACCCGCAGCACTTCCAGTGTTTATTCCACCATCTTCTACATCAGCATAATAAAAACCAGCTTTACCTTTGTATTCATCAGCCAATTTATCCATCACTGGTTTTAAAGCTTTGCAAGGTCCACACCAAGCAGCTGAAAACTGGATTACTGAAACATCTTCATTTTTGATTTTACTATCAAAATCTTCATCTTTAAAATCTATAAGCATAAATCCTTTCTATAAATTAAAGTTTTAAAGTCAACTATGCAATTTCATATTTTTTTTCAATAGACATAATAAATTCATTTATTTCATCCAATTTTTTTAGTTCTTCTTCATCATCTCTATTAGATGCTTGGTCTCTCAAGGTGTCTATTTCAGTGTAAGCCATTGCTATAGTTTGCCACTTTTCTCTATTTTTACTTAAAATTCTTCTAGCTATCTCACTTTTAATATTTTTATATAAATCAGGTGGTAATACGTGAGGTGCTTCTTGGTAAATAATTTTTTGTCCAAACCATGCACATCTCTTATCTTGAAATTTATCTAGTAATCTTAATTTTTCTTCCCATGACGAGCTGTGCCATGTTTTAAATAAAACAGTATCTTTGTTTGGAACAAATTTCTCATACAATGTTTCCTCAGGAAGTAAATCTTCTTGATTTTGAGTTTGAGCCTTTTCTTCTGCAGCTTCCCTATTAATGATTTGAATATTCTTGCATAGGTTTTCGCTAGATCTAACTAATTTGGCTCTTTTTTGAATTGTTTCCAAATCAAGATCTGCATAGGCTTTTTCTTTTAATGCAAATTTTTTATCTAATACAACAGGCGCTTTATTTGTTTTTATAACTCTTAGAGCTTTTGGACTGATTTTTTTAAGATTAGCTTTAAGCTCATTAACTGACATGTTTAGAAAAGGCTCTGGATCTCTTCTTAAATCCCATAGATATCCCCAAGAAGCATAAGATGGATGAAAACAATGCTCTGGATGTAATGTTGATACTAAATACATCATATTTCTTCCTTTAACATTTTCAAAAATTGAATAAATACCCTCTCCTTTTAAAATAGATTCAACACTACTCTTTGTAGAGGTAGTTAAAAATTTTTCCCAATTATCATTATGCTTTTCTTTTATAATTCTTAAAATTTTTAAACTTGTAAATGCATCGTGATATGCAGTGTGTTGTTGTGAAGTATCAAATCCTTGTTGTCTTGCTAAACCTTCAAGAGCAAGACTTTCATTTCCAGCATCTGTTAATTCAGTTTTTAAAGTTTCAGAATTAATTGTTTGTGCAGCTCTTGCAACATGAAGACCATCGTGTTCTTTATTTGGGGACGAGTGAGTAATGTAAGGATATCTGTTACCTTTAAAGAAATTGAAATGGAACATTCGTCTATCAAAATTTAAGTTACTCCATCCCA
>CACCIT010000004.1 GCA_902546145.1 uncultured Pelagibacteraceae bacterium | reverse complement strand
CCATTGTCTGAAATTACACATAAAAGAAGAGTTTCTGCTCTTGGACCAGGTGGACTAACAAGAGAAAGAGCAGGATTTGAAGTTCGAGACGTTCACCCAACTCATCATGTTAGAACTCATTATGGAAGAATTTGCCCAATTGAAACTCCAGAGGGGCCAAACATCGGTTTGATAAATAGTTTATCAACTTATGCAAAAATAAATAAATATGGTTTTATTGAAAGCCCATATAAAAAAGTAAAAGATGGAGTTGTGCAGGATAAAGTTGAATATTTATCTGCAATGGAAGAAACCAAATTTACAATTGCTCAAGCAAATACTAAGTTAGATAAAAATGGAAAGATAGTTGAGGAGCTTGTTTCTTGCAGACAAAATTTAAACTTCCTTTTATCAAAACCAGATGCAATTGATTATATCGATGTTTCACCAAAACAACTTGTTTCTGTTGCAGCATCTTTAATACCTTTCTTGGAAAATGATGATGCTAACAGAGCTCTAATGGGTTCTAACATGATGAGACAAGCAGTTCCTCTTTTAAAACCAGAATCTCCATTGGTTGGTACTGGAATTGAAAGTGATGTTGCTTTAGACTCTGGTGTGACGATTGTTGCAAAGAGAGATGGGGTTGTTGATAAAATTGATGGTAAGAGAATTGTTATTAAAGTAACAGAAGAAACTGATTTTAGTGAGTCAGGTGTAGATATTTACAACTTACAAAAATTTAAAAGATCAAACCAAAATACATGTATTAACCAAAGACCACTTGTTAGAGTTGGTGATAAAGTTAAATCTGGTGATATTATTGCAGATGGTCCATCAACAAAATTAGGTGAATTAGCACTTGGAAAAAATGTAACAGTAGCATTTATGCCATGGCAAGGTTACAACTTTGAAGACTCAATTTTGATTTCAGAAAGATGTGTAACTGACGATGTATTTACTTCAGTACACATTGAAGAATACGAAATAATGGCAAGAGACACAAAACTTGGAGAAGAAGAAATTACCAGAGATATTCCTAACGTTAACGAGGAAGCTTTAAAAAATCTTGATGAGTCAGGAATAGTTTACATTGGAGCTGAAGTAAACGCTGGTGATATTTTAGTTGGAAAAGTTACACCAAAAGGTGATTCAGCATCAGGACCAGAAGAAAAACTATTAAGATCAATTTTTGGAGAAAAAGCTATTGATGTTACTGATACATCTTTGAGAATGTCACGAGGTGCTAGTGGTACAGTTGTTGATGTAAGAGTATTTAACAGACATGGTATTGAAAAAGACGAAAGATCAATAACTATTGAAAGAGCTGAAATTGAACAAGTTCAACAAGATAAATTAGTAGAGGAAGAAATTTTAGAGAGAAGTATTAAACAAAGAGCTTCACAAATTTTATCAGGATCATCATTAACTAAAAAAGTAAAAGATTTATCTGAAGGAACAAAACTTGATTTTGATGCAATAAATAATCTTTCTATAAATGATGTATTTAAAATAACAGTTGGAAATGTAAATGATGAAGCGACTTTGGCACAACTTAAAGATCAATACAACAAAGCAAAACAAGACATTACAGAAAGATTTGAAGATAAAGTTTTAAAAATTAGAAGTGGTGATGATTTATTACCAAGTGTTATGAAAATGGTAAAAGTTTTTGTAGCTATTAAGAGAAGATTAAGACCCGGTGATAAAATGTCAGGAAGACATGGTAACAAGGGTGTTGTTAGTAAAATAGTACCAGTTGAAGATATGCCATACAGAGAAGATGGTAGACCAGTTGATATTGTTTTAAATCCTCTAGGTGTTCCAAGTAGGATGAATGTAGGTCAAATTTTAGAAACCCATCTAGGTTGGGCTTGTAAAGAATTTGGTGAACAGATTAAAAATTTAGTTAATGAAAATAACAAAAAAATAGAAAGAACTGAAAAAATAGAAAAATTCTTAAAATCTGTTTATGGAGAAGATACTTTCAATGAAAAAGTAGATAAATTAAGTAAGAACGAATTTAAAGACCTGTGTGAAAATTTACAAAATGGTATTGCAATATCAACTCCTGTTTTTGATGGTGCTAAAGAGAAAAATGTAACTGACATGTTAGAGTTAGCAAACTTACCAGGATCTGGACAAACTTATTTATGGGATGGAAGAACTGGAGAAAAATTTGATAGACCAGTTACAGTTGGAATAATTTATATGTTGAAACTTCACCATTTAGTCGAAGATAAAATTCACGCAAGATCTACAGGTCCTTACAGTTTGGTTACACAACAACCTCTTGGTGGTAAAGCACAATTAGGTGGTCAAAGATTTGGAGAAATGGAAGTATGGGCTCTTGAAGCTTACGGAGCTTCTTATACTTTACAAGAAATTTTGACTGTAAAATCAGATGATGTTGCTGGAAGAGTTAAAGTTTACGAAACTATAGTTAAAGGTGAAGAGAATTTCGAATCTGGTATTCCAGAGTCATTTAACGTCTTAGTTAAAGAAATTAAATCATTAGCATTAAACGTGGAGCTTAATTAATGAAAAAAGAATTAACTGATTTATTTAAAGGAAGCGAAATTTCAGAAGCGCAAAATTTTAATAGTATTAAAATTTCTTTAGCTAGTCCTGAAAAAATTAAATCTTGGACATTTGGTGAAATTAAAAAACCAGAAACTATAAATTATAGAACATTTAGACCAGAGAAAGATGGTCTATTCTGCGCAAGAATTTTTGGACCAATCAAAGATTACGAATGTTTATGCGGAAAGTATAAACGAATGAAATTTAGAGGTATTATTTGTGAAAAATGTGGCGTTGAGGTAACAAAATCCAATGTAAGAAGAGAGAGAATGGGCCACATTAATCTTGCAACTCCTGTGGCACATATTTGGTTCTTGAAATCATTACCAAGTAGAATTGCACTTGCAGTAGATATGAAGTTGAAAGAGATTGAGAGAGTTCTTTATTTTGAAAACTTTATAGTAATCGAACCAGGATTAACTGGTCTCCAAAAAAATCAACTTTTAAATGAGGAAGAATTAGCAAAATATCAAGATGAATTTGGAGAAGAAAGCTTTACTGCAGGTATTGGAGCAGAAGCTGTTCTTGAGATGTTAAAAAATCTTGACTTAGAATTAGAGAGAAAAAATCTTGTTAGCTTTATTAAAGAGACTAAATCTAAAGTTAATGAAGAAAGAGCAATTAAGAGATTAAAATTAATAGAGTCATTTATTGAAACTGGTCAAAAACCAGAGTGGATGATTATGACTGTGGTTCCAGTTATTCCACCAGAATTAAGACCATTGGTTCCGCTAGATGGTGGTAGATTTGCTACTTCAGATCTTAACGACTTATATAGAAGAGTTATTAACAGAAATAATAGATTAAAAAGATTAATGGATCTTAAAGCTCCAGACATTATTGTTAGAAATGAAAAAAGAATGCTTCAAGAGTCTGTTGATGCTCTTTTCGACAATGGAAGAAGAGGTCGTGTTATTACTGGAACAGGTAAAAGACCACTCAAATCTCTTGCAGAAATGCTTAAAGGTAAGCAGGGTAGATTTAGACAAAACTTATTAGGAAAAAGGGTAGATTACTCTGGAAGATCAGTAATTGTTGTTGGTCCAGATTTAAAATTACATGAGTGTGGATTACCAAAAAAAATGGCTTTGGAGTTATTTAAACCATTTTTATACGCAAGATTAAACAAATTAGGTTTAGCATCTACAATTAAACAAGCTAAAAAATTAGTAGAGAAAGAAACTAATGCTGTATGGGATGCATTAGAGTTAATCGTAAGAGAGCACCCTGTTTTATTAAATAGAGCACCAACACTTCACAGACTTGGTGTTCAAGCTTTTGAACCAAAACTAATTGAAGGTGATGCAATTGAGCTACACCCTTTAACTTGTGCAGCTTTTAATGCTGATTTTGATGGTGACCAAATGGCTGTTCATGTACCTTTAAGTTTGGAAGCTCAGTTGGAAGCAAGAATATTAATGCTATCAACAAACAACATTCTATCTCCTTCAAATGGCAAACCAATAATCGTTCCAAGTCAGGATATGATTTTAGGAATATATTATCTTTCTCAGGAACCAGTATCGGATAAACCATCTGGATACTTTACTAATTCTGATCAAATAGAGTTTGCATTATCTTCAGGTGAAATTAACGTTCATAGCACTATTATTTCAAGATATGAAACGGTTGATGAGCAAGGAAATAAGAAAATTGAAAAATACACATCAACTGCAGGAAGATTTTTATTAGCCAACCTATTACCAAAAAATAGCAATATTAAATTTTCATTAGTTGATAGATTGCTACCAAAAAAAGTTGTTTCTGAAATAATTGATGTGGTTTTCAGATTCTGTGGTCAGAAAACGACAGTTATTTTCTGTGATAAACTTAAAGATTTAGGATTTAAGCATGCATTTAAAGCAGGAATTTCATTTGGAAAAGATGATTTAATTATTCCTGAAAATAAAACTCAATTAATTGATGATACTAAAAAATTAATTGCAGATTATGAAACTCAATATGCCGAAGGTTTGATTACAAGAGGCGAGAAGTACAACAAGGTTGTCGACGCATGGTCTAAATGTACTGATAAAGTTGCGGGTGAAATGATGAAAAGAATTTCTGCAACTGAAAAAACAGAAGAGGGTTTAAAAATAAATTCAGTATTTATGATGGCTGATAGCGGTGCTAGAGGTTCAGCAGCGCAAATGAAACAATTAGCTGGTATGAGAGGATTAATTGCAAAACCTTCAGGTGAAATTATTGAAAGTCCAATTATCTCTAACTTTAAAGAAGGTTTAACAGCTTTAGAGTATTTTAATTCTACACACGGAGCAAGAAAAGGATTAGCAGATACTGCGCTTAAAACAGCAAGCTCTGGATATTTAACAAGAAGATTGTGTGATGTTGCTCAAGATTTAACAGTAACAAAAATTAAATGTGAAGAACCAGGTTTTATTGAACTATCAGAGATCTTAGAAGGTGGTAATGTAGTTGTTAGTTTGGCAGAAAGAGCACTAGGTAGAGTTACAGCTGCTGAGGTGAAAAATCCATTAAGTGGTGAGGTAATAATTAAAAAGTCGGAAATGATTGACGAGGCAGGTTGTGATAAAATTGATGCAGCAGGTGTTAAATCTATAAAAGTTTATTCAGTAATGACTTGTAGTTCTAAAGAGGGTGTGTGCGCTACTTGTTATGGAAGAGACTTATCTAGAGGTAAAATGGTGCATGTGGGTGAAGCAATTGGTATGATTTCAGCTCAATCAATTGGAGAACCAGGTACGCAGTTAACGATGAGAACATTCCACGTTGGGGGAACAGCTTCTGTTAAACAAGATAACCAAATTATCAGCAAAAGCGATGGAACATTAAAAATTATTAACTCAAATATTTTAGAAGATTCAAAAAAGAATTTAATTGTTATGGGAAGAAATACTCAACTTTCTATTGAGGATGATAAAGGAGTTCAAATAGCAGTTTATAAAGTTGCTTATGGATCAAGGTTATTTTTTAATAATGGAGATAAAGTTAAAGCAAATACAAAAATTTGTGAGTGGGATCCATATACAACTCCAGTTATTGCTGAAAAGAGTGGTATTGCAAGTTATGTTGATTTGATAGATGGTGTTTCAATTCAAGAAACTACTGATGATGCAACTGGTATATCATCAAAATCTGTAATTGATTGGAGAGGTCAATCTAAGAGTACAGATTTAAAACCAAGAATTACTTTAAGAGATGAAAAAGGAAATGTAATTAAAAAAGCAGATGACAATGAAGCTAGATATTACTTAGTACCAGATTCGATTTTATCAATTAAAGATGGTCAAAAAGTTTATGCTGGCGATGTTATTGCAAGATTACCTAAAGAAACAACAAAAACTAAAGATATTACCGGAGGTCTTCCAAGAGTAGCTGAACTTTTCGAAGCTAGAAAAGCTAAGGACAGTGCTATTATTGCTGAAAATGATGGAAGCGTTGTTTTTGGAAAAGAAGTTAGAGGTAAACAAAGAATTTCGATTGTTCCAGAAGACGGATCAGAACCATCAAATTATTTAATTCCAAAAGGAAAACACATTAACTTTAATCCTGGTGAAAAAATTCAAAAAGGTGAATATCTTTTAGATGGACAGCCATTACCGCATGATATTTTAAGAATTTTAGGTATTAAAGAATTAACAGAATATTTTGTTAATCAAGTTCAAGAAGTATATCGATTACAAGGTGTAATTATTAACGATAAACATATTGAAACAATTCTAAGACAAATGCTTAAGAAAGTTGAAGTTAAGGTATCTGGAGATTCAAGCTATTTACCGGGTGAAGTAGTTGATAGAATCAAGTTTGATAATACTAATGAAAAATTAGTTGCTGAAGGCAAAACTCCTGCAGTTGGAGAAAGAGTTTTAATGGGTATTACTAAAGCTTCACTTCAAACAGAATCATTCATTTCTGCTGCATCTTTCCAAGAGACAACAAGAGTATTAACAGACGCTGCAATTAAAGGGAAAGTTGATCCATTAAACGGTTTAAAAGAGAACGTAATAGTTGGAAGATTAGTTCCTGCTGGAACGGGTAATATCAAGAACAGATGGAACAACAAGGCCTTAGAAGATGATAATAGCTTCTTAGCAGAACAAGATAAACTTGAAGCTTCTGAGCCTGAAGAAACACAAGTAAATCAATAAAAAAATCACCTAAAAATTGCAGTTTTAGTTTGACAATAGCTGATTAATAAGTATTTTGGCGATGTTTTTGGTTGGAATGTAGTGCTCTTGAGGTACTAAACGCTGCCACAAAATAACCTGTCAGTTATTTTCATCTCAAAAATAAATTAATTAATTTTAAAAAAAAATTATGCCAACTATTAATCAGTTGTTAAGAAAAAAAAGAGTTAAACAAGTTTCTAGGAACAAAGTTCCTGCTTTACAGAAGCAACCTTTGAAAAGAGGTGTTTGTGTTAAAGTTTATACAACCACTCCAAAAAAACCAAACTCTGCATTAAGAAAAGTTGCTAGAGTTAGATTGTCAAACGGTTTTGAAGTAACTGCTTATATTCCAGGTGAAGGTCATAACTTACAAGAACACTCAGTAGTACTAATTAGAGGTGGAAGGGTTAAAGATTTACCTGGTGTTAGATATCATATTTTAAGAGGAAATTTAGATACACAAGGTGTTGCAAATAGAAAACAGAGAAGATCTTTATACGGAACAAAAAAAGGTAAATAATGTCTAGAAAAAAAACTCAACCCAAAAAAAATGTAGTTCCTGATCCAAAATTTAATTCAACTATAATTCCAAAATTAATAAATAATATCATGTATGATGGTAAAAGAGGAATTGCTGCAAAAATAGTTTATGAAGCAATAGAGAAAATTAAAACAAAAACTAAAGACGAGCCTATAAATATTTTCAATGAAGCGATTAACAATATCAAACCAACAGTAGAAGTTAGATCACGAAGAGTAGGTGGTGCAACTTACCAAGTGCCTGTTGAGGTAAAAAGTAAAAGAGCCCAAGCGCTTGCAATAAGATGGTTAGTTGATTCAGCTAGAAAAAGAAAAGACAAACACATGGCAGATAAAATTTTTAACGAACTGTATGATGCTTATGAAAAAAAAGGTGCTGCAGTAAAAAAACGAGAGGATGTTCATAAAATGGCAGAGTCTAATAAGGCATTTGCTCATTTTAGATGGTAAAAAATTATGGCTAGAACTCATACATTAGATAAATATAGAAACATTGGGATCATGGCCCACATAGACGCTGGTAAAACAACTACTACAGAAAGAATTTTATATTATACAGGAAAAAGTCATAAAATTGGTGAAGTACATGATGGTGCTGCAACAATGGATTGGATGGAGCAAGAACAAGAGAGAGGTATCACAATTACTTCTGCAGCAACAACTTGTTTCTGGAATGACCACAGAGTTAATATAATTGATACTCCGGGCCACGTCGATTTTACAATTGAAGTAGAAAGATCTTTAAAAGTACTAGATGGTGCTGTGGCTGTATTTGATGGAGTTGCTGGTGTAGAGCCTCAATCTGAGACAGTATGGAGACAGGCAGACAAATACAAAGTTCCGAGAATTTGTTTTGTAAATAAACTTGATAGAACTGGTGCTGATTTCTTTAGATGTGTTGATATGATCAGAGATAGATTGGGTGCTAAACCATTAGTTTTACAAGTACCTATTGGAATTGAAGCTTCATTAACTGGTGTTGTTGATCTAGTTAAAATGAAAGCCCAAGTATGGAAAAATGAAGCACTAGGCGCAGAGTGGGAATATAAAGATATACCTGATGATTTAAAAGAAATTTCAGAAAAATACAGAACCGAACTAATTGAGTCTGCAGTTGAGCAAGACGAAAAGTTAATGGAAGCGTATTTAAACGGCGATGAAATTAAAGAGGAAGATTTAGTTAAATGTATCAGAAAAGGAACTTTAAATTTTAGCTTTGTTCCTGTTTTAACTGGTTCAGCTTTTAAAAATAAAGGTGTTCAACCTTTATTAGATGCTGTTATTAATTACCTTCCAAGTCCAGTAGATATTGGGTCTATTAAGGGAACTAAAGTTGGTTCAGATGATGAAATTGAAATGAAGTTTGAGGATGGATCATCTTTTTCAGGTTTAGCATTTAAAGTTGCAAATGATCCTTTTGTTGGTTCATTAACATTTGTTAGAATTTATTCTGGTACGATTAAATCTGGTACAGCTGTGTACAATTCTTCATCAGATAAAGAAGAAAGAGTTGGTCGTATGCTTTTAATGCATGCTAACTCTAGAGAAGATATTAAAGAAGCAAATGCAGGTGATATTGTTTCTTTGGCAGGTTTAAAAAATACTATGACAGGCCATACTTTGTGTGACAAAGAAAATCCTGTTTTATTAGAGCCAATGGAATTCCCTGAACCAGTAATTGAAATTGCTGTTGAGCCTAAAACAAAAGGTGACCAAGAAAAAATGGGTGAAGCTTTAGCAAGATTAGCTAAAGAAGATCCATCATTTAGAGTATCATCTGACGAGGAATCTGGTCAAACAATCATCAAAGGTATGGGTGAGTTACACTTAGATATTATTGTTGATCGTATGAAAAGAGAATTTAAAGTTGAAGCAAATGTTGGAGCTCCACAAGTTGCTTACAGGGAGACAATAGAAAAATCAGCTGAATTTGAATATATACATAAAAAACAAAGTGGTGGCGCTGGTCAATTCGCTAAAGTAAAATTATTTGTTGAACCTCAAGAACCAGGTAAGGGTAGAGAGGTTGAAAGTGCCATTAAAGGTGGAGCTATTCCAAAAGAATTTATCCCCGGTGTTGAAAAAGGTATTGAGACAGTTTCTGATAGTGGAATATTAGCAGGTTTTCCTATGATTGATTACAAAGTAACGATTGTTGATGGTTTGCATCATGATGTAGACTCAAGTGTTCTAGCATTTGAACTTGCCAGCAGAGCATGTTTTAAAGAAGCTTGCACTCAAGGTGGATTAAAGCTTTTAGAGCCCATTATGAGAGTGGAAGTTGTTACTCCAGAAGATTATATGGGTGATGTAATTGGTGATCTAAACAGTAGAAGAGGCCAAATTAGCACTCAGGAGCAAAGAGGTAATGCAACTGTAATCACGGCAATGGTTCCTTTAGCAAATATGTTTGGCTACATAAACAATCTAAGATCAATGTCTCAAGGAAGAGCGCAATATTCAATGTTCTTTGATCATTATTCTAAAGTTCCACAAAACGTTCAAGATGAAGTAACTAAAAAGGTAGCAGGTTAATGGAAAAACAAAATATTAGAATTAAACTAAGAGCATACGATAATAAAGTTTTGGATGCTTCTACCGAAGAAATAGTTAATACAGTTAAAAGAACTGGAGCTACTATAAAAGGTCCAATACCACTTCCTACTAGAATTGAAAGATATACAGTTTTAAGATCTCCACACATTGATAAAAAAAGTAGAGAGCAATTTGAGTCTAGAACTCACAAAAGATTAATAGATATTATAGAACCAACACCACAAACAGTAGAAGCTTTAATGAAATTAGACTTAGCTTCAGGTGTAGATGTGGAGATAAAAATTTAATTATGAGCGAGATAGCTTTATTAGGTAAGAAAATTGGCATGACTAGAGAATTTTATAAATCTGGTCAGTTGGTGCCTGTTACAGTTCTTAAAGTTGAAAAAGCTAGAGTTATTCAAGTAATTGAAGAAGAAAAAAGAGGTTACAAAGCTGTTCAACTTGGATATGGAAAAATTAAAAATTCAAAATTAACAAAAGCAATGAAAGGTGTTTTTGCAAAGAAAAACACTGAAGCTAAGAAAAAATTAAAAGAATTTAGAGTAAACGATACTTCTGCTTACAAAGAAGGAAATGAATTTGGTTTAGAAATTTTCAAAGATATAAAATTTGTAGACACAAGATCAAAAACGATTGGTAAAGGTTTTGCTGGTGCAATGAAGAGACATAATTTTGGAGGCTTAAGAGCTAGCCACGGTGTTTCTATTTCTCATAGAGCTCATGGTTCAACAGGACATAGTCAAGATCCAGGTAAAGTTTTTAAAGGAAAAAAAATGGCTGGTCATATGGGTGATAAGTTAAGAACAATGCAAAATATCGAAATAATAAAAACAGATTTAGAAAATGAGTTACTTTATTTAAAGGGATCCATTCCAGGATCAAAAAATACTGAAGTGATGGTTAAAAAATCTGTAAAAAATATAAACAAAATGACAATCAGTGAAAAGCAAGCTGCTGCTGAGGAAGCAAAAAAAACACCAGATAAAAAGAAAAAATAATGAAATTAGATAAAATTAGCATAGACGGAAAAAAAGATACTATTGAAGTCTTAGATAAAATATTTTCTGCAAAAATTAATCAAAAGTTAGTTGCTAGTGTTTTATACAAAACAAATGCCAACTACAAAGGTAGACACGCTAAAACTAAACAACAAAATGAAGTAAAAGGTCCAACATCAAAAATTTATGCACAAAAAGGAACTGGTGGGGCAAGACACGCTAGTAGAAAAGCTCCTATTTTTGTTGGTGGTGGTATAGCTCATGGTCCAAAAGGTGAATTAGCTTACAAAAAAAGAAAGTTAAATAAAAATGAAAAGAAACAAAGTGTTGCTTCTTTAATTACTGAAAAAAATAATAATAAGAACTTATTAATTTTAAATGATTTTAATTCTGAAATTAAAAAAACAAAAGAAATGAATTCAATAATTAATAAACTAGAGATTTCTAATTCATTAATTATACTTGATAAAAACTCTAAAGATAAGATAGAAAAATCTGTAAGAAATATTCCTAACGTAAAAGTTACTGACGTAAATCATTTTAGTGCTTACGATATTATAAAATTTAAGAAAGTAGTTTTTACTGAAAGCTCAGTAAAAGAATTGGAGAAAAGGTATTCTTAATATGGATAAAATTCATTTATACGACAAAATTCTTTTTCCAGTTGTTACTGAGAAATCAACAAATCTATCAGAATTGAACAAAATTACTTTTAAGGTTCCTGATGGTGCTAATAAAAAAAACCTAAAAAAAAATATTGAAAAAATTTTTAAAGTTAATGTCACTAAAATTAACATCATCAATAAACAAAATAGAACTAAACTCACTAGAGGTAAAAAAGTGAAAGTTTCAGGATACAAAAAAGCAATTATAACTCTAAAAAAAGGTCAAAGCATTGATCTAACAACAGGAATTTAAGAAATGGCATTAAAAACTTTTAAACCTTACACAAAATCTACTAGAGGTACTATTTTAGTAGATAGAACAGGTCTATGGAAAGGCAAACCTTTCAAAACTCTTGTTTCTCCAAAAAATGCTATGAAGGGCAGAAATAATAATGGACACATCACTTCAATTAACAGAGCAGGTGGCCATAAGAAAATGTATAGACATGTTGATTTTTATAGAAAAAAATTTGACATGGAGGCTACCGTTGAAAGAATAGAATATGATCCGAATAGATCTTGCTACATAATGTTGGTTAAATTTGAAGATGGAACACATTCGTATTTTTTAGCTCCTCAAAAAATTAAAGTTGGAGATAAGATTGAGAGTGGATCGAAAAAAGAAATTAAAATTGGAAATTGCATGCCGTTACAAGATATACCTGTTGGTATCAATATTCATAACGTTGAAATTCAACCAGGTGGTGGTGGTAAAATAGCTAGAGCTGCTGGTTCTTCAGTTACAATTAGTGGATTAGATGGAAATTATAGTTTAATTAAATTAGCGTCAGGTGAAGTACGTAAAATAGACTCTAGAGCTTTAGCTACTATTGGAATTTTAAGTAATCCTGATCAAAAAAATATTAAAATTGGAAAAGCTGGTAGATCAAGATGGTTAGGAAGAAGACCTCATACTAGAGGTGTTGTTAAAAATCCAGTTGATCACCCACATGGAGGTGGTGAAGGTAAGTCAGCAGGAGGAAGGCATCCAGTGTCTCCAACAGGACAATCAGCAAAAGGTTTAAAAACTAGAGATAACAAGAGAACAGATAAATTTATAGTTAAGAGAAGAAATAAAAGGAAGGATACTAAGTAATGGCTAGAGCTGTATGGAAAGGACCATTTGTTGAAGAAAGCTTGATGAAAAAAGTGGACAAGTACAAAGATGATCCGAAGAAAATTCCAATTAAAACTTGGTCTAGAAAATCTACTATTCTTCCAGATTTTGTAGGAGTAGCTTTTCAAATATATAATGGTAAAAAATTTATTCCAATAACAGTATCAGAGGATATGGTTGGTCATAAATTAGGAGAGTTTGCTCCAACAAGAACTTTCTTTGGACACACACCAGCTGATAAGAAAGCTAAACCAGCAGAGAAAAAATAATTATGGGCAAGAAAAAGAAAATTGATAAAAACAACGATAAGACTGTAAAGTCTATAAACAATGGAATTAGATCAAGCGTAAGAAAGATTAATCCAATTTTAAAAAGTATTGTTGGTAAAAAGGTTGATGTAGCTATTAGAGACCTGCAGTTTTCAGAAAAAAGAGTTACAAGAGATATTAGAAAGACAATTAGCTCAGCTGTTGCAAACGCTGAAAATAACTTTCAATATGATATTGACAATTTAATTGTCAAAGAAGCGTATTGTGGAAAAAAAATTGTTATGAAAAGATTTAGACCAAGAGCAAAAGGTAGAGCGGCACCAATTTTAAAACCTTGGTCAACAGTAACTATAATTTTATCAGAGGCAAAACAAATGGAGAAACATGGGACAAAAGGTTAATCCTGTAGGTTTTAGATTAGGTGTAAACAGAGGTTGGGACTCTGTTTGGTATGCTAAGAAAAAAGATTTCGGCAACTATCTAATTGAAGATTTTAAAATAAGAGAATACATCAAGAAGAATGTAATTAATTCAGGTGTATCTAAAGTGATGATAGAGAGAACATCAAACAAATGTTACGTTACAATTTACACATCTAGACCTGGATTTGTAATTGGTAAAAAAGGTAGTGATATTGATAAAATTAAAAATAACTTATCAAAATTTACGACAAATGAAGTCAACTTAAATATCAAAGAGGTTAAAAAACCTGAAACAAATGCATATTTAGTTGCTGAAAACATTGCGCAACAGTTAGTAAAAAGAATTTCATACAGAAGAGCCATGAAAAGAGCTATGCAATCATGTATTAGACTAGGTGCAAAAGGGATTAAAGTTTCAGTAAGTGGAAGATTAGGTGGTAATGAGATCGCTAGAACTGAATGGTTAAGAGATGGTAGTATACCATCACACACTTTAAGAGCAGATATAGATTATGCAGAAGCGGAAGCTCTTACAACATATGGAATTATTGGAATTAAAGTTTGGATCTATAAAGGTGAAGTTTTTGCGAGAGAATTTAGCCAGGAAACAAACAAAGTCACTCCAAAGGAAGGTAAACAATAATGCTTCAGCCAGTAAGAACTAAATGGAGAAAAGCTCATAAAGGAAGAATTCATGGTAATGCTACTAGAGCAAGTACTATTAATTACGGTGCATATGCCTTGAAAGCATTACAGCCTGAAAGAGTTACTGGAAAACAAATTGAAGCTGCTAGGGTTGCTTTAACTAGACATATGAAAAGACAAGGAAGAGTATGGACAAGAGTTTTTCCAAATATTCCAGTTTCTAAAAAACCAATAGAAGTTAGAATGGGTAAAGGAAAAGGATCACCAGAATATTTTGCTTGTAGAGTAAAACCTGGAAGAATTTTATTTGAAGTTGATGGTGTTTCTGAACAAATTGCCAAAGAAGCACTTTATAAAGCTTCAGCAAAGTTACCAATAAAAACAAAGACAATAAAGAGATTTGCATAAATGAAAAAACAAGAGATTAAAAAATTAAGCAAAGATGAAGTTGTCAAAAATATTGATAAGCTTAAAAAAGACTTATTTAATTTTCGATTTCAAAAAATGAATTCTCAAATAACTAATCCTGCAAAAATTGGAGAAACAAGAAAAACAATTGCAAGATTGAAAACAATCTTAAAAGGAAAATCAAATGCCTAAAAAAATATTAACAGGAGTGGTGATAAGCGACAAACCTAATAAAACAATTACAGTTATGGTAGAGAGAAAATATTCACACCCCGTATTGAAAAAAGTCATTAGAGTCAGAAAAAATTACAATGCTCATGATGAAAATAATACATTTAAAACAGGTGATAAAGTTTCAATTATTGAAAGCAAACCATTTTCAAAAAATAAAAAATTTCAAGTTATGGAGAATAATAAATAATGATTGGTGTACAGACAGAATTACAAGTTGCTGACAACACTGGTGCAAAAAGAATAGAGTGCATCAAAGTATTGGGTGGATCTAAGAGAAGATATGCCAGCATTGGAGATACAATTGTAATTGCTGTGAAAGAGGCTATCCCTAAGGGCAAAGTAAAGAAAGGAACTGTTCATAAAGCTGTAGTAGTAAGAGTTAAAAAAGGAATTCATAGAAACGATGGATCAAAAGTAAAATTTGATAATAATGCAGCAGTATTAGTTGACGATAAGGGTGAACCAGTTGGTACTAGAATATTTGGCCCTGTTACTAGAGAATTAAGAAGTAGAGGGCAAATGAAAATAATTTCACTAGCGCCGGAGGTTTTATAAGATGATTAAAAAAGGTCTAAAAGTAAGAGTGCTAACTGGAAAAGACAAAAAAAAAGAAGGTGAAGTTATCGAAATTGACAGAGCAAATAATAGAGCCAAAGTAAAAGAAATTAATATGGTTAAAAAACACGTTAAAACAACAAAAGAGAAAAAAGGTGGTATTTTTTCAAAAGAAGGTTTTATTCATTTATCAAATTTAAAATTAATAGAAGAAAAAGCAGAAAAGAAAAAAGAGGCTAAGAAATAATGACTCCAAGATTAAAAGAAATTTTTAATAAAGAAATACAACCAGCTTTAAAAGACCAATTTGGCTTCAAAAATATTTACATGACTCCAAGAATTGAAAAAATTGTTTTAAATATGGGTCTTGGTTTAGATGGTTCAGATTCTAAAATTCTTAAATCTTGTGAAGAGGATATGGCTAAGATAACAGGTCAAAAACCTGTAACTACAAAATTCAAAAAATCTGTAGCTAATTTTAAGACAAGAAAAGGATCTAATGCAGGCTTAAAAGTAACTTTAAGAAAAAATAAAATGTATGAATTTTTAGATAGATTAGTAAATATTGCTCTTCCTAGAATTAAAGATTTTAGAGGATTATCACCAAAAGGTTTTGATAAATTCGGAAATTATACTTTTGGCATAAAGGAACACATCATTTTTCCAGAAGTTAGTTTTGATAGAGCTGATAAAGTTAGAGGCTTAGATATCGTTATTGTTATAAAAGCTATTAACAAAGAGCACAGCTTTGCATTGTTAGAAAAAATGAATTTTCCGTTTATTAAAAAAGGAGACAATTAAAAATGGCTAAACTTAGTGCTGTAAATAAAAACAAAAAAAGAATTAAACTTTCAGACAAGATGTTCAAGAAAAGACAAAATTTAAAAAAAATAATAATGGATAAAAAACTTCCATTAGAGGAAAGATTTAAGGCGCAGCAGAAATTATCAAAATTGCCAAGAAATTCAGCTAAAACAAGAGTGATGAATAGATGTGAGATAACAGGTAGACCACATGGTGTTTATAGAAAATTGAAAATATCAAGAATTGCTCTTCGACAATTAGGTTTACAAGGAAAAATACCTGGCTTAGTTAAGTCGAGCTGGTAGGAAGGAAAATTATGAGTTTAAGTGACCCAATAGGAGATATGATAGCTAGAGTTAAGAACGCTCAAGCAAGAAATCATAAAAAAGTAGATCTGCCATCATCAAACTTTAAATCAAAAATTGCAGATATACTAAAAAATGAAGGTTTTATAAAAGATTTTAAAATTAGTTCAGAGGATAATAAACCAACATTGTCTTTAGAACTTAAATATCATTCTGGTAACCCAGTAATTAGTGCATTTGAAAGAGTTTCTAAACCAGGAAGAAGAATTTTTTCTAGTGCTGAAGGTTTACCTAAAATTAATAACGGTCTAGGTATTGCAATAGTTTCTACACCAAAAGGTGTAATGACTGATATTGACGCTAGAAAACAACGTGTTGGCGGTGAAATTATTTGTAAGGTATTTTAATGTCTAAAATTGGAAAAATAAATATATCAATCCCAGAAAAGGTTAAAGTTGCTTTAGCTGGCAACATTATAAATATAGAAGGGCCACTAGGAAAGAAATCAATAAATATTGATTTAGATATGTTTAATTTGGATATCAAAGAAGGAAAAGAGATTTCAATTAAACCAAAAAAAATTGACCAAAATTCAAAAAGACTTTGGGGTATGAACAGAAGTTTAATTAATAATGCCGTGATTGGCTCGAGTACTGGCTACGAAAAAGTGTTAGAGCTTGTAGGAGTTGGATATAGAGCGGCATTAAAAGGAAATCAGCTAAATTTACAATTAGGCTACAGTCATGATATTGATTTTGACATTCCAGAAGGAATTAAAATTGCTGTAGAAAAACAAACTACACTTAAGATCACTGGATCTGACAAACAATTAGTTGGTGAAGTTGCATCAAAAATTAAAACATTTAGAAAAATTGAGCCATATAAGGGTAAAGGTGTTAGAGAAAAAGGCCAATATGTTCTTAAAAAAGAAGGTAAGAAAAAATAATGAAACTAAACACTAGTATTAGAAAAAGATTTAGAGTTAGCAACAAAGTAAAAAAAGTTGCTCCAAAAGATAGATTTAGATTAAGTATTTCAAGATCTGCCAAAAATATTTCAGCTCAAATCATTGATGATACAAAAAAAGTAACTTTGTTATCAGCTTCATCCATTGAGAAAGATTTAAAATCATCTGATAAAATTAACAAAACAGAGCTTTCAAAATTAGTTGCCCAAAAACTTGCAAAAAAAGCTCAGGAAAAAAATATTACAAAAATTTATTTTGATAGAGGATCTTATAAATATCATGGTAGAATCAAAGCATTTGCAGACACGTTAAGAGAAAATGGGATGGAATTTTAATTATGGAAAATAACAAAGATAAAAAAACAGACGATATTTTAGAAAAGTTAGTTCATATCAACAGAATTACAAAAGTTGTAAAAGGTGGAAGAAGATTTGGTTTTTCAGCTCTTGTAGTGGTAGGAAATCAGGCTGGAAAAATTGGAATAGCACACGCGAAAGCAAAACAAGTTCCAGATGCAATTAAAAAAGCTAATGAAATGGCGAGAAGAAAATTAACACATATACCTTTGAGAGAAGGAAGAACAATTCATCACGATGTGAAAGCTAAAGATGGCTCTGGTAGAATAGTTTTAAGAGCAGCATCAAAAGGTACAGGTATTATTGCAGGTGGTCCAGTTAGAGCAGTATGCGAGGTATTGGGTGTAAAAGATATTGTTGCTAAATCAATGGGAACATCAAATGCACACAATGTGATTAGAGCTACTATGAAAGCTTTAATGAAGCAAAATTCACCAAAACAAATTTCAGCAATAAGAAATAAAAAAATATCAGAAATTATTGAAAAAAGAGGATAATGATTACATTAAATACAAGACAGAAAATTAATAAACCTAAAATTAGAGTAGGAAGAGGTATTGGTTCTGGAAAAGGTAAAACATCTGGTAGAGGTGTTAAAGGTCAAAAATCTAGATCTGGTGTTGCAATAAAAAGTTTTGAAGGTGGTCAAATGCCTTTATACAGAAGATTACCTAAAAGAGGTTTTAATCCAATTTCAAGAGAAAACATTGCAATTTTAAACTTGGAAAAAATTCAGTCTTATATTGATAAAAAAAATATTAATCCAAATGAAGTGCTTAATTCTTCATCTCTAAAAAAATTAAAATTAATAAACAAAAACTCTACAAAATTAAAAATATTAGGTACTGGAGAGTTAAAAGATAAAATTAATATTGAGGCTGACTTGGCATCAAAATCAGCAATAGAAAAACTAGAAAAAATTGGTGGATCTATTCAATTAAAAAAATAATTTGTTTAAATGAGTGCATCATCTTCAACAAATGATCTAAGAAATAGAATAATTTTTACCATAGCAATCCTTGCGGTATATAGATTTGGTACGTTTGTTCCTTTACCAGGAATTGACCCAGAACAATTAAAAATCATGATGGACGGTAATCAAAAAGGGTTACTTGGTATGTTCAATGTTTTTGCTGGCGGTGCCGTCAGTAGAATGGCAATTTTTGCTCTTGGTATAATGCCATACATATCATCAGCTATTATAGTTCAGTTGTTAACAGGGGTTTCTGATTATTTTAAGAATTTAAAGGCTCAGGGAGAAACTGGCAGAGCAAAGATTACTCAAATTACAAGATATGGAACAGTTTTACTCGCTACAGTTCAAGGTTATGGTTTATCGGTAGGTTTAGAGTCTTCTGCTGATTTAGTAATTAATCCAGGAGCATTTTTTAAAATTACAACAGTAACAACTATTGTTGCTGGTACAATTTTTCTTATGTGGTTAGGAGAACAAATCACTCAAAGAGGAATTGGAAATGGAATTTCTTTAATTATTTTTGCAGGTATCGTTGCTGAAATACCTAGAGCTTTAGTTACAACTTTTGAATTAGGTAGAACAGGTGCCGTATCAACTTTCATGATCTTAGCAATTTTTGTTCTTTTAATATTAACTATTTTATTTGTTGTTTTTATGGAGAGAGCTTTAAGAAAAATTCTTATCAATTATCCTAAAAGACAAATGGGAAACAAAATGTACGGTGGAGAGTCTTCTCATTTGCCACTAAAAATTAATCAAGCAGGAGTAATACCAGCAATTTTTGCCTCTGCTTTATTATTGTTACCAGTTACTTTTTCTAATTTTTCATTTTCAAACAATGAAACATTTTTAAACTTAAGTTCTTATTTCACTCAAGGTCAGCCTTTGTACATGTTGCTATATGCATCTGGTATAATATTTTTCACATTTTTCTATACTTCAATTACATTTAACCCAACTGAAACTGCAGAAAACTTAAGAAAATATGGTGGCTTTGTACCAGGAATTAGACCTGGTGAGAGTACAGCATTATATATTGAAAATATTTTAACTAAACTTACTACAATAGGTGCTCTATATTTGACACTTGTATGTTTAATGCCAGAATTTTTAATAGCTAATTACCCAATTCCTTTTTATTTGGGTGGTGCATCTATTCTTATTGTTGTTGTTGTAGCCATTGATACTGTAACTCAAATTCAAACAAGATTAATGAGTTCTCAATACGAACAATTAATTAAGAAAACTAAATTTGGAAAGTAAGTGAATATAGTTTTGTTTGGACCGCCTGGTGCTGGTAAAGGTACTCAAGCTAAATATTTAGTAAAGAAATTAAATTCCTTCCAAATCTCAACTGGTGAACTTTTAAGAGAAGAAATATATAAAAATTCAGACATTGGTAAGACAATAACTAATGACATGAAAAATGGTAAATTTGTAAGTGATGAAATTGTAAATAAACTTATTGAAAATTTAGTATCTGACCCTCAAAAAAAAAATAGATTAATATTTGATGGATACCCTAGATCTTTGAGCCAAGCAAAAAATTTAGATATCTTACTCGAGGCATCAAATCAAAAAATAGATTTAATTTTGTATCTTAAAGTTGATAAAGATACAGTTGTAAAAAGACTAGAGAAAAGAAAAATTATTGAAAATAGATCAGACGATGAAACAAGTACTATTCTAAAACGTTTTGATACATACATGACCACAACAGAGCCAGTGCTTAATTACTACTCAGAGAATCCTAAATTTAAGGAAATTGATGGAAGCTTAGAAATAGACGAAATAACAAGGAAAATAGACACTTTTATAAATGTTTAAGACGTTGACTTTGATTAATCTTCTTATATAAAAGGCACAATTTATCACAAAAATTATGGCTCGTATCGCAGGTATAAACATTCCACAAAATAAACTTGTCCACATTGGACTGACATATATTTATGGAATTGGAGATAAATTCTCACAACAAATTTGTTCTTCTCTAGAAATTCCAAGAGCCAAAAGAGTGAATGAGTTAACTGATGATGAAATTTTAAAAATAAGAGAATACATCGATCAAAATTTTAAAGTCGAAGGAGATCTTAGAAGAGATTATTCTTTAAGTATTAAAAGATTGATAGATCTTGCATGTTATAGAGGAACAAGACATAGAAAAAAATTACCTGTAAGAGGTCAAAGAACAAGATGTAATGCAAGAACAAGAAAAGGAAAAGCAATCGCTATTGCAGGGAAGAAATTAACACCAACTAAAAAATAATAATGGCAAAAACAGAAAAAACTGACAATAAAGATCAGAAGGTAGAAAAATCTTCTAAAAAAAGTGCAAAGAGCTCTTATTCAAAAAAGAAAAAGATAAAAAAGAATATTTTAAATGGAATTGCTTATGTGCAGTCAACATTTAATAACACAATAATTTCAATTGCTGATACAAATGGAAATGTAATATCCTGGGCATCTGCTGGACAGAAAGGATTTAAAGGATCAAGAAAATCTACACCTTATGCAGCTCAAATAGCAGCGGACTCCGCAGCATCAAAAGCATTAGAGTATGGAATGAAAACTTTATCTGTTGAGGTAAAAGGGCCTGGTTCAGGAAGAGAAACAGCATTAAGAGCTTTACAAGCAAGAGGTTTTAAAATTTTGTCAATTAAAGACACAACACCGATGCCTCATAACGGAACTAGACCACCAAAAAAAAGGAGAGTTTAATGGAAGTAGAAAACGTTAATGTTAAAAATTGGAAATCTTTGATTAAACCATCTAAATTAGATGTTCAAATTAGTGATGATTTAACACATGCTAAGATTATAGCTGAGCCTTTAGAAAAAGGTTACGGATTAACTTTAGGAAACTCCTTAAGAAGAATTTTGCTTTCTTCAATCAGAGGAGCTGCAGTTACTTCGATACAAATTGATGGTGTTCTACATGAATTTACATCAATTAAAGGTGTAAGAGAAGATGTAACGGACATAGTATTAAATGTTAAATCACTTGCTTTAAAATGTAATTCTGAAGGTACAAAAAAATTAGTTTTAGACGCAAAAGGTCCGGGTGAAATAAAAGCTTCAGACATTGCTCCTGTGACGGATGTAGAAATATTAAATCCTGAGTTAGTAATTTGTAACTTAGATGAAAATACTACTTTTCACATGGAAATGAATGTAAACACTGGAAAAGGTTATGTTCCAGCTGAGCTAAATAAACCAGAGGAGCCACCACTAGGTTTAATTGCCATTGACTCTTTGTATAGTCCAGTAAAAAAGGTTTCTTATTCAGTTAGCACAGCTAGAGAAGGTAAAGCTCTTGATTATGATAAATTAACAATGGAAGTAGAGACTAATGGTTCAATCTCTGCAGAAGATGCTGTTGCTTACTCTGCTAGGATTTTTCAAGACCAGTTGAAAATGTTTGTTAATTTTGATGAGCCTGTTGAAGCTCCTGTAAAAGAAGTTTCATCTGAACCTGAGTTTAATAAGAATTTACTAAGAAAAGTTGATGAACTAGAACTATCTGTAAGATCAATGAATTGCTTAAAAAATGACAATATAATTTATATTGGCGATTTAGTTCAAAAATCTGAAGGTGAAATGTTAAGAACACCAAATTTTGGTAGAAAATCTTTAAATGAGATAAAAGAAGTTCTAACTGGAATGTCTCTGTATTTAGGTATGGAAATACCTAACTGGCCACCAGATAATATTGCAGAAATGTCTAAAAAATTAGAGGAAGCAATTTAATGAGACACGGCTTAGCCAATAAAAAACTAAACAGAACATCTGAGCATAGAAAAGCTCTATTAAAGAATATGTTAAATTCTTTGATAAAATATGAACAGATCAAAACTACATTACCAAAAGCAAAGTTCTTAAGACCTCAAGCAGACAAAATTATTACTTTAGGTAAAAAAGATACATTACAAACAACTAAGATGCTTGTATCTCAACTCCAAGATATTAAATCAGCTAATAAAGTAAAAAAAACTCTTTCTAAAAGATATTCAAATAGAAAAGGTGGCTACACTAGAATTATTAAAGCAGGTTTTAGATATGGTGATAATGCTCCAATGGCAATTATAGAATTTGTAGACAGAGATGTTGAGGCCAAAAGAGTAGATAAGAAGAAAAAAAATACGTCAAAAGAAGCTCCAAAAACAGAAGAAAACAAACAAGCTACAGCTTAAATCCTAAATCATGAACAAGTCATACATCGTTGATTCAACGTGTAATGATATGCGTATTGATAGATGGATGAGATTAAATATTGGAAAAATACCTCAAGGTTTAATTGAAAAATATCTTAGGACAGGAAAAATTAAAATTAACAAAAAAAAAGTTAAAAGTTCTCACAAAATAAAAAAAGGAGATCAGATAAATATATTTAATATTGAATTTAAAGAAAGAGTAGAACAAAAAAAAATAAAATTTTTACCAACTAAAGAAATAATAAAATCAAACGAAGATCAAATTATTGATGATAATGATAATTTTGTTGTATTAAATAAAGCATCAGGAATATCAGTACAAGGTGGTACAAAATCTAAAAAAAACTTAGTTGATATTTTTGCAAAGAGTGAAATTTTTAAAGGAACAAAACCTTATTCTGTTCATAGATTAGACAAAGATACATCTGGCGTATTTATAATGGCAAAAAATAGAGAGAGTGCGCAGCTACTAACATCATTATTTAGATTAAGAAAAGTACATAAAACTTATCTTGCCATATGCCAAGGAGAAATTAATAAAAACACAGGTGTTTGGGATGATGACTTAATAAGATATGATGGTGATAAAAAGTTAGTAGAAAAAGCAAAAACTATATTCAAGGTAATAGATAAAAATTCTGAAGCATCTTTATTAGAATTAAAACCAATAACTGGAAGAAAACATCAGTTACGTAAACAACTTTTTGCAGTTGGTAATCCTATATTTGGAGATACGAAATATAAACTATCTAAGTCAGATAAAGGTATAAATAAAAATCTTATGCTGCACTCATATCAAATTAAATTTAAAATAAATGATACGAAGCATACTTATTCAGCTTTATTGCCAGAATATTTTAAAAAGTTGTTAAAATCAAAAAGACTTAGTTTTTCAAATTTGAAATAAAATTTTCAATAATTTCATTATTCAAGTTAGAATAATCTTGATTTAAAATTTTTTTTAAATTTGTAACACCTTTATTGGAAATTCCACAAGGTATTATTTTTTTATAATTTTCTAAGTTGTTATCAACATTTATTGCAAATCCGTGATATGCAATCCACTTACTCACTCTAATACCTATCGCAGCAATTTTTTGAATTTCATTTTTGTCTTTATACCATATTCCAATATTTTCTTTATCAGGAAAGGTTTCAATATTATATTTTTTTAAACTTTGAATAATTGTGTTTTCAATAGTTGTAATAAATTTTCTAATGTCCTTTTTTTCTCTTAGATCAATAACAAAATAACAAATTAATTGACCTGGACCATGATACGTAATTTTTCCACCTCTGTTTGTTTTTAATAGATCAATTGATTTATCAATTATTTCATTTTCTTTATACGATGTACCTGCAGTAAAAATTTCAGGATGCTCTAAAATCCAAATTAATTCTTTTTCTTTATTAGCTGTAATATTTTTTAATCTAGACTCTAATAGATCAATTGCCTCAAAATAATTTACCGGTTTTATTGACTTTTTGATCTCTATATCCATTTAAAATTTGTAATATTTTAATTATGTATTAATAGTGCACAACTAAATTATAGGTACATTTATGTCTTTAATTAAAAAAACTAAAGATAAAAAAGTAAATTTTGAATTCAATAAAGAATATTTGAGAGTTGTTACCTCTAAAATAGCTAACAATGATGCAAAATTTATTAATGACTCATTCAATGAAATGCACCCTGCTGATGCAGCAGACATAATTGAACACTTAAGCATTAGTGATAGAGAAAGTTTAATTAAATTAAATAATTTTAATATTGATGCAGAGGTTTTTGTAGAATTAAATGAGTCTATACAAACTGAAATAATTAAATATTTATCTGCAGATTCAATTGTAACTATTCTTACTAACTTAGAGTCAGATGATGCTATTTCGATTTTAGAAAATGTACCCGAAGAAGATAAGAACACTATATTAAGCTCATTACCACCTAAAGACAGATTTGCCCTGTTAGAAAGCTTAAGCTATCCTGAAGATACTGCTGCTAGACTTATGCAGCGTGAGTTTACTGCTATACCAAGCAACTGGTCTGTGGGTCAAACAATTGACTATTTAAGAGAAAATAAAGATCTGCCAGAAGAATTTTTGGAAATTTTTATTGTTAATGAAGAATTTAAACCTATTGGAACAGTTCCATCATCAAGAGTTCTTACTTCACCAAGAGACACAAAAATGGCAAGCATCATGTCAGAGTCTCAACTATTAGTGCCTGTAGATATGGATAAAGAAGAGGTGGCTAACCTTTTTGAAAATTACAATCTTAACTCAGCAGCCGTAGTTGATAAAAATAATAAATTGGTAGGAATGATTATGAACGATGATGTCCTTACAGTCTTAAAAGAAGAGGCTGAGGAAGATGCATTAAGACTTGCAGGTGTAGGTGACGAAGAAATAACTGATGGCGTTGTTACAAAAACTAAAAGAAGATTTAACTGGCTTTTACTGAATTTATTTACAGCTTTTTTAGCTACCTGGTGTATTAGTCTGTTTGGAGCAACTATTGAGCAAATGGTTGTTCTTGCATTTCTGATGCCAATTGTTGCATCGATGGGTGGTAATGCAGGAATGCAAACATTGGCTGTTACAGTCAGAACAATTGCAACAAATGACTTAACCCAAAATAATTTTTCATCAAATGTTTTTAAAGAATTTTCAATTGGTATACTAAATGGAATTATATTTGCTGCTATAAGTGCTTTAATAGTTCAAATTTGGTTTCAAGACAGCATTCTTTCAATAATCATTTCAATATCAATGGTGCTTACGATGATTATAGCTGGACTGTTTGGTATTCTTGTTCCTTTTACTTTAAAAAAAATGAATATTGATCCTGCAATTGCATCAAGTGTTTTTGTTACAACCATTACTGATGTAATAGGCTTTGTCTCATTTTTAGGTGTTGGAGCTTACTTTCTCTAAAAATTATCAATTAATCTTACGTTATCAATATAATAAGCAACAAATAAACGTGAATCTCTTACAGTATTAGATATTTTGAGACTTTTAATTGATCTTAATTCTAAGTATTCAATTTTAATTGTTAAAAATTTCTCAAAATATTTCATTTGAATTCTTAAATTTTGTTTTATTTTTTTGTTTTTCACCAAATTTCTTTTTAATTTAATTAGACTTTTGGTTAGGAAACTTGCTTTTTTAATACCATTTAAATCCAAATGATTATTTCTTGAAGATAAAGCTATTTTGTTTTTATTTCTAATAGTTTTGCATGGAATAATAGAAGTTTTATATTTATTTTTTAGATAATTTTTTATTAAGAAATATTGTTGATAATCTTTTTTACCCATAAATATTTTTTTTGGATTTACTAAATTAGTTAGTCTTCCCATTACATCTAGTACACCCTCAAAATGACCTTCTCTATATTTGGCGCATAAAACTTTATCTTTTTTTGCAATTTTTATGTTTGATTTTTTACTATTATTGTAAATATCTTTGAATTTTGGGATGTATAAGAAATCAACCTTTTTAGTTTTTTTTAAAATTTTAATATCCTCTTTAATATTTGTGGGATAATTCTTAAAATCTTTTTTGTTGTTAAATTGTTTGGGGTTAACAAAAATACTTACTATTGTCTTTTTGCAAGTTCGATTTGATCTATCTATAAGTGATAAATGACCTTCATGGATACTTCCCATTGTGGGAACAAAGCCAATATCATTAAAAGGCCTTAAAGATTTAAATAATGAATTATTATTTAATATAATTTTCATTTGTATTAAAAATCTAAATAAGTAAAACATTTATATGATTAAACAAGCAATTATTCCTCTAGCAGGTCAAGGAACTAGGCTTTTGCCTCTAACAAGTGTTTTTGCTAAAGAACTTCTACCAATAAATGGAAAGCCAGGAATTGAATATATTTTAGATGAGTGTATTGAGGCTGGCATTAAAGAAGTTGTTTTCATTATATCAAATAAAAAAAAGATGATTAAAAATTATTTCTACAGTGACGCTTTTTATAAAAAAATTATTAAAAAGAAAAAAGACCCTCGAATAATTGCTGAATATAAAAAAATATTAAAATATAAAAAATTAATAAAATTTGTATATCAAAATATACCCAAGGGAACAGGTGATGCTGTATTTAAAACAAAAAAATATATAAAAGACAAATATTTTTTAATGTTATTGCCAGATGATTTAATAATAAAAAAAAACTGTTCTAAAGATATGATTAAAGTACATCATCAACATAAATCTTCTGTAATGGCCAGTATGAAAGTTAATTCCAAAACAGTTTCAAGATGGGGCATCTATAGTTTAAACAAAAAAATATCAAAAAATGATTATTATATTGATGGAGTGGTTGAAAAACCTTCAATTAAAAATGCTCCCTCTAATAAAGCAGTAATTGGACGATACATTCTTCCTAAAACAATATTTAATAAACTATCCAAGCAAAAACCTGGTAATGGTGGTGAAATACACATAACAGATGCTATTCAAACTTTAATTAAAGAAGGCGAAAAATTTATTGCTCATAATTTTTTAGGAAAGTATTTAGACTGCGGGACAATGCAAGGATTTATTAATTCAAATAAAGAAATAGGTAAACTATGAAACTTTGCATGATAGGAACCGGTTATGTTGGTTTAGTAAGTGGTGTCTGTTTTTCTGATGTTGGTAATATCGTTTACTGTGTAGATAAAGATAAAAAAAAAATAGAAGAATTGAATAAAGGCAATGTTCCTATCTATGAGCCTGGCTTAGAGGAAATTTTAAAAAAAAATTACAAAGAAAATCGCTTGAAATTTACTACAGATTTAAAAAAGGCAGTTTCAAGTTCTGATATAATTTTTATATGTGTTGGAACTCCAACTAAAAAAAATAGTAATTCAGCTGATTTAAAATATGTGTTTAGTGTTGCAAAAGAATTAAAAAAAATAATTAAAAGTTATAAAATTATAATAACAAAATCTACAGTTCCAGTTACTACTGGTGATAAAATTGAAAACATTTTAAAAAATTTAAAAAAAAGAAAATTAGTTGATGTTGTTTCTAATCCTGAGTTTTTAAGAGAAGGTGAGGCTATTAGAGACTTTGTCTACCCAGATAGAGTTATTATTGGAACTGATAGTAAAAAAGCTAATAAAATTTTAAAGACACTTTATATGCCCATTATAAAAAAAAATAGCAGATACTTTAATACTTCTCGTCGAGGTGCCGAATTAATTAAATATGCTTCAAACGCATTTTTAGCTACAAAAATTTCATTTATTAATGAGATTGCAAACCTTTGTGAAAAAACGGGTATAGACGTTAAAGATATATCTCTTGGTATGGGATCAGATGAGCGTATTGGAGATAGATTTTTGAGAGCAGGACCAGCTTATGGAGGATCATGTTTTCCAAAAGATACTAGAGCTTTAATTGATACAGGTAAAAAATTTAATACAGATTTGTCTATTGTTAAAACTGTAGTTTCATCGAATGATAAACGTAGATTTTTATCAATCAAAAGAGTTGAGAAAATATTAAATAATAGGCTTTCGAATAAAGCAATTACATTTCTTGGCGTAACTTTTAAACCTAACACCGATGATATGAGAGAAGCTTCTAGTATACCAATGATTAATTATTTTAATAAAAAAAATTGTAAGATAAGATATTTTGATCCCTCGGGTGAAAAAAAAGAATTTAAAAATTTAAAAAATGTTAAATATTTTGATAAAATAAAACCTGCATGTTTGAATTCTGATTTAATTATTTTACATACTGAATGGAATGATTTTAAATTATTGAATTTTAGAAAATTAGTTAATAAGAAAAATTTCAAGGTTTATGATATGAGAAATATGTATTCTCCAACTAAAATGAAAAAATTGAATATCAATTATTTTGGTATCGGAAGATAGTTTAGTTTAATTCAAATATAGCATCAACTTCTACAGAAACTCCAAGAGGTAAACTATTAGTGCTTACTGCAGCTCTTGTATGCATACCAGCATCTCCAAATATTGAAGCAATTAAATCTGAAGCTCCATTTATTACTTTTGGTTGTTCAATGAAGTCATTAGTTGAATTAACAAATCCTGTTAATTTAATACATGATTTTATTTTAGATAAATCACCATCACAAGCAGCTTTTGCTTGAGCAACTAAGCTTAATCCACATCTTTTTGCTGCTTCGTACGCTTGATCTGTACTTAAATCTTTTCCAACTTTTCCTTTAATTAGTTCTCCATTTTCATTTATAGATATTTGACCTGATATAAAAAGTAGATTACCAGTTTTTTTAGTCGCAACATATGAGCCAACAGGAGGTTTTGCATCTGGTAAATTAATATTTAATTCTATTATTTTTTTTTCAAAGTTCATTTTATTTCTCCGTGAATTCTTTGTGTGATTTACTATTTTTAAATTTAATTAGTTTCTCTTTTAAATTTAATTTATTAAGTTTTTTTTTCCCTTCTTTATATTTTTCAGAAGTCTTATCTTTAATTAATTCAGCTGTACATTTTGCATATTCTTTGCTTAATTTATCAAATTTATTACAATCATCTGCTATAGATAAGTTAACATTAGTTATTGTCAAAATTAATAAATAAACAAATAATTTAATTTTCATTATTTTTTAATTTTTTTCTTTTTTTTGGTTTTATCGTATTCTTTCCTTTTCTCAATAAGGATTAAAGCCTCTTCCATTGTAAGTTCTGTAGGATCTTTTTCTTCAGGAATTGTTGCATTTAAAGATTTATATTTAATATAAGGACCATATTGCCCCTTCATAACCCTAACTGGTTTTTTATCTTCAGGATGTTCTCCTAAATCCTTAATAATTGAAGAAGACATTCTGCCTGGTTTTGCTTCAGCAATCAGGGTAATTGCTCGATTTAATCCTATAGAGAAAATTTCATCAATATTCTCTATTCTAGCAGATTTATTTTCACACTTAAGATAGGGACCAAATCTTCCAGTATTTAAAATAATTTCTTTTTGATTATCAGGGTTAATACCAATTGATTTTGGTAGAGAGCATAAAAACTGAGCCTTTTCCAAGTCTATACTTTCTAACTCTAAACCTTTTGGTATAGAAACATTTTTAATTAATTCATTAACATCTGGTTTAGATTTTTTGGTTTTTCTCTTTTTTTTAGTTTTTGTCTCTTCTAATTTTTCTTCCTCAAGTTTTTCATATTGAAGATAGGGGCCAAATCTTCCATTTTTCAGATATATATCATTACCATTTTCATGTTTTCCTAAAAATTTAGGTTCTGCTAACTGCGATTGAGCTGCTGCTTTAGCCTTAGACAAGGGTCTAGTAAATTTACACTCTGGATAATTAGAACATCCTATAAAAGCCCCACCTCTAAAACTATTTTTAAGACTTAGTGAACCTGTGTCACATAGCTGGCATTTTCGAACAATATTTCCATCTTTATCAGTATCAAAAATTAAAGCTCCTAGACTTTCATTTAAAAGATCTAACACTTCTCTAGTTCTTTTCTCCTTAACTTCAGAAACATTACTATTAAAATCTTTCCAAAACATCTCTAAAACTTTTATCCAGCTTTCTTTACCAGATGTAATTTCATCTAATTGATCTTCCAAGCCTGCAGTAAAGTTATAATCAACATATTTAGAAAACAATTTTTCTAAAAATGCAGAGATAAGTTTGCCACGATCAGTTGGAAAAAACCTTTTATTTACTATTTCTGCATAACCTCGATTAGCTATAGTTGAAATTATACTTGCGTAAGTAGAAGGTCTACCAATTCCCAATTCTTCTAATTTTTTGACTAAACTTGCCTCAGAATACCTTGGAGGTGGTTGTGTAAAATGTTGTTCATCAATTAATGCTTCAATATTAATTGGTCCTTTATACATTTCTGGTAAAATTTCTTCTTCATCATCATCTTTGCTTGCATTTGAGTAAACTTTTAAAAAACCATCAAATTTTAATACAGAGCCACTTGCCTTACATATTGTCTGATTATCCTCTGATTCTATTGTTATGGTATTTCTGTCAAATTGAGCAACTTCCATTTGTGAGGACAAAGCTCTGGACCAAATTAAATTGTATAGTTTTTGTTGATCGCTACTTAAATATTTTTTTAAAGTGTCGGGTGCTCTATTTATATCTGTTGGCCTAATAGCCTCATGAGCTTCTTGTGCATTTTTTGCTTTTTTACCAGAATAATTATTTGCAGATGCAGGCAAATATTCATTACCATACTCACTTTTAATAAAATTTCTAAAATCATTTACTGCATCAGCTGATAAGTTAGTTCCATCAGTTCTCATATAAGTAATCAATCCAACAGTATCTCCATCAATCTCAACACCTTGATATAGTTTTTGTGCAATTTGCATTGTTCTTGAAGCTCCAAAACCTAATCTACTAGATGCAACTTGTTGTAATGTTGAGGTTGTAAATGGACCAGAGGGGTTTCTTTTTACAACTTTTGATGAAATATCTGTTATTTGAAATTTTTTCTCTTTTAATTCTTTGATTGCTTTTTCAATGCTATTCTTGTCTCTAAAAGTAAATTTTTCTATTTTGTTACCATTTAATTGTGAGATGCTTGCAGTAATAGTGTTTTTATTATCATCTCCAAATTTAAGAGTAAGTGTCCAAAATTCCTCAGGATTAAATAATTCTATTTCATGCTCTCTTTCAGTGATTAATTTTAAAGCTACAGACTGAACTCTTCCAGCTGATTTTGACCCAGGTAGTTTAGTCCAAAGTATTGGAGAAATGTTAAAACCAACCAAGTAATCAAGAGCTCTTCTTGCCATGTAGGCATCCACTAATAAAGGTTCGATTTGTCGTGGATTTTCAATGCCATGAATTACGGCTTTTTTTGTTATCTCATTAAAAACAACTCTTTCAATTTCTTTATCTTTTAAAAGTTTTTTTTCATCAAGATATTCTTTAACATGCCATGCTATAGCTTCACCTTCACGGTCAGGGTCAGTCGCAAGTATTATTTTAGAGGATTCTTTTGCAACATCAGTTATTTCTTTTAAATATTTTTTTGAAAAACTATCAACTTCCCATTCCATTTTAAAATTATGATCAGGATCAACTGATCCATTTTTGGATGGTAAATCTCTTATATGCCCATAACTTGCTAAAACAGTATAATTATCACCAAGGTATTTGTTGATGGTTTTAGCTTTTGCAGGACTTTCAACTATGACTAGATTCATAATTTAACAAACTACTTAAAAGTGTTTGATAGTCAAATTAATAAATTTTAGTCTTGTTTTCTTCTTTATTTATCAGTCGTTTAATATTTTCTCTATGAGTATAAAATATTAAAATAAACATTATTCCAAAAAATAATTCATTTTCTGTTGATTCAAACAGAAATAAATAAACAGGAACTGAAAAGGATCCAATTAATGATGCTAATGATGAAAATTTAGAAATAAAAAAAGTTACAAGCCAACAAATACCAAAAACTATTCCAAACATTATATTTATACTGCATAATATACCAACATAAGTTGCTACTCCCTTACCACCTTTAAACTTTAACCAAACTGGAAAAACATGACCCAGAAAAGCACATAAAGCTGATACATAAATCAGATCAGGAAAATTTACCTTTACATATAAAACTGGAATAACTGCTTTAACTATATCAAGTATTAAAGTTGAATAACCAATAAATTTATTTCCTGTTCTTAGCGCATTTGTTGCACCAATGTTACCTGATCCAATTTCTCGAATATCTTTTTTTAAAAAAATTTTAGTTAATATTAACCCAAAAGGGACAGAACCCATTAGGTATGAGACAATACCTATTGTTAATAATTCCATTTTTATATCTTAAATAATTCTTTACCTTTTACAAATGTATTGGTTACTTTTCCTTGAAGTTTTTTGTCCTCAATTGACGTATTTTTGGATTTAGAAATTAAATTTTCTTTTTTTACAATCCAAGGTTTATTTATATCAACAATACAAAAGTCAGCATCATTACCAATTGAAAGATTTCCTTTATTGATATTTAAAATTTTAGCTGGATTAGATGTTAGTGCTTGGATTATTGTTTCAAGTTTTACAGATCCATTATGAAATAGTTCCAAACTTAAAGACAATAAAGTTTCAATACCTGAAGCACCTGTTGCTGCTTGAGAAAATGTCAATCGTTTTGATTCTTCATCTTCAGGTTTATGATCTGAAACAATGACATCAATTGTTTTATCTTTTAATCCTTGGACTAAAGCCAATCTATCTTCTTCTTTTCTCAATGGGGGAGATAACTTTAAAAATGTTTTAAAATCTCCAATATCATTTTCATTTAAGGAAAGGTTATTTATTGAAACTCCACAAGAAAATTTAATATCATTTTTTCTTTGTTTAATGATTTCTACTGATTTGCCTGATGATAGTTGAGATATGTGATATCGACACTTTGCTTTTTCTAACAATGTTAAATCTCGTTCAATAATTATTCTCTCAGCCACATCTGGTATACTTGATAACCCAAGTTTTGTAGCGATTATACCCGAATTTATCATACCATTTTTTGCCAACTCATAATCCTCAGCATGCTGCATTATTAGGCATCCTAAATCCTTTGCTGAATTCATTATTCTTGACATTAATCTAGTATTTTGAATTGTCTTTACACCATCTGTAAAAGCTACAATCCCTTTACTAGCTAACAATCCAAATTCCGTCATGTTTGTTCCCTCTACATTTTGTGTAAGAGATGCGCATGGAAATATATTAATCTTAGATTTATCTCGTCCTCTTCGTTTTAAAAAATCTACTATTGAAACATTATCAATTACAGGATCTGTATTAGGCATTGTTACTACAGATGTTACTCCTCCAGATAGAGCTGCATTACTTAAAGTTCTGAAATTTTCTTTATACTCATACCCAGGTTCTCCAACAAAAACTCTCATATCGACTAAACCAGGGAATATATATTTTCCTTTTAAATCAATTGGTTTTTCTCTGGACGGTAAATTATTTGTATTTACTTTTTTCCCTATTGCTTCAATTTTACCTTCTTCTCCAACAATAAGTCCTCCATTTTCATTAATTGAATTTTGAGGATCAATTATATTTGCGTTAATAAAGTATTGTTTTTTCATTTATTCACAAAATATTTTTAAACAGGCCATCCTTACAGCAACTCCAAGTTCAACTTGTTCTTTGATTACACTTTTATTTATATCGTCTGCCAATCTAGTATCTATTTCGATACCTCTATTCATTGGGCCAGGATGCATTATTAGTGCATCAGGTTTAGCATGATCTAATTTATCAGGTGTTAAACCGTAATATTCATAATACTCTCTATTTGATGACAAATAAGAACTTGTCATTCTCTCATTTTGTAATCTTAGCATCATTACAATGTCACAATCTTTCAATCCTTTTTTCATATCGGTAAAAGTATTAACACCAAACTTTTCAATTTCTTTTGGCATCAAATTTGTTGGGGCAACAATATTTACTTCAGCACCAAGCATTGTTAGTAAATAAATATTTGATCTTGCGACTCTGGAATGAAGAATATCTCCACATATAGCAATTTTTAATCCTTCAATTTTTTTCTTTCTATTTCTTATTGTTAAAGCATCTAGTAATGCTTGAGTAGGGTGTTCACGTCTGCCATCACCAGCATTTAATACTACACAATTTACTTTCTGAGATAATAAATTGCATGCTCCAGAGTCTTGATGCCTTATTACAATAATGTCAGGATGCATCGCATTTAAAGTCATTGCTGTATCAATTAAAGTTTCACCTTTTTTAATTGCTGAATTATTCATATTCATTGACATCACATCAGCACCAAGTCTTTTTCCAGCTAACTCAAATGAACTTTGTGTTCTTGTTGATGGTTCAAAAAATAGATTAATTTGAGTTTTACCTCTAAGAACATCAATTTTCTTGTTCTTACTCTGATTTAATTTAATGAAAGTTTCAGATTCATCTAAAATGTAGTTTATATCACTAACTGATAGATCTTGGATACCTAACAAATGTTTTTGAGAAATTTTAATAGCTTTGATGTTTTTTGCCATTAAAATTAACTCTATAACTATAAAGCCATTGAATGGCAAGGATTAATTATTTAGATAGTCTATAGCTCCCTGAAGAATAAAAGCTGCTGCGTTCTGATCTATATTCTTTTCTCTTTTAGATACATTAACATCTAATTGGCTTGATAAATTAAAAGCCCCAACAGTTGACAATCTTTCATCCCAGAGACACACATCAACATCTAAATCTTTATCTATATTTTTAGATACGTCATTGACCGACTGTGCTGAAGAGCCTAAAGATCCATCCATATTTAAAGGATAACCAATGATAATTGCCTTGATGTCATTCTCTTGAATAATGTTTTTTAACTCTTCAATTAATTCATTATTTTTTGATTTATGTATAGTTTTATAAGGGGTAGCAATTAATTGCTTTTCGTCACAAATTGATACACCAATTCTTTTTGAGCCCAAATCTAAACCTATCAAACGACATTTTTCTGACTGTTTTTTTTTAAATTCTTCTATTGTGATCATGTTGTATATTTTAAACTATAGTGATAGTTTGCGTCATATTTAAATATCATATGAGCATCGATCTTAAAACCATAAAGCACATATCTAAATTATCAAGAATTTCAGTAGATGAGAAAAAAGCTGAAAAACTTGCTAGTGATTTGAATTCAATTTTTGATTTCATTGAAAAACTCAATGAACTTAAAACTGAAAATGTTGAACCACTTACATCAGTGGCTGAAACGACTTTAAAATTAAGACCTGATGAAGTTAAAAGTAAAAATTTAAGGGAACAAATTATAAAAAATTCTCCAAAAGATAATGAAGATTATTTTGTTGTACCAAAAGTTATAGAATAATGTCTGACATAACCAAGCAAACACTTTCTGAATTAGTTAATAATATTAAAGAAAAAAAACTTTCTTCTTTAGAAGTTACCAAAGCTTTTGTTGATAGATCAGAAAAATCAAAAGAATTAAACACTTATATTACTGAAGATTTTAGTAATGCTTTAGAAAATGCTAAAAAATTTGATGACAACCCAAAATTGGATTTAAAATTACCAGGAATACCAATGGCTGTAAAAGATTTATTTTGTACAGCTAATGTAAGAACAACAGCTGGTAGCAAAATATTAAACAATTTTGTACCTACTTATGAGTCTACTGTTACTCAGAATATTTGGAATGAGGGAGCAATTCTTATTGGTAAATTAAATTGCGATGAATTTGCAATGGGATCATCAAATGAAACAAGTTTTTTTGGAAATGTTCAAAATCCGATTGATAAAAATTTAGTTCCAGGTGGTTCATCTGGTGGTTCATCTTCTGCTGTAGCAGCACAATTAACTCCAATTACAATTGGAACTGATACAGGTGGATCTATTAGACAACCGGCGTCATTTACTGGCACAGTGGGTTTAAAACCAACTTATGGTAGTTGTTCAAGATACGGAATAGTTGCTTTTGCATCTTCTCTTGATCAAGCTGGTCCAATGGCTCAAAATGTTCAAGATTGTGCTTTGTTGCAAGAGGTAATTAGCTCATACGATCAAAAAGACTCAACTTCTATTGATTTTAAAAGAAACCAGTACAGCAAAGAATTAACAAAAGACATTAAAGGAAAAAAAATAGGTATACCAAAAGAATATAGAGTTGATGGAATGCCAAAAGAAATTGATGATCTTTGGCAGAAAGGTATTGAGTATGCTAAAGATTGTGGTGCGGAAATAATTGATATTTCTCTTCCACATACAAATTATGCTTTACCAACTTACTATATAGTGGCACCAGCTGAAGCATCTTCTAATCTTGCAAGATATGATGGTGTTAAATATGGCTTTAGAGCTGATGGAGAAAACCTTATTGATATGTATGAAAAAACTAGATCAGAGGGATTTGGAGCCGAAGTTCAAAGAAGAATAATGATAGGCACATATGTTTTATCTTCAGGTTATTACGATGCATATTATTTGAAAGCTCAAAAAGTTAGAAAACTAATTAAAAATGATTTTGATGAAGCGTACAAAAAAGTAGATGCAATATTAACTCCATCAACACCAAGTTCTGCTTTTAAAATTGGTGAAAAAACAAATGATCCAGTTTCAATGTACTTAAACGATATTTTTACTGTTCCTGTAAATTTAGCAGGTTTGCCAGGAATTTCTATTCCAGCTGGTCATGACAGCAAAGGTTACCCTTTAGGTTTACAAATTATTGGAAAAGCATTTGATGAACAAAATATCTTAAACATTGCTTATGCAATGGAAGAAAAAATTGATTTTAAAAATAAAATTACTGATTGGTGGATTAAGTGAGTAAAGAAAAGTCAGAATATTTAATTAATAGAAATGAAAATCAATACGAAGTTGTCATTGGTTTAGAGGTTCATGCTCAAGTACTTTCCCAATCAAAGTTATTTTCTACATCAGCTACTAAATTTGGTGCTGAGCCTAACACACAGGTAAGTTTAGTAGATGCTGCATTCCCTGGAATGCTTCCAGTGATTAATGAATTTTGTGTTAAGCAAGCAATTAAAACTGGAATAGGATTAAAAGCTAAAATTAACAAAAGATCAGTATTTGATAGAAAAAATTATTTTTATGCTGATTTACCACAAGGATACCAAATCTCTCAATTTAAGGATCCGATAGTTGGTGAAGGTAAAGTTATTTTAGATATGCCAGATGGTCAAAAAGACGTTGGTATTGAAAGATTACACTTAGAACAAGATGCAGGTAAAAGTATCCATGATTTAGATCCAAAAAACACCTTTGTTGATTTAAATAGGTCAGGTGTAGCTTTAATGGAAATTGTTAGCAAACCTGATTTAAGATCACCAGAGGAGGTTAATGTTTATATTAAGAAATTAAGATCAATTATGCGATATTTAGGAACTTGTGATGGTAATATGCAGGAAGGATCTTTGAGAGCAGATGTTAATGTTTCCGTGAGAAAAAAAGGAACAGAAGAATTTGGTACTAGATGTGAAATTAAAAACGTTAATTCTATTAAATTCATGCAAATGGCAATTGAATACGAAGCAAATAGACAAGTTGATTTAATTGAAGATGGACAATCTGTTGATCAAGAAACAAGACTTTTTGATACTAAAAAAAATGAAACAAGATCCATGAGATCAAAAGAAGATGCTCATGATTATAGATATTTCCCAGATCCAGATTTATTGCCATTAGAAGTTTCTGATGAATTCATAAATCAATTACAATCAGAAATACCAGAGTTACCCGATGAAAAGAAAAAAAGATTTATAGATCAATTTAAATTAACCCCATATGAAGCAAATATCATGGTTTCAGACATTGAAACCTCAAAATATTTTGAAGATGTTGTTAAAAAATCTGACGTTAAATTAGCAACAAACTGGATCATAGGTGAATTATTTGCTGCACTTAATGAAAAAAATTTAGAAATAACTGATAGTCCAATTAGTGCTGGTAATTTATCAAAATTAATAAATTTAATTAAGGATGGAACAATTTCTGGAAAAATTGCAAAAACTGTTTTTGAACAAATGATGGAAGGGGACAAGGATCCTAAAAAAATTGTTGAAGAAAAAGGTTTAAAACAAGAAAGCGATCCAAAAGCTTTAGAAGCTTTAATAGATAAAGTAATTGATAACAATAGAGATAAAGCTACCGAATATAAATCTGGTAAAGTTAAATTATTTGGTTTCTTTGTTGGACAAGTAATGAAAGTTTCAGGTGGAAAAGCTAACCCTCAGTTAGTAAATGAGATTTTAAAGAAAAAACTTTAGGTTCATGGGCTCAGACCTAAAAATTAGCACCAATATTCAAGAGTACATTTTAAATAATGGACTAGGTCTTCATGCAGTTCAAAAAGAAATTATTTCTTATAATGAGTCCTTGGGAGATATTAAAAGGATGCAAATATCTGTTTCACAATCTCAATTTTTACACTTAATAGTAAAAACATCTAATGTAAAAAAAATACTAGAGATTGGAACTTTTACTGGCTTAAGTACTTTGTCAATGTCTCTTGCTTTACCAGAAGATGGTAGAATTATTGCGTTAGATAAAAATCAAGAAACTAACGAAATTGCAATAAAATTTTTTGAAAAAGCAAAACAAGGTCATAAAATTCAAACAATAATTAAACCAGCTTTAGAAAGTTTGAATGAAATAGAAGAAAACGATTTTGATTTAATTTTTATTGATGCTGATAAGAAAAATTATAAAGAATATTATGAAAAATCTTTAATATTATTAAAGAAAAATGGCTTAATAATAATTGATAATGTTCTATGGTATGGTCGAGTTGTCGATGAAAACAGTGATGATAAAATCACTTTAACTATTAAAGATTTTAATAGTTATGTTTCTAAAGATAAAAGAGTTGAAAAAATTATAGTTCCATTAGGTGATGGTATGACAGTTTGTAGAAAATTATAATGTTTGATGTTTTTGGATTCTATAAGTTTATTAAAATTTCTTATTTAAGGAAAAATCAAAAAATACTTCAAGATCAATTATTAAATAAAAACATACGTGGAACAATTATTATTTCCAATGAAGGGTTAAATGGAACAATTTCTGGAAAAAATAAAGATATTAAATTGATTAAAGATTATTTACACAAATTATTTAAATTTGAAAAATTTGATAGCATTAATAATTCAAAAAGCTCTTTTCAGCCGTTTCATAAACCAAAAGTAAAAATTAAAAAAGAAGTGGTTCCAATGAATTTAAGTTTAAAAAAGAGAATTAAAAAAAAAGATAGTCATGTTAACCCTCAAAAGTGGAACTCATTAATTAAAGACAAAAAAACAGTTTTAATTGATGCAAGAAAACCCTTTGAATATAAAGTTGGAACTTTTAAAGGTTCAATTAATCCAGATGTAGATAATTTTCGAGATTTTCCAAAATATCTTAAAAAATTAAAAAAAAATCAACCTATTGCTATGTTTTGTACTGGAGGTATTAGGTGTGAAAAAGCGTCAGTCTTTTTGGAAAATAAAGGCTACAATAATGTCTACCAACTAAAGGGTGGTATTTTAAACTATTTAAAAAAAACAGACCCAAAAAAAAGTTTATGGAAAGGCGAGTGCTTTGTCTTTGACAACAGAATTAGTTTAAAGCATGGTTTGAAAATAGGTTCTTACTCAATGTGTAGTGGTTGTAGAAAACCTATTTCTTTAAAAGACAAAAAATCTAAAAAATATGAAGAAGGGGTTTCTTGTCCAAATTGTCACGATAATTTAACAAATGATCAAAAATCGAGATTTAGAATGAGACAAAAACAAATTAACCTTGCCAAAAAAACTGGAAAAAGTCATATCTTTCAAAAAGAATATTAAAATATTTTTAGTTTAAAGAAATGAATTTATTAAAAGATGACGTCCCTCGACTTATAAAAAAACTTGCAATACCAGCAAGTGTTGGAACATTATTTCAAACATTATACACGTTAGTTGATACTTTTTATGCTGGGAAAATTTCGCCTGAAGCTTTATCTGCTTTAAGTAAATCCTTTCCAATCTACTTTCTAATTATTGCTACATCTATTGGTGTCACTGTTGCGGGCACTTCATTAATTGGAAGTAATATTGGGGAAAAAAACGAAAAAAATGTATTAGGTTATTTTACAAATATCGTTCTTTATTCAGTAATAATTTCAATAATTGTATCAATAATTGGATTTAGTTTCTCTGAAAAATTATTTTTAACTATGAATTCATCAAGAGAGGTAATTACTCTTGGCCTTGAGTACACTAATGTAATATTTTATGGAACTATTCTCTTTATCCTGGTTGTTGCTTTAAACTCTTTTCTTCATGCTGAGGGAGATACAGTCACATATAGAAATGCTCTTATATTATCTTTTTTTTTAAACATTTTATTAAATCCAATATTTATATTTGGATTTTTATTTATCCCAGCTTTTGGTGTCGCGGGCATAGGTTATGCAACTTTGATTGCCCAATTTCTTTCTCTAATAATCGTTTTAATTAAATTGTTAAAAAATAAACGTATTAAAGAGATCACTATTCAAAATTTTAAGATTAAATTTTTCTACATTAAAAACATTTTCTTCCAATCAATGCCAATCACAATAGCTATTCTTGGGTATTCAATAGCTGCAACGATTGTATTTACTTATGTTGCATTTACAGGAGAATATGCTGTAGCTGGTTATGGAGCAGCAACAAGGATAGAGCAGGTTGTCTTACTGCCTGTATTAGGGATAAATACAGCAATAATATCAATTATTGCACAGAATATAGGTGCGAAATATTATGATAGAGTAAAGCAATCTTATTTTACATCAGTAAAATACGGCCTGATTATAATGTTAGTGTCTGGAGTTTTAGTATTTGTAACTGCAGATTTAATGCCAAAATTTTTCTCATCTAACACGGAAGTTATTGAATATGGGTCAATGTATTTAAAAATTTCTGCATTTATCTTACCAGCATACCCAATTTTTTTTCTATCAAATGGTTTTTTTATGGCTTTAAAAAAATCTGAGAAAGCAATGATGAACAATATATTAAGGAACGTTTTGGTTCCATTTTTATCTTATTATATAGCACGTTCTATTGATGCAGACTTTAAAACTTTCTTTTATATCTGGGCAATATTGCAATGGTTAATATCAATCTTACTATTCTTTTATGTTAAATATTATATTAACAATAAATTAACTATCGGTTAATGTTTTATACAAAAAAGAAATTGGTAATTTTGATAATTATTTCATCTATTTTTTTTATACTTACATATAACGATGTAAGATCTGAAAATATAAATAAAATCTCAGGTTTTGCTAAAGTTGTTGATGGAGATACAATCAAGATTAATTCAAAAAAAATTCGATTATACGGTATTGATGCACCTGAAAAAAAACAAAAATGTAAAAAAACTTATTTAACAATATCTTTTATGTCTTTTACTAAAGATTATATGTGTGGAGAAGTATCTACTCAAAAGTTAATTAAAAAGATTAATAAACAAAAATTAAATTGTAATATTTTGGATGTTGATAGGTATAAAAGGTTAATAGGTGAGTGTTTTAAAAGAAATATAAATTTAAATTCTTGGATGGTTTCAAATGGTTATGCAGTAGCATATAGAAAGTATTCTAAAAAATATGTTTCAGATGAAATTAATGCAAAAAATAACAAATTAGGTATTTGGCAAGGTAAATTTGAAATGCCGTGGGATTATAGGCGTAAAAATTAATCTTTATAATCTTGAAGAGCTATCTTCCATCCATTCCCAAAGGTGTTTAGCAAATGATCTTCTAACAAATAAATTAACAATATTTTCGTCCTTATTGTGAATAATAACATCTATATGATTTAGCAAAGTTTGAGTTGTTGACCCTTTTTTTTCACGAAATAAATTAAAATTAAAAGGACACCCTGAAGAAAAAAGTTCATATATTTTATCACCTTTTATTTCTAATTGAACAAATTGGTCAGTTACATCGGTTACTGCTCCTAATGATGTTTTTGAAATATTGTTAAATAATATATCATTTAATTCGTATGTATTGGTTTCTTTGCTAGTAGTCTCATTTGATACAATCATCCATTCATCTGGACTTAACCATATCGCAGTAAGTTTATCACTAGATGAAGATGTATTAGCCTCAGTTGGCAAAATCATATTCAAACTTTTTCCTACATTTGTAAAAAATTCTCTTGTTTTGCCTCTTAAATTTAATTTCATTATTGGTGCAATTTCTTTTATGGAAACACCGTTTTTATTAATTTCACTATTTGTTACTTGATTATAACTAAGCATTTAACCTTTCATTAGTTTGATCAAAAAATACTGGATTTGAAACAGTTACATTAATTGTTTTATCTTCCATAGGAATAAATAGTTTTTTACCCATCATATCTTTGCCACCTCTGACAACGGCTAGGGCTATAGATTTATTTAAATTTGGACTAAAGTAACTTGATGTAACATGACCAAGCATTTCAACAGGATTTTTTTTTAGTTCAGAAACAATTTGTGCCCCTTCCTCTAATACAACTTTAGGGTCATCTGTTAATAATCCCACCAATTGTTTTCTGTCTTCTCTCATAGTATCGGATCTGTTTAGAGATCTTTTACCAATAAAATCATATTTCTTTTTACTAACAATCCAATCCATCTGTAAATCTATTGGTGTCATTGTTCCATCTGTATCTTGGCCAACAATAATAAAACCTTTTTCAGCTCTTAATAAGTGCATCGTTTCTGTACCATAAGGAGTAATATTAAATTCTTTACCAGCCTCTATACATTTCTCCCATAGAGCTTTTCCATAACTTGCTTGCACGTTAATTTCAAAACTTTGTTCACCTGTGAAACTTATTCTCATAATTCTACAAACAATACTTCCGATTTTTGCTTCTTTAAAAGACATGTGTGGAAAATTTTCATCAGACAAATCTAAATCAGGAATAATTTTTTTAAGAATTTTTTTACTATTTGGGCCACACAAACTTGCTGTAGCAAATTGATCTGTAACTGAAGTTAAATATACATCTAATTCTGGCCATTCAGTTTGAAGGTAATCCTCTAATTTTCCAAGAACATTTGCTGCACCTCCAGTTGTTGTTGTCATTAGATAGTGATTTTCACCTAATCTTGTAGTAACACCATCGTCATATACCATACCATCTTCATTTAACATTAAACCATATCTACATTTGCCAATGCCAAGTTTTGACCATGCATTTGTATAAACTCTATTTAAAAACTCTGAGGCATCACTTCCTTGTATATCAATCTTACCAAGTGTGGACGCATCTAATATTCCTGAACTTTCTCTTGCAGCTTTGCTTTCTCTTTGAACTGCTTGGTGCATAGTTTCACCATCGATAGGGTAGTACCATGCTCTTTTCCATTGACCAACATTTTCAAATTCTGCTTTTTGTTCAACATGCCAATCATTCATAGGCGTTCTTCTAAAAATATCAAAAAACTTACCAACATTACGTCCTACAATTGTTCCAAATGTTAAAGGAGTATAAGGAGGTCTAAAAGTAGTCGTTCCAAGTTCTCCCATCTTAACACCTGCTGTATCTGCTATTATTCCCAATGCATGCATATTTCCTAATTTTCCTTGATCAGTTCCCATCCCAGTTGTTGTATATCTTTTGACATGTTCAATAGATCTAAAACCTTCTCTTAGTGCTAATTTTATATCCTTTGCAGTCGCATCATTTTGATAATCCACAAAAGGCTTAGTTTTACCTAAAGCTTTATCAGAAGGTAATAACCATATGTTTCTTTTTGAAATCTCTTCGTCGTTTTTAACAGTAATATTTTCAAAATCTGTTTTATTTATATCTAAAAAATCTTTTAGTTTTTCATTTAAGTTTTTAAGTATTTCATCAAGTTTAAAATCACCACAACAAGATCCAACACTTATTTGATCTGAATTATTTTTATTTGGAATAAATATTTTTTTATCCTCATCAAAAGCAAGTTTGCTACCTGACTGAGTATATAGGTGAACAGCTGGAGTCCATCCACCAGCAACCCCTAAACAATCACATGAAATAGAAATTTTATTTCCAGTTACTGAAGTTCCATCATTTGATAGTTTCATTATTGAGACATTGTTTAATCTTTTATAACCAGAGGTATCAACAACTGTATGTTCCCAGTATATTTTTATACCTGCATCAATAACTCTTTTTTCTAAATTTGTTTCAGATTGCTTTCTAATATCAACTACTGCTTCAACTTTTATACCTTTATCGTTTAATGAAATTGCACTTTCATATGCACTGTCATTATTTGTAAAAAATATAATCTTCCTACCACAGGCTACACCATAAAAATCACTATATTTTTTAATTGCAGAAGAAAGCATTATTCCAGGTCTATCATTATTATTAAATACCATCGGTCTTTCCAAAGCACCTGTTGCCAAAATTACCTTCTTTGCTCTTATTTTAAGCAACCTTTGTCTAATTTTATTTATCTTATCTTTTTTTTCTAAATGATCTGTTAAGTTCTCTCTTGCTAGCAAATAATTATATTGATGGTACGCAGCAACACTTGTTCTAGTTTTCATTTCTAAATTTTTAATATTTTTAAGTTCTTCAATTTCTTTTTTTAACCATTCAGATGAAATTTTATTATCAATTTTATTACTTTCATTGTTTTCATAAATAGTTGATCCTCCTAATTCATTTTTTTCATCTAAAAGTAAAGTTTTGTAATTATTCTTCGCAGCATTTTTAGCTGCTAGAATTCCAGATATACCTGCGCCAACTACAAGAACATCACAATGAATATTTCTGTGATCGTAAATGTCAGGATCTTTTAACGTTGGTGATTTTCCTAATCCTGCTGAGTGTCTTATAAAGTATTCATATTTTTCCCAGAAGCTTGCAGGCCACATAAATGTTTTGTAATAAAATCCTGCTGGAAGTAGGGGTGATAAAAAATTATTTATTCCACCAATATCAAAGTTTACACTTGGCCAGCAATTTTGACTTGATGCCTCCATTCCTTCATATATTTCAACTTCAGTTGCCCTAACATTTGGTTCAGTTCTATTAGTATTTGGATTAATTTGAACAATTGCATTTGGCTCCTCAGAACCTGATGTCATTATACCTCTTGGTCTATGGTATTTAAAACTCCTACCTACTAAATGAACATTATTTGCCAATAAAGCAGAAGCAAGAGTGTCTCCTTTAAATCCATAATAAGTTGTACCATTAAATTTAAACGAAACTCTTGTTGTTTCATCAATATATTGACTAGATTTAACTCTTAAATTTTCTGACATTTGTTTTATATCGATGGGGGTTTTTCTCCCATTTTATAGATTGCTTTAATTTCATCATTCGAAGTGTCTCTAATCATATTAAACCATTTACGACAACCATGAGCATGGTTCCATCTTTCATATTGAACACCTTTAATATTTTTTCTCATAAATAAATATTCTGCCCATTCATCATCACTAAGTTCTGTCGGTTGTTTTGGTCTTTCAATATGAGCTTCACCACCAGCTTTAAATTCTTGCTGATCTCTCTCACCACAATATGGACAATTAATAACAAACATTAGTGAGCAACTGCTGCAGCGCCATGTTCATCAACAAGGTCTCCACTTACAAATCTATTTAAATTAAATGCTGCGTTGAGTTTGTGTGGCTCATCATTAGCAATTGTGTGTGCAAATAAATCTCCTGATCCAGGTGTAGCTTTAAAGCCTCCTGTGCCCCAACCACAATTAAAATAAAGTCCTTTGATAGAAGTTTTACTTAATATTGGACTTGCATCAGGACATATATCCACAATTCCTCCCCATTGTCTTAACATTCTCATACGACTAAAAATTGGATACAATTCTAAAATAGCATTTAGAGTTCCCTCGACTATTTGATGACTTCCTTTCTGAGTGTATGAAACATAATCATCTGTTCCAGCGCCAATAACTAATTCACCTTTATCAGATTGACTTACATAAGCGTGTACAGCGTTTGACATAACAACTGTATCTATAATTGGTTTCACAGGTTCTGATACTAGTGCTTGAAGAGGTTTGCTCTCTAGAGGAAGTCTTATTCCAGCCATATTAGCAATCACACTTGAATGTCCAGCTGCCACAACTCCAATTTTTTTTGTTTTAATAAATCCTTTTGTTGTTTCTATACCTTCAACACTATCACCATTTCTTTTTATACCTTTTACTTCACAATTTTGAATTATATCAACACCCATTTCATCAGCACCTCTAGCATAACCCCAGGCAACAGCATCATGTCTTGCTGTACCAGCTCTTCTTTGTAATGTACCACCAAGTACCGGATATCTTATATCTTGAGATGTATTTATAATTGGACAAAACTTTTTAACTTCTTCTGTACTCAAGTAAACGGCATCAATACCATTTAGTCTATTTGCGTGTGTTCTTCTTTTTAAATCTCTTACATCTTGCAAATTGTGAGCAAGATTCATTACACCTCTTTGACTAAACATTACATTGTAGTTTAACTCTTGAGATAATCCTTCCCAAATTTTTAGCGCGTGATCATAAAGTCCAGCACTAGCGTCCCATAAATAATTAGATCTAATAATTGTAGTGTTACGACCAGTGTTTCCTCCACCAATCCATCCTTTTTCAACAACGGCAATATTTTTCATATTGTGTTTTTTTGCTAAATAGTATGCTGTCGCTAAACCATGACCACCTCCACCAACTATAACAGCATCATACTCTTTTTTTGGAGCAGGGTCTTTCCATGCTCTTTGCCAATTCTCATGATATGAAAGAGCGTTTTTGATTAATGAAAATACTGAGTATTTATTTCCCATAATAATTGAATAATTACTTTATAAATATTGAATTTTCAATAAAATCACTTATTACACAATGTCATACGGAGAGATGGGTGAGAGGCTGAAACCAGTCGTTTGCTAAATGACCGTGCGAGGAAACTTGTACCGAGGGTTCGAATCCCTCTCTCTCCGCCACTAATATAAAGGCTGATCTTTAAAAAAATCTTTCATTACTATTGGATTTTGTTCAAGTACATATCTGTACACATTATAATTTTCCAATACACGCTGAACATAGTTTCTAGTTTCTCTAAACTTAATTAGCTCAACCCAATCAACATAATTTATCTGTTTTTTTTGTGGATCCTTATTTAATTTTTTCCAATATTTGACTCTATTTGGACCAGCATTGTATGCAGCTATTGCAAATGGGTAAGCACCATCATATTGCTGAATTAAACCGGCAATGTAATGAGATCCCAAATTTATATTGTACTCTGGATCAGTTGTTAATCGAGATTTTGCATAAGGAAGCTTTGCTTGTTTAGCAACTAATTTTGCTGTGTAAGGCATTAATTGCATTAAACCTTTTGCACCTGCATGACTATTTGCTTTTAAATCAAATTCACTTTCTTGTCTTATAATTGATAAAATTAATGCACTTTCAGGAATCTTTCTTCCATTAATGTATTTAGGTGTGCTTATTAACGGATAATTGTATTTGTTATGAAATCTTTTTTGATAAGAGGCAATTTTTGATACTTGTATAGCAAAATCATATCTACTGATACTGGTAGCAAGTTCAGCAGCTAAAAGTTCACTGCCTTCAGAAACGTTATCATTAGCAAGATGTCTTAAGATAAATTTTGTATACTTGTCTTTATCTAACTCATGTAAAAGATGTGTGATTTTTACTAATTCTTTATTAAAAAAAGCTTTTCTATATTCATCTTCAACCAACATTGTTTTATCAAGTTCAAATTTTCCATTAGGATTAATTTTTAAAAATGCTAGTTGTCCATAATATGTAGTTAAATATTTTGTGGCCTCTTTATACCATTTTTCCGATTGATCCTTATTTTTTAGTTTTTCATATGATCTACCTAACCAATATGCGCCCCTAGAAACACTTATTGGATAATTAACATTATCAAAAAAGTTTTTAAAATGATCTTTAGCAAGAAGTGGATCATTTAAAAAACTTAGTGCTATCCAACCACTCATCCATTCTGCCTCTGCAAATTCAGACCCTTCAGACATTCCGTGATTGCTACTAATTTTATAAGCTAGTTCATATTGTTTTTTGTAAATTAACTTTCGAGAAATGATTTCTCTTTCTTTCCACCATTTGTCAGGTCTAACTAAATAATCTTTATCATTTCTTATCTTGAGCAAAATTTCAGTAGAAGACTCCAATCGTCCCTTTTTTCTCCTCCACTTTAAACGATCATAGTTTAATCCAGCATCATTTTTAAATTTGTTTGGAACATTTTTGATTGCTTGATCTACTCCGTATCCCTTGGTCATCAAAATATGTCTTGCAGTATAGAGCAATTCATAATCTTTAGGTAAATATCTGATTAATCTTTTTAAATCCCAATGATCACTATTCCATGCAAGATGATCAGCTCTTTTAATATAGTCATTTGCATCAAGATATTTTTTATATTTTTTTCTGAAAAACCTTAACTCACTTTTTGATAAATCTGCGGAAATCCATCCATTTTTAATTAGAGCAATACCTTTTGCTTTATCTCCTGATAAAATATGACTTTCACCTAAAATCATCTTACCATATCCACTTAAAGGTTCATTTTTTGAAAACCAATTGATGATTTTTCTTGGAGAAACTTTTTCCGTAGAAAGTTTATGCTCAGCCAAATATCTCAATCTATCTATTCTTGGATAATCTGAATTTTCCTCGATAAAGACTTGGTAATCAAAAAATGACTCTTGATTACCTGTTGTTAATAAATGTCTCCACTTTATAAAATTATATATAGATCTATCTTTAGCTTTTTTTGAGATCTTAATTGCAGATTTCCATTGACCTTTTTGCATTTCGCCAATAGCTTTTTTTGCAATCCCAAAATCTTTTTTATTATAAAATTTAGAAATTTTTACTGTTCCTGAATTGATTAACCCGCTTATAACTGGCTTTTTTTTAGGTAAAAGAAAACTAAGTTTAGTTTCTTTTTTAGTTACCTTTTTCTCAACTTTAACTTTTGACGGTTTTTTTAGAGGTTTGATTGTATTTAATATTATTTTTTTGTTTAATTCTTCAGAGGTTAGCGATGGTTTTTTTAAAGGAACAATCTGTGCCCAACTGAAATTAAAGCTAATCAAGGAAGTTATTATTAAAAATAATAATTTTTTAATCATAATCTTTTGGTATATGAATCTTTAAACTATGTTATAAGTATTTATGTTCAAAGGATCAAATGTTGCTTTAATTACGCCGTTTAAAAACAATCTCTTAGATGAGGAGGCGTATATTAAATTAATACATTTTCATATTGAAAATGGAACTAGTGGGCTTGTACCTGCTGGTACAACAGGAGAATCCCCAACATTAAGTCATGATGAACATCAAAAAGTAATTGATCTCTGCATAAAAGAAAGTAATGGAAAAATTCCAGTTATAGCTGGAACAGGTTCAAATTCTACTGAGGAAGCTATTTCTTTAACTTCACACGCTGAAAAGGCAGGTGCAAATGGTGCTCTAATCGTAACACCTTATTATAATAAACCTACTCAAGAAGGTTTGTACCAGCATTATAAAGCTATAAATGACAAATGTGGGATACCAATAATAATTTACAATATACCAGGTAGATCAGTTATTGATATGAATGTTGATACAATGGCAAGACTGTTCGAGTTAAAAAATATAGTTGGTGTAAAAGATGCCACTGGAGATTTGGATAGGGTTGATCAACAGTTATCAAAAATGGGTAAAGAATTTGTTCAATTGACTGGTAATGATGACAATGCGCTAGAATTTAATAAAAGAGGTGGAGTAGGTGCAATAAGTGTAACAGCAAACATAGCACCAAAACTTTGTTCAGATTTTCAAAAATTTTCTAAATCTGAAAATGATATTGGTGAAGCTGAAAAATTAGATAAAATTTTACAGCCAATTCATCATTCAATGTTTGTTGAAAGTAATCCTAGTCCAGTAAAATATGCAGCTAAATTATTAAATTTATGCGAAGATGATGTTAGATTACCTCTGGTAAAAGTTACCGAACAAACTAAGGAAATTGTTAAAAAGTCTCTTCAGTCAGCAAAATTGATTTAATGAACAAAAAAACCAATTCTGGTTTAAAAATAATTTGTTTAAATAGGAAAGCTAGTTTTAATTATTTTTTTGAGGATATTTTAGAAGCAGGAATTGTTCTTAAAGGTTCTGAAATTAAATCAGTAAGAGATGGAAAAGTTAATATAGCAGACTCTTATGCAGTTGAAAAAAATGGAGAAATAATTTTAATTAATTCTCATATTTCACCTTACAAACAAGCAAGTTATTCCAATCATAACCCAACCGATGAAAGAAAGTTGCTACTAAATAAAAGAGAAATAAACAAATTGATTGGAAAAATGCAAAGAGATGGCTTTACTATTGTTCCAACAAAAATGTATTTTAAAAAAGGAAAGGCCAAAATTGAATTAGCAGTTGCTAAAGGAAAGAAGCAATACGATAAAAGAGCAACAAAAAAGAGCAGAGACTGGAACCGTGAAAAGGCAAGATATATCAGAAAATCAAGCTAAAATTGTTTACTTAGGTATTGGCTCTAATTTGGGTGATAGAAAAAAAAATATAGAAATTGCAAAATCTCATTTAAGCGAAAATAATTTGGATTTTTTATCTATCTCAAGTTTTTATGAAACACCTTCTTGGCCGGACCCCAAAAAACCTAAATTTTTAAATGTAGTTATCAAGGCAAAGTTTTGTTTTGATCCAGAAAGTCTCCTTAAAATATGTAAGAAAATTGAAATTTTATTAGGAAGAAAAAAAGGTAAAAAAAATGATCCACGTATTTGTGATATTGACATTATTGATTTTAATAAAAAAGTTTTAAAAGTAAAAAACAAATTAACTTTGCCTCATAAACTTATGCATAAAAGAAATTTTGTACTCATCCCTTTTTTTGAAATTCAAAAAGAATGGCATCATCCAATTATTAAAAAAGATCTTAAAAGCTTGATTTCTTCACTCTCTGAAGCAGACATTAGGTCTATTAAACAAATTTAAATTAATGTTATAATAGGGTTATGCTAAATTCTAATGAACTAATTAATAAAGTTAAAAATTATAATAAATTTTTAAATCCTGAAAAATTAGATAAAGCTTATAATTTTGCTGTAAAGGCCCATAAGAGTCAAAAGAGAGCTTCCGGTGATCCTTACTCTGTACATCCAATTGAAGTTGCAAATATTTTAACAGAGTTAAAATTAGACAGTGCTACAATTGCCACTGGGTTATTGCATGACACTATTGAAGATACCTTTGCAACTTATGAAACAATAAAAGCTGAATTTGGTGATGAGGTTGCTGACTTAGTAGATGGTGTCACTAAAATATCTGTTTTTGAAAATACAGCTGGATCAAATTCTAAAGTAGAAAATTTTAGAAAATTAATTTTAGCAACATCTAAAGATATTAGAGTTTTGTTAGTAAAAATTGCAGACAGATTGCACAACATGAGAACGATTAAAGCAATTACTAAAGCGGAAAAAAGACAAAGGATTGCTCAAGAAACAATGGAAATTTATGCTCCATTGGCAGACAGAATGGGTATGCACAGAATACGTGATGAGCTTGAAGATTTATCTTTTGAAATTTTAAATTACGATGCAAGAAAATTAATAAAAAAAAGACTTGATGAAATAAAATTAGATAGAAAAGATATTTTTGAAGAACAATCATATGAACTCAGTGAAATATTGAATGATCACGAAATTAATGCTGAAATTTATGGAAGAGAAAAAACTCCATTTTCAATATGGAGAAAAGTTCAAAAAAAAAGAGTTTCATTAGAGCAGATAACAGACATCATTGGCTTTAGAATTATATTAGATACTATTGATGACTGTTATAAAACTCTTGGTATATTTCATAAGAAATGGAACTGTATTCCTGGTAAATTTAAAGACTACATTTCTTCGCCCAAAATAAATGGATATAAGTCAATTCATACTTCAGTTATTGGTTCAAATAAAAAGCCTATAGAGATTCAAATTAGAACTAAAGAAATGCATGACTTTGCACAAAGAGGTGTTGCATCGCATTGGCAATATAAATCTTCTGAAAAATTTAATTCATTAAGTTGGAAAGAGTATGATTGGTTAAAAGATTTAGTGGAGATTATCGAAAAAAATGAAAATCCTGAGGATTCTTATGAATATACAAAGCTTCAAATGTTTCAGGAAAATGTTTTTTGCTTCACACCAAAAGGATCTGTAATTAAATTACCAAAAGATGCAACAGCAATTGATTTTGCTTATGCTGTTCACACTAAAATTGGTAATTCTGCAATTGGTTGTGAAGTAAATGGAAATAACTGTGAATTACAAACAATATTAAGAAATGGTGATAGGGTTAACATTCTCACATCTAAAAATAGTTCACCATCTTTGCATTGGATACCTTCTACCAAAACAGGTAAAGCAAGAGCTGCTATTAGAAGATATTGGCATGATAAAGGTGAACAAAAAGAGGAAAAAACAAAAAAATATAACACTACACTTTGGATTTCATTGCCTGATAAACCTGGTCAACTTGGCGATATAAGTTCTTTAATTGGAAGTCATAAACTTAACATTTCTAATTTAGAGATGGCGGGTAAAAATCCAAACTATATTAATTTTAAATTTAGATTAATAATCAGAAATCTTAAGAATTTTACAAATTTTATTGCAGAGCTAAAGCAAAAAGGTATAAAATTTAAGATAATTAGACACGAAGAAAAAAGAAATGCTTTCACTCAAAAAATCCTTAAATATTTTAAAAAAGACTGATGCGTTATTAGAAGGACATTTTGTTTTATCCTCAGGACTACACTCTCCAAAGTATATTCAATGTGCTAAACTTTTAAGTTTTCCTTATTTAGCTGAAAAAATTTGCAAATCACTAGCAAATAAAATTAAAAAAAATTTTAAAAAAATAGATTTAATACTCGCTCCTGCTATGGGTGGTGTAATAATAGGTTATGAAATTGGTAAAATTTTAAAAAAAGAAACAATTTTTTGTGAAAGGGTCAATGGAAAATTTACTCTCAGAAGAGGTTTTAGTATAAAAAAAGGAGCAAGAGTTTTAATTATAGAAGATGTGATTACGACAGGTAAATCTAGTTTGGAATGCGTAAAACTTATTAAAAAATCAAATGCAAGACTTGTTGGATTTGCTTCTATAATTGACAGATCAACAAAAAAATCTCTGAAAATAAAAAATAAAATTGTTTCTCATTTAAAAATAGATGTGCCTAGCTACAACCTTAAAAATATACCTAAATCTCTAAAATCAATTCCCATTACCACTCCAGGAAGTAGATTTATTAAGTGAAAAGACTAGGTGTAAATATAGATCATATTGCAACACTGCGTAATGCACGTGGTGAAAAACATCCTAATCCAGTTTTTGCAGCAAAAAAAGTTATAAAATTGGGTGCAGACTCCGTAACTATTCATTTGAGAGAAGATAGAAGGCACATAAATGATTTAGATACTAAAGAGATTTGTGCTTTAAATAAAGTGTTAGTGAATCTTGAAGTCTCAATGAATAGCGAAATAATTAAAAAAGCTTTAAGATATAAACCAAATTACATTTGTATTGTTCCAGAAAACAGAAAAGAAATAACCACAGAAGGTGGTTTAAATCTAAAAGATAATTATAAAAAATTAAAAGAAATAATTTTTAAATTTAAAAAGTC
>CACCIT010000003.1 GCA_902546145.1 uncultured Pelagibacteraceae bacterium | reverse complement strand
TAATTTGATGTCCAAGACAAACACCTAAAAAAGGTAATTTTTTATGTAATGATTTTAAAATGCTTATGCAATTTCCAGATTGATTTGGATTTCCAGGTCCAGGTGAGATAACAATTTTATCATATTTTTTTCTTAATATCTCTTTAGAGTTAATTTTATCATTTCTTATAACATCAACTTTTACATCTAATGAAGAGATATAATGATAAAGATTAAATGTAAAACTATCATAATTATCTATTAATAATATTTTCATTATCTTAAAGCATTTATCAAAGCTTTCGCCTTGTTCACTGTTTCATCATATTCGTTTGTAGGCTTACTATCAGCCACGATACCTGCTCCAGCTTGTACATAGAATTTTTTATTTTTTGCTACAGCTGTTCTTAATGCAATACAAGTATCAAATTCACCATTAGCAGAAAAGTATCCAATTCCACCAGCGTAAACCTTCCTTTTCGATGTTTCTAATTCATCAATAATTTCCATTGCTCTTATTTTAGGAGCACCAGATACTGTACCAGCAGGAAATCCTGCCAACAGTGATTTAAATTTTGAAAACTTTTTATTATACTCTCCAACTACATTGGAAACTATATGCATTACATGAGAATACCTCTCAATTATGAAACTCTCAGTTACCTTTACAGTATTTATTTTTGATACTTTACCAGCATCATTTCTTCCTAGATCTAAAAGCATTAAATGTTCAGAAAGTTCTTTTTTATCTTTAAGAAGGTCTTTTTCATAAAAAAGATCTTCTTTTTTATTTTTTCCTCTTGGTCTAGTACCTGCTATTGGTCTAACTGTAATTTTGTTATCTCTTAGTCTTACTAAAATTTCTGGACTTGCCCCAATAATTTGAAAGTCATTAAAGTTGAAGTAAAACATAAAAGGAGAGGGGTTAGTTACTCTAAGTTTTTTATAAATTTCTAGGGGTTTTTTTGTTAATTTTGCTTCAAATCTTTGACTTAAAACAACTTGAAAAATATCACCAAGTTTAATGTATTTCTTAGCTTTATTAACCATTGCAAGAAATTTATTTTTAGATGTATTTGATTTAACTTTAATTTTTTTTTCTTTTAATACCCTTTTTGTATCAATATTTTTGATCGATGATTGAATTAATAGTTTAAATAGATCAGTCTTTATAGAGTCATACTTTTTTTGATAATTTTTAATTTTTTCATCATTAAAAACATTACTTATAAAAAATATTTCTTTTTTTAAATTATCATGAATAACCAAGGTTCTTGGTCTCATCAATCTTACATCAGGTAAATTAAGATCATTTTTACATGAGTTAGGAATTTTTTCTATGTACCTAATAGAGTCGTATGAAAAATAACCTGAAATTAGCGAACAAATTTTAGGTAAATTCTTAGGTGTATCAAATTTAAAATTTTCAATAATTTTTTCTATTAACTCTTCTGGTTTATCTTTAAGAATGATTTTTTTATTTTCAGTGATTAAATATGACTTTTGGTTGTTGAACTCCCATATCTTATCAGGATCTTTACCAAAAATTGTGTATCTACCTTTAATTTTTCCTTTTTCAACAGACTCAAATATAAAACTATTTTTTTCCTCTAAAAAATTATCAATTAAATTTATTACTTCATCATCAGAATTTACTTTTTTAGAAGTGTATATAATCTGATTTCTTTTGCTTCTATGTCGAAACTTAAAATCTTTGAAGCTTCGATTAATTATCATTTGAAATAGTTTTTAATTCTATCAATAGTTTTTTGATTCAATTGAACCTGATATTTATTATTCAACAGGGTATCGTAAGATTGTAATATACTTTTTCTGTTGTTTGTATTTTGTGAATTTACAAATCCTTTATATTCCTCACCTTGTTTATTTATAGTATTTTTATTTATATCTTTTATTTTGACTAAAAATATTTGATTATTAGTATTGTTTACTAAAGCAAAAGAATTTTGAGGTAATGAGTAGAGCATTTTAATTGAATTTACTTCAAACAGCCCATCATCACTAATTGAATTAATTGCTCCAGTTTGGATTTTACCTGAACTTAACTCTATAAATTTACTTTCATTAAATCCATCATTCTGTATTTCTTCAATTATTTTTCTATTGTAATCAAATTTACCTTTTTGATAAATAAGCTCGACAATTTCACTTTTTACTATCTCATCATTTAGATCTGGTGAACGATCATATTCATTCTCTATATTATAAAGAATATAATTATCGCCACTTTCAAATATATCTAATTTGCTTGATCTCTTAGAGTAAATTAACTTTTCGTTTGTACTAGTGTTTTCATCTGGAGCAAATTCATTAATATTATTCACATCCACATTTATGTTTTTGATTATCGAACTAAAACTTTCATTTTGAGAAATTTTATTTTCTATTGCATCAATTTCGTTAAAAAAATCTTGATTAAATTCATCAATTCCAATTAGATTTTTTGGATTTAAAACCACATATTTAAAGTCAATATATTGTCTTTTTAATTGATCTTTATTTTCTTCAATAAATGCTTTGATTTCATCTGATGTATAATCTTCTTTAATCTTATATAAATTTTCCATATCAAAGTATTCAATAATTAATGATTTATTGTTTTCTTCAAATTTACTTTCTATTAGAAATTCAGGGGTAACAGTACCTGCACCGATAAAATCAAATAAATGTTTCTGTAAACCTTGATTTTTTAATTTCAACTCAAACAAAGGAGCAGACATATTATTTGAAAGTAAAAATTTTTCGTATTTAATTCTTTCAAAAGCACCATTCTCGTCTTTAAAATTTTTATTGTCTTTTAAATATTTTAAAATTGTCTTTTCGTTTATAGAAAGTTTAAAATCTTCAATCTCTAGATCAATTAAAGTTGTTGAAATAAGTCCTGATAGTAATTCTTCTATAATATTGTTGTCTAAATTATTTCTTATTGCTTCTTGTGAAATTCCACTTTGATTAACATAGTCCATGAAATCTTGAGTGGTAACGTTGGTTTTATTTATTTTAGCAATGTTATTTTGATTGTTAGTGCTAAAGCCACCGCCAAATCCACCAAAGCCAAAAGCTATTATGATGATTACTATTAGAATTAATCCACCAAATTGTTTCCAACCTAAATTTTTTAATTTCTCAACCATAACGTTATAAATTTATTGATCTGTAAAAAACAAATCTATAGATTAAAAAGTCAATTATGACAAATAAATATATGTATTTTATAGCTAATTGGAAAATGTTTGGAGATTTAAAAACTATAAATTCATTAGATAAAGTTATTAAATTCTCAAAAAGTCATAAAAAAAATAAGTTCAAACTAATTTATTGTCCTCCAAATACTCTAATACGTCCAATTTCAAAAAGACTTAGTAAAACAAATATTGAAGTTGGTGCACAAAATTCTCATCAAAATTTACATTATGGAGCTTTTACAGGTCAGGTTAATGCAAGAATGCTTAAAAGTGTTGGAGCAAAATATGTGATCTTGGGTCATTCCGAAAACAGAATGGCTGGTGAAAATGACAATCTAATTAATCTTAAAATAAAAAATTCAATTAAATCTGGGTTAAAAATTATTTTTTGTATTGGTGAAACTCTAAAACAAAAAAGAGATAAAAAGACTAATCAAGTTTTAAATAGTCAATTAAAGAAAGGATTAAAATCTATTAAAAAAATTAATGATATAATTATTGCGTACGAACCAGTATGGTCAATTGGAACTGGTTTAATTCCTTCATCAGAGGAACTGTCTAAATCAATTAAATTTATAAAAAGTAAATTTGGAAAAAAATCTCCAAAAGTTTTATATGGAGGCTCTGTTAACATCAAAAATATTGATCAATTAAAAATAATTCCTGACATAGATGGTTTTTTAATAGGTGGAGCATCACAAAATCCAAAGAAATTTATTGATATAATTAAAAAAACCATTAATTAGACCACCATGGAAACATTATTACTTGTAATTAACATCATACTTGCATTTATTTTAGTTGTGCTTGTGCTACTTCAAAAATCAGAGGGTGGCGCTTTAGGTATTGGTGTTTCTCAAGAAAATTTCATGCTATCAAGATCTGCTGGTAGTTTTATTACCAAAGCAACTGCGATAGTTGCAACTTTATTTATCATTTGTAGCTTAGCGCTGACAATAATTTCTAGAGCAGAATTAACGCCTACAGGATCAGTTTTAGACACGGTTGAAGAAAAAACTGAAGATACTCCATCAATTCCTGAAAATAATTAATTAATACTTTCTATTTCTTTTTTTATTAGCTATAAGATAATTCCATGGCGCGATATATATTTGTCACTGGCGGCGTGGTTTCATCCCTGGGAAAAGGTCTATCATCAGCATCATTAGCTTATCTATTACAGTCACGTGGTTATAAAGTTAGACTCAGAAAATTAGATCCTTATCTAAATGTTGACCCTGGAACAATGAGTCCATTCCAACATGGAGAAGTTTTTGTAACAGATGATGGTGCTGAAACAGATTTAGACTTAGGTCATTACGAGAGATTTTCAGGAGTTACCGCAAAGAAAACAGATAATATTACTACAGGAAAAATTTATAGTGATGTTTTGAGGAAAGAACGAAAAGGAGAATATCTTGGAAAGACAGTTCAAGTTATTCCACATATAACCGACAGAATTAAAGAATTCATTAAATACGATACGTCAAAAGAAGATTTTGTAATTTGCGAAATAGGCGGAATTGTAGGAGATATTGAAAGTTTACCATTTGTTGAAGCTATAAGACAATTTTCAAATGACATTGGAAAAAAAAATGCTTTATTTATTCATTTAACTTTAGTTCCATATTTAAAAGCATCAGATGAAATAAAAACTAAACCAACACAACACTCAGTTAAAGAACTGAGAAGTATTGGTATTCAACCTGATATAATTATTTGTAGATCAGAAAGACCAATACCTTTGGAGCACAGAAAAAAAATATCTCTATTTTGTAATGTTGATATAAAAAATGTAATTGAAACAGTTGATGTAAAAACAATTTATGAAGCACCAATTAGTTTTGCTAAAGAAAAGTTGGATGTTCAAGTTTTAGATTACTTTAAAATAAAATCTAAAAAATCAAATAACCTAAATCCTTGGAAGAAAATTACCAAAATTACACTTAATACAAAAAAACAAGTTAATATTGCGATAATAGGTAAGTATGTTGAATTAAAAGATGCATATAAATCATTAGATGAAGCCTTAACGCATGGAGGAATTACAAACAACCTGAAGGTAAATTTAGTTAGAATTGATTCAGAAAAATTAAAAGTTTCTGAAATTAAAAGTAAACTTAAAAATGTTTCAGGTATTCTAATACCAGGAGGTTTTGGAAAAAGGGGAACAGAAGGAAAAATCGAAGCAATTAAATATGCTAGAATTAACAAAATACCATTTCTAGGTATTTGTTACGGTATGCAAATGGCAATAATAGAATTTGCTAGAAATAAATTAAAAATTAAAAAAGCAACTTCTTCAGAGTTTGATAGAGGCGGTGTTCATATAATTGGTTTAATGAATGAGTGGGAAAAAAGTGGAAAAAAAGTTAAAGGTACAGATAAAAATTTAGGTGGAACAATGAGACTTGGTTCTTATGATGCAATTTTAAAAGATAAGTCTAAAATTAGAGATATCTATAAATCAAGATTAATAAAAGAAAGACACAGACATAGATATGAGGTGGATATTTCATTTAAGGAAAAATTTGAGAAAAATGGACTAATATTTTCTGGTTTATCACCAGATAATAAACTTCCTGAGATAATTGAACTTAAAAATCATCCTTGGTTTATTGGAGTTCAGTTCCATCCTGAATTTAAATCTAGACCTTTATCTCCTCATCCTTTATTCTCTTCATTTATCAAAGCAGCAAAAAATCATAAATGAGTAGTATTAAAGTTAATTGCGGGAACATAGAAATTTCAAACGATAAAAAAATTTGTATCATTGCTGGTCCATGTCAGCTTGAAACAGAACAGCATGCAATGGACATGGCTGGAAAAATAAAAGAAATAACTTCAAAATATGGTTTAGGTTTTATTTATAAAACTTCTTTTGATAAAGCTAACCGAACAAGTTTAAAAGGTAAGAGAGGTGCTGGTTTGGAAGCTTCATTACCTGTATTTGACAAAATTAAAAAAGAATTAAATGTTCCAATTTTAACTGATATTCATAATTCAGAGCAATGTTCAGTAGTTGCTAATCATGTTGATGTTTTACAAATTCCAGCTTTTCTTTGTAGACAAACTGATCTTTTAATTGCTGCTGCAAAAACAAACAAAATTATAAATGTTAAAAAAGGTCAATTTTTGGCTCCTTGGGACATGGTAAATGTTACAAAAAAAATATCAGACTCAGGAAACTCAAATATTCTTGTTACTGAAAGAGGTGCAAGTTTTGGATACAACACTTTGGTTTCTGACATGAGATCTTTACCTATTATGGCTAAGAATGGATATCCAGTTATTTTTGATGCAACGCATTCAGTTCAGCAGCCTGGAGGACAAGGAGAGTCTTCTGGTGGCCAAAGAGAATTTGTTGAGTATCTTGCAAGAGCAGCTGTTGCTGTTGGGGTTGCTGGTGTATTTATAGAAACTCATCAAGATCCTGATAATGCACCATCTGATGGACCTAACATGGTTCCTCTAGATAAACTAGAAAATTTACTAAAACAGTTAACTGAAATTGATAAGCTTATTAAGTGAGTAAAATAACAAAAGTTAAAGCACGGCAAGTTTTTGATAGTCGGGGAAATCCAACTGTAGAAGCTGAGGTTTATACAAATAATTTAAGTGCATCTGCAATATGCCCATCAGGTGCATCAACTGGAACTTATGAAGCTTTTGAAAAACGAGATAAAAATAATAAGAAGTATCTAGGTAAAAGTGTTTTAAAAGCTGTTGAATTAGTAAATTCAAAAATTTCAAAAAAATTAAAAGGTCAAAGCGTTCATAATCAAGAGAGAATTGATGCCTTATTAATTAATTTAGATGGCACGAGACAAAAAACCAATTTAGGTGCAAATGCTATGCTTGCAGTATCAATGGCTGTAAAAAAACTTTCTGCAAAAGTAAAAAAACTACCTTTATATAAAACATTTTTTTTAAAAAATAATTTTCAATTACCTTATCCATTAATGAATATTATTAATGGCGGAGCTCATGCCAACAACGGTCTTAGAATTCAAGAATTTATGATAAGACCAGATAGAGCAAAAAATTTCTCAGAAGCAATGAGAATTTGTTTTGTTGTAATTAAAAACCTAAGTAATTTAATAAAAAACAAAGGTTATTCTACTTCAGTTGGTGATGAAGGTGGTTTTGCACCAATGATTAGTAGCAATAACCAGGCTCTAGATTTGATTGTCTCAGCAATTAAGAAATCTGGATTTGTTAATGGTAAAGATGTTTCAATTTGTTTGGATGTAGCTGCAAATGAACTATTAAAAAAAAACAAATATTCAATCCATTCAAAAAGTTTTGTAAGCGTTGAAAAATCAATAAAAGAATACCAAAAAATTATCAAGAAATATAAAATTAAATCTATAGAAGATCCTTTCGCAGAAAATGATTGGTTAGCTTGGAATAAATTAATGCGTTCAGTAAAAAAAGTTCAGATTGTGGGAGATGATCTTTATGTTACAAATCTTGAGAGATTAAAAAAAGGATTTTTAAATATTTCATCTAATTCTATATTAATTAAACTTAATCAGATAGGTACTGTTTCTGAAACTCTAGATGTAATTAAATTTGCTCAAACTATCGGTTATAAAACAATAATTTCTCATAGGTCTGGAGATAGTGAGGACACATTCATTGCTGATTTAGCAGTTGGAACAAATTCTAATCAAATTAAAACAGGATCTTTAGCACGTTCAGAAAGAGTTGCTAAATACAATCAATTAATTCGTATTGAAGAAGAACTTGGAAATAAGGCAAGAATGAATAAAATCAATTAATGTTGAGATTAATAAAAAGAAATTATTTTTTATTAACATCAATTTTTTTAATATTTTATTTTATTTTTAATTTAGTTTCTGGAGAAAGAGGGCTTTTTTCATATTTTGAAAAAAAAGAACTTTTGTCTGACTTGAAAAAAGAAGAGGCATTATTAATTAATAAAATAGAGGATATTGATCATAAGAATTCTCTATTAAGTACAAATCTGGATTTAGATTATGTGGAAATATTAATCAGAGAAAGATTTTTATTTGGTAAAAAAGGTGAAACAATTTATTTAATTAAAAAAGATGAAAAGTAGACATCCCGAAAAAGAAAATAAGCCAATAAATCCAATTAAAAAAAAACCAGATTGGATTAGATCAAAGCTTACAAATAGCAAAGAATTTTTTTTAACGAAAACAATAGTTAATAATAATAATTTAGTAACTGTTTGTCAGGAAGCAAACTGTCCAAATATTACTGAATGCTGGAGTAAGAGACACGCAACTTTTATGATAATGGGTGATACTTGTACAAGAGCATGTGCTTTCTGTGATGTTAAAACTGGCGTTCCAGGTAATTTAGATTTATTAGAACCAGTCAAAATTGCAGAAGCTGTAAAAAAGTTAAATTTAAAACATGTTGTAATAACTTCAGTTGACAGAGATGATTTAGACGACGGAGGTTCTGAACATTTTTATAATGTGATTAATCAAACAAGAAAATCAAATCCGAATACAACTATAGAAGTTTTAACACCAGATTTTTTAAGAAAAGGGGAAGCTTATAAAAAAGTTATTAAGGCTAAACCAGATGTTTTTAATCATAATATTGAAACTGTACCCAGTCTTTATTTAAAAGTAAGACCAGGATCTAGATATTTTGCATCCTTAGAACTTTTAAAAAATGCAAAGAAAATTGATAAAAATATTTTTACTAAATCTGGAATTATGGTTGGGTTAGGAGAAACAAGAGATGAAATATTGCAAGTTATGGATGATTTGAGAGCAGCTGATGTAGATTTTATAACTATCGGCCAGTACTTGCAGCCATCAACAAAACATTTTCCATTAGATAGATATTATACCCCAAAAGAATTTGATGACTTAGGAACCATAGCAAAAGCTAAGGGATTTTTATTAGTTTCTTCATCACCTTTAACAAGGTCTTCTTATCATGCCGATGAGGATTTTGCTAAGTTACAACAAAACAGAATAAAAAGTAATTAATGCCCAAAGCATCAGTTACACGTCACATCGCACGTGATAAACAAACATTAATTGATTTTGTTTTAGATATTGAAAAGTATCCTGAATTTATTCCATTTTGCATAGACTCAAAAGTTTATGAAACAAATGATGAGGGAGATGTAAAAAAAATAATTGCTGATCTGACCATTGGTAAAAGACCCTTTATAGATACTTATAAAAGTGATGTCAGATATGATAAAAAAAACGACTCTATTCATGTAACCAATATTGATGGTCCTTTAAAACATCTTGAAAATAATTGGAAATTTGTAGAAAAAGATAATTTAACAGAAGTTCAATTTGATGTTGATTTTGAAATTAAAAATAAGTTTTTGAATTTAATAATGGAAAAATCATTTCAATTTGGTTTAAACAAAATAGCTGATGCTTTTCAAAAAAGAGCTGAAAATCTTTAAGAAATAATTTTTGTAATTTTATTTAATACTTCTCTTACAGTATTTTTTTGAATACTTGATCTGTTCTTAGATTTAAATTTATTTTCTAAAATTAATAAATATTTTCCTGTTTTAATCCCAATATAGACAAGACCAACTGGTTTTAATTTAGATCCTCCTCCTGGCCCAGCTATACCAGTAATTGATACATTAATTTTGCTTCTAGAAATTTTATATAAATTCTTTACCATTTCTTCACAGCATTCTTTACTTACAGCACCATATTTTTTAATGATATTTCCATCTATTTTTAAGATTTTAGTTTTTGCCTCATTAGAGTATGTAATTAAACCCATTTGAAAGTATTTGGATGAATTTGCTAGTTTAGTAAGATTGCTAGCCAACAAACCTCCTGTACAAGATTCAGCTACAGAAATTGTTAATTTTTTATCTATCAATTTTTTATGTAGTTTTTTTAAATTCATCAAAATATGAAACTAACTAAATAGACTACAACCATTGAGTAAAGACCAGCCATTATATCATCCATAATAATACCAAAATAATTTTTATGATTTTTATCAAAATAGCTAACTGGAAATGGCTTTAAAATATCAAAAAATCTAAATGATAATAAAGAGATTATATAATAAAATTCAATATCAATATTGATTTGATTGGTTTGATTTAAGTATAGCAAAAGTATCAAAGGCATTGATTGACCCAAAACTTCATCAATTACTATTTGTCTAGGATCTTTGTTTTCAAATTCACTTTCTGAGTCTCTGACTGCATAAAAAGAATAAAAAAACAAAATAACAAAGAAAACTATTGAGAATTTTAAACTTGTATAATCAAGAATTTCATAAGCTATATAAATAAAGATTGTTGTGACAACTGATGCAACAGTGCCAGGCATTTTTGTTAAGTAACCGTAACCAAAGAAAGTTGAGATTAAAACATTAATTTTTTTCATTTTGATATCGAGCAAATTACTTCACATGCAATTGCTTTTTCTTTTCCTATTAATCCAAGTTTTTCTGTAGTTTTACCTTTTAAATTAATTAAATCTTTATTTAAATCTAACAGATTTGAAAGAGAATTTATTATTTTATCTCTGTATTTTGATATTTTTGGTTTTTCACATATCAGATTAATATCTAAATTATTGATATAGTAATTATTTGAATTTAATAACTTTATTATTGGTTTTAGCATCTTTGGAGATCTAATATTTTTAAACTTGTTACTCTTATCTGGAAAAAAGGTTCCAATATCTTTTTTTCTCATTGCTCCTAATATCGAGTCAATTATTGAATGAATAATTACATCACCATCAGAGTGTCCTTTTAATCCTGAGTGGTAAGGTATTTTAATACCTCCTAAATAAAGTTTTTTACCTTTGATTAATCTATGGATATCAAACCCAATACCAAAGTAAGTTAATTTTTCCTTAATATCTTCTTTGAAAGTAATTTTAGTATTTAAATTTTCACCTTGAACAAATTTTACTTTAAGATTGTTTTCAATAAATATTGTTGCTTCGTCTGTGACTATCTTTTTTTGCTTTATTGATAAGTTATATAATTCTTTAAATTTAAAAGCTTGGGGGGTTTGTGTTAAAATAGAATTATCTCTGCTTAAATTGAATATTTGATTTTTAATTTTATACTTTATTGAGTCTTTAGATTTGATTGCAGGTATTACTGCTTTATATTTTTTTAGTGAAGTTATTAATTTATTTAACAGATTTATTGTAAAATTTGGTCTTGCAGCATCATGTATTAGTACATTGGTGGGTTTGTATTTTTTAATAAACTTCAAAGCAATCAATGAAGAATCAGATCTTTCTTTCCCACCAATAATTATTGAAACATTTTTAGGAAATATTTCTTTAATTTCTTTTTTATTGTTAACTACAATTACTATTTTTTTGAAAAGTTTTGATTTTAAAGCTTTATCAAGAGAGTGTTTGAATAAAGGCTTACCCTCGTAAATATTGTATTGTTTAGGTTTTTTCGAATTAAATCTTTTACTTTGTCCTGAAGCTAGTATTATAAAATAGTTACTCATATTTATAGAAATTTTATACCCATATGTCAGATTTTATTAAGAAAAACATTTATTTGATAATATTATTTATTATCACATTATCGATAGGTTTTTTAACATTTTTAACTTTTATTGATAAAGGATTTATAAAATTAACTGACAAGAATTTACAATATCTTCTAATATTAAATATAATACTTCTAACTTCACTTTTTGTATTTATTTTTTTTGAAATTAGACGAGCAATTAAAACAGATATTGATAAGGATGGTTTAAAATCTAACAAAAAATATATTACTGTATTTGCTCTTTTCACTTTAATACCTTCAGTTTTAATATCAATATTCTCATTGTTCCTTTTTTCATTCGCCCTGGAAAAATATTTTGACAAGAAAGTTACAACTGTAGTTAATAATTCTTACGAGCTTGCTAAAAATTATGTAAAAGAAATTAGAAACAAAATTCAATCAGATATTGTTTTAATTGCTTTTGATACTAATAAAAGTAAAAATTTTTTAAATGATAATCCTAAAGAGTATAAAAGATTCCTAGAAACTCAGAAATTAATTAGAGGTGTTGATGAAATACATATTATAAACATTGATAAAAAATTATTGTTTACTTCTCTTCAAGACAATCAGCCATATATACCTCCTGTTGATAGAGCGTTAGCACTTGTGCTTGATGATGATAGACCTTTAAAAATTATTAATGCACCAGATAATATATCTGCCGCGATTATGAGATTACAAAATTTTGACAATAGATTTTTATATGTAATTAAATATTTAGATAAAGATATTTCAAAATACTTAACTGAATCTCAAGAAGCTATAAACTTTTATTACACTGTTGAGGAAAAAAGTACAGGTATTAAAATATCTTTTGCAATTATTTACGTTATTGTTGTAAGTGTATTGTTGTTTGTCTCTATATCAATAGCTATAAGATTTTCTTCTAGGTTTTTTAGATCTATAAACAATTTAATTAATGCATCAGTATCTATTGGTGAGGGAAAATTCGATACAAAGGTTCCCGAAGTAAAAACTGATAAAGATTTAGAAATTTTGAATAAAAATTTCAATTTAATGATTGATAGACTTAGAAATCAACAAGAAAAATTGATTATTAATGAAAGACATGAGGCATGGAGTAATCTAGCAAGAAAACTAGCGCATGAAATTAAAAATCCTTTAACCCCAATTCAGTTAACAATAGATAGAATGAAAACAAAATATTCTAATCAAGTTAATGAAAAAGAAAAACAAAATTTTGATGAAAACCTTAAGATTATAAATAATCAAATTAAACAAATAGGAAATTTAGTTAATGAGTTTTCTGATTTCGCTCGAATGCCAAAACCTATTTTAAAAGAAAATAATCTAATTCAAATTATTGAAGAAAATATTAAACTATTAAATGAATTAGATAATTCGATTAGTATTTCCGTTAACACCAATTCAAAAGAAGTTTTTTTAAATAGCGATAAAGAACAACTTGCACGAGTTTTCTTTAATTTAATTAAAAATTCTATCGAAAGTATTCAACAAAGAGCAGAAAATGACAGTAATTTAGAGAAAAAAATCACCATTGAAGTTAACGAAGAAAATAACCACATAATAATCAACATAATAGATAATGGTATTGGTTTTGGGATATTTGCTGCAAATATTAAAGATATTTTAAATCCATACTTTACTACTAAAAAAAATGGAACTGGATTGGGTCTTTCAATAGTAAGTAAAATTATAAATGATCATAATGGAAAAATTGAATTCATACCTTTAGACGAAGGTGCGAAAATTAAAATAGATTTTGTTAAATAAAATGAGTTCAGAGATATTAATTGTTGATGATAATGCCGATATTAGGAATATTATTAATGAGTTAATTTTAGATGCTGGTTATAAAACCAGACTTGCTGCTAATTATAATCAAGCATTATCTGAAATAGATAAAAAACTTCCAGATGTTGCCATTCTAGATGTAAAATTAGATAAGGGTGATAATGATGGAATAGAATTGTTAACACATATTAAATCAAAAGATAAAGATGTGCCTGTTATTATAATCTCGGGTCATGCAAATATTGAAATGGCTGTAAAATCTCTTCATGAGGGAGCTTTTGAATTTATTGAAAAGCCTTTTGATCAAGAGAGATTGTTAAATTTTGTTAGAAGGGCAGTTGAGAATTATAATCTTAAAAAACAAAATAAAGAATATGAAACAAAATTATTTTCATCATACGAATTAATTGGAAATAGTAAAAATATTTTAAATATAAATGATCAAATTAATAAAATTTCAATTACTGAAAGTAGAGTATTTATAAACGGTCCATCAGGATCGGGTAAAGAATTAATAGCAAGAAAAATTCATAAATTATCTAAAAGAAATAAAAATCCTTTTATAGTTTTAAATGGAGCATTGCTAGATTCAAATAAATACGAATTGGAATTGTTTGGAGAAGAAAAAGATAACGGCTCTATATCTTATGGAGCATTAGAAAAAGCTAACAAAGGAACTTTACTGATAGATCAAGTTTCAGAAATACCTTTGGATATACAGTCAAAAATTTTGAGAGTTCTAACAGATCAAAAGTTTAAAAGAGTTAATGGTTCAAATGACGTAAGTGTAAATGTTAGATTAATATGCTCCTCAAGTAAGGATTTGAAGAAAGAAATTGAAATAGGAAATTTTAGAGAAGATCTATTTCATAGACTTAATGTTTTTGAAATAAATGTTGAACCATTGAATCAACGTATTTCAGATATTCCACTTTTAATTAAATATTTTTCAAAAAAAATATCTGAAAATTACAATATTAATGAATTAGAAATAGATGAAGACAATACTTATATCTTAAATCATGAATGGCACGGTAATGTTAGAGAATTAAGAAATTTAATTGAGCGAATTGCAATTTTGCAACCTGACACAAAGGAAAAAATTTCAAATATAATAAAAGAATCTCTAAAAAATATTAATTTCAATGAACAATTGGCTGAAAACAGCCTATCTGTGCCATTAAAAGAGGCTAGAGAAAAATTTGAAAAGGAGTATTTAACTATTCAATTGAAAAAATTTAATGGAAATATTTCAAAAACAGCTAATTTTGTTGGAATGGAAAGAAGTGCCTTACATAGAAAATTAAAAGGCCTAGGAATTAAAGAATTTAATTAAATGAATATAATCATTTGCGGCGCAGGTAGGGTAGGCTTTACTATTGCTAAACAGCTTAGTGAACAAGGTCATTCTATTACAGTAATAGATCCTTCTAGCGAAGATATTCAAAAAATTGACGATGCACTAGATGTAAAAGCTATTGTTGGAAAAGGAAGTTACCCATCAATACTTGAAAAAGCTAATGCTCAAGAAGCAGACATGATTATAGCAGTAACTCGAAATGACGAAATTAATATGGTTATATGCCAAATTGCTTTTTCGATATTTAAAATTCCAAAAAAAATTGCAAGAATTAGATCACAAGATTATTTAAATCCTAAGTTTACAACAGTTTATAATAAAGAAAACTTACCAATAGATGTAATTATTTCACCAGAAATTGAAATTGCAAAATCAATTCAAAGAAAACTTGAGGCTCCTGGTGCTTTAGATAGTGTACCTTTTGCAGAAAATAAAATTAGGTTGCTTGAAATATTAATTAATGAAAATTGTAACTTGATCAATATAAAATTAAGTGATCTTACAAAAAAATACCCTAACCTCAAAGCAAATGTAATTGGTGTCATAAGAGAAGAGAGGTTTTTTATTCCAAAAAAAACTGATGAAATAATTGCCAATGATAAAATTTATGTGATTATAAATTCAACCCAGATGTCTGAAACATTGGAAGCTTTTGGTCATACAGAGAAAATTTCAAAAAAAATACTTATTGTAGGTGGAGGTAATATTGGTTTTAATTTAGCCAAAAATATTGAAGAAAATTTAGATGCTGCAAGAGTAAAAATTATTGAAAAAAATAAAGATAGGGCTGAATTTCTTGCAAGTGAGCTAAACAATACAATAGTTATTAATGGAGATGCCTTGGATGAAGAGGTTTTAACAGAAGCAAATTTAGAAGAAGCAGAGACAGTTCTAGCTCTTACAAACGATGATGAGGATAACTTAATGGTAAGTGTTTTGGTTGAAAAATTTGCAAAGGATGAAAAAGAAATTGATGACAAACGAACGATGGCTTTAATCAATAAACCAAACTATTCTTTATTACAGAATTCACTTAAAATTGATGATTTAATAGATCCTAGAATGAATACCGTATCTAGTATTTTAAAACATATTCATAAAGGTACAATTGAAACTGCTTATACAATTATGAATGGCGAATATGAGGTAATTGAAGCCGAGATTATTGAGACATCCGAACTAATTAACAAAGAATTAAAAAATTCAAACCTACCTGAGGAAATTAGAATAGGTGCTGTACTTAGAGATGATAAAGTAATTATACCCAGATCAGACTTTGTATTTCAAAAAGATGATAAAGTTGTTTTTTTAGCAAAAAAAGAATCAATCTCAGTTGTTGAAAACATTTTTAGAATTAGCTCAATTTAATTAAATGCCAATACTTCGGGTAAAATATTTAAGTTTTTTCTTTCTATTAATTTCAGTTTTTTCATTTCTAAACATCATTTACTCTTATTATTTTAATTTATATTTAAACTTAAATACATATTATTACAGCTTTGTAATATCTACTTTAGTTGGATTTTTCTTTTATAAAATTAATTTTACAGACAAAAAACCAACAATATTTGAAAAAATATTAACTGTTCTTTTGGGATATTTACTTATGCCTTTAGTTTTATCCATTCCATTTTATTTTAGTATTTATAATTTAACTTTTTTAAATGCTTTATTTGAAGCTGTTTCTGGTTTTACCTCAACTGGTTTTACAATATTTGAAAATATAAAACATATTGATCAGGGTTTAATTATCTGGCGATCGTCAATTCAATGGATAGGTGGATTATATTTTTTGTTTTCTATAATTTTTTTGATTGATATTTATGATGAAAATTTAAAAAAATCTCTTACAAACTTTTTATCATTTAATACCACTGAAATTTTAAAACAAACAATTAAAATATTTATATTATATTCAAGTTTAACATTAGCTATTTTTATAATTCTTAATTTATTTGGAATAAGATCGTTTAATTCATTAAATCTAGCAATGACCATTATTTCATCAGGTGGTTTTTTACCTGTTAATGAACTATCAACAATACTTGTCCAAAATTCCCAGATAATAATTTTTTCATTATTAATGCTAGTTTCTTTCTTTAGTATTTTTTTTGTATACAATTTAATATTTTTAAGAAAAAATTTTAATTTCTTTCATGAAGATATTCATTTATTTTTATATTTTGTAATTATAGTTGGAATATTTTTTATATTTTTTAGTTATGATAATACTTTTTCTTACAGTTTTTTATCTTTAGTAAGTAGTATTTCTAATATAGGAATTTCATTGAACGTTGAGCAAACTAACCTTCAATTCTTGTACTTACTTTTAGTGATAATTGGAGGTTCATTTATCTCTACAAGTTCTGGATTAAGATTTTTAAAAATATATTCATTAACAAAATATTCTTTAAACCAAATACTTTCTTTTAGTAGACCAAAAAACGTATTTATGAATAAGCTAGCATTTTCTAAAATTAATTTTGCAACCCAAGATATAAATAAATATTTTCTTACAATTATTATTTTTATAATTTCACTTTTTTCGTTAACAATTTTTTTATCTTTGAGTGATATAAATTTTGAATATTCATTTAAAATTGCAGTATTAACATTAATGAATACAGTTAATTCTTCAGCATATGGAATAAGTGATTTTGATTTTCAAAGTTTACATTTTATTACTAAATATATTCTTATTTTCTTTATGATTATTGGTCGTATTGAATTGTTATCTTTATTATTGATCGCTAGAAAATTTCTGTTTAAATATTAAATTTGTAATATATAAGTGTTTCAAATATTGCGCCCTTAGCTCAGCTGGATAGAGCATCGGTTTTCTAAACCGAGGGTCGTAGGTTCGAATCCTTCAGGGCGCGCCATTCCTTAGTCTTTTAACCATAATTTCTTCTTGAAGTAGTTTTTCTAAAATGGTTTAATCCTGCGAATTCAAAACTAAGTTTTGAATTATTTGTTAACAAATAAAAATAACTAAAAAGGAAGAATAATGTTTAAATACTTAAAACAATTAACTTCTTTAGTAGCAATGGTTGCAGTGTTGTTTACTTTTACAACAGAAACTATGGCTGCTAAAAAATCTAAAACACTTAAAAACACTCAAAAGAAGGGTTTTGTAAGATGTGGAGTATCTCAAGGTCTTCCAGGATTTTCTAATGCTGATGCAGCAGGAAATTGGACTGGTATTGACGTTGATGTATGTAGAGCGGTAGCTGCTGCAGTGCTAGGTGATGCAAACAAAGTTAAGTTTACGCCATTAAGTGCTAAAGAAAGATTTACAGCTTTAACTTCTGGTGAGATTGATATCTTGTCAAGAAACACAACTTGGACTCTTTCTAGAGATGCTGATATCGGACTAACTTTCGTTGGAGTAAACTTCTACGATGGTCAAGGTTTCATGGTTAGAAAAAGTTCAGGTATCACTTCAACAAGCCAATTCAAAGATGGTATCTCAGCTTGTACAAACATTGGTACAACAACTGAGTTAAACATGAGAGACTTCTTTAACTCTAAAGGAATTTCTTATGAGCCAGTTGCTTTCGAAAAAGCTGACGAAGTCGTAGCTGCTTATGATGCTGGTAGATGTGATACTTACACTACTGATAAATCAGGTCTTGCTGCACAAAGAACTAAAATGAGTAACCCAGATGATCACATTGTATTACCTGAAACTGTTTCTAAAGAGCCTTTAGGACCAGTTGTTAGACAAGGTGACTCAGTATGGGAAGATATCGTTAGATGGTCTTTAAATGCTATGATCGAAGCTGAGGAGTATGGAATTACTTCAGCTAATGCAGATTCTATGAAAACTTCAGACAACCCAGCTGTAAAAAGATTAGTTGGTGCTGAAGGTGAATTAGGTGCTGCTTTTGGTCTAGACAATGAGTGGAGCTTAAGAATTATCAAGCAAGTAGGTAACTATGGTGAAAGCTACAAAAGAAATATAGCTGACACTGGAATTTTACCAGACAGAGGTCCAAATGAATTATGGACTAAAGGTGGAATTCTTTACGTACCACCTGCAAGATAATTGCATATTTAACTAATTAAAAAGGGCTAGATTTTTCTAGCCCTTTTTTTTATAAGCTCTTAAATGAACTTCAAATTACAAAAAATAGTTCCTCAATTAATTACAGTTTTAGCAGTAGTTCTAGTTTTTGGTTTCTTTAGTTATAACGCCCAAGTCAATATGGAAAACAGAGGTATTGATTTTGGATATGGTTTTTTATCTCAAGAGTCTTCATTTGATGTTCAATTTTCTTTAATAGAATACGACGGATCACATTCTTATTTTAGAGCATATCTCGTTGGTTTGTTAAACACTATTTTAGTTTCTGTAATTGGAATTATCATTGCAACTATACTTGGAATAATTGTAGGTGTAGCAAGACTTTCGCCAAATTATTTAATTAATAAATTTGCAGCTTTTTATGTAGAATTTTTTAGAAATATTCCATTACTTTTACAAATATTTTTTTGGTATTTTGCAGCATTGAGAGCTTTACCTTTACCTCAGGATGCTGATGCAATGTTTGGTGTCTTCTTTTTAACTATTAAAGGCTTGTATGTTCCAGCTTTTGTTTGGGAAAATTTTAATGTTTTCTTTTATTCAATAGTTGCAGCAATAATTGCAATAGTTGTTATTAGAATTCATGCAAGAAAAGTTCAAGAAACCCAAGGTAAACAGTTACCGGTATTGTGGATATCTTTAGGATTAATTTTTATATTACCTCTACTAAGTTTTTTAATAGGAGGTGTAAGCCTTTCATTTGAGATACCTAAATTAAAACAACTAGCTGCAACTTCTTATAAATATGAAGGAGGATTAAATTTACCACCTGAATTAATTGCATTAACTTTATCTTTAGCATTATATACAGCAACTTTTATTGCTGAGTGTGTAAGAGCTGGAATTCAAGGTGTTGGAAAAGGTCAAAAAGAGGCTGCTGCATCGATTGGTTTAAACCCAAATCAAGTTTTAAAATTAGTAGTAATGCCTCAAGCTTTAAGAATTATTATACCACCAACTACTAACCAATATTTAAATTTAACAAAAAATTCATCATTAGCGGCTGCAATTGCTTACCCTGATTTAGTTTTAGTATTTGCAGGAACTGCATTAATGCAAACAGGAAAAGCTATTGAGATCGTTTCTATTACTATGCTTACTTACTTAAGTTTGAGTATATCAATTTCTATATTGATGAATTGGTACAATAAAAAAATTGCTATTAAGGAAAAATAAATGTCAAAAATTAATTTTTTAAGACCTGATAAAGATAATTTAAATACATTTCTGTATTTGGGTTCTTTGTTGTTTTCTATTAGTGTTTTAGATGTATTTTTGAATTCTTTTTTTAATGTTAACATCACGGGTTTCCTACCAACTTTGCTAAGTTTTGTGATACCTTTAGTGATTGGATTTATAGGTCTTCATTTTATTAGGATTGAACATAGTGGATATAAATTTTTAGACAGTCTAAACAAAAATATTAATACCAATAGTTTTAACGCAGTTCTTTCATTATTAATTATTTTTGTAATCATAAAAGCAACACCACCAATTCTAAGTTGGTTTTTTGTTGATGCTAGTTTTGCAGGAGATAGTAAAGATGTTTGCTCTGGATCTGGTGCATGTTGGACATATATCAAAGTTTGGTTTAACAGATTTATGTATGGTATGTATCCAAATGCTGAACAATGGAGAATAAATTTATCTTTTATTTCTTTGGCATTACTTGGATCAGTTGGATATTTTGCGACAGAGAAATTTAAAAAGTATTTGACTTTATACTATGTAGTTATTTATCCTTTTATCGCTTTTTTATTTATTTTCTTTTTTATATCAGGCGGACCAGTATTTTTTGATTTCTCTTATGGTATAATCGCTGCAGTTATTTCAATTATTCTTGGATTTTTTATTCCAAGTAGATTTAAGTTTTACTATTTTTTAATAGTACCAATTACTCTTTATATAGTTCTTAAGTACTTCGTTTTTTATGAAGAGTTAATTGAGCTTGGTAAACTTGATGGTTTAAATTGGGTTGAAACTGGTGCTTGGGGTGGATTGTCTCTGACATTCATTATTTCTTTCTTCTGTTTAATTTTCTGTTTTCCTATTGGGATGGCTTTTGCTTTAGGAAGAAGATCTGAGTTACCTTTGATTAGATATATATCTGTAGGATTTATTGAATTTTGGAGAGGGGTACCGCTTATAACAGTTCTATTTATGTCTGCTGTAATGTTTCCAATGTTTTTACCGGAAGATTTTTTCATAGATAAGCTAGTTAGAGCAATTATTGCAATTTCATTATTCGAAGCTGCTTATGTTGCAGAAGTTATAAGAGGAGGTTTGCAAGCTTTACCAAGAGGTCAATACGAGGCAGCAAAATCATTAGGTATGGGATATTGGAAGATGCACATATTTGTAATCTTACCTCAAGCACTTAAATTAGTAATTCCTGGTATTGCTAATACTTTCTTAGCATTAGTTAAAGACACACCTTTAATATTTGTAGTTGGATTATTAGAGATAGTTGGGATGTTAAATTTAGCAAAAACTAATCCAGAATGGTTAGGATTTGCAATGGAAGGCTATGTATTTGCAGCAATAATTTTCTGGATTATTTGTTATGCAATGAGTAAGTATAGCTATAATTTAGAACAAAAATATAAAACAGAGCGATAATTATGTCTGACAGTATTATTCAAATTAAAAATGTAAATAAGTGGTTTGGAGATTTCCAAGTATTAAAAGACATAAATTTAGAAGTTAAACCAAAAGAAAAAATTGTAGTTTGTGGACCATCTGGATCTGGTAAATCTACATTAATTAGATGCATAAACAGATTAGAAGAACATCAACAAGGAGATATCATTGTTGATGGCAATACTTTAACTGAAGATACAAAAAATATTGAACAAATTAGAGCTGAAGTTGGAATGGTGTTCCAGCAATTTAATCTATTTCCCCATTTATCTATTGTAGATAACTGCACACTTGCTCCTATTTGGGTAAAAAAAATGCCTAAAAAAGAAGCTGAAGAATTAGCACTAAAACATTTAGAAAGAGTTCAAATACTTGACCAAGCTCAAAAATTTCCAGGTCAATTATCTGGCGGTCAGCAACAAAGGGTAGCAATTGCTAGAGCTTTATGCATGGAACCAAAGATTATGTTGTTTGATGAACCAACATCAGCCCTTGACCCAGAAATGATTAAGGAAGTTCTTGATGTAATGGTTGATTTAGCTAACCAAGGTATGACGATGATTGTTGTTACACACGAAATGGGCTTTGCTAAGGAAGTTGCAGATAAAATGATCTTTATGGATGAAGGTATGATAGTAGAAAAAGCCGACACAAAAGAGTTTTTTGCTAATCCAAAGAGTGATCGTACCAAGCTTTTTTTAAGCCAAATCTTGTAAAATTTATATACATTCTAATCTTAACAATTGCTTGACAAGTTTTTAGTTTTTGAGGTTTTTTTATTAAAATAAATAAATTTTTCTATTGCAGTAGATCAAATAAATTTGTTCAATAGAGTTTTAAAATTTAATTAAGAGGGGTCTTAATGGAAGATAATTTCAACAAACACTTAGGGAACAAACTTAAGTTAAGAAGATTGGCTTTAGGTTTAACCCAAACAAAAGTTGCAAAAGCAATTAACGTAACATTTCAACAAATTCAAAAATACGAAAAAGGAACTAATGGAGTAAGTTCAATTAGATTACTTCAACTTTCAAATTATTTAAAAGTGCCGATCAATTATTTCTTTGAAGATTTTTCAGAATATTTAGTTAATTTAGAAAAATCTCAAGAAGGACATATGAATGTTAATTATAATTTTTTAGCAAAAGTTTATTCAGAACTTAATGCTGATCAAAAATTAAAATTTAACAAAACATTACAAATTTCAGGATCTAATATTTCTAAAGCAGTTTAATCATAACCAAAATGGGACCCCTTTGGTTATTTGCGTATTATCAAATATATTTCTAGATTATTTTTTTTTGGCTCCTCGGGCAGGACTCGAACCTGCGACCAATTGATTAACAGTCAACTGCTCTACCAACTGAGCTACCGAGGAATGTAAAAATCACAACTTACTTTTTTTTAAAACTAAAACAAGATTTTTTTTGGAGGCAACGCCCGGAATCGAACCGGGATACAAGGATTTGCAATCCTCTGCGTAACCATTCCGCCACGTTGCCATCTTTTAGACGAATAGCTTCAGGCCTTTTTATATTAAATTTTTAATATTAGTCTATTAAATAACGATCCAAATTGATTATTGTTAAATAAGATTATTAAATTATAAACTTTAAAATCAATGAGTAATGATAAATATATCCATTCTGAAGTTGAAAATAAGATTTATTCATATTGGGAAAAAAATGAACTATTTAAACCAAAAGAAAATTCTAAAAAATTTTCAATAGTAATTCCTCCACCAAATGTAACTGGTAGCCTCCATATGGGGCACGCATTAAATAATTCTATTCAGGATTTATTAGTTCGTTATCATCGGATGAATAATTATGAAACTTTATGGCAACCAGGAACTGACCATGCTGGTATTGCAACTCAAGCTTTAGTAGAGAAAAAACTCACTTCTGAAAAGATAGATAAGAATGAGATTGGTAGGGACAAATTTATTGAAAAAGTTTGGGAATGGAAAGAGCAATATGGTGACATAATAATTAACCAATTAAAAAAACTTGGTTGTTCTTGTGACTGGTCAAGAAATGCATTCACAATGGATGAAAATTTATCCAAATCAGTTATCAAAGTTTTTGTAGAGCTTTACAATAAAGGTTTAATTTACAAAGATAAGAAATTAGTAAACTGGGACACTGTTCTTAAGACAGCTATTTCAGATTTAGAGGTAGATCAAAGAGAAGTAAATTCAAAAATTTATTATATTAAATATCCTATAGATGGAACCAGCGAATTTATAACTATAGCAACTACAAGACCTGAAACAATGCTAGGCGACACTGCTATAGCCGTTAATCCAAAAGATGAAAGGTTTAAATCATTCGTTGGTAAAACAGTAACTATACCAATTGTTGGTAGAAAAATAAAAATTATAGAAGACGATTATGCTGATCCTGAACAGGGTACAGGTGCATTAAAAATAACTCCTGCACATGATTTTAATGATTATGATGTAGGTCAAAGAAACAATCTTGAAATCATTAATATTTTTACTGAAGAAGGTAAGATAAATGAAAATGCTCCCAAGCATTACGTAGGTCTTGATAGATTTGAAGCTAGAAAAAGAATTTTAAAAGAACTGAAAGAAAAAGAATTTTTTGTAAAAGAAGAAAATATTAAAAATAAAGTTCCATATGGTGATAGATCTAATTCTATAATTGAACCTTTTCTAACAGAGCAATGGTTTGCTGATGCTGGTAAATTATCTGTTAAAGCAAAAGAAGTTGTTAATTCTAAAAAAACAAATTTTTTTCCTGAAAATTGGTCAAAGACATATTTTCAATGGATGAACAATATTGAGCCTTGGTGTATTTCAAGACAATTGTGGTGGGGACATCAAATACCTGCATGGTACGGACCAGATAACAAAATTTTTGTTGCTATAAATGAAGAAGAAGCAAAATCACAAGCAAAAGAATTTTACAAAAAAGAAGTAGAACTAAATAGAGATCCTGATGTTTTGGATACTTGGTTTTCATCTGGTTTATGGCCTTTTGCTACTTTAGGGTGGCCAGAAGATGATAATTATTTAAAGAAATTTTATCCAACTTCAGTATTGGTAACTGGTTTTGATATAATCTTTTTCTGGGTTGCTAGAATGATTATGTTTGGAACGGAATTTTTAAATAAAGAACCGTTTAAAGACATATATGTTCATGCACTTGTAAGAGATGAAAAAGGACAGAAAATGTCTAAATCAAAAGGAAACGTAATTGATCCTTTAGATTTAATTGAAAAATATAGTGCTGATGCATTGAGATTTACCCTGCTTTCAATGGCTTCACCTGGGACCGATGTAAAATTATCAGAAGATAGAGTTAAAGGTTATAGAAATTTTCTAAATAAATTATGGAATGCTAATAACTTTTTAATAACAAATGAATGTGATTTTAAAGATATTGATGATCTACCTAATTTAAATGTAAATATTAATAAGTGGATTTATTCAGAGTTAGTAGAGGCAAAGAACAAAATTCAAAAAAATCTTGAAGATTATAGATTTGATGAAGCTGCAAAAAACGCCTATCAGTTTGCTTGGCACTCATATTGTGATTGGTATCTAGAGTTATCTAAAACTATCTTATTTTCAGATGATAATGACGCAAAAGCAGAGGTTAAAAAAGTATCATCTTATGTATTTAAACAAATATTAATCTTACTTCATCCATTTATTCCGTTTGTAACAGAGGAAATATGGCTCAAAGACCAATTTGATAAGAATGGTAGTGATTTTTTAATGCATAAAAATTGGGTAATTGGAGAGACTAAGAAAGATGATAGCACTGAGCAGGTAGAAAACATCATCAATATAATTTCAGAGCTTAGATCTTTTAAAAATGAGCTAAATGTTAGCCCAGGATCATTTATTGATGTTTCAGTTAGAGGTATCAATGACAATCAAAAAGAATTTATTAATAAGAATGAAGTTATCTTAAAAAAACTTGGAAGAATAAACAGCATACTTAATGATGATTTAGAAAAACCTGCTGCAACAATGGTTGTTTCAGGTGACTTATTTAAAATTTATTTTGATAAAGATGTGGATTTAAAATTAATTAAAGAAAACTTAACAACTAAACAAAGTAAATTAGAACAAGAAATGAATAAAATTTCTCAAAGATTAGAGAATAAAAGTTTTATTGATCGTGCACCAAAAGAGATTGTTGAACAAGAAAAAACTAATTATAATAATTTAAAGAATGATATTGAAAAAATATCAGTAACAATAAAGGGTATATAATGGCAAAATTTAATAAAAAGAAACTTCCAAGTAGACATACATCATTAGGACCAGATAGAGCACCTCATAGATCTTTTTACTATGCAATGGGTGAAACAGAAAAAGATGTAGCAAAACCCTTTGTTGGAGTAGTTTCAACTTGGAATGAAGCAGCACCCTGCAACATAGCTTTAATGAGACAAGCACAATCTGTTAAAAAAGGTGTTAGAGCAAATGGTGGAACACCAAGAGAATTTTGTACAATTACTGTTACTGATGGAATTGCAATGGGTCATGAAGGAATGAAATCTTCATTAATTTCAAGAGAGGTTATTGCAGACTCCGCTGAACTTACTGTTAGAGGACATTGTTATGATGCATTAGTTGGTATTGCTGGTTGTGATAAATCATTACCAGGTTTAATGATGTCAATGGTTAGACTTAATGTACCAAGTGTATTTATTTATGGTGGATCCATTCTTCCAGGTACTTACAAAGGAAAAGATGTAACTGTAGTAGATGTATTTGAAGCAGTTGGAAAACACTCATCAGGTCAAATGTCAGCAGCAGAACTTAGAAAATTAGAATTAGTTGCTTGTCCAAGTGCGGGTGCTTGTGGCGGTCAGTTTACTGCTAACACAATGGCATGTGTGTCTGAAGCAATTGGTTTAGCATTACCTTATTCAGCAGGAACGCCTGCTCCTTATGAGGAAAGAGATAAATATGCAAAAGAAAGTGGTAAAATGGTTATGAACCTTTTACAGAAAAAAATTAAACCAAGAGATATTGTAACAAGAAAAGCTTTAGAAAATGCTGCAACAATTGTTGCTGCAACTGGTGGATCTACAAATGCAGGTCTTCATTTACCAGCTATTGCTAATGAAGCAGGAATTAAATTTGATTTAATGGATGTTGCAAAAATCTTTAAACGAACACCTTATCTTGCAGATTTAAAACCTGGTGGAAAATATGTTGCAAAAGATATGTGGTTAGCAGGTGGTGTACCAATGCTTTTAAAAACTTTATATGAAGGTGGATATATTCATGGAGATTGTATGACTGTTACAGGTAAAACCATGAAAGAAAATTTAAAAAATATTAAATTTAATCCTAAACAAAAAGTAATTAGATCTTATAAAGATCCGTTATCTCCAACAGGTGGTGTTGTTGGATTAAAAGGTAACTTAGCTCCAGAAGGAGCAATAGTTAAAGTTGCAGGACTTAAAAAATTACAATTTACTGGAAAAGCAAGATGCTTTGATAATGAAGAAAGCGCTATGAAAGCTGTTCAAAGTAGAAAGTATAATGATGGTGATGTAATTATTATAAGATACGAAGGTCCAGTTGGAGGTCCTGGTATGAGAGAAATGTTGTCTACAACTGGTGCAATTTACGGTCAGGGAAAAGGGGAGAAAGTAGCCCTTATAACTGATGGAAGGTTCTCTGGAGCCACAAGAGGCTTTTGTGTGGGTCACGTAGGCCCTGAGGCCGCTCTAGGGGGTCCTATAGGCCTTTTAAAGAACGGAGATATCATTGATATTGATGCTAAAAAAGGAACAATCAATGTAAGGCTTTCTAAAAAAGAATTAGCTTCTAGAAGAAGAAAATGGAAAGCTAAAAAATCTGACTTTGGATCAGGTACTTTGTGGAAATACGCACAAACAGTTGGACCAGCATATTTAGGTGCTCCAACTCATCCAGGTAAGAAAAAGGAAGTTAAAGACTATTCAGAGATTTAATGAAAATAAGACCAGTTATTTTATGTGGTGGTGCTGGTACACGTCTTTGGCCTAATTCTAAAAATCATCAAGCAAAACAGTTTATTGATTTTGGCAATTGGACTTTACTTGGAAAAACTCTAGAGAGAACAAAAGCATCCATTTATGATGCACCTATTATAAGTACAAACAAAAAATATCTAAGTAAAGTTAAGCAACATTTAAGAAAAAACAAAATTAATAAATATAAAATTGTTGTTGAGCCAGCTAAAAGAAATACGGCTCCAGCTATCTTAAGCACAGCTTTAATAAAAGATATTCCTGATAATCAGCCACTAATGTTTTTCACAGCTGATCATTTGATTGAGAAAATAAATATATTTAATAAGGCTATCAATAAAAATAAGTCCAATCTTAATGAAAATAATATTTTTGTATTTGGTATCAAACCAAAATCACCAACAAGTGATTACGGTTATTTCTTAACTAAAAAAATTAAAAGTAACATTAATAAAGTAACTAGATTTATTGAAAAACCTAAAGAAGCAAAAGCAAAAGAAATCATTCGAAAAAGTGGATATTGGAACTCAGGAATGTTTTATCTTCGTAAAGATTCAATCATCAATAACTTTAAAAAATATAACCCAACTATATATAGAAATTGTGTAACAGCAGTTAATAAGGCAAAATATAAATCAAATACTTATCATTTAAATAAATCCTCATTTATAAAAGCAACTGCTAAATCTTTTGATTATGCAATCCTTGAAAAAACAAAGCAAATTAATGCAATTAAATTAGATATACCTTGGTCAGATCTTGGAAGTTGGAAAGAAATTTTAAAAATGTATGACAAAAATAAAAACAAATATATTAAGAAGAAAAATGTTTATTTTAGACCGTGGGGTAGGTACACAAACCTATTTGAAGGCAAAGAATTTTTAATTAAAGAACTTTATGTTAAACCAAAAGGAATACTAAGTTTACAAAAGCATCATCATAGAGCTGAGCATTGGTTGGTCACGCAAGGTAATGCCAAAATAACTCTAAACAAAGAGACAATTATTAAAAAACCTGGTGAACATATATTTATACCACTAGAGGCTATACATAGAGTTCAAAACTCTGGACAAAAACCAGTTAAAATTATGGAAGCCCAAGTAGGCTCAATATTAAAGGAAACTGATATTGTAAGATTTCAAGATGTGTACGGAAGAGTTTTGAAAAAGTAATAATCTTGTAATAATTAGTTTATATTTTTGAAATATTTAAATTCTAAAAGTTTAGAACAAAATTTTAATAAGTTTCTAAATTATTCTTACCTCTTAATTTTAAAATTTTGTGAGTTAATCACTTTCCTCTTCTTAAATTTTAAGAAGAGGAAAGACGAATTGAAATTTAATTATTTACTGATGCTGGATTTTGATTAGTTTTTTTTTTAGCTAGTTTTTTAGCTTTTTTCTCAGCAATTTTTTTCTCTACACTTGCAACTTTTATACTGATCTTATCTAGTTTTTTTTCTTTTAAACTAATTTTATTTTTTAATTTATGAATTGATTTGTTTATTTTTTGTTTTTTCTTTGCAAAGTTTTTTAGTTTTTTCTTCATATCAACCCCCAATTGTATTTAAATTAAATAAATTATTGCAAACTTTCAAAATGAAGTAAATAATATTTTCAGGCTGCTTTTAGTAAATTAAATTTTCTTTTAGAAGATTTGATAACTATATCCTTAAGAGAGCCAAAATTATCTCCATCTATCTGTATGGGTATGCTTTTATCAATAGTTTTAAGTTTAACTTCGTTTGTATTTTTTGTGATTACCGAATTTGATTTATTAAGATTGCCATTAAAAATAATTAGAAAGATATAGTATAAAAGTTTCATTCTACTTAAATCTTTAAAGATATATGTTGTAAATTTTTCTTCAAAAATATTTGTATCTGTTATTTTATGGTGACCCGCATAATATTTACTATTCGAACATAATACCCAATCTGCTAACAATTCTTCGTTATCAATATTTACTTTAATCTTAGTATTTTTCATAAAAATAAATTTTTCTAATCCTTTAATTCCAAATATTACTTTTCCTAGTATTTTTTTAATTTTAGAATTTATAGATTGAACAATTTGAGCATCCCAACCTATGCCAGCCATGAGAATAAAATAATTGTCATTAATTTTGACAAGATTAGTTTTTTCTAAGTTATCCGACGTTAATGTTTGTAAAATTTTATTTATATTTTTAGACATTCCAAGTTCTGCTTGTAAAATGTTTGCTGTACCAGCTGGTACATATCCAATTGCAAAATTTTCTTTTGGTTGAAAATTATTTTTGATTAGTTGATTTATGGCAAAACACACAGAGCCATCACCTCCAGCAACTACTAATCTATCGTAATCTTGCTTTACGATTTGTTTAAATAAATCTTCAGCTTCTTTTTCAGTAACTGTTTCAAAGAGATCAACATGATGCGACAATTTTAGGTTGTTGCAAATTTTTTTTATAAAATTGGATTTTCTACCAGAAGAAGCTTTTTTGTTATAAATAAAGCAAAATTTCATTTTATCTTGTTATTTTTATTTTAATAAATCTTTAACATTACTATGACACAACCAGGTTAATGATTCTAGTATTAATTGAGAATAATTATCTCAGATTGGAGCTGCATAGTGAAACCCATTTTACAATATAAAAGTATTTTTATTTCAGATGTTCACCTTGGAACAAAGGGATGCCAAGCGGAGAAATTGTTAGAATTTTTTAAGAATACAAGATCTGAAAAATTGTATTGTGTTGGTGACATTATAGATGTGTGGGCATTGCAAAAAAACTTTTATTGGCCACAAGCACACAACGACGTAGTTCAAAAAATATTGAGAAAAGCTCGTCATGGAACAGAAGTGTTTTATGTTATTGGTAATCACGATGAAGTATTTAGGAAGTTTATTCCAATGCATTTTGGACAAATCAAAATGATTAACAGAGTAATTCACCAGTCGGTACAAAATAAAAAATATTTAGTTGTTCATGGCGATGCTTGGGATGGTGTTATGCGATATGCCAAATGGCTCTCCAAGTTAGGTTCAATAGCTTATGAAATGCTATTGAGACTAAACATAGTTATTAATTTCTTTAGAAAATTGAGAGGAAAAACTTATTGGTCTTTGGCTAAGTATTTAAAATATAAAGTTAAAAATGCAGTTAAATATATCGGTGAATATGAAAGAACTATTGCTCAATATGGTAAGAAAAAGAAATTTGATGGAATAATTTGTGGTCATATTCATCACGCTACGAATGAGGATTTTGATGGAGTAAATTACTTAAATTGTGGTGATTGGGTTGAGTCTTGCACTGCACTCGCTGAGAATTATGATGGTACTTTTGAAATAATTTATTGGGACAAAATTAGAAAAGATTATGTAAATGTAGATGAAGATGAAATGATATCATCTAATACAGTAGAAGATGATCAACTTAAAAAAGCATCTTAATGAAAATTTTGATTGTAACAGATGCTTATTATCCGCAAGTCAACGGTGTAGTTAGAACTCTTCATGAAACTGGTGAAATATTAAAATCTCAAGGTCATCAAATTGAATATATAACGCCGCAACAGTTCATGACTGTACCAATGCCAAAGTATAATGAAATTAGATTGTCTTTAAATGTTTGGCCAAGAGTAGGAAACTTAATTAAATCAATAAATCCTAACGCAATTCATATTGCAACAGAGGGTCCTTTAGGTTTTATGGCAAGAAGGTATTGTATAAAAAATAAATTAAAATTTACTACAAGTTTTCACACTAGATTTGATAAGTATATGAAGCTTTATATGCCGATCATCCCAGCTAAATGGTCAGAAAAATTTTTATGTAATTTTCATAATAAAGCAGAGAGAATTTTAGTAACAACAGAGTCGATGCGAAAAGAATTGATCGATTTAGGAATTGATAATAGCAAGATGGTAACTTGGACAAGAGGAGGTAACCATGGTGCTTTTAAAAATCCACAAAAAAGAGATCTACCTTACAAAAGACCAATTTGGATTTACGTTGGAAGAGTAGCGGTAGAAAAAAATATTAAAGCATTCTTAGACTTAGATCTAGAAGGTACCAAAGTCGTCATAGGCAAAGGTCCAGATCTTGAAAATTTGAAAAAGAAATTTCCCAATGATATTTTTTTAGGTGAGAGAACTAATGGAGAATTGGCTTCACACTTTGCATCATCAGATGTTTTTGTATTTCCCAGTAAAACTGACACTTTTGGTATTGTTGTTTTAGAATCTTTAAATTGTGGTACACCCGTAGCAGCATACCCTGTACCAGGCCCAAAAGATATTTTAGGTGGAACTAAAATTGATACTTTGGATAATGATTTAAAAGCTTCTGCTTTGAAAGCTTTAAAGATAAGTAGACAAGATTGTCTAGAATTTTCTAAAAAATACAGCTGGGAAGAAACTGCTAAGATATTTTTTGATAATATTTCACCTAATTAATACCTATAACAATATTTTTTAAATTTTCGGAAATCTCTTCATTAGTTAAATTTTTTGTTTTAAGTTCATAAATAGGTTTATTTATTATAACTTTGAAAGTTTCATTTTTCTTGTTTAAGAGTTCACGTATAAATAAAGCTCTTCTTAAATTGTTATTTATAAATCCTGTAAACTGAAAAAACTTACTATTTTTTCCAAAAAATTTTACAGGTATTATTGTTGGATTACTTTTTTTTATAATAGAACCAATTAATGGTTTCCACTTTCTTTCCTTTGGGTTATCAAATATGAATTTAGATGTAGCAACTTCACCTGACGGAAATGTGATTAAACAACCACCGTTCATTATGTGATTTATAGAATTATTTTTGCTATTAATATTGAAGATAACATCTTTTTTATTAGTGCTAAATTTTAAAGGGTATAAATATTCTGTAATATGATCAATTTTTGTTAATTCATTATTTATAAGAATTTTGTAATCTTTCCTAATATTAGAGACTATAGAAGAAAGTATTAAACCGTCTAATATGCCAAAAGGATGGTTTGCAACTAAGATAGTTGGTCCTGATGATGGTATATTTTGAATTCCTTGAGCATTATATTTAATGTTTAAAATTTTAAGAGTTTCATCCCAAAAATTTTTGTTATTAAAGTTATTATAATTTTTGGAGTATAGATTTTGTATATAAGAATATTTTGTAATTTTTTTTAATATTTCCACAATATTAGTAAGAGAATTTTTCTAAATACTTTGTATCAATCTTATTAAATTCCACAAAAACAAATATATCAATAGTTTTAAATTTAGGATCAATGATTGCACCATTTCCAATTTTAGCATTTAGTTTCAGGTATCCTTTGATCAATGTTGGAAGATTTTTAATTAATTTTAAAGATGGTTTGACTTTTTTATTGTAATCAATATTTATTGACATTTTTGGATTTGCTGTGACCTCAACTTCTTTATTCATTATAAAATTTTGTTGCAAATAGATTAGCTCATCTTCTATTTTTTTATAATCTGTGTGCAAGAAACTAGCTGTACCAAATAAACCCTGTATTTTATTTGATACTACGTATCTATGAATTTCTTTCCACATTGATTGTAGTATATTTTTATTTCTATGATCTTTGTGAATACATGATCTGCTTACTTCCAATAAATTATTATATTTTGGTGATTTAATTAAATTGTCTAAATTATATTCTTCACTTGTACAAAATCCTACATTCCCACTATTTTCCTGCTTAAGTAACCTGTATGTACCGATAATATTGGTTTTACTAAATTTATTTTTTTTATAAGAAACGATTATATGGTCACAATATTTATCATAAATATCGGTATCCTTTTTGAAACTTGAAATGTTTATTATTTTTTTCTTTTTTCTATCTTCAAAAAAAACTTTATACCTTAGTTTTTGTGCAGCTTTTATCTCACTTTTAGTGTCGGCCAATTTAGTGATAAAAGTAGGTTTAAAAAAATTTCCAGTATTTATGTAAAATTTTTTACTATAATTAGTATTTGAAAAATGTTTTAAAGTTAACATTAAAATTAAATAAGAGATTCTTATTTAATTTTTGTTAAACATATGTTTCAAATTTCTTACAGATGATTGGTTTTTTTGAATTAATTTTAATATTAATAATAATAATTTTAGCTATAAAATTATGGAATACTAAAAAAAATAGTATTGAAGAAAAAAAAACTATCCTATCTAAATATGATCCAAATAAGGATAAAAAATTTATTTTAGATGAATTAGAGGATCAATTTATTGCTCTTAATAAATTAAACATAATTGATTACGCCAATCCAAGTGCCAAAATAAGATTTGGTAATAATTTAGAAAATAAACATTTAGGATCAATTATAAGAAATCCTGAGTTAGATAATCTTATAAATAATGTAAAAATAAATAATAAAACGGATCATATAGATCTTGAAATTGATTTACCATCTTATCAGCATTACAGGGTTTATGCCATCCCCGGTCCAACAAAACTATTTCCAGATCAAGAGTCTGTGGTCTTATTTCTCAAAGATTTGACAGAAATTTCAAAAGCTCAAAAATTTAGAACTGATTTTGTTGCAAATGTAAGTCATGAATTAAGAACTCCACTTATGTCAATTAAAGGTGCGGTAGAAACTATACAAGGACCCGCAAAAAACGATGAACCAGCTAAGCAAAAATTTTTAGATATAATGGGCTCACAAACCTCTAGAATGGAAAATTTAATTAACGATTTATTAATTTTAAGTAGAATTGAATTAGAAGAACATATTAGACCAAGTAATAAAATAAGTTTAGAAAAAATATTTAATAAATTAAAAGACATACACATTACAAATATCGAAAAAAATAATATTGATTTGAATATTAATGTAGACAAACATTTTGATAAAATTATTGGCAATGAAGATAGAATGCTAACTGTTTTTTCAAATTTAATTGATAATTCAATTAAATATTCCGAAAAAAATAAATCTATTAAAGTATTAACATCAAAAAGTGTTGGCAAACTAGTTAAACCAGGTGTTAAAATTTCAATTATAGATGAAGGTATCGGTATACCTCAAAATCAGATTGTTAGAATTACTGAAAGATTTTACAGAGTGGACATTGAAAAAAGTAAAAAAGTTGGTGGTACAGGTCTCGGTTTAGCAATAATGAAACACATTGTAACTCAGCATAGAGGTGAATTTGAAATTAAAAGTCAATTGGGCAAAGGCACAGAATTCAATATTCATATTCCTAGTGAATTGTAATTTATTACATTTATCAATACTTTTAGATCATTAATTTAATTTGTATTAACTTTCTTTTTTTGTAAGAATCTTAATTGTTATGGTTATGTTTAAAAAAATAATATTTTTTTCTCTTTCTCTAATATTGTTAACTTCTTCCTTGAATGCTCAATCAATTACAACATTGCTTAGAAATCAACAACTCACAGTCTATGATATTGGTATATTTAGATTGCAAGAGGATATGAAATCAGCAATTCCTCAAGTTCAAAAACATTTTCCTGACAAACAAATTGAAATTGATGATGTTTATACAGATGTAGTTTCATCATTCTGGAGAAATACAATTGATTTAATAGTATCTGTACCAATGAGCGAGACATTGACAAAAACAAACTATTTTTCAGATATGTATAGATGTAAGAATATTTTCTTTTCTGTGAGAGATCATCTATTAAGGAACCAAAATGAAAGTAATTATAATTTCTCAAGAGCCTCATCTTATGTCGTTTCAACATTTTCAACTCCCACAAGCTGGCCTTCATGGAAATACGAGCATAAAAAGATTAAAGAACTAGTATCAATGATACAACTAGAAGTTACCTTAAGACCTTCAAATGAGCTTGCTTTTAAAGAGGGTGTTAGCCCCATCAATTGCAAAGGAAGTCTTGCTGATGATTTTGATACAATTGTTGTAACTAAAAATTTCAATTAAAAAGTTAGGTTTTTAACAAAACTGTAACAAATCTGTAATATTAACATCCACATTCAAATCTAATAAGCGAGTCGTTGATTAAATTTAATTACGAAAGGAAATATCAATGAAAAAACTAACTATTATCCTTGCTTCGTTCTTAGTACTAACTTTAAGTACTGTAACGTCTCAAGCGAGAGATCAAATTACAATCGTTGGTTCTTCAACTGTATTCCCATACGCAACAGTGGTTGCTGAAAGATTCGGTAAAAAAGGATTTAAAACTCCTATCATCGAGTCAACTGGAACAGGTGGTGGAGCTAAATTATTTTGTGCAGGTGTAGGTGAAGCTCACCCAGATATCACTAATGCTTCAAGAGCTATGAAAGATAAAGAAAAAGCTCTTTGTGCAAAAAATGGTATTACTGATATTGTAGAAATTATTATTGGTAACGACGGTATAACATTAGCTTACAGCTTAGATTCAGAGCCAGTTAATTTTACTAAAGAACAATTATACTTAGCACTAGCAGCTCACACTGTAGTTGATGGTAAATTAGTTGATAACATTTACAAAAACTGGAATGAGATCGACCCAAGTTTACCAAATAAGCCAATTAAAGTAATGATTCCTCCAGGAACTTCTGGAACAAGAGATGCTTGGAATTCTTTAGTTATGAAAAAAGGTATGACAAAAGAAGCTAAAGCTCTTTACAAAGAAGGTTTCGCAGCAGGAAATAAAAAATACAAAAAACCTGAGAAACTTTACAGAGAAGATGGTTTAGCAATTGAAGTTGGAGAAAATGATAGCTTAATCATTCAAAAATTAGTTGAAGATAAAGATATGTTTGGTTTCTTTGGTTTCAGTTACTACTTAGCAGCTAAAGATAAATTACAAGCAGCAAGTATTGATGGTGGACAACCTTCATTAGAATCTATTCAAGATTATAGCTATGCAGTTGCAAGACCTTTGTTCTTCTACGTGAAAAAAGCACACGTAGGTGTAATTCCAGGTTTACATGAATTCGTAAAAGAATTTACAAAAACTGGAACTATTGGAAAAAGAGGTTACTTAGCTGATATTGGTTTAGTACCATTAGATAAAGCTATGTACAGAACTACAAGAGATAATGCTATCGATCTTGTAGCAATGAGCGAGTAATTTTGATTTGTTAACAAACTTTAAAAAGGCCCTTTTATAAGGGCCTTTTTTTTAATACAAGATTAAATATATAAATGAACTCGGTAATATTTTTAACAATAGTCCTATTAGCGTTATCGAGTTATTTTTTTGGTCGTAAAAAAGCATTTGCAATAAGATCTTCTAATACTAGGCTTACAGCTTTACCAAAATTTTATGGATATTATTTATCAATATGGTGTGCAGCACCTGCATTTATTATTTTTGCATTGTGGTCTATTTTTGAACCAACTGTAGTAAAATATATTGTTTTACAATCTTTTAGTGATCAAGGATTGTTAGAAGGAGAATTAAATCTCATATTTGAAAAAGCTAAGTCACTTTCAAGAGGACAGTTTAGTGGTGAAATAACTACAGCATTACAGGCAGCAGCAGATAAATATGCATCTTTACGAAGCACAGCTTCAGCTTCAAAAGCTGTAATTGTATTATGTTTACTTATTGCCTCAATAGCTTACGCTTATAACAGGTTATCTAAAAATACCAGAACAAGGGAACCTGTAGAAATTTTTTTACAGTGGTTGTTTTTCTTTGCCTCTTTAGCAGCAATATTAACTACAGTTGGGATTGTTTTTTCTCTTTTATTTCAAACAATAGAGTTTTTTAAAATTATTCCATTTTTTGATTACTTATTTGGAATGCATTGGTATCCAGCAAAAGCCTTTGTTAGAGATGCTAGTGAAGCTTTAGACCCTTCAATGTATAGTGACACATTTGGTGCTGTACCAGTTTTTGCAGGTACTTTTTTTATCGCATTTATCGCAATGTGTGTTGCTATACCAGTAGGTTTATTAAGTGGAATTTATCTAGCAGAGTATGCATCAAAAAAATTTAGACAATTTGCAAAACCAATTGTTGAAATACTAGCTGGAATTCCAACAGTTGTTTATGGTTTTTTTGCAGCTTTAACTGTTGGTCCTTTTTTAAAAGATATCGGAACAGCTGTTGGTTTAGATGTCTCTGCAGAGAGTGCACTTGCAGCTGGTGCTGTAATGGGAGTGATGATTATTCCATTCGTTTCAAGTTTGAGTGACGATGTCATAAATAGTGTTCCTCAGAATTTAAGAGATGGTAGTTATGCAATGGGTGCAACAAAATCTGAGACAATTAAAAGAGTAATTTTTCCTGCTGCTTTACCAGGTATAGTTGGTGCAATTCTTTTAGCTGTTTCTAGAGCTATAGGTGAAACTATGATTGTGGTTATGGCTTCTGGATTAGCTGCTAACTTAACTTTTAACCCGCTGGAGTCTACTTCAACAATTACTGCTCAAATAGTAGTAATATTAATCGGAGATCAACAATTTGAAGACCCTAAAACTCAAGCTGCTTTTGCTTTGGGATTAACATTATTTGTTGTTACGTTAATTTTAAATGTAATAGCTCTATCAATAGTTAAAAAATATAGAGAGAAATATGATTAATAGAGAAGAATTTTTAAATAAACGATATAAGGCTGAGAAACGATTTCAAATGTATGGTAAAACAGCTATCATTTTAGCTTTGTTGTTTTTAGCTGTATTTTTATTTAAAATTTTTTCCACAGGATATACAGCTTTTCAAAAAACTTGGATAATAGTACCAATTAATTACGATCCAGAATTTATGTATTTGGATGCTAACCAGAAACCCTCTATGGAGGATTTACAAGACTCTGAATATTTCGATGTTGGTATAGAAAGTTTTGCAGCATTAGATCAAAATGCTAATGAAGATCAAATCACAGACATTAAAAGAATGTTTGCCTTTATATTTGAGGAGGAAATTAAAGATCATATTCTTTCAAATCCAGATGATTTTGGAAAAATTGTTGAAGTGAAGCTAACGGCATCAGATGATTTAGATCAGGTATTTAAAGGAAACTATCCAAGAGATTTACCTGAAGAGAGAAGAAGAGTTAATGATTACCAATTAAATATTTTTGATAGATTAAATTCTGAGGGAAAAGTTGTAAGCAATTTTAATTTTAGTTTCTTTACTAACGCCGACTCCAGAGAAGCAGAGTTGGCCGGTATAGCGAGTTCATTCATGGGGTCATTGTTCAGTATATTGGTTTGTTTAGCTGTATCATTTCCAGTGGCTCTTTTAGCAGCAATTTATTTAGAAGAATTTGCACCCAAAAATAGACTTACAGATTTTATAGAGGTAAATATTAATAATTTAGCGGCAGTCCCATCAATAGTTTTTGGGTTGCTCGGTCTTGGTGTGTTACTTGCAGTATTTGGCTTACCGAGATCCACTCCTTTAGTTGGAGGGATAACTTTATCATTGATGACATTACCAACGATCATTATAGCAGCTAGAGCATCATTGAAAGCAGTTCCGCCAAGTATTAGAGAAGCCGCTCTTGCCATGGGAGCTAGCAAGATGCAAACAACACTACATCATACAGTTCCTTTATCCTTACCAGGAACCTTATCTGGAACAATAATTGGTCTTGCGCAAGCTTTAGGTGAAACTGCACCTTTGATTTTAATTGGAATGGTTGCTTTTGTTAATACCATACCAGGCTCGCCCATGGATCCAGCTGCCTCTTTACCAGTTCAAATATATATTTGGGCTGAAAGTGCTGAAAGAGGTTTTGTCGAAAAGGTATCAGCTTGTATAATGGTATTGTTGATATTTTTAGTATTAATGAATCTAGCAGCACAAATGATAAGACATAAATTTGAAAAGAAATGGAACTAAAAAATGAATAAAATAGAAGCAAAAAAAGTAAATGTTTTTTATGGAGATAAACAAGCTCTTTTTGATATCAACATGGATATACCAGAAAGACAAGTAACGGCATTAATTGGCCCGTCTGGATGTGGAAAATCTACTTTTCTAAGATGTTTAAACAGAATGAACGATGTAATTGAAATTTGTAAAGTTGAAGGAGAAATTAAAATTAATGATTATGATATCAATCAAAAGAGTACAGACGTTGTAAGATTAAGAGAAAAAATTGGAATGGTATTTCAAAAACCAAATCCATTTCCTAAAACTTTGTATGAAAATATTTCTTATGGACCTGAAATCCACGGTATGGCTCAATCTAAAGATGAGCTTGATCAAATTGTTGAAGATAGTTTAAAAAAAGCAGCTCTTTGGAATGAGGTTAAAGATAGATTAAATGAACCAGGAACAGGTCTTTCAGGAGGACAGCAACAAAGACTTTGTATAGCAAGAGCCATTTCTGTTAAACCTGAGGTAATTTTAATGGATGAACCTTGTTCTGCATTAGACCCTATAGCAACGGCACAAATTGAGGAATTAATTGATGAACTAAAGAAGGAACATACTATTGTTATAGTAACTCATTCAATGTCTCAAGCAGCGCGTGTATCACAGCAAACTGGATTTTTTCATTTAGGTAAATTGATAGAAGTTGGGTCTACTGATAAGATATTTAAAAACCCGAATCAACAACAAACACAAGATTATATTACAGGGAGATTTGGATAATGACTGAGAAACCACATACAGTAAAATCTTATGAGGAACAATTACAACAATTAACCAATAATTTGGTTGTTATGGGAGGTAATTGTGAAACAGCTTTGGGAAATTCTATAAAAGCTCTTTGTAATAACGATAACACAATTGCAGAAGCTGTAATAGATAATGATACTGTCATTGATAATTTTGAAAGTCAAATAGAGCAAGAAGTTGTTGATTTGATTGCATTAAGACAACCGATGGCTATAGATTTAAGGGAAACTGTAACTGCTCTCAAAATATCTTCTGACCTTGAGAGAGTAGGTGATTTAGCCAAAAATATTTCTAAAAGAACCAAACTAATAAACAATAACTTACCTGATAATCTAACCCAATCTATAGAGAGAGTTGGAGCTATTGTGCAAAAACAACTTAAATTAGTATTAGACGCATACACAAATAGATCGCCTGAAATAGCGGTGGATGTCTGGGAAAAAGATGAAGAAGTAGACAATCTAACTAATTTATGTATGGAAGAAGTAATCAAATATCTTAAGTCAGGAAAAGAAAATGTTGAGTATGGATCTCATTTGCTTTTTGTTACAAAAAATATTGAAAGAATAGGAGACCATGTAACTAATATTGCAGAACAAATTTACTTCTTAGTTAATGGATCTTATTTAGAAGGAGATAGACCTAAAGGTTCACAGCCAATAGTTAATGGTGAAAAATAAATAATGTCTGCACATCTGTTTATAGCTGAAGATGAGTCTCCTATAATAACATTGTTAAAATATAATTTAGAAAAAGAAGGTCACAAAGTAAGTTATTCAGAAAATGGAGAGGATGCTCTTAAACAAATAAAAGACAAACATCCCGATTTAATATTAATGGATTGGATGCTACCTGATTTGTCAGGGGTAGATATTTGTAAAAATTTAAAAAAAGATAAAAAATTTAAAGACATACCTATAATAATGGTTACCGCCAAAGGTGAAGAGGAAGATAAATTAAAAGCATTCGATACAGGTGCTGACGATTATGTTACAAAACCATTTAGTCAAAAAGAATTAAATGCAAGAATAAAATCTCTTTTGAGAAGATCTAAACCACAGTCTTCTGAAGATGTGGTTGTTTTCAGTGATTTAAAAATAGATAGAATAACAAAAAGAGTCTACAGAAAAAATATAGAAATTAACCTGGGTCCTACAGAATTTAAGCTTTTGGATTTTTTTATCAAAAATCCAAAAAGAGTTTATTCAAGAGAACAGCTTCTAAATAATGTTTGGGGTGAAAATATATATGTGGAGTCTAGAACTGTAGATGTTCATATTAGAAGATTAAGACAAGCAATAAATATTAAAGATACAAAGCCATTAATTAGGACAGTAAGATCAGCTGGCTATTCTTTAGAAACCTGAATATCCTTAGGCCTTACAAATTCTTTCAATACACCTTTGTTTTCAACTTCAGACCAATATTTAATTTTTAATTCAATTTTGGCAAAAGCTGATGTTGAAAATTTATAATTTAGTAGTTTAAATAAATTAGTATTATGATTTTTTATTAATTCTCTAACTAAATTTGTTATTGCTGGCTCATGGTTAATTAAAAGTATAGAATTATATGTTTTTGGAACTTTTTTGATATATTTAATTATTTTCTTCTCATCTGTTAGATAAAGTTTTTTTGATGATATAATTTTTTTTGGTCTTTTTAATCTTTTTAACATTAATTGTAGGGTTTTTTTTGTTCTCTTTGATGCAGAAACTAAGACATAATCAAAATTAATCTTTTTTTTAATAAAAAATTCACAAATTAATTTAGCATCTTTCTTACCACGTTTATTTAATGGTCTATCAAAATCTTTTAAATTTAAGTTACTCCAACTAGATTTTGAATGTCGCATGACATATAATTCAAACATATTTCCTAAATATTATGAGTGCTCAAAAAAAACAATACAAAGATGAACTTAAATCAAGATATATAAACAGAGAGTTATCTTGGTTAAAATTCAATGATAGAGTTTTATTGGAAGCACAAAATATTGAAATCCCTCTATTTGAAAGAGTTAAATTTTTATCAATAGCAGGTTCAAATCTTGACGAATTTTTCATGGTCAGAGTTGCTGGATTACATAGTCAAATAAAACAAGAGGTTGATTCTTTAAGTTCCGATGGTCTTACACCTGAAGAACAAATGGCAGAAGTTGTAAGTGAAACAAATAATCTTTTAAAAAAACAGAATAAAATTTTCAAAGAATTAGTTTTACAGCTAAAAAAAACTAATATTAATTTAGTAAAACCTCAAAGCTTGAGTAATTCTGAAAAAAAAAAATTATTAGAAATTTTTAATGAAGAAATTTATCCACTATTAACACCTTCTGCAATTGATCCAGCGCATCCGTTTCCATTTATAGTTAATCAAGGACGTGCTTTAGTAATGAAATTGAAGAAGAAAAATAAAAAAAGAATACTTAATTCTATTATTGTTATACCAAAAGCATTACCTAGATTTATTGAAGTTAAAGGAAATAAAAATTTTAAAAAATATGTTGTTATTGATGATTTGATTAGTTTTTTTGCTTCAGAAATATTTCCTGATCATAAAATTGAACTCAAGATGCTCTTTAGGGTAATAAGAGATAGTGATGTTGAAATACAAGAGGAAGCCGAAGATCTTGTAAGATCATTTGAATTGGCATTAAAACAAAGAAGAACAGGAGATATTGTAAGACTTGAGATTATAAAAAATAGCAACAATGAACTTGTAAAATTTATAACAAATAAGTTAAACATTAATTCTGATTATATTTATGAAATAGAAGGATTAGTTGGAATTCAAGATATTGACCAAATTTGTAAAATTAAAAATCCAAAGTTTAAATTTAAACATTTTAATCCAAGGGATGTTGAGAGATTAAAAGAATATAACTATAATTTTTTTGAAACAATTAAGAAAAAAGATTTAATAGTTCATCATCCTTTTGAAACTTTTGATGCAGTGATTGAATTCCTTAATCAAGCAGCTAATGATAAAAAAGTTATAGCAATAAAACAAACACTCTATAGAACAACGCTAGACTCCCCTATAGTAAAAGCACTTATTTTAGCAGCAGAAAATGGAAAAGCTGTAACAGCCTTAATAGAAATAAAAGCTAGATTTGATGAAGAGGCAAATATACAATTGGCTAGAAGCTTAGAGAAAGCTGGTGTGCAAATTGTTTATGGTTTTGCCAAATACAAAACTCATGCAAAATCTTCGTTATTATTAAGACGAGAACAAGGTAAAATTCAGACGTACGTTCACTTAGGTACTGGCAACTATCATCCTGTAAATGCAAAAATTTATACAGATTTATCATTATTCAGTTCAGATAAGAAATTAGCATCCGATGTGGAAAAGTTTTTTAATTACGTTACAGGCTACGCAAAACCAAGAAATCTAAATAAAATTTCAATTTCGCCAATAAATTTAAGAAGAACCCTTACTGAACAAATAGATAATGAGATTTTAAATTCTAAAAAAGGTAAAAATGCAGAAATCTGGTTTAAAATGAATTCATTAGTGGATCCTGATATTATTGAAAAATTATACGAAGCATCAAATGCTGGTGTTAAAATTTATTTGTTTGTTAGAGGGGTTTGTTGTTTGAGGCCAGGATTAAAAAATATATCTGAAAACATTATAGTAAAAAGTATTATTGGAAGATTTTTAGAACATTCCAGAATTTACTGTTTTGCAAACGGCAAATCTATGCCAAATAGAGAAGCCAAAGTATTTATTTCATCTGCTGATTTGATGCCAAGAAACCTTAATCGGAGAATAGAACTTCTAGTTCCAATTGAAAATAAAACAGTACATGAACAAGTTCTAGACCAAATAATGTTAGCAAATTATCTAGACAAAAAACAAAGTTGGGTTCTTAATGCAAATGGAGATTATAAAAAAATTCAATATAGTAAGGGTGATTCTTTTTCTGCACACGATTATTTTATGAATAATCCAAGTCTGTCAGGAAGGGGAAAGGCTAAGTTGAAAATGAAACCAAAAAAACTTAATTTAAAAGCAGTTTGATATGCAAATTAAAGTTTTAAAAAGTAAACAAAGTTTAAAACTAAAACAAGCAAAAGTCGCCATAATAGATATTGGATCAAATTCTATCAGAATGCTTATTTATGATGATTTTAGTTCATCAAGAGTGCCTTTTTTTAATGAAAAAGCTGTTTGTGAACTAGGAAAGAATTTGGATAAATCCAGAAAACTTCATAAATCTGGAGTTGTTTATGCTTTAAAAGTATTAAAAAGATTTTCTGAAATTTTAAATATTTCCAAAATCTCTAACATAAAAATTATTGCAACAGCTGTGCTAAGAGAAGCTATGGATGCAAAACCTTTTGTACAAGAAGTTGAAAAACTATTTAAAAAAAAAGTTGAGATTTTAACTGGTGAAGAAGAGGCCGAGAGTTCAGCTGAAGGTGTAAAAATTGGATTTGATAATGTAGATGGTTTGGTCGCTGATTTAGGAGGTGGTAGTTTAGAGTTAGCTCGAATAGAAAATGGAACGATAACTAATAAAACATCATTACCCTTAGGTGTTTTGAGGCTATTAAATAACCCTATAGTAAAAAAAAGAAACTTATCCAAGTATATAAAAAATTTATTGAGAGATGAAAAATGGTTGTCTAAGAAAAAATTTGAAAATTTATATTTAGTTGGTGGAACTTGGAGAGCTTTATTTAAATTACACCTTTTTCAAAACAACCACCCAGTTCACATTATTCATCAATACTCTATAGATAATCAATCCTTGACAAAATTTATAGAAAAAATCTCCAGTATGAATAAATCTAAACTTAAAACTGTTGAATATATATCCAAATCAAGAACTCCATATTTACCGTATAGTTCTATAATTTTAGGTGATTTAATGAATATCACAAATCCAAAAAATATAATATGTTCGATTAGTGGTATTAGAGAAGGTTCTCTTGCAAAGGATCATTTTAAAGATGTAGATGGTAAAGAGGTTTTTGATAAATCATTAGAGCATATTGCAAAAAAAAGAGGAGACTTAGGTTTTACCTTTAAAAAATATTTTGAATTTATAAAACCAGTTTTTGATGGAAATGAACACTTTAGCGAAAAATTGCTAAATTGGGCTTGTGTTTTAAGTCATATGGATTGGGGTTTGGGAGCATTTCAAAAAGCTGAATTGGTTTTTCAAGAAACCTTAAATACTCCTTTATTAAGATTATCCCACAAAGAAAGAATCCAAATAGCTTTGTCATGTTACTGGAGATACTGCAGTATAAAGTATAACCCAAAAATAGAATATCTTACCTATCTAAATAACAATGAAATTTTCTCGAGTAAGCAAGTAGGTTCAGCTTTAAGATTTGCTCATTCACTAACATCAATTTCAACAATTTTTTTAGAGGAATTTAAATTATACAGAAGAGGGAACGCTGTTTTTTTAAAAATACCTTCAGAACATCAGGAAATAATTTCTAAACAAGTCACAAAAAAATTTAAAGCTTTATCAAGAGAATTATTTTTAGAACCTAGGGTAATTTATTCAAATTAATTTAATATTAATTTAAATTAGATTTAATATTTTATTAATTTATCAGAAATGTTTCATAATTAATTCAGAAATCGAATTTATTATTCTTCTCTTATTAAAGGTGCTTACTTAGTAGGCACCTTTACAACTTTAAAAAATGAAGCTATATGAGATGCATTACTAAATTTTTCATTTAAAATTAATTTATTTATTTTTTCTTTAGATAGTAAATGAATTTTAATACCTTTCTCAGGTCCTTTTTTTTTAATTATTTTATTTGAATAATAGCAGCACTTATAGAATTTTCTCCTTTATCAATTATACCAGATGGAAATTCATAGTTGATTTTATTAACCGGAATTCTTTTTTGACTAACTACAACAAAAACATTTTTCTTAATTTCTGCAACCATCAAAGATAAATCAGATGTTTTTAGGAAATGATAATATTCTTTTTTTTTGAAGGGCTTATTAATTAAAGTTATATTATTTGTAAGCTTAATATTTTTTAAATAATTCATAAGTTATCATATTTGAATAATATTAAAGATATTTTAAAGATAAATTAATTATATTGTTTTTTCTTTAATTAATTTGGATACTTTGTTTATTTGATTTATTGTATCCGTATTCATCGGGTTTATATATGAAGCTTCTAAATAACTATTATAGGCTTTTTCGTAGTCTTTCATTTCCATGTATACTTGTCCTTTTCCAATTAGAGCACCGAAATGCCTATTCTCAAGTTTTAAGACCATATCAATATCTCTAAGTGATTTTTTATACTTACCCATAAAATATAAAGATGTTGCACGTCTATTCCAAGCCTCAGCCCAATTAGGATCTTTTTCTATAATTTTACTAAAAATTCCATATGCTCTTATATAATTTCCGTTTTGAACCAGTCTTGAGCCTTCTTTTAAGTCAATAGTTAATTGAAAATCAGATGGATGTGTTTCCCACAAATTCCATATACTTTTTTCTAAAATTTTTGCTTCACTTTGTGTATTACAATCTTTTAACTTACTCAAAAGTTTGTTTAAATCTAACTCATCTGTTTTTGCTGCTGAAGTCAAACATACTGTTGAAATTATCAATAAGAAATTTAGTATTTTCTGCATATGTAATAAATCTGTAATATTTTTGTAACATTAATAAAACAAGTTAAAATCAAAATAAACAGCAATAAAATCAATGTTATTATGCAATTAAAGATATAATTAATTTCAAATATTAAATTCTAATTAAAAGATTCGAAAAAAAAACATATGAAAAATTCCAATATTGAAGCTATTGTATTTGATTTAGCTGGTACATTAATAGATTTTGGAAGCCTTGCGCCATCTCAAGTTCTTATTAAATTATTTGATAGGTTAGGAATTAAAATTACCCGAAAACAAGCCATAGGACCAATGGGTATTGAAAAACGAGCCCATATAAAAGCATTGCTAACAACAAGAAAAATTAATTCGGAGTGGAAAAAAAAATTTAAATCAAAACCAACAGTTAAAGATATTGATAAATTGTTTAAACTTTTTAATCCAGAATTAAAAAAAATAATTAACAAACATTCAAAATTTATATCAGGAAGTAAAAAAACTTTAGATTTTATAAAAAACAAAAAAATAAAAATAGGAATCAATACTGGATATTCAGAAGAAATTCTAAAAGTTATATTGCCAGAATTAAAAAAACAAAGATTTATACCCGATGTTTCATATAGTTCCTCATACACAAAAATTGGAAGACCTTCTGCAGAGATAATTTATAGGATCTTTTCTGATTTAAATATAACCAAGGGATCAAATTGCATTAAAGTAGACGATACTATTCCTGGATTACAGGAGGGATTAAATGCTGGAATGTGGGTAATAGGAGTAATATTTTCTGGAAATGAATTTGGCAAAAATGAACACGAATTTAATAAATTAACCAATAAAGAAAAATTAAAATTTAGAAAAAAAATCTCTCGTAAGTTTAAGAAAATAGGTGCACATTACGTAATTGATACAATTAAAGATTTACCAAAAATAATTGAACGGATTGAAAATAAAATCATTTAGTAAATAACATTTTTTTTATTACAAATATTGCTAACAGTGTTCCTAATAGCTCTGCAATTATAAATAAAGGTGTATTTAAATAATTTATTCCAGTGAATGTATCTGTAAAAGTTCTAGCTATTGCAACAGCAGGATTTGCAAAAGAAGTTGATGAAGTAAACCAATATCCAGCTGTAATATAAAAACCAACACATGCACCGGTTACAACTTTTCCACTTTTCATTGATCCAAATATAATTAAAATTAATCCAAAAGTTGCTACTATTTCAGCTACAAATATATAAACTCCATCTCTTGTTTTAGATGACAACTCATAAATAGGTAATTCAAAAAAAAAATTTGCTAAACCTACACCCGCTAGACAACCAAATATTTGTGACAAGATATATATATGAATTAATTTTGATTTTAATCTTCCCGCAAAAAACATACTTAGTGTCACAAATGGATTAAAATGTGCTCCCGATATGTCAGAAAACACAGTTATAAGAACAAATAAACCAGCTCCTGTTGCAATAGTATTCGCTAATAACATAACAGCAGTATCGTTGGTAAGATTTTGAGCCATGATACCAGAACCAACAACTATCATTACTAAGAAGCAACTACCTATGAATTCACTATAAATTATTTTTTTTTTACTATTTTTCATAATTTTTAATCCAATCATTTATTCTGGTTTCTAAATTGGAATAAGTTTTATGTATTTCTGTCGAAATCAGCTCTTCTTTATTTGGTTTATCACTATTTTCTAACTCATTAATGATATGAACAGGATCCTCAATGTCCCAATGAACTATTTTTTCAGGAGATGGCCAGACTGGACAAACTTCATCACTGGCATTGTTGCATACTGTAAATACCTGGTCGAATATTGTTTTTTCATCCAAAAATTTATTAAAGTTTTTAGAAGATAGATTTTTTGTATCAAAATTATTTTCATTTAGATATTTAATGACATATTTATTAATTATTCCAGATGGTTTGCTACCTGCACTGTACCCAATAAATTTATCTTGGTGATATTTGTTCACTACACTTTCAGCCAATATACTTCTATGAGAATTGCCGGTACAAACAAATAAAAGTTTTTTCATTTTTAACTTTTATTACTATATATTATTTTTTCTATACTTAATGCATGCTAAATCTAAATTGTAACAAAACTGAAACATTCTTAATTTAAAGTTACTTATGGACATTAAATCAAATATTGCCAATTTATTTAAAATTATGGAAGAAATTGGATCAGACAAACAATATGGAAATGAAAAAGTTTCACAACTAGAACATGCAATTCAATGTGCATTATTGGCAAAAAAAAATAATGAAAACAATTTTTTTATAACTGCAGCTCTATTCCATGATATTGGTCACTTAATTAATAATGATAAAGAAGCCATCAAAAAAGGAGTAGATAAAAAGCATGAGAATTTAGGATCCCTTTTTCTTTCTAAATTTTTTCCAGAGGATGTCACAAGACTAATTAAAGGGCATGTACCGGCTAAAAGATATTTAGTTTATTATGAGAAAGGATATTATGAGACTTTATCTATTGCTTCAAAACGAAGTTTGGATGTTCAAGGTGGTAGTTTTTCTGAAGAAGAGGCAAACGAATTTATTAAACAACCTTTTATGCAAGATGCAGTTAGACTAAGGAAATATGATGATCTAGCTAAAGTTGAAAATTTAGAAATTCCAAATATAAATTTTTTTTATAAACATGTAGAAAGCAGTTTTAAATAAATTTTTTTTTGTTTAGAAAAATTGCAGTTACGTTTCCAAATACTGCCAATATAACAAATATAAATATTAACAAGTCATATCCCCCTACATTCCATATCAAGGAACCTATCCATGGCCCCAAAATACTTCCTATCATGTATAGCAAGGCTAATATACCATGAACATTACCAAAGTTTTTTTGACCAAAAGCATCATTTTGAACTAAAGGTTTTAAAATAGCCATACTTCCATATGCTGCACTATTAAACAAAACAAATAAAAATGCTAAATAATGATTAAAATTTATGAAGTACAAAAAAATTGTTCCAAGTATGAGGGAGTAAAAACAAATTACAAATAATTTTATATTTGCTTTATTTCCCCCAAATATCATAACTAAAATTCTTCCCAAAACCTGTCCAGGTCCAAACATCGAAGCTGTCAGCACAGCTAGTGCTAGACTCAATCCTTTATCCTGTAGCATTGGAATTATATGGGTTGTAATAGCACCTGCATTAAATCCAACAACAAATAATGAAAAACTAAATAACCAAAATCTATTGTCTTTAAGTATTATTTGAAGTCTGGAATTTTTATAAGTTTGTTTTTTAATTATTTTAAACTCTTTTTTAATTATATTTTTGAAACCAAAATAATTGGCTGGTGAACTAATCAATATGTTTAATAATCCAAAAATCAATACAGTAAACCTCCAATCATATTGTTCTGTTAAATAGGTTGCGGTAGGAAATGTGTATGTGCTTGCAAATCCAGCAAACAAAGTAATTATTGCAATAGATGTTTTGGCCTTTGACTTTAAATTAATAGTAATAACACTAAATAGCATTGTATAAAGACATCCACCGGATGTCGCGCTTACAAGCAACCAAGCAACTAAAAATTCAGTATATGTGTTAGCTAATGATAGATAAATTACACTTAATCCTAACAATATAGGACTTGCCCACATCATTTGAAAGCTAAGGTTTTTATCAACAAACTTGCCAAGAATGGGTAACAACAAGCTATGTAAAACAAGGCCAAGAGAGTAAATAAAAGTTAAATTGTTTCTTGAAATACCAAGTTCATTTTCCCAAGTTAATAACAGTGCTGAAAATAAGTACATACAGCTGCTGTAACAAAAGGTAACAGAAATACCTATTAAAAATGCTGGATAATATTTCATAAAATTATTATTTCTTTAACATTTATTTAACAAACTTGAGTTAAGAAAATATTATGAACAAAATTTTATTTTCTTTTATATTTACTTTATCCACAATTACGTTTGCTCAAGCTGACAATCACGTAAAAATAACAGAACAACAAGCTGGGAGTAGTTACTCGCAAAATACTGAGGATACATTTAAAAATGAGATAGGTAATTGTGAAGACCCTGGTGTACTTATGTTAAGAGCGACTGTTAAAAATGATATATCAAGATCAAGTCCTGAAAATGCATTAGAAGCCGAAACATTAATGAAAGAGGGCATGAAGTTGTGTAATGAAAATAGAGTTTTTGAAGCAAAACTAAAATTAGAAGACGCTAAAACAACCGCTAGAGCAGGATTAGTAGATGGAGAGGATCCATCTGTAGCTAAAGTTATTGTTGACAATGATGAGACACCAAAAGAAGAAAAACCTTGGTGGAAATTTTGGTAAAATAGATTTTTATCTTTTTAGATTCTTAAATTAAAATTTTTAAAAAAATATTTGATAAAATTATTTGAAATTTTTTTACCTTACAATTAATTGATCAGATCCAATCAATATTCTTCTAAGCCAAGCAGATAATCTGTCCATAAATATTACAACAGCTAAAACTAAAATTGCCATGTAGGCTACATTTTCAAAATCATTTCCAGTAGCTAGCGCACCTAAAAATTGTAACCCAATTCCTCCTGCACCCATTGCACCTATAATTACAGCACCTCTAGTATTTGACTCTAAATAGTATAAGGATTGAGATACAAAAATTGGAAGTATTTGAGGAATTATACCAAATCTATGTTGTAGAAACTTATTAGCTCCCGTAGATTGAACTCCTTCTTGTTGTTTCTTCTCAGTATTCTCAATTGCTTCAGAATACAATTTACCTAAAGTACCCGTATCGGTAAAACCAATTGCAAAAATTCCAGTGAAGGGTCCTGGACCAAAAGCTCTTAAAAATATTAAACTCCAAATTAAAAAATCTATTCCTCTTAAAGTATCAAATAATCTTCTCAACATAAATCTCAGGGTTTTAATTGGGGTAACGTTGTATGCCGCAAGAAAAGATAAGGGAAGAGCCATAACTGTAGCAAACATTGTCCCTAATACAGCCATAACTATTGTTTCAAGCATAGCCCACCAAACTCTACCGTGCATAAATGCGTCATTGTCTTTAATTTCTGTAAAGAAAAGTTTTAAATTAGACATTTCAGGAACAACTCTCTCATTAGAAAAAGTCAAACCTAGTGCTTCGAAAAAGGTATATGGTTCTAACGGACTTGAGAAATCAAACCAAAAATATTTCCATCCGATACTGTAACGATGAATTTCAACTTTTTTTGGATATACTTGAATTCTCTCATACAAAGTTGGTCTAAATTCAACTCTATTTTCTGTAATTCTAAAACCTTTTAAATCTTCTATGACCAAATCCTCTGAACCTACAAGGTAAGGTTTACCATTAGAATTTAATTTTATGGTAAAATCTCTCTCATATTTTGGAAAATTTACAATCTCGACTTTATCTTTGTATAATATTGCCTTACCTTTATTATTAAACTCAACTACATTGCCAACATTATCAGAATTTTTGTAGAACCAATCTGGAATTGATTTATCAAGATTATCTCTTCCATAAACACTTCTATAATTTCCTTCAAAAGCTATTTTAATATCGTCATGATTTTCCCATTTCATTGTTACATGATCTTTGTGTGCATATGTGTCTAAGATAAACATAGCAGCATTTTGCGGTTTCCATTTTTTTGGAATATCAACAACGTCTAGAGTAAAAAAACCTATTATTAAATATAATATTATAAGAAAAAAAATTATTTGGCCTTTTAATCTACTCTTCCTGGCCTGTTTAAATGTGTCTGGAAATAATTTTCGAATATTATCTCTTTCAATTGCTAAATTAGAACTCATTGATTTACTCCAATTAATTTATGTCTCCAATATGCAGACAAATAATCTAATGCAATTATTGTACCAACCAGTAAGAACATACAGGCTAAAACATCAGCTCCATAATTCCACTGAATTAAAGCTGCTAACATTTCTCCAATTCCTCCTGCGCCAACAAAACCTAATATAGTAGATTCTCTAACATTAATTTCTAACCTTAATATTCCATAACTTAAAAACAAAGGTAATACTTGTGGAAGAACTGAAAATCTTATCTTTTGTGTCCAAGTTGCACCAACAGAACTTAAACCTTCAATAGGTTTTCCATCACAATTTTCTATAGCCTCAGTAAATAATTTACCAAGTGCTCCAGCAGTGTGTATCGTAATAGCAATTACAGCTGGTAATGATGATTTACCCATTAAATATAAAAACACCATTGCTATTATTAATGTTGGAAATGATCTTGTCACATCCATTAAAAATTTTGTAAATTGAATAACTCTTTTGTTTCTAATTAGGTTCCTACTTGAAAAAATTGCAAATATAATTGCTAAAATAAAACCTATAAAAGTTGAAAATAAAGCAATATTTAAAGTTATAATTAATTCAGGAATATACTTAATAACTCTTGGCCAATATTTCCATCCCATTTCAAAAGTGTCTACAAATAAATCTCTAGGATAGTTAAAAAAATTAGCTATACCTCTTCCAAAAGATCCTGCATTTGCCTCTAGTGATACTAAGGTACCACCGAAAAAAATTAATATTAGAATTGCAATTCCAAGTAGTGAGGATCTAGTTCTCTGGTTTGTTAATTTTTTTAAATTAACTTCAATTTGTTCTAAGTTTGCAGGTAACGCTTTTGACATAATTTTTAAAAATAAATCAGAGGCAAAGATTTTAAGTCTTTGCCTCTAATTATAGGGGTTTAATTAATTATTCTTCTGCGCTTCAATTTTAGCTTTTCTTGCAGCTACAACTGACTCATAAAAAGAATGATCCACCGGAACCCATTTTTTTACAATCCCGTTTGCAACGTTTTCGCTACATTTTGGATCATTCTCGTGTATCCATTGCTTTAAACCAATCATTACTTGGTGTGCTCTAACAGGTAAAAAAGTAGGCATTACAATTGGTCCATTTGGAATTAATTTAGAAGACCAAATTTGAACAATATCGTCCATATTTAATATCCCTTTATCAACCATTTTTCTTAAATTTCCTGATGAGTAACCTTCTTCCCAGCTACCAACACCTGATACCCATGTTACACCAGCATCAATATCACCATTCATTACTGCTAATACGTTGTTTTCATGTCCTCCAGAAAACTGTGTTTTTGAGAAATATGTATCTGGATCCATACCCATAGCTTTTAGTTCAATTGATGGAATTAAAAAACCTGATGTAGAGTTAGGGTCAGCCCAACCAAATGATTTGCCTTTAAGATCTGCCATTGATTTAATACCAGATGATTTAGTTGCTACTGCAACAGAGTAGTAACCCATATCACCAGTAGGCTGCATTCTTGTTAGTACTGGTACCACAGCAGTTGGGTCTTTAAGATATATACCTGCATATCCAGATGAACCAAACCACGTGTAGTCTAGATTGCCACCTAGCATTGATTCCATAGTTCCAGCATAGTCTTTAAATGTAAAGAATTTAGCTGGCACACCATAAGCTGCTTCAATATATGGAATGAAACATTCATTTCTAGCAATAATATCTTGAGCTGCTTCGTCACCTAAAAAACCAACTCTAAATTCTGGTTGGTATTTACTTAAGTCCATTTTTGGACCTGTGTAAGTTACTGCATTAGCTTGAGTTGAAAAAAACACCATAGCCAAAAGTGCAATAACTCTTGTTAGTTTATTAAACATAATTATCTCCTTTTTATAATTTTAGTCTAACGACTTATTTGTAACGATGAGTTATTGATCTCATGCAGTTGCAAATTCTTTCTCAACATCTCCATTTAATTTATTTTTTGTTTTAAGCTCTGTAGATGTTACTTGTGGTTCAAAAGCTTCATCAGCCTCTGCACCATAAATTTCTCTTGCAAGTTTATCTGATAATTTTTCAGGCAAATCATCAAAGACTATTTCACCATCTTTCATTCCAATAATTCGATCACAATAAGTTTTTGCTGTATCAAGTGTATGAAGATTTGAAATAACTGTTAAATTTTTTTCGTCATGAATTTTTCTTAATGATTCCATTACCATTCTTGCATTCATTGGATCTAAAGATGCAATTGGTTCATCTGCTAAAATCATTTTAGGATTTTGCATCAAAGCTCTACATATAGCTACACGTTGCTGTTGACCTCCAGATAATGTTTCAGCTCTTTGGAGGGCAGTGTTAGCCATACCTAAGTTATTGAGTAAAATCAGAGCATCAGCTCTTTCATCTCGAGAAAACATTTTTAAAGATGCTCTAAATGAGCCTTGATAATTTAATCTACCTAAAATGACATTTGTTAAAACATCTAATCTTGGGACTAAATTAAATTGTTGAAAAATCATTGCACAGTTTCTTTGCCATGATCTCTTTTCTTTACTTTTTAAATCTAGAATATTTTGACCTTCAATTTCAATTGAACCATCTGTTGCGTCGGTAAGTCGATTTATAATTCTCAGTAATGTTGATTTACCAGCCCCAGATCTACCTATGATTCCAATCATTTGAGGTTTGTTAACCTCAAAAGAAACGTTTTTAACTGCCTGATTATCACCAAAAAATTTATTAACTTTTTTAATAAGCATTGAGGTTTGTTACCCCTCTAATCTTTAAAAAATATTAAAATATTATTAATGAATCTTTTAAATTTTGTTTAAGTTATGTGAAATTTAAACCTAAAGTAGAAAATCTAATTTTTTACTAAAAATTGAATTTTAGATCCAATAAAATAACTTTCACTTAATTCTATAGGATTTTTTTTAAAATCGACATTAACAGATGTAGTTTTTAATAATGCTTCACCCTCATTTATATTTAATAAATTTGATTTTATTTTGTCTGCAATTTCTGCATTGATTAGAGTTTTTGATCTTTTAATTGATTTGATATTCAATAAATTAAAAGCTTTGGTTACTGATTGTTTTTTAACAAAAAGATTAATAAATTTTGGAAATTTTGTATAAGGAATTGATCTGAAGGTTATAACAGAAGGTGAATTGTTGACAAAACCTATGCTATTTATGCGTGTAACTTTATCATTTTTTTTTAAATTGAGTTCTTTTTTTTCAAAAGGATTGCATTCAGCAATATCAAAACTCTTTATTTCAATTCTTACAGATTGGTTTTCTTGAAGTATATTCTCGGTAAATCGTACGTTTTTACTAATTGAGTAATTAATTTTTGATGATTTAACAAATACTCCAAGACCTCTTTTTGAATATATTAAATTATCATCTTTAAGTTCTTTAAAAGCTCTTCTTATAGTGTGTCTATTGACATTAAATTGTTTTGCATAGTCATTCTCAGAATCTAATTTTTTATTAATTTTGTACTTATTTAAAATAATTTCTCTTTTGATTGAATTGTATATTTCTTTCCAAAGCAAATCTTTTTTTGTCATAAAATTTTAATAAATAATTTATTGAAATTATTTTTAATTTTGTTACTTGTCTAGTTGTATAGTACTATGCAAAACAAATCAAGAAAACAATGGTTAAGTTATTTAGCAACAGCAGATGAAAATTATCTTATTTCGCTTTGGGACAATTTAAATATGAAAATAGAATATAATTGGTTAAGAGAACCTGAGATTGGTAGTGTTATGGTTCAAGGAAAAGCAGGCGCTACAGGTGATAATTTTAATGTTGGAGAAATAACTATAACTAGATGTTCATTAAATTTAGATAAAAAAATTCAAGGACATGGTTATGTTCAAGGTAGAAATAAATATAAATCCAAAATTGCAGCTTTGTGTGATGCATTGATGCAAACTGAAAAAAAAGAAATAATTAAAAGAAATATAATAGATAAATTAATTAAATATAAAAATAACAAAAGAAATGAAATATTATCTAAAACAGAAGCAACTAAAGTTGATTTTTTTACTTTGGTAAGAGGTGAGGATAAATAATCTATGGAAGTTGTTTCTAAAAAAAATAATTCTCAAATAAGTGCTGATTATTTTAGAAGTATTTTGTTTGCAACTTCATATCCTGGTTCGATCGAAATATTAGATAATATAAATTCGCCTTCAAACCTGTTTTCAGCTAGTTGCTCTATTATAAAAACTTTTTGTGACAGTTATTCGAATATTTTTTTAGGTCGTAATATTAACAATTCAGAAACTATTGATTGGATTAAATTTAATACAGGTGCAAACATTACAGATAAAAAAAATGCAAATTTTGCAATTGGTACTTGGGATGATCTTTTACCATTAGATGAATTTAAAAAGGGGGACGAGCAAAATCCTGATCAATCGTGCACTATTATTTGCCAGTCTCAATTTGAAAAACCAAATGCCATAATTACTGGTCCTGGTATTAAAAGTTCTAAAAGTATATTTTTACCTGATAGAGAGATTATAAAAAAAAATAACCAGCAATTTCCATTAGGACTTGATTTTTATTTTGTTGATAATGATAAATTTTATTCAATACCAAGATCATTAAAAATAGGGGAGCTATAAAATGTATGTATCTGTAAAAGGAGGAGAAAAGGCAATAAATAACGCACATTCATGGTTATCTGAAATAAGAAGAGGGGATGTAAATATAGCAGAACTAAATATTAAACAAATTAGTGAACAACTAACTTTAAGTGTTGATAGAGTTATGTCAGAAGGATCTTTATATGACAAAGATTTGTCTGCTCTTGCAATCAAACAGTCTAGAGGTGACTTGATTGAAGCAATTTTTCTAATGAGAGCCTATAGAACTACTTTACCTAGAATTGGTTCAAGCAAACCTATCAAAACTAGCAAAATGTTATGCCTGAGAAGAATATCTGCAACATTTAAAGATATCCCAGGTAAACAAAAGTTAGGCCCAACATTTGACTATACACACCGTTTACTTGACTTCAAACTTCTTGCTGATGGTGAGTATGAAAAAGCTAAGATTGAAAAATATGATGATAAGGAAATCCCCCATGTTTTAAGTTTTTTAAATAAAGAAGGATTAATTCAAAAAGAAATACCTAGTGGCAGAACATCTAAAGATATTACAAGAAACCCAATTAATTTTCCTTTAACAAGATCTGAACGATTGCAATCTCTTTCAAGAGGAGATGAAGGTTTTCTTCTTGGTTTAGCTTACTCAACACAGAGAGGGTATGCTAGAAACCATGCATTTGTTGGTGAATTAAGAACTGGTTACGTTGAGGTTCAATTTGAAATTCCAGAATTAGGTATAGAAATAAATATTGCTGATGTCATGTTTACTGAGTGTGAGTCAGTAAACCAATTTAAAGGTAGTAAAAAAATACCTGCTCAATTTACCCGTGGATATGGTTTAGTTTTTGGTCAATTAGAGAGAAAAGCTATTTCTATGGCTTTAGTTGATAGATCAATGAGATGGAGAGAATTTGGTGAAGAGTATTTGGGTGTTGCTGCTCAAGATGAAGAATTTGTTATATCTCATTGTGATAATATTCAAGCCACAGGTTTTTTAGAACATATCAAATTACCTCATTATGTAGATTTTCAAGCGGAATTGGATTTAGTAAGAAAAATTAGAGAAGAGTATAAAAAAAATGAACAACGTACTTAAATTTAAAAATAAAAAAACTGATGTTGCAGCTCAAGATGAAATATATAATTTTGCTTATTTAGACGAAAATACAAAAAGAATGATAAGAAGAGCTTTGATCAAAGCTCTTTGCATACCAGGTTATCAAGTTCCATTTTCATCTAGAGAAATGCCTATGCCATATGGATGGGGAACAGGAGGCGTTCAAGTAACATCGTCATGTTTAACAACTGACGATGTGATAAAAGTTATTGACCAAGGAGCAGATGATACTACAAACGCAGTTTCAATTAGAAATTTCTTTAAAAAAACTGCTAATATTGAGACCACAGAAAAAACAAGCCAAGCTTCGATAATTCAGACAAGACACAGAATTCCAGAAGAAAAGTTAAAAGAAAAACAAATACTTGTTTATCAGGTTCCAATACCAGAACCTCTAGCATTTTTAGAACCAAGATATCAAGAAACTAAAAAAATGCATGCACTATCAGAATATGGAATTATGCATGTAAAGTTATATGAAGATATTACCAAAAATGGTCATATAGAAACAGCATATGCTTATCCGGTAAAGACAAATGATAGATATATAATGGACCCATCACCTATTCCAAAATTTGATAACCCAAAAATGAACAATAACCCTGCTATTCAATTATTTGGAGCAGGAAGAGAGCAAAGAATTTATGCAATACCACCATATACTGAAGTAACGAGTCTTGATTTTGAGGATTATCCATTTGATCCCTCAAAGGCACCTCATAAATGTTCTATTTGTGGATCAAATGAGAGTTTTTTAGATGAAATAATTACTGATGATGACGGTAATAGATCATTTATATGTTCAGATACAAATTATTGTAATCAAAGAATGGAAAATAATTAAATGCAACCAATTTTGTCAGTTCATAATCTAAACAAATATTACGGTAATCAAGTGGGATGCAAAAATATGAATTTGACATTATATCCTGGGGAAGTCGTTGGTGTAGTAGGAGAATCTGGCTCAGGAAAAACAACTTTTATAAATTCCATATCAGGCAATCTTATTCCTGATAGTGGAAAAATCTTAATTGAAACAGGTAATGAAACGATTGATTTTCTAGAAATATCCGAGTCATTGAAAAGGTTATTGATAAGAACTGAATTAGCTTTTGTTCACCAAAATCCTAGAGATGGTTTAAGATTGGATGTAAGTGCTGGTGGAAATATTAGTGAAAGATTAATGTCCATTGGACAAAGAAATTACGGAAATATTAGGCAAACTATTTTTAAATGGTTAGATAAAGTGGAAATCGATAAAAGTAGAGTAGATGATTTTCCAAGAACATTTTCTGGTGGAATGTTGCAAAGATTACAAATAGCAAAAAATTTGGTTACGAGTCCTAAAATAATTTTCATGGATGAACCAACAGGAGGTCTTGATGTATCTGTTCAAGCAAAAATTTTAGATTTGTTAAGAAAATTAGTTAGAGAATTAAATTTATCAGTTGTAATCGTTTCTCACGATTTAGCAGTGATTAGATTGTTAGCTGATAAAATTATTGTTATGAAAAATGGAGAGGCTGTTGAATCTGGACTTTGTGATCAAGTATTAGATGATCCGCAACATTCTTATACTCAGTTATTAGTTAGTTCAGTATTACAGGTTTAAAAATGATTGAACTAAATAAAATTACAAAAAAATTTACACTTCATAATCAGGGCAAAACAAACATATTAGTTTTTAATAATTTGAATTTGAAAATTAACCCTGGAGAAATTGTAGCTTTAACAGGACCATCAGGTGTCGGAAAGTCTAGTATTTTAAAAATGATTTATGGAAACTATGTTTTTCAATCAGGACAAATTAAAATTAATAATCACAACATAGATCATAAATATCCGAGAAATATTATTGAACTTAGAAAAAATATAATAGGATATGTTAGTCAATTTCTTAGAGTGATACCTCGTGTTCCTACAATTGAAATTGTTATGGAACCCTTATTAGAAATAAATTCGGATCAAGATGAAGTTCGTGAAAAAGCTGAAAAAATTTTACTAAAACTTAATATTCATAAAAACTTATGGAATTTATCGCCACTAACTTTTTCAGGTGGAGAACAACAAAGAGTTAATGTTGCTAGGGGACTGATTAGAAATTATCCATGTTTATTGTTAGATGAACCAACTGCTAGTTTAGATAGTGTTAACAAAGATATTGTCTTGAATTTGATTAATGAAAAAAAAGATAAAGGGTCTTCAATAATTGGCATTTTTCATGATGAATATTCACGTAAATATTTAAAAGCTAGGGAAATAGATATTACAAAAATATCAGATGCAAAATAACGGTCAGCTTATCGTAGTCGTTGGACCATCAGGATCAGGAAAAGATACATTATTAAAAAAAGTAATTAAAAAAATTCCTAATTCCATTTTGGTAAAAAGGTACATTACTAGGAAAAAAGATATTAAAAATGAAGATCATTACAGCATATCAATTAAAAATTTTGAAGATAAGATTTCAAAAAAACATTTCTTTGTTTACTGGACAGCTCATGGTTTTTCATACGGTATTCCATTTAAGGAAATAAAAAAAATAGAGGAAGGTAAAACAGTAATTTTTAATGGATCAAGAAAAGTACTTTTTAAAATAAAAAAAAAAGTTAATAACGTTAAAATAATTAATATTACTGCCCCATCAACAACTATTAAAAAAAGACTTGTAAATCGAGCTAGAGAAGACAAAAAATCAATTAATAAAAGAATAAAAAGAAAAATTAATTTACTTCCTAAAAATACAATTACTATAAATAATAATAAATCGATATCTATAGGTGCAAATAAATTAAAAAAAATAATTTTAGCTAAGTGAAAAATTCTCTAAATTCTCAAACATTCCTTTTTGGTTTTCACCAAATATATATATTTTATCAAAATTATTTATTTCATTTAAAATGATTTCTTTGTTTTTTTCAATTTTTTTTAACTCAAAGTACAATTTATTGCCTGTGACCTCTGATGCAAGGGTCATATGGAAACTAAATTCTGACATTAAATAGGGGTATCCCCACTTATATAAAATATTTAATTGTAATTTACTTAGTTTAGAGGGATTTCTTCTATCAATTTCTTTTTTTGTAAGAGGTGACCTAAATTTAAATAATTCTCTAACTAGTCTATTGGATAACTTATTAATGTTATTATTTTTTTTATTTTGAACAAAAGCATAAAAATTATTTATTTTTTTTAATTTAAATTTATAAAATTTAAATTTTTTGAATTTTTTTGCTATGTCCTCAGTTTTTTTAAATAATAAATTAGTACTATAATTTTTGTTTAGTCTAAAAGGAGGGATAAGCGTACCGTGAAACCCATATTTTTTTGCAATTAAAACATTTTTATCTATGTTTTTTAAGTTTTTAATTCCAAATCCGTTTAGATAATTAATTCTTTGTTTGTTATTTATTAACTTTGCATTAAGTGGATCCCAACCGAACCAATATCTACCAAATTCTTCTAGATTACTTTCTTTTGGAGGTGCATAGTAAATAGCATATCTGGAATATTTTTTCATAATTCAACCTTTAATACTTATATAAATTTTTTTCTCAAATTTAAAATATTTGTAACAATTCATGTGTATTAAAAAGAAATGCATGAGTATATTTTAAATAACGCCATGATAATTAAAAAGGATGAGATTATTCATGGCCATATAAGAATTAAAAATAATAAGATCGTCGATATCAGTAGTGGATTAAGTAATAACAAAAATTCAATAGACTGTGAAAAAGATTACATCTCTCCAGGATTAGTTGAACTACATACCGACAATCTTGAAAGACACATGACACCAAGACCTAAAGTTTCATTTCCAGTAGAAAATGCAATTTTATCTCATGATAGAGAACTAGCATCTGTTGGAATAACAACAGTTTTTGATGCATTGAGAGTTGGTTCTATCGAAAAAACAGGAAAATACAAAAAATATGCAAAAAAATGTTCAGATATAATTTCAAATTTTAAGAAAGATAATATTCTCAAGATTGATCACAAAATACATTTAAGAGCCGAAACTTGTTCGGAGAATTTGATTGATGAATTAGACGAATACAATGAAACTCACGATGTAAAACTGATTAGTATAATGGATCATACACCTGGTCAGAGACAATTTAGAGTTATAGATAAGTACAAAGAATATCTTTCAATCAAACATGGTATGACAGAAAATGAAATGGAAATTCATTTTGAACACTTAAAAAATCTTCAAAAAAAAAACAGCAAGAAACACATAGATAAAATTCTAGAATTTAAATCCTCATATGATTGTATTTTGGCTAGTCATGACGATACCACTGAAAATGATGTTCATAATTCAAATAAATATGGAGTAAAATTGGCTGAATTTCCAACAACATTAGAAGCAGCCAAAACTTCTAAAGATTACAATATTAAAGTCATGATGGGATCTCCTAATTTACTTAGGGGAGGTTCACACTCTGGAAATATATCTGCAAAAGAACTCTTAGAAAATGATTGTCTAGATATCTTAAGCTCAGATTATATTCCATCCTCATTAATTATATCTGTTGTCAAATGGGGTTTAGAAATTGATAATCTTCCAAAAGCATTTGCAGCAGCTAGTCACGCTCCATCTGTAGCCACAAATTTAAATGATAGGGGTTTAATTGACAACAATAAAAGAGCAGATTTAGTAAGGTTTAAAATTTATCAAAATTTACCTGTTGTGAAAAACGTTTGGTCAAACGGAAACCAAGTAAGCTAAAATATTCCTGTTGTATAAGAGTATTTAATTATACCTGCAATCATTATCGGTATTTGTAATGAAAAATTTGTTAATAAAGGTTTATCCTTTGTAATAGTACCAACAATAGTCCAACCGATTATACCTAAACTGTGAGGTATCATACTATAAGGATAGTAATCTAAATAAAAAGTTAATATTCCTAAAAGTGTTAACACTGTGCTTGTCCATTTTAATATTCTGATATTTGTGGTCATTTTTTCTCCTTATTTTTTAAATCTATTATCATTTTAAATTACGATATTATTATATTAAAGATTTGTTAAAACTAATTTCTATTAATGCTTAATTTTTTTGAAGTTCGTAGATAGAAACATAATGTTTCTTTTTAGGTAGTGGGATTATTGTCGGAACTTTAGTTAATCTTGGTTTTATTGATTTATTTCCTACAATAATATTTTTATCATAATTTTCTAAATTTACTTCAGGATGAGGGTTTCCATCATTGATTAATGGCCAAGCATCACAAGCTCTATAACCAAATAAAATTAAGGGTCTTGAGTTATTCATAAGATTATGTCCAGAACCATGAACTGATCTACAATGAAAAAAAACAACTGTTCCAGCAGTTCCTGTTATAGAAACACTATCTTTAGTTCCTATTTTATTTTTCTTAGTATCTATTTTTCCAACAAAATAATTTTCTTTACTGTGGTGGCTGTATAATTTCTTTTTGTGTGAATTTTTTATTATTTTAAGAGGCCCATTTTTCTCATAGCAATCATCTAAATATATACCAACTGTGATTAAATCATCGTTTGTATGAGGGTAAAAAGCCCAATCTTGGTGCCATCCAATTTCACTTCCTTTTTTCTTATTTGGAAGCTTAAAATTTAATTTACCAAGATGAAATCTAACTGTTCCACCTAACAATTTTTTAGCTATGGATATAATCTTTTTATCTCTAGATAATTCATAGAAAACTTTATGCCTGTTCTGAGGATTATTTAGTCTTAAAATTTCTTTATTTCTGGATGAGCCTGAATTGTAAACAAAATGGTAATTATTATAGGATTGAGTTCCATTTACACTATTACGATATTTTTTCTTTTTCTCTTTTGAAATTACTTCATTAACAATTTTATTTATTTTGTTTATCTTTGTTTGAGAAATTAAATTTTCTTTAACAAGAAAGCCATTTTTTTTAAATAAATTTAAATCGTTCATAAAATCAAATTATAAAGAAAATAAATCCTCTTAGAAAAAATTACAATGCTTATTGTATTATAAAAATATCAGTGAATGTTATATGTTAATCCGAGAATTTAAAAAAATTCCCGGATTAAACCTAATTTTTAATTAACAACCTTTGAAAGATGCAGACATATTTCTTATTAAATTGAAATATAGATCTTTACCTGGATCTAATGTTGCACCTAGAGGATCCAGAACACCAGTTTTAATCTTCATATCTTTTGCTACAGCATTGATAATATCAGGATTAAACTGAGGCTCTGAGAACACACAAGCTACTTTATCATGCTCAATAATTTCTCTTATTTCAGCAAGTTGTTCTGCACCAGGCATTACATCAGTATTAACAGTAAATGCACCTAATACTTTAACGTTAAATCTTTCCTCAAAATATTGATAAGCATCATGAAATACAATTGAAGAAACACTGTTACTTAAGTCTGTCATTACGTCAATTGTAAGTTTATCGATTTCTTGTAAAGCTTTAGCTAAGTTACTTTTGTATTTAGCTTCATTTTTTGGATCATTTTCAATTAAGTGTTCTGCCATTTCATTTAACATAGCTTTTGCATTAATTGGGTCCAACCAAATGTGTGGATCAAATTCACCATGTGCATGTCCATCATGATCATCATGTCCGTGGTCGTCATGATCTTCTTCCTTTTTACCATGATCGTCGTGATCGTGGTCATGATCATCCTCTTTTTTACCGTGGTCATCATCATGTCCATGGTCATCATGATCATCCTCTTTTTTACCATGATCATCATGTCCGTGATCGTCATGATCATGTTCGTCAAAAATATTTCTTTCTCTAAATTTTAATACTTGCAAACCTTTAGTTTCCATTAATTCAATTTTTTCTGCTTTCTTCGCAATTGAACTCAATGGTTTTTCTAAAAAACTCTCTAAATCTTCACCGACCCAGAAAATTAGGTCAGCATTTTGAAGCATTTTTGCATGTGAAGGTTTCATTGCAAATCCGTGTGGTGATGCATATCCATCAACTATTAAATCAGGTTTAGCAATACCTTCCATTAAGTAACTGGCTAATGAATGAATTGGTTTAATAGAAGCAACTACTTTTATTTCGGCATTTGCTGGTGTAAAGAATGTTAGAATTGATAATATTGAGAATATTAGTGGTATTTTTTTAATATTTTTCATAATAAGTAATTTAATTGGTTGTTATAATATAACGTTATGTAATAATATAACATTTACAAGTCAAGCAATATATGAGCTCAGAAAATAGTACATTAGTAAAATTAAATAACGCTGGTTTTAAACAAAATGATAAATGGCTAGTGGAAGGTGTTTCATTAACTGTTGAAAAAGGGAAAATAGTTACCCTCATTGGGCCCAATGGCTCGGGAAAAAGTACTACCGCAAAAATTGCATTAGGAATTTACAAAAATATAGAAGGAAGTGTTGAGAAATATACAAATAAAGTCGGATATGTTCCTCAAAAAATATCTATCGATTGGACCTTACCGTTAAGAGTTTATGATTTTATGCTTTTAACAGAAAATATAAAAGAAGAAGCAATTGATGAAGCTCTTACATTAACTGGAGTTATACATTTAAAGAATAAAAATTTAGGAAATTTATCAGGCGGTGAATTTCAAAGAGTTTTAATCGCAAGAGCTATTTCAAAAAAACCAGAACTACTGGTTCTTGATGAACCAGTCCAAGGAGTTGATTACACTGGTGAGATTGCTTTGTATGAATTAATAAAAAGAATTTCTGATTCACTAAATTGTGGAATTTTATTAATTTCTCACGATCTACACACAGTCATGACTGCAACTGATCATGTAGTTTGTTTAAATGGTCACGTTTGTTGTTCTGGTACACCAATGGATGTTGCTAAAAACAATGAATATAAAACCTTATTTGGTGAACAAGCGTCACAAATTCTTTCTGTATATGAACATAAACATGATCATGTTCATTCAGATAAAGGTGAAATAAAGAAAAACTAATATGTTTGATGATTTTTTTATAAGAGCTTTAATTGCAGGTCTAGGTATAGCTTTAGTAACCGGACCTCTTGGTTGTTTTGTTGTTTGGAGAAGATTGTCATATTTTGGTGATACATTAGCTCACTCAGCTCTATTAGGTGTAACTTTAGCTTATTCATTTGAATTAAACATTGCACTTTCAGTATTTATTATATCATCTTTAATTGCATTGATTTTAATTCAGTTACAAAAGAAAACTAATTTACCTGGTGATGCTTTACTTGGTCTATTAGCTCACTCATCGTTAGCAGTAGGACTAGTAGTAATTGGTTTTTTAACCTTTATCCGTTTTGATATTATGGGACTTTTATTTGGCGATATATTAGCAGTAACAACTGATGATTTATTAATTATATGGACTGGTGGAGCAGTTATTTTATTAGTTCTTAAACTGATTTGGAAACCGTTGTTTGCATCTACAGTAAATTATGAATTAGCAGAAGCAGAGGGGCTAAATCCTGATAGAGCAAAAGCTATTTTTACAATACTTATGGCTGCTGTAATAGCTATATCAATTAAGATGGTAGGGTTATTACTAATTACAGGGATGTTAATTATACCAGCTGCAATGGCAAGAAATATTTCTGATAGTCCTCAGAAGATGGTGTTTTTTTCAATAATTGGAGGATTGTTGTCGGTGTTGTTAGGCCTATTTTCATCGCTAGAATTTAATACGTCATCTGGGCCATCAATAATCATGGCCGCTTTATTATTATTTATATTGTCTTTACTTAATATTAAACAATCGATTAAATTGAAAAACTAAAAACTTATTGATAAGAATTTGAAGATGCAAAAAGAACACAACCTTTCAAAAAATCAAAAAATTATTTTTGACTTAATTGATAAATCAGGTGAACCCATGAAAGCTTATTCAATTCTTTTTAACGTTCAAAAAAAAGGAATTAAAGCACCACTACAAGTTTATAGAGCTTTAGATAAATTAGTTGAAATTGGAAAAATTCATAAGATCGAAAGCAGAAATGTTTTTATTGCCTGCCAAAATTCTAGCTGTCAGATCTCCAAAGCTACAGCTTTTTCAATTTGTGAAAGTTGTGAAAATGTATCTGAAATAAGTAATTCAAAACTTTCAAAATATTTATCTAATTTTTCAGATGAGTCTGGTATGAAATATAGTAAATATAATTTAGAATTTTTTGGTATGTGCAAAAAATGTAAATCAAAATAATGAGCACTGTACCATTAACTTTAGATGAAATATTTGAATTAGCCAAAAAAACGCTTTTAGCAAATGGTTGTGATGATGAAACAGCTTCAATTTTATCAGATTTAATCAGAAATGCTGAAAGAGATGGTTCTGTATCACACGGTCTATTTAGATTACCAGCATACGTAACCGGTCTTAAAAGTGGAAAGATAAATGGCAAAGGGAAACCTCAAGTAAAAAAAATAACTCCATCAGTAATTAAAGTTGAAGGAAATAATTGTTTAGCACCAGTTGTTTTAAATAAAGGTTTACCGGAATTAGCTAAAGCTGCAAAAGAAAACGGTGTTGCAGTATTAGCAATAAATAACTCACATCATATGGCTGCTATGTGGCCTGAAACAGAAAAGTTAGCAGAAGAAGGTTTAGTTGCTTTTGCATGTACATCTTACAAACCTGCTGTTGCACCAGCAGGAGCAATAAAACCATTATTTGGAACAAACCCAATTTCATTTGCTTGGCCAAGACCTGGCAAAACTCCAATTGTTTACGATATGGCAACTGCTTCAATGGCTATGGGAGAAGTTCAGGTTGCTAAAAGAGAAGGGCACAAAGTTCCACTTGGAACTGGTTTAACTAAAGAAGGCAAAGAAACAACTGATCCAGGTGAAATTGCTGATGGTGGAGTTTTGTTACCTTTTGGTGGTTACAAAGGTTCTGCAATTGCAATGATGGTAGAATTATTAGCAGGTGCTTTAGTTGGTGATAATTTTAGTTACGAAACTGCTGCTAAAGATAATAATGATGGTGGTCCTCCAAGCGGTGGTGAATTTATATTAGCAATAAGTCCAAATAAAACTTCAGGAACTGATTGGCAAAAACATGCAGAAGAATTTTTTGAGAAGATGAAATCGATGGGTGAAGTAAGATTACCAGGTGAAAGACGTCATAAAAATAGATTGAACACTGGTCCAAGAAATATAAATGAAGAGTTAGTTAATAAAATTAAATCTTTAAGCTAAAATAATTTCAATAGGAGTGTGGTCAGAAGGTTTTTCTCTCCCACGAGGATCTTTGTTGATGTTTATATCCTTAATTTGATCAATTAATGAATTTGAAACTAAAAAATGATCAATTCTCATGCCATTATTTTTTTGCCAGGCACCTCTCATATAATCCCAAAACGTATATCCTTCTTTTTCTTCATTAAAATATCTATAAACATCGTTAAAACCTAGATTTATCATCTCTCTAAATTTTTTTCTGATTTCCAACCTGTATAAAGCGTCATCCTCAAAACTTTTTACATTATAAACATCTTCTGCTGATGGAATTATATTAAAATCACCAGCTAAAATTAAATTTGGATTTTTTTTAGATAAAGTTTTTAGTTGTTTGATTAATTGATCAAGCCAATTTTTTTTGTAGTCATATTTTTCAGTATCAACAGGATTTCCATTTGGAGTGTATATATTAATTAATTGAATAGTTTTTTTCTTATATTCAAATTCAGCAGAAATTATTCTTGATTGTTTTAATTTATCTTTAATTAAATCAGTTTTAATATTTTTTAATTTATTTTTAGAAATAATTGCTACACCATTATAACTTTTTTGACCAAATACGTGGCTTTCATAATCCATTGAAGAAAAGTCATCATAAGGAAAATTGATATCCTCGGTTTTGATTTCCTGCATCATTAAAATATCTGGTTTATATTTTAATAAATAGCTTTTGATATTTTCAATTCTTGCTCTTACAGAATTTACATTCCAAGAAGAAATCAGCATTAAAGTGAGAAAGAAACACCACAACCACAAGAGGATTTTGTTTGCGGATTAGATATTTTAAATTGTTCACCTATTAATTCAGAAACATAATCAACTTCAGAGCCTTTAAGTAAATCTGCAGAAGTTTTATCAATTAAAATATTTTGAAAATTTAAATCGTCATCTTGTTTTGATTTATCAAAAGTGAATTCGTATTGAAATCCTGAACAACCACCACCCTTAATAGCGATTCTAAAAAATGAACCTTTGTCTTTTTTTGCCAACAAACTTTCTATTTGTTTTAACGCATTATCTGTAAATTTAATTTCTTTAATCATGTCTCAACACTGATATTACTAATATAATACTTAATTATTTTAATTAAAGGATGAAAAAAGACGCTTTGTTAGGGGTATACAAAAGTAAAGGCAGACTAATTAAGGAAGCAAACTCAAAATATCGATCTCCTTTTCAAAGAGATAGAGATCGTATTATTCATAGCGCATCATTTAGAAGGTTAAAACATAAAACCCAAGTATTTGTTAATACTGAGGGAGATCATTTTAGAACAAGGATTACTCACTCAATAGAGGTTGCTCAGATTGCAAGATCAATAGCCAAATATTTAAAATTAAATGAAGATTTAGCCGAAACTTTAAGTTTAGCACATGATTTAGGCCACACGCCGTTCGGTCATGCTGGAGAAGATGCCTTACATGAATGCATGGAGAATTATGGTGGTTTTGATCACAACCTTCAAACTTTAAGAATAGTTATGTTTTTAGAAAATAAGTATTTTAAGTTTAAGGGATTAAACTTGACCATAGAAACGTTAGAAGGTCTTCTTAAACATAACGGACCTATTGAGGATATTGGTTTAGTTAATAAGTTAATAGGGTTAAAAGCTTTTAAATGTAAAATTAAATATAATTCATTTCCCTCTCTTGAAGCTCAAATTTCAGCAATTTCAGATGATATCGCATATAACAATCACGATATTCAAGACGGAATAAAAGCCAACCTTTTTAAAATGGAGGAATTGGTTGAAATAGATTTTTTTAAAAATATTCATAAAAAATATAAAAATAAAATTACTAATAAAAATTATAAAATTGCAATTTATCAAATTATAAGAGACTCAATTGACCTCATGGTTAGAGATTTATTGAGGAATACTCAGAAAAATATTCAAAAGCTTAAGATAAAATCCTCAAGAGATGTAGCTAAATCTAATGAGTTAATTGTTTGCTTTTCTAACCAAATTAAGAATGCAGAAAAAGAAATTAAATCTTTCTTAAGATACAAAATGTATGACAATAAATCAGTATTGAAAAAAAATCATAAAGGTAAATTAATAATTAAGAAATTATTTAAAATAATTAAATCAAATCCAAGAAAATTTTTGTCCAAAGATCAATTGACTAAAGACAAATATAGAGCTATTTCAGATTTTATATCTGGTATGACTGATAGATATGCTATTAACCTTTATAACGATAATAAATGAATATTTTTGAATTATATTTAGACAAAATTAAATCAGTTATTGTTGATTTGAATAAAAATAATCAACTAGAAATTCCAGAGAGTTTTAATGGTATTAATGCAGAAATACCTCCACCAAAATTTGATTGTGATATTTCAACAAATGTTGCAATGGTTTTATCAAAAATCAATAAAACCTCACCATTACAGCTTGCAGAAAAACTTGCTCCTGAAATTAAAAATAATGACAGCGAAATTGAAACAATATCTGTAGCCAAACCAGGATTTATTAATATTAAATTTAAACCATCTTTTTGGTCAAATTTTATTAAAGATATTACAGATAATGCTGACAAATTTGGAATAAATGAGAAAGAGAAGAAAAATAATTATTTAGTGGAGTTTGTTTCGGCAAACCCTACAGGACCCTTACATGTAGGTCATTGTAGAGGCGCTATTCTAGGTGATGTTATCTCTAATGTTTTAATTTTTAATAAACATAAAGTTACAAAAGAATATTATGTGAATGATTATGGTAACCAAATTATAAATTTTACTAAATCCGTATATTTTAGAATTAGAGAAGTTCATTTTAAAGAAACATTTCCTGAAGATAATCCTGATTTGTATCCTGGGGATTATCTAATTGATTTTGCAAAAAATATAATTTCAAATAATTCAAATCTTAACTTTGATAATTTTGATGAAATTAGCGATAAATTAACTGCCTTATCAATAGAGCAGGCACTTCTGCTTATCAAAAACAATCTTAAAAGCTTGGGTATTAAACATGATAATTTTGTTAGTGAAAAAAGTATTGTATTAAACAATGAAGTTGAAAATGTAATAGAATTTTTAGAAAAAAATAACTTTATTTATAAAGGAAAAATCAAAGCCCCCGCTGGTGAAGATAACAAAGATTGGGTTGAAAGGGAGCAATTATTATTTAAATCCACAGACTTTGGAGACGATAAAGATCGTGCACTTCAAAAATCAGATGGTACATGGACTTATTTTGCAAGTGACGTTGCTTATCATAAAAATAAAGTTGATCGAAATTTTGATTACTTAATCAATATTCTTGGAGCAGATCATGCAGGTTATATAAAACGGATTACTTCATCTGTTGAAGCACTGTCAGGAAAAAAAGATACATTAATTTGTAAAATTAGTCAGTTAGTAAAATTAATAAAAGATAACAAACCTTTCAAAATGTCAAAAAGAAAAGGGGATTATATTACCGTTGATGACTTGATTGAAGAAGTTGGAAAAGATGCAACGAGATTTATTATGCTTAACAGAAGTAGTGATGTTGAATTAGATTTTGATTTCGATGCTGTCAAAGAAAAATCTAAGGATAATCCATTATATTATGTTCAGTATTGTTACGCTAGAATTTCATCTGTGTTTAGACATATAGATAAAGACTTAAATTCAAAAATTGAATTAAATGATTTCAATTTTCAATATTCTAATGATGAAATTAAAATTTTAAAAAAATTATCTGAGTGGCCAAAATGTATAGATTCTGCAAGCACAAAATTAGAACCACATAGAATACCTGTTTACTTATACGATCTTGCATCGGAATTTCACTCGTATTGGAATTTAGGAAAACAATTTCCAGAAAAAAGGTTCATTAATGATCAAAAAACAGTCTCACCAGATAAACTGATCTTTTTGAAAGCTATTTCTAATGTTATTAAAACAGGTATGGATATTGTTGGTGTTGATACACCAAATCAAATGTAATGCTTAAAGAAATAAAGTACTTAATATTTGTTTTAGTAATACTTTTATTTATTTTTTTTACAGGAAAATATTATTTTTCAGATGAACACAAAAAAAAATCATATAGATCACATCAAAATATTGATGAGAAAATAAAATTATATTCAAAAAATTTACCAGTTTTAGAGAATGATACTCAAAATGTAATTGAGTATGTTAAGCAAACAAACAAAAAGAAAAAGAAAAAATTTAATTTTTGGAAATTATTAGACAATGATAAGTAAAAGAAAATCGTTTATAGTTGGTTTAAAATCAACAAAATTATCTAAAAATGAAATTTTATTTCTAAAAAAATATAAACCCTGGGGAATTATCCTATTTACTAGAAATATTAAATCTTTTGATCAAGTTAAAAAATTAACCTCTAGCATAAGAAAAATTTTTAAGGATAAAAAATATCCAATTATGATTGATCAGGAAGGAGGAAGGGTAAACAGATTAAGAAATTTAATTTCCTTTGATAATATGACATCTGAATATTTTGGAGATTTGTTTAATAAAGATAAAAAAAAATTTGAAATCGTTTATAAGTTATTTGTAGATAAGACTTCTTATTTATTGAATTTAATTGGTGTGAATATTAATTCTGTTCCAGTTTTAGACCTTAAAGTTAATGGCGCTAGCAAGGTAATTGGTGATCGATCTTATTCAAAAAATAAAAAAATTGTCTCTAAATTAGGGGATATTTGTATTGAATTATTTCAAAATAACTCAATAGGAACTGTAATGAAGCATATACCAGGTCATGGTTTAGCAAAAGTCGACAGTCATTATTCAACACCGATTATTAATAAAACATATGGATATCTTCTTAAAAATGATTTTTGGACATTCAAAAAGAAGAAATGTTTGTTTGCAATGACAGGTCATGTTGTTTATTCAAAAATTGATAAAAATAACACTGCCACTCATTCTAAAAACATAATTAATATTATTAGGAAAAATATAGGATTTAAGAATATTTTAATTTCAGATGACTTATCAATGAAGAGTTTAAGTGATGATTTAAAACTTAATACTATTAATTTATTCAGTGCAGGTTGTAATATAGCACTTCATTGTAATGGAAATATGAAAGAAATGAAGATAGTTGCAGAAAATTCACCTCAAGTGAATGGTTTTATCGTTAAAAAAACATCTCAATTTTATAAAATTTTAAGTTAATATCTTTTCATGTCCACTAATGATTCTGAATTATTTAATGTCGATATAAATAATTATAATGGACCATTAGATGTACTTTTAGATTTAGCAAAAGCTCAAAAAGTTGATCTAGAAGAAATATCTATAACTAAGTTAGCAGATCAATTTCATGAGTATATTACTAATGAAAAAAACTTAAATTTAGAAATTGCTTCTGAATATCTTTTAATGGCTACGTGGTTAGCTTATTTAAAATCAAAATTACTTTTGCCTGGTACTCCTGAAGAAGAATTTAAAGTTCAAGAAGTTGCAGAAAGGTTAAAATTACAGTTAAAAAAATTAGAATTAATTAGATTATTATCCGAACAAATGCTTAAGAGAAAAAGATTAGGTAGAGAGATAAGAACTAGAGGCATGAAAGGAAGTATTAGATCAATTTATAGCACTGAATATAATTTAAGCTTATTTGAACTAATGAAAGCTTACTCAACAATAATAATGACTAAAGATTTTCAAAAAATGAATATTCCAAAACTGCCTGTGTTCACTACAGAAGATGGCATCAAAACAATTAAAAAATTTTTTGGTAAACTATTTGAGTGGAAAAAATTGGATGAATTAATACCAAGTAATTTTAAAAGTGGTTCAAAATACATAAGAACCGGTAAGGCTGGGATATTTGCTGGATCATTAGAATTAGTTAAAGAAGGAAATTTATCAATTAAACAAGATAAATTGTTTGATGAAATATATATAAAGGAAATAAATGATTAAAAAAGCAAAAGCTTCAAAAGATAATGTTTTAAAGTTTCCATCAAAATTATCGGATTTAGATAAAGAAATAGAAGCAATTATTTTTGCAGCAGCTGAGCCTTTAGATGTAGATACTATAGAAAGTAAAGTTTCTAAAAAGGGTAACGTTCCAAAGTCTTTAGAAAAATTAAAACAAGAATATTCCAACAGGGGAATTAATTTAATTTGTATAAAAGATAAGTGGTCTTTTAGAACGTCACCAAATTTATCAAGTTTGATGTCGCAAGAAAAAACTGTTGAAAAGAAACTATCAAGAGCAGCAGTAGAGACATTGGCTATAATTGTTTATCATCAACCTGTTACGAGAGCTGAAATTGAAGAAATAAGGGGAGTTGCTTTTGGTACAAACACTTTAGAGATATTAATGGAATTAAATTGGGTAAAACCAGGTGGTCGAAAAGATGTTCCAGGTAGACCAATTCAGTACATAACTACTGATGATTTTTTAAGTCATTTTAACATACAAAAATTATCTGATCTTCCAACAATTGATGAATTAGGAGCTGCTGGTTTAATTGATAGTTCAAGTGTTGATAATGCTATTTTTGGGACTGGAAAATTTTATAAAGAAAAGCAAGAAGAGAAAAAAGAGGATATTTATTCTAATATAGATGAAATGTTAAACAGCACTCTAGACCCTGAAGAGAAAGATTAATAAAAAAGTAACTTTCAAAATAACCTTAAAAAGGTTATAAGTTTTTCATGAGTATAGGAATTTGGCAAATAGCTATTGTAGTTATATTGGTTGTTTTATTGTTTGGAAGAGGAAAAATTTCAAGCTTAATGGGCGATGTAGCTAAAGGTATTAAAAGTTTCAAAAAAGGAATGGCGTCAGACGTAACTGACGATACAGAGCCAAAAAATATATCTGACGATAACAAAGACTCGGATAACAAAAATTAATTTAAATGCCTACTATCGGTTGGTTTGAAATTTTAATTGTTGTTGCTATTGCAATAATAGTTCTTGGACCAAAGGATTTTCCAGTGATGTTAAAGAAAGCAGGCTCCTGGATTGGTTCAGCAAAAAGGTACGTTAATAATATTCAAAATGAAGTTTCAAATCTAGAGATAGATGAAGAAAAAATTGATAACGAAATAAAAAAAGAAATTAAAAAAGATGAGTAATGAAGATAAGGAAGGTGGATTTGTAAGTCACCTAACAGAACTAAGAAAAAGGTTAATAAATAGCTTTATCTTTTTATTTATCTTTTTTGTAATTTGTTACTTATTTGCAGAACATATCTATGGTTTTCTTGTTGATCCATTTGCAAGAGCTGTAAAAGAAGACGGCTCTGATAGAAGATTGATATTTACAGCTTTACAAGAGACCTTTTTAACATATCTTAAAGTATCATTCTTCACTGCTTTTTTTGTTACATGTCCATTTATCTTGATGCAAATTTGGAAATTTATTGCACCTGGATTGTACAAGCATGAAAAAATAGCAATTCTGCCTTACCTTATATTAACACCAATATTATTTTTTTTAGGAGGCATGCTGGTTTATTATTTAATAATGCCTCTTGCGATTAAATTTTTTCTATCATTTGAAAGCACAGGTCTTTCTACAAATTTACCAATCCAATTAGAGGCTAAAGTTAATGAATATTTATCACTAGTTATGAAATTAATTTTTGCTTTTGGTATCAGTTTTCAGTTACCAGTTGTTTTAAGTCTATTAGCTAGAATCGGAATAGTTGATAGTCAATTTTTAAAAGAGAGAAGAAAATATGTAGTTGTTATAATATTTGCAGCAGCTGCATTGCTAACACCACCAGATCCAATTACTCAAATAGGTTTAGCAATACCTTTATTAATTCTGTATGAATTATCAATATTTTCAGTAAAATTTATAGAAAATAAAAATTTACAAAAAGAAGATGCATAACATTAAAGAAATACGAAAAGATTTTTCCAAATTTCAAAAATCTCTTGAAAAAAGAAATTTAGAAGTAGATTTTGAAAAAATTCAAAAATTAGATGAACAAAATAGAAATTTAATTCAAAAAAAAGAAAGTTTAGAAAAAGAAAAAAAAGATATTTCTAAATCAAAAGATGAGAGTTTGTTTAAGAAATCTAAAGAAATTAGCAAGGAACTCGAGAAAATTGTAGAAGATCAAAAACAAATTAAGTTTGATTTAGATAGTATACTGTATAGCATACCCAATATACCACATGAAGATGTTCCAAATGGTAAAGACGAAAATGATAACAAAGAAATATTAAAATCAGGAGAGATACCCAATTTAGAATTTAAACCTAAAACACATTACGAATTAGGTGAAAAACTAAATATGCTTGATTTTGATTTAGCTACAAAAACTACTGGTTCAAGATTTGTATTTGTAAAAGATAAATTGGCTCTTTTAGAAAGGGCAATATCAAATTTTATGCTTGATACGCATATTCATCAAAATGGTTATCAGGAAATATCACCTCCATTAATGGCATCGGAAAGCACTATGTACGGCACTGGACAGTTGCCAAAATTTGAAAATGATCAGTTTGAAATTAAATTTGACGAAGGTTCAGATAGAAAATTTTTGATACCAACAGCAGAGGTGATTTTAACCAATATTGTTAAAGATAAAATGATTGATCTTAATAATTTACCAATGAGATTTGTTGCTTCAACTCCTTGTTTTAGAAAAGAAGCTGGAAGTTATGGAAAGGATACAAGGGGCATGATTAGGCAGCATCAATTTTACAAAGTTGAAATGGTAAGCATTGTTGAGAATGAAAAATGTTTAGAAGAATTAGAGAGAATGACAAATTGTGCCACTGACATACTAGATAAATTAGAATTACCTTATCGAAAAGTAATTTTATGTTCAGGTGATATGGGTTTTAGCGCAGAGAAGACCTATGATATTGAGGTATGGTTACCATCAGAAAATAAATATAGAGAAATATCTTCATGTTCATCTTGTTCAACGTTTCAAGCACAGCGTATGAAGGCAAGATATAAAAATAATAATAAGGAAAATGTTTTTGCAGGTACGTTAAATGGAAGCGGTTTAGCTGTTGGAAGAACTCTGATTGCAATTATGGAAAACTATCAGCAAAAAGATGGTTCTATTATAATTCCTAAAGTTCTAAGACCTTATATGAACAATATGGAATTGATTTCTAACAATTAAAGTTGTTTTAATTAGTTAGATGGTATAAGAATGCCATAATTTAAAGGAGATTTATGGAAGGTTCAGGAATAGGTCAATTTATACCGCTAATTTTAATTTTTGTTATTTTTTATTTTTTCTTAATCAGACCACAACAAAAAAAAGTTAAAGAGCATAAAGCAATGGTCGAAGGTTTAAAGAGAGGTGATAAAGTAGTCACATCAGGTGGTATAACAGGAAGAGTAGAAAGATTAATTGATAACGACAAAGTAGAAGTTGAAATAGCTGAAAATGTTAAAGTAGAAATTGTTAAAGCTACAGGTATTCAAAGTCTCTTAAACAA
>CACCIT010000002.1 GCA_902546145.1 uncultured Pelagibacteraceae bacterium | reverse complement strand
AGATCACAAAAGTAACACCTGCTTCTTTTGAACCAAGTATTGATTACGTGGTAACTAAAATACCAAGGTTTACTTTTGAAAAATTTTCTACATCGCCAGCAACTTTAGGTACCTCAATGAAATCTGTTGGAGAGGCAATGGCTATTGGGAGAAACTTCAAGGAGTCTGTTCAAAAAGCATTGGTTTCTTTAGAAACTGGTTTTTCTGGTTTCGACCAAATATTCAATCTAAGTAAAAAACAAATCGAAAAAAAACTTAAAGAGCATATTCCTAACAAAATGCTTCTTGTTGCGGAGGCTTTAAGAAAAAAAATTAGCTTAAAAAGAATATATAGTTTATCTAAAATTGATCCTTGGTTCTTAGGACAAATTAAAGAGATTGTTGATAACGAGCTAATTATTAAAAAAAGAGGTCTTCCAAAGGATTATAATGAATTTAATAGAATTAAATCTATTGGTTTTTCAGACAAAAAATTAGCTGAACTTACTAATTCATCAGAAGACATAATAAGAAGAAAAAGAACAGCTTTAAAAGTACTACCTGTATACAAAAAAGTTGATACGTGTGCTGCAGAATTTAAATCATTTACACCTTACATGTATTCAACTTATCAAAGAAATTTTTCAATAAATTCCGAGTGTGAGGCAGATCCATCAAGTAGAAAAAAAATAATAATTTTAGGTGGTGGACCTAACAGAATAGGCCAAGGGATTGAGTTTGATTATTGTTGTTGTCAGGCAAGTTTTTCTTTGAAATATGCAGGTTTTGAGACCATCATGGTTAATTGTAACCCTGAAACTGTATCTACTGATTATGATACAAGTGATCGGTTATACTTTGAACCTTTGAAGGAAGAATATGTATTTAACATTATTAAAAAAGAGCAAGAAAAAGGAAATTTAATAGGTGTTATTGCTCAGTTTGGAGGACAAACTCCAATTAAGCTTGCTAAATTTTTAAATGATAACAAGCTTCCAATTTTAGGAACACAATATAACTCAATAGATTTGGCGGAAGATAGAGATCAATTTAGAAATTTATTAATTAAACTAAATTTAAAACAAGCTGATAGTGGAATTGCAAAAACATTTAAAGAAGCAATCAAAATATCAGAGAAAATTGGTTTACCACTTGTGGTAAGACCTTCATATGTTCTAGGTGGAAGAGCAATGGAAATTGTTCACGAAAAAAGTCAATTGAAAAACTTTATTGAGGAAGCGTTTAAAGCTGCTGAGGAAAATCCAATTCTAATTGATAAATTTTTAGATCATGCAATGGAAGTTGATGTGGATGCTATTTCTGATGGTAAAGATGTTTATGTTGCAGGTATCATGCAACATATTGAAGAAGCAGGAATTCATTCTGGGGACTCCGCATGTAGTTTGCCACCAGTATCTATCAAACCATATCTAATAAAAGAAATTGAAAACCAAACAAAAAAACTAGCTCTAGCCTTAAAAGTAAAAGGTTTTATGAATATTCAATATGCAATCAAAAAAGATGAAATTTATATTATTGAAGTAAATCCTCGTGCTAGTCGAACTGTTCCTTTTGTCTCAAAAGCAAAAGGAATTCCACTTGCAAAGATTGCATCAAGAATAATGGCTGGAGAAAAGCTTTCTAAATTTAATCTTAAAGATAAATCAAAAGGAATGTATGCAGTAAAAGAAGCTGTATTTCCTTTTAATAAGTTTCCAAATAGTGATTTACTTCTAGGACCTGAGATGAAGTCTACAGGTGAAGTGATGGGCTTTGATAAAGATTTTGGAATGGCTTTTGCTAAAAGTCAGATTGCTGCAGCTAATTCACTTCCAAAACAAGGTCTTGCATTTATATCTTTAAAAGACTCTCATAAAGATGAAGGTATTGATCTTGCAAGAGAGCTTATTAAAAACAATTTTAAATTATGTGCAACCAAAGGTACTGCTGAATACATACAAAAACATGGAATGAAATGTAGAATTATTAATAAAGTTAGTAGTGGTAGTCCTCACATTGTTGATGTTTTAGACTCTAAAAAAATTGCACTTGTAATTAATACAGGTGGTGGAAACAGCGAACACAGATTAAATGATGCAATTGCTCTTCGAAGAGCAACTCTTAAAAATAAGGTTCCTTATTGCACCAACATGTCTACTGCTCTTGCATGTTTAAATGCCATCAAATCTTTAAAGACTAAGAAATTAGAAGTAAAATCTTTGCAGGATATTTAGTTAGTAACTAAGTTATTGTAAAAAAATCAAAAAGTTTTGCCATTTTTAGCACTGAAGAAACCTGTTCGCTTGGAGATTTAATTGTAAATTTTTTTGATTGTTCCTCAGCTTTTTGACGTAACTCAATTAAAACAGACACTCCAGAACTGTCAATATACTCAACTTTAGACATATCAAACTCTAATTCATGATTATTATCCAAACTTTGCATTGCTTGATCTCTTAATTCCTCTGTTTTTTCTAGATCAATATCTCCCTCAAGAACTATTGTGGCTCCCTTGTCATTAGCTTGTTCTGTAAATGGCATAATGCTGTATAGCATTAATTTAAAAAAACTCAAAAATATACCCTACCCATAATGGGTATCTCAAAAAAAATAAATATAAGATAAAGTGTAAAAAGAGATTATGAGTTTAAATAATGATAACGAAAAAGATTTATTATTAAATGACGATGATAATCTTTTGAGTGACAATAATACCTCAAATGATTCTTTGCTTTCAGATGATAACAACGAAGATGTTTCTTTATTAGATGAAAACAATAATGAAAATTTAGAGGATACTTTACTTAGTGATTCATCAGAGGTCAAAGAAAACGGTAATTCAGAAATAAATGAAATAGCTGAAGCAAACGAGTCTTTAGCTACCATGGATTCAGATCCATACAATTTAATAAAAGATGTAAATTTAACTTTATCAAAAATTGAAAAAAAAATTGATAAAGATTCAGATCAATTATCAAAATTAGACCAATTAGAAGAAATTAAAAATGAGTTAAAAAAAATGAATAACTCTAATAAAGTTGAAGAAGCTTCAAATGATAATGAGGAAGAAGTTAACGCTCCAAGAGGTGATAATTTACCAGATAATTCAGATCTAATAGTACAAATAGAAAACTTACAAGAAAAAATTAGAGATTTGGAAACTACGAATGAAAGTTATCAGGAAAGATTTAAAAGTATAGATGAGACATTGGATAGATTTAAAGAAATTGAAAAAGAATTAGAAGTTGAAGTTATTGAAGAAGATGAAAGTTCCAATAAAAAAGAAGTTAAATCTACCAATCAAAAACCACAGAATAAAAATTTATTAATACTATTAATCATATTATTATTTACAATATCAGGCGTAATCGTACTCGATGCTCTTGGAATTGTTAATTTTTATATATCAGAAGCATTAAAAAATATTTTCTAGAACTATAAAATATGATCCATATATTATTTTTGATATTTGGATTTTTAGCAGGCAGTTTTGCAAATGTTTGCATTTTAAGACTACCAAAAAATGAGGATGTTTTTTTAAAAAGGTCCGCTTGTCAACATTGCAGCAAACAAATTGAATGGTATTTAAATATTCCAATTTTTTCATATTTATATTTATCTGGTAAATCAAAATGTTGTGGAAAAGAATTAAGTAAACAATATCCAATTATTGAATTATCAACTGGTATATTATTTTTAATAAACTCATTACTCTTTAGTTTAAGTCAATCAATTGCACTTGATTTAATTTTTTTTGTTGTTTTATTGATAATTGTAATTGATTTTAAGGAAAGAGTAATTTTTGACTTTATGAATTATTTCTTAATACTTTCTGGAATAATTGTTTCAATTATAATGCCTGACCTAAATCCTCTAAATATATCAACTTTAAATGCAATACTTACTGGAATAATTGGATTTAGTTTATTTTTTGCATTGAGATTTCTTTTTCAAAAAAAAAGAAATGTAGAAGCTTTAGGCATGGGAGATGTGTATTTAATTGCGGGTCTAGGTGTTTGGCTTGGGTTTGAAAAATTCCTATATATCCTCTCTATTTCGTCCTTTTTAGGCATTTTCTATTATCTTTTAGTGGGAAAAAAAGAGGAAAATTTTGAGATACCTTATGGTTCAGCTTTAGGAATTTCTTTTATTTTAATTTTTTATTTTACTAGAATAATTTAAATTTATTTACTCATTTTTTATTGAATTACTTGACCCATATTAAATATAGGTTGATACAAAGTTAATAATAAACCTGCAATAATACCTCCAATAAATACAATCATAACTGGTTCTATAAATTGTTTAAGAGCACCTACAGCGTTATCTACTTCCGCTTCATAATAAATTGATATTGAATTAAACATTTCATCAACACTTCCTGTCTTTTCTCCAACCTTCATAAATTCAGAAAATTCTAGAGGAAATATTTTTTCTGAAGCAAACAATGCAGATAAATTTTTACCTGTAAGTATCTCTTTTTGAATTCTTCCAATTGCCTCTCTAACTAATATATTGCTAGTTACTTTGCTGCTAATTTCTAGCGCTTCTATAATTGATACACCTGCAGCTAACAAATTTGCTAATACTAAAGCAACTTTTGCATAAATTGATTTTTTTACCAAAGGACCAAAAGCAGGAAGTTTCAATATCAAAGTATGAAAAAACTTTTTAACACCATAAACTTTTTTGTTTAAATAAATTGAAGAAGAAATGATTATTGCTAGAGTTAAAAATAAAACGCCTCCTCTACTTGGATCTTGTAAAAATTCACTTAAACCTATTACTTTTTGTGTTGCAGCTGGTAACTCAACTCCAATACTTTCATATATTTCTTGAAACACTGGAACAACTTTTACTAACATTACAACTGTTACTAATAAAGCAACCGTAAGTAAAATTATTGGATAAGTTAATGCCCCCTTAATATCTTTTACAATTTTTATATTTTTTTCTACTAGATCAACAATTTTTCTTAAAAAAGTAGCGAGAGTTCCGCTACTTTCTCCTGCCTTAACCATGTTGATATAAGAATCATCAAAGTACTGCGGAAATTTACCCAATGAAGAACTAAATGTTTTACCTTGGTTTAAATCCTCAATGATAGTTTTTGTAACTTTAATTAATCCTGGTTTTGTTGCCTGTCTTCTTGCAAGTTTTAAAGCCTCCATTATTGGAAGATCTGCTTTGATCATTGTCTCTAATTTTTTAGTGAACAGCATAATATCTACAGAACTCAATTTGTCTGATGATATTTGCATTCCTAAGAAAGTCTTTATCTCAGGATCAGCTTCAGCATCATTATCTTTAAGTTGATTTAAACTTGTAGCTATAATTTTTTGATTTTTTAGTTTTTTACCCGCATCAATTCTATCATTAGCAACTATTGCACCGTTTACTTTTTTTCCTGCCTGAAGACCTGAGTAAGAAAATTGAGGCATAATTTATTACCCTTGAATAGTAATTGTTCTTAAAAATTCTTCATAAGTGATCACTCCATTTTTAATGTGATCTCTTGCAACTTCATCCATGGTTCTAAAACCATTTTTTTTTGCAATTTGTAGAATTTCAGGTGCTCGTTTTTCCTCAATAATTGCTGATTGAATTTCACCATTAATATCAAGTATTTCATAAATACCTTGTCGACCCTTATAACCAGAATTATTGCACTTGTTGCAACCTGCACCTTTGTAAACTTTTAAAGTTTCAACCTCAGTCAATGTAAACCCAATTTCTTTGAGTTGGTCTTTGGTAATTTTTTCATCTTCTTTTTTACAATCAGGACAAATTTTTCTTGCTAGTCTTTGAGCAACAATTGTATTCAAAGCTCCAGCTATCATGAAATTTGGTACACCCATGTTGGTTAATCTTATGATTGTTTGAATTGCATCATTTGTGTGAAGTGTTGATAATAATAAATGGCCTGTAATTGCAGCCTTAATAGCAATATCGACTGTCTCTTTATCTCTAATCTCTCCAACTAATATCACCTCAGGATCTTGTCTTAGAAAAGCCCTCAAAATATTTGCAAAAGTTAAACCAATTCCCTCATTAGCTTGAATTTGTCCAATACCTTCCATTGTGTATTCAACTGGATCCTCTGCGGTTAGTATATTTAATTCAGGTTTATTTAGATGTGCAAGCGCTGCGTAAAGCGTTGTTGTCTTTCCACTTCCAGTCGGTCCTGTTACTAAAACCATTCCTTGAGGAGATTCGATTGCTTTTATAAACTTTGATAACTCATTCATCGGAATACCAATTTTATCTAAACCAATAACATTGGTGCTTCTTAATAAACGCATCACTACTCTTTCACCAAATTTACTTGGTAATACATTAAATCTTACATCACAATCTATTCCACCATTACTCTGATCTTTAACAGTTATAGCTCCATCTTGTGGCAACCTATTTTCAGAAATATCACAACCAGCCATTATTTTTAGTCTGGTAATTACTGGCACATAATTGGAGGAAATAATTTGGCTCAATTCATCTTGTATTTCCATTATCCCATCATTTCTAAATCTAACTTGTCCGACGTTATCTTTAAAAATTTCTATATGAATATCACTAGTACCACTTTTTAAAGCATCTTGAAAAATTCTTTCAACAAACTCAACAATGTTTATGTTTCCACTTTGAACTGGTGTAGGTGTAGCTTTTGGTTTGGTAACAATTTTAGAATTTGCAATATCCCATATTTTTGAAGCAGCAATTTTATCAATATTTGAAAAAGTGGTTACTGTAAAAACTACATTTTTTTTTGTGAAATTTTTTATCTTGGATGCAAAATTAAGTTTACTAGGGTCAGCTATAACTAATTTAAGTGTTCCACCTTCAATCGCACAAGGAACAATTTTTTCTTTTTTAATAAATTCGACTGGTAATATTTTTAATACATCTGGCTTTATATTTTCTGCCTTAATATCATTTGTCTTTATCGCAAAATTTCTTGAAATTACTTTGACGATATCCTCTTCTTTCACATAATTCTTTTTTAACAATTCTGGGACTATCTTCTCTTTGTTTTGTGCGCATTGAACAGAAATTTTAGTTAGTCTATCTTGTGATAAAATTCCATTTGTAGCCAATAAAGAGGCTATTTTTTCAGAAGCTACTGCACTTAATTCCATACTAAATTACTCTTGGAGCTAAGAAGATTAATAATTCAGTCTTATCATCCTTGTTAATTTTTGATCTAAATAATGCACCAACTCCAGGAATATCTCTTAAACCTGGTACACCAGCGTTAGTTTCAGATAAAGTTTCAGTCAATATACCTCCAACAACTGCAATATCTCCACTTGTTAAAACTAGGTTGGTATTAACTTCTTTTTTATCTATAGAAGGAGGAGTTGTTGAAAAACTAACTGTATCATTCGTAATTAAAACCTTCATCATTACATTGCCATCACCAGTGATTACCGGGGTTACATCAAGTTTTAAATTTGCATCGTAATATTTTGTTGCAGATGTTGTCACACCATCAGCTGTAGTAGTTTCTGTTACTCCAAATTTAGTTCCTTGTGTAATTTTTGCGTTTTTTCCACTTATCGTAAATAATTTCGGATTAGATAATGTTCTAGAGTCACCGTCTTTTTCTAGAGCATCTATTTCTACTTTTAACTGTCTAGACCCAACATTTCTAATTATCCCCAATCCAGAAGTACCATCCACTAAAAAACTAGAAACACTATTTCCAGCTGTACCTAATGCAACTCCATCAGTACCTCCAATAATACCTGAAAGTTGAGTGGTAGTTGCTCCTCCTTGGCCGTCAGAAATCTTAGAAAGTCCAATTCTAGATCCTAATTTTGTCTCAAAAGTAGGTTTAACCTCAACTAAGAATGCCTCGATTAAAATTTGTGGTTTTTTGACATCAATTTTATTTAGAATAATTTCAATTTCATCTAGCTGCTTATCCGTTCCCTGAGCAATTATTGTTTTATTTTCATCATCAACGTTTAATATTAAATTTGCTTCACCTTCACCTGTGCCTGCAAATAAACTTTCTATTTGTGTTTTAATTTTCGATGGAGTTTCATAATAAATATTAAAGATCTCATTCTTTAATACAATTTCCTCTGATGGAATATCCGGGAAAACTTCAATTAAACCTTTTTCAGTATCTCCTGAATAAGTCAAACCTTTTGAAGCTAATATAGAATTGAAAACAACATTCCAAGGTTCATTGTTTATATCAATATTTAAAAAACCATTTACAGTTTCATCAATAATAATATTTCTTCCACCAAGATTTCCCAATGCAAGTAAGGCATCTGTTACTCTTGTATTTTTAAAACTAATTGAAATATTAAAATCAGGCTTTTGAATTAGTTTATTTTCATTTAAATTAATTGATGTTTTTAATTCTCTTCTTGGTTTTGTAACATCATTATTATAATTACTATCAGGTCCTAAACTCACTGTTTCACTTAAAGTTGTAAGCCCGTCTCTTGTCACTTCCTCTAAAACTATTTCACTTGGAACATCAGTATTTCTGGCATTTTTACCAGCACAAGCTGACAGAAATAATAGACAAATTAACGTAAAAATTTTTATATTTAAAATAGTCTTCATTGAACAATCTCCATTATTATTTGTTTATTATTTTCAACTAAAAATACTTTATCTTTGGTTATTTTTTTTATAATTGCACTCCTTGGTCCAATTTTTTGGCCCTCATAAACAACAACATGATCTTCGCTTCCAGGTAATTCAATTAGGGCAAGACTTTTAAAATAATTTTTAGGAATTTTATTTTGTTTCCTTAAAGTTTCTAAATTACTAAATTTTGGGGCAAGTAAAGTTGCAACTAATTTTAATGATTGAACAGAATAAGGAGAAGCACTTGATAGACTATGCCGTTTTAAAACTTCATTTTTTAAGTCTTTATAAAAAGGATCTCTCAGATTATCCGCATAAACATTTGTTGAGAAAAATATAAAAATTAAAATAAAAAATTTTTTCATGAGTTTTTAAAGTTAATTAAAATTTTTGAAGTAATTTTAATTATTCCATCTCCATCTTTGTTAATTTGCACATTGTCAGTGACCATGCTTTTATTAATATTTTTTAAATCTTCTACAAATCGCATGTAGTCTATAAAATTTCCTATAATCTCTACATCATAAGATACTTGGGTGTATTGATTGTAAATATTAAATTCAGCTGGATTGTCTTTTTTTGGCTCTTTATAAAAATCTTCATTTGCCTTTGTTAAAGTTAAAATCTTAAGCTTGTTATCCATAGCTAGCTCGGAAAACAATTTGTAAAACTTTTCCTGTTCTTCTTTTTTGAAAAAAGATTTTTGAATTTCAGAAAATTCTTTTTCTACTTTTTTATTTTTACTTACAATTGATGCTCTTAACTCGTTACTAGTATTTATAAAATTCTTTTTCTGATTGTAATCACTCTCAATCAAATTTGCTTTTTGGATTGTAGGATTAATTACAAAAAAGTTACCTACCGAAAAACTTATAGCCAAAATAATTATATAGACGAATTTCATATAATTACTTTTTGAATTTAAAGTTTTTTGCTCATCCTCAAATTTAAATTTCTTGAGTTTTGGAACTCTCTTAACTCTTTTGAGTTTTTTACTTCTTAATAATTTGATCATAGTTCCACCTTAATTTTAAAATTTCTTAGTTTTAAAACATCTTCTGATGGTACGATTATTTGTTGATCTTCCTCATCACCTTCATTATTTATTTCGATAGTTTCTGTAAGTTCCGCTAAGCTCAAGCTAGTAATGTCGGGATTTCCAACTCTTTTTTTGATGTTATTTAAAAATAAATTTAAATCATAATCAGTTAACGCATAGCCTTCATAAAAAACAACAGAGTCATTTTTAATATAATCTACTTTTTGTAATTCAACACCATTAGGAACAATTTTTGGGGTTTCTATAATTATCTTTGAAAAATTATCTGTTTTTACAATTAATTTTTCAGCAAGTTCTTTTTCTTTTTCAATTTTTTTTACTTTAGAACTAGAAGTTTTAATCTCCTCCATCAAAGAGTTATAATCATTTACAATAGCAGGATGTGAGGCCAGTAATTGGTTTTTCTCTAAATACTTTGGAATATTTAAACCAATAATTGATGAAAAAATTAATAAAAGCAATATTAAAACCATTGATAAAGATCCACTCGTTGCTTGTATCTTCCTGTTATTTATCAATTGATCTTTGTACGGATATAAATTTTGTTTAAATCTTAAAAACAAATTTTCATTTATGTTAAAAGGGTTAAATAATCTTAAAGATGCACCAATTACTGGATATAATTTATCCTCTAAAATATTATCTTGATTAAATTTTTTAATTAATTTTTTTGAAAATTTAATTTTTTTATTTGTTAAAATGTTTTCAAATTTGCTTTCATCACTTTTTGCATTATTTAGTGTTAAAGGTTTTATCGTAAAATCAGGTAACTTAGATTGCAATCCATTTAGATATTTTTCACTTTGTTCAAGATCAGAATGAACATACAAATTTCTAAATATTGTCGTTTTTTCTTCACTCCCCTTCCACTCATCATCCATTAAATTTCCTCTAACATCTTGAATAGATCTTTCAAAAACTTCTGACCAAAATGGACCTGATGGATCGGGCATTTTTTCTAATTGTTTAATTAGAATTTTGTCTGCTCGTGTAATATTATTTATAGCAAAAACGAATTTATTCTGTGTAACTGTAATTAAGTAATTTTCTTTTTCTCCATATTCCAAAAAAGCAAATTCTTTAGATTTGTTATCTTTTTGGTTTGCAAAAATTGTATTAATTAAAGAAAAACACTTCGGTTCATAAATTGTAGGTTTAACACCTGATTGTCTTAATATATTATTTAATTTTTCAACTTTTTCTCTTTCAATTAAACAGATAACTACTTCCTGTTCTTGCGTTTCATCATTAATTGCTAAAGGTTGAAAACTAAATATCTTGTTATCAATAATATCTGACAATTCTTCAAATGTTTTCCAAAACTCAATATCGCTTGTTTGAAGATCAAATGTTTCTTGATCCATAAGTGGGATATTGATTGTTTTAATAATTGTTTCGGAGGTGGGCAAAATTACTGTTGCTTCCTTCTCGAGTAATTTTTGATCTTTTAAAATATGAACAATTTTCTGACTATAATAAACTTGATCATCTTCATTAAATAATGATGTGTTTCCTGCTAAATTAAACTTTTCATGATGAAGGTTTGTAATTGTTTTTGAACCTTGATTGTATTTACAAATACTAATTCCCTCGTCATCCAATTCTATAGCAAAACGATTTTCCTTTGATATTGCTTGTTTTCCTAGAATTGGAGAAAAGATTTTTAAAAGAAAACTTAATATCTTATTTTTAAAATTTTCTAATTTTTCATTCATATATTTGCTAGCTAAGAACTATTATTTACTTCTAATTGACTCGTTAAACTCTGTAACCCTCCCCAAATTGGGGGTCTTATAATCAAATAACATTGAATTTATTATAGTAATTTGACATGAGTCATTTAACTACATCTAAAGGAATAACTTTGATCGAGCTATTGGTCATTGTAGCAATATTAGGAATATTTTCTGGAATAGGTTATGTGAGTTTTACAAGTGTAGATACTGGGTCAAATTTTAGAGCTAATAAAGAAACAATAACAAGTTATTTAGAAAGAATTAGATTCAAAGCATTTAGTGACGGAAAACATTACAAAGTGAGACTAGAAAATGTGGGTAATGATATGCAAATAAAATTATATCAGCCTGATAGTTCAAATATTAAATGGCGTGACCTTAATTTAAATAGAAGATGTAATTGCTGGAGTGGAACTGGAAATTCAGATACTAATTGTAATAATGCATTCTCTAATTCTACCATAGCATCATTAACAGAAGTTGATGGTTTCACAAAAGATTTAAAAAAAATTAATATAAAAAATTGTAACAATTCATCATGTGGGACAGAAACAGATCCTCCCGTAGATCTTTGTTTTTTGTATGATGGTAGCTCTCCCAGAGATACCCACTTCAAATTAACTAATAATGATGAATTAAATTTGATAATTAAATTAAATAAAACTGGATATGCTGAATAAAACAAAAGGTTTTTCACTTTTAGAGTCCCTTATTGCTTTATTTGTTTTAAGTATGGTGACTTTGGTTTATGTAAATTCTAGTTCAATTTTTTATACAGCTCAAACAGACTTAGTTAAATCAGATCGTAGAGATCAATTAGCAGATCTCATTTTACAAGATATAATGGAATATGCTAGCCAAAAAAATAATGCTCTAGGATCAATTACAGTAAATGGCAATCAAAGTTTTAGTGGATCAACTGATATAATAAGTTTAACAGGTTTTACTAATAACCCATCACCCGGAGATATTTTTTTAATTGACGGAGTGAGAGGAAGATATGTTGTTGAAAGTATTTCAGGATCAGGCTCCACTCTTTCAGTAACAGCAACTTCAAATTTTCCTACAGTGACAATTTCAAACGGAACTGTTGCTACCTTTATTGCTTTTAAAAAAGACGAGCTTGCATGTTTTGATGGTTTAGATTTAACATCAGCTGCACCATCAGGTATAGGCACTTGCTCAACTTTACCAACAGAAGTTGCTAATTTACACAACCATTGGAAATCTCAAATCGATAATGAATTAGGAAGCGATGTGTCGGTCAGAAGTATTGATGTTACAGATGGAAATTTAGTAAAGGTTACTTTGGGTAACGGTTCAAATAATACAGTCCTAGCAAAAAAAATTAACATATGTATTTTTGATGATGCACCAAATACCGTAGCTTTTAATTTTCCTGGATTAGATGATCCAATGTCTACGGGTATTATGGAACATAACGAAAATCCAACTGAGCATTATTATGCAAATGGAGTTGCTAGAAAATTTAATAATCTAACAAGTGACACTGGTGAGTACGATGACACTCCATCCTGTAGTAGAACTAATGCTTCTACTTGTCGCCAAACTTATGCCTGGTCAAACACAATCACAGTATTTCTTTATCGATACACCGGATCAGATGTAAGGGTAAAACCATCTAATTGTGATAATACTCAATGGAGTGGACAGTGCAATGGTGTAAGAATAAACCAAAATGACTTATCTTTGTGGTTTATTTTCGATGAATATAATCATACAGATGGTTCAGCTGATACAAGTCAAATTGGTTTTGCAAAAGATGGGTGGAATCAACAGGGGTATTTGCTTTATGAAATAAGAAATTTACCCTCAAACGCAAGAATATTAGTTTTTGATGACGCTAGAGAAAGTTGCATTGGAGCAATAACAGGCGGTACCTGTACAGGAAGGTATAAATGGGGGAACGCTCATGATGGACTTGTTGTACATTTAGGAACATCCAACCTAGCAACTCTAGATGATATTGAATTAGAGATAACTGGTGTACCTTACGGTGTTGATAGATGGAGAATTTTAAGATCTGATGTAGCAAACTGTTTACTAGCCAGTGGTAGAACAAATTCTGCACATGGTGGTGCATGGAATCAAGAAAATGAAAATGATTGTTGGAACTATGTAGAGGCTTACAACACCACAACAACAGCTCAAATATCTAGCTCGTCAACTTCAGTCACACTTACAGATAGTTCATATTTTCCATCTAGTGGATCAGTTCAAATTGGAAGTGAGTATGTAAACTACTCTGGGAATAACACTTCCACAAACACTTTAACAGGATTAACAAGAGCGAGGAGAAACTCTGCTACCATTCCAAACAATATAAACTCAACATTCACAGGTGAGATAACTTTAAACACGCCAGGAGGAGCTGGAGGAGGACATATACAAACAGGTTTCTGGGGTGGTTACGCTCAAATAGGAGGAGGTGAAGTTGTAAAAATAGATTACAATAACGATTTTAGCAAATTTGATAATAATACAATTAGAATTACAGCAAGAGGACAAAGAGGCACTTCTGCTGAAAGTCATAGCTCTGGGGACTCAATTGTAAATTATGACATGAGAGCAAGAACATGGCCATCTGGAACACGTGTCTGGGAGGGTCCAACCAATTCCATTCCTGTTGTTCAGGCTGAAAACTCTGATGACACTTTTGAGAGAGTAAGATTAAAAAGAAGAGTAACTTTAAATTTATCTGCAACAGCCGTATGTTCATAACAAAATCAAAAGGTTTCAGCTTAATTGAATTGTTAATTGGAATTTTTATTGCTTCTCTAGTTTCATTTTCAATTTATTCACTTTTCGATAGAGGATCAAAGGATTTCAGTCAAATTTCTAATACAAGTAATTTACAAACAGAAGCTACTGCAATTTATAACTTGATAGAAAGAGATTTGGCGAGAGGTGGATTTGTTCATCCGATTAGAGGAGATATTACAAACGCAAATAATTGCAAAGATGCAATTCCTGATAATCATAGACTTTTTATATCTTCAGATGGAAAAGGGGTAAGCACTTGTTTTGATAAGCCAAGCTATGATGGAACAGTGGCATATAGATACAAAGTTACATACAGGTTAGGGGCAATAGGTGCAGGATATGACGCTAACACATTATATAAAAAAGTAGAGAGAACTGACGATTGCACCACAATATTAACAAGTGATACAGACCCAGATTTTACGAGCACCGTACATGGGTGGCAGCCTGTTTCAGAAAATATTAATGATTTAACTTTTTCAAGGCCAACAATTGGCTCAACAAATGAAAATATTTTGAATTTAGATATGGAAATGCAATCAAAAAATAATTCAGATGTAAATTTGAATTTCAGAAAAAGAATTTTCCTCAGAAATAAACCTTTAACTAATTCAAGTACTAATTGTGATGATAAATGTCCAAACTCAAAAGATATTTTTGCTGATTATGATATTTCAAGTAATGAAACTAATTGGGATCCTGACACAAGAACTGTTCCAAGTGCTACAGTCGTAATTTCAGAAAACTACGAGGATGGTGAAGATAAATTACAATGGGATACATCTTTGGCAAGCAGTTATGGTTTAACAGTCAATTTTCAAAGCTCAACAGGAATACTTTCGATAGATGGAAGTGCAACAGCAAGAGAATACGAAAGTTTTTTAAGAAGTGTAAACTATGTAAATACTGAAAATGATAGAACTGCCAGAACACTTTATGCTGGAACAGATAGAGAGTTTATTTTAGCATTAGGTTTTGGAACTCTTTGTGATGATTTAATTGGAAGAGAGGTAAGTGGGATCAGACATTTTTATTGTTATGTAGAGAATACAACGGATGGCAGAGGTGCATGGAACAAAACTAATTTAAGTGGAAACAATCAGCTATGGTGGGGTCAAGCAAGATTGAGAGCTGAAAATTCAACTTATTATAATTTATCAGGTTATCTTGCAACAATCACTAGTGATGCAGAGAATGATTATGTTCTAGATAAAATTAGGGATGGAGGTGGAAATCCAATTGCTGCATGGTTTGGGGGGACCGATAATTCAGGTGACGAGTCTGTTTTAAGTAATGCTTCAGAAAACAACTGGGTATGGGCAGGAGGTCCTGAGAGAAATACTGTGTTCTACACACATGATGGTAATTCATCTAATGATGGATATGTAAATTGGAGAAATAATGAACCAAACAACTGTTGTGGAGGCATGTATAACAATAATTATGACGATAGTAGTCTTGAAGCTAATGAACATTATCCTAATTCAGCTGGAGAACACTATACTCAATTTAGTAATGCTATAAGTGGAACTGGATATTGGAATGATTTATTTATACCTGGTGTAACTTATTCACCATTCCAAACAATTGGTTATGTTTTAGAATTTAGTACCAACTTTCCAAGCCCTACAATTTCCTGTGGCAATGGTTCTGAATCTGAAAGGCTAGCTTGTGCAAACTATTTTAGCTCTTATGACTTAGTTTTAGATGATAATACTTATACATCCTCAGATATGCTGGATCTTTGTGATATTGATCCAAGTGATAGCAACTTACCATCATGATAAATACACAAAAAAAAAGAGGTTTTGTATTAGCTTTAACGTTATTTGTAATACTTGCTATTTCATCATTTAGTGTAGCAATGATGGGCATAATTCAAAAGAATTCCCAAAACTCTGTGAGATCACACCAAATAAATACTGTTAATCAAGCTGCTGAATTTGGTCTTGAGTCAGGACGTTTATGGCTAACAGATCAAATGTCTAGATCTGGCACAACAGCTATTACTGTTACAAATTCAAATAATATTTCAATTTCAGGAGATTGTTTGGCACTACATGGGTACACAAATTCAACGAACAATATTCACTATGCGTTTAGAAAAATAAATCAAAGTTTTGCAGAAATTGGTTCTGAAAGTGATTTTGGAAGATACACTTATGAATTTTATGTCCAAAGGATTGGAAATCATACTACATTAAATGGGTATAATTACATACCTCAAGAAACTGAGGGACCCGATACTTTGTCTCCAACAGTTTATAATAGCAGAAGAATATTTTATAGAGTTATAAGTTGTGGATATGGTCCTAACTCTAATAAAATTGTTCCACTTCAATTATATTTATCTGCTGGAGGAGATGGAGCCACAGGAAATGTAGCAAGAGCTATTAATATTGAAGGTTACTACAGACCTTAACTATAACCAAAGAGCATTTTTAAGAGCTTTAGTATCAAAATTAATTTTATCCCTATTTTCATCTTTATAAATAAAATAAATATCTCTTTTAATGGATGGCTTCACAAGTTCTCTAAATAATAATTTATAATCAATTGCAACAGACTCAGGAATAATTGCTACACCTAACCCGGTTTTTATACAATGAGATGCTGTTGTTTCACTATTAGTATAAATTACATCTCTATGCTTTCCATTTTTTATTCTTTCATCTACAATATTGTTAATAATTTTATAATCTGTCTTTCCTTTATTAGTTAGTTTGTAGTTATAATAAAAAAACTCGCATGTTCTTCTAAAAATATAATTTGGTTCTTTTCTTATTTCATCTATTGGAACTTCTTTCATATTTTGAAAATGATGTCCTTTATAAAACGCTACACAAAACGGATCATTATATAAAAAAACTTTTGTTAAATCCTTATGAAACTCTGGTATACAAGAAATTGCAAAATCTAATTTATTTTCAAAAACAAGGTTATTAAGAGTATTACTTTCTTCTTCTACAATTCTTATTTTTTTATTTTCATAATTTCTTTTTAAAATCCAAAGCAAATTTTCTTTATGAGAAGTTGATAAACTTCTTGGCATACCAAATCTTAGATATTCTTCTTCTTGTTTTTTTTCTTTTAATTCAGGCTGGCTGATATTTTCATAAACTTTTTCATTATAAGAAAGTATGGACTTTGAATTTAAATAAAATAACTGACCTTCTTTTGTTAATTTCATTCCCTTCTTTGATCTTGAAAATAATTTCTTGCCTAAATTATTTTCTAAAATCTGAACTGCTCTAGTAATAGAGGGTTGGCTTACATTTAAATCTTTGCTAGCAGATACAAGGCTGCCTAAATCTGCAACTTTAATGAAATATCTTAGAAAACGAGGATTTAAAAAGTCACTTTTCATAATAGCTATTTTTTATATAGAAATATTCTATACGTATATTGGTTATATATACATATTTTATTATCATTTAAACTCAATTTGGGTATCCTCACATTGAGTATGATAAATGCAATTAATTATAAGATTATTGAAGATTTTGTGGCTACAATCTATTCAACAGATATAGATAATTTCGGCAATAAATCATATTACCCGGCTATTTTAAAAATAATAAGTAGCGTCAACCTTAGATCGTTTAAAGAAAGCGATGTTTTATGTGATAACTCTACTTTTTGTAACACAGCGCTAGGCACAAATATAAATGCCATTGCAAGAGGCCTAAATTTGCCAAGAGAAACAACTAGAAGAAAGGTTGAAGAGTTAATTAAATTAAATTGGGTATTTAGATGTAATTCTGAGCTTTATGTAACTCAAAAATGGAGAGAGATTAATCTAACAAACATTAACTCTCTACTAGAGAAAGTTAAAAAATTATCCAGAGTTCTAGAAAAACAAGCGCTTGAACAAAATCAGTTGAAGGCATCTTAATATTAGAACCCCCCATTTTAGGTAGTCGAAGCAATTATATTACAATTTTAATTGTAAAATAAGTAATGCCTCAATCCACAGATTTAATATCAAGTATTCAAGATCAATTTGTTGATATTATTGAAGTTTATGCAAATTATTTTGTTAAACTTTCAGCAAAAAATCATAGTCCAAAAAACATTACAGTTGCTGTATTTAAGGCAAACATAGAAAATCTTGAAAAATTTAGAATAAAAGAATTAAAAAAACTTAATGATAAAGATATAGAAAAGAAATTTAACCCTACCTCTATTAATTATATTTCAAGGTCTTTAGACGTTCCAAGAGAAACGATCAGAAGAAATGTTTTAACTTTAGTAGATAACTCAGAATTAATTAGAAGTGATGAAGGATTATTTGTTTCTGAAAAATGGATTAAAAAAAATATAGATAAAATTATTTCTGAAGTAATAGATCTTATTGATAAAAGTAATGATTTAACAAAAAAGATTGATAGAAAAAGTTAAATCCTATGAGTTTGGATGAAAAAATTTCTAATTATGCATCTAACTATGATCTATCAGATTTTCATATCAGATCTAATCAACCTCTAGCGCTTAGAGAAAATGGATCAATTTTAGTTTTTGAAGATGATATTATAAGTCGTCAAGAATTAGAAAATTTTTGGAAAAGTCATTTAAATAAATCACAACTTCAGGAAATTGTTAACAGTAGGGATTTAGATTTTGCTGTTGTTGTGGGTGATTACAGATACAGAGTAAATGGTTATTACACTACAAATGGACCAAGTATGGTTTTAAGAAAAATTGTTAGTGAAATACCTCAAATGGATAAACTTGGTCTTCCTCCAGCTGTAATGGATGCTATCAAGCATAAAAATGGGTTAGTACTTGTTACAGGTCAAACAGGATCAGGAAAATCTACATCTCTTGCGGCAATGATAGATCAAATAAATTCTAATAGAGCAGAAAATATAATTACTATTGAAGACCCTATTGAATTTGTACATCCATCTAAAAAAAGTATTATTTCGCAAAGGGAAGTTGGAAAAGATACTGGAAGTTTTGCAAGAGCTTTAAAATCTGCTTTAAGACAAGACCCAGATGTAATTCTAGTTGGTGAAATGAGAGATTTAGAAACAATATCTCTTGCTTTAACAGCCGCAGAAACTGGACATTTAGTATTTGGCACACTTCATGCAAGCAACGTTTCATCGACTGTCACTAGAATTTTAGATGTATTTCCTCCATCTCAAAAAACTCTAGCTCAATCAATGTTAGCTGGATCAATTAGAATGGTTTTGTCACAACAGCTTTTAAAAAAAAAAGGTGGAGGTAGAGTTGGTTGTTTTGAGGTTATGACAGGAACAACTGCGATAAGAAACCTTATTCGAGAGGGAAAAACTGCACAAATCACATCTACTCTTCAAACATCTGCTCAAGATGGAATGATAACAATGGAAAAATACCTCGAAGGACTTCAGCAAAAAGGATTGGTTGAATAATGAATAATATTCAAAAATCACTTTTAAAAAATAAAAATTGGGACCAAATAGTAATAAATAATATCACCACTCCTCATGATAAAAAAATAGATATCAATGAACTTTATAAATTACATTCCAAAAAGATTGAAAAAAATTCGATTAAAAAGAAATTAGTTTTTACAATTATGAGCATTTTTTTGATTTGCTTATTTATTGTAGCCCCATCATTGTAATATCGTCCCTTAATTTTTCCCTGTTATTTAACTTATCAGTTATTTGATCAATTATTTCTTTAATATCAGATGAGCTGTTTTTTAGAACTTCATCCTCTACCCCTTTAACTGTAAATTCATTATCACCTTCAATATAACCTTCTGTAACTCCATCAGTGTAAATAAAAATATTTTTATCTTTTAAATTTAAATTAGTTGTTTGGATAGTTTGAGAGTCTTTTATATTTAAAAGTCCCAATGGAGGTCTTTCTGCTTTTATATAAGAAAAAGATTTTTTGATTTTATCGAAACACATAATACTTTCATGTCCAAAGTTTACAAATTCTACCTCTTTAGAAGAAATATTTAATTTTCCAATGACTGCAGTAATAAACATTCCTTTGTAAGAAGACTCTTTTACTTGATTATTAATATTTTGTGCAAGCTGGTTAATTGGAAATTTTAGTTTTGAAAAAGACTTGAATACTGAAGAAGCGTTTGCCATCAACATTCCCGCTTTAATACCTTTTCCAGACACATCTGCTAAAGTAAAATAAATTTCTTCATCTGATACCTTTATATAATCATAATAGTCTCCTGATACGTCTCTTGCAGGTACATTTTTAGCATACACAAAATTTTCAATATTTTTTTCAATTGGGAATAGTTTCTTTTGAACTTCCCCAGCAATCTCTCGCTCTTTCTTTAAGACTAATTGTTTTTTTTCATTTTCTATTGAGGATTTATTTTCTTCAACAAATCTAGAATATAAAAGATAAATAAATAGCAAGGAGTTAAATAAAATAACATTATAAACTTCTACAAAATAATTTTCTTTATAAAATAAAATACTAATCGAGAATAAAATTATTATTAATAAAATATAATTTAATATTGAATAAATTGGTTTAAAATAATTCGCAATTACCAAAATCACAATCAAACTAATCAATAAAATAATGTTTTCAGCAATTTTAGTTACATAATTAATTTTTAAAAAATCATTAGATAAAATATTTTCAATTATATTTGCGTGAACTTGTACACCTGGAACAATTTTACCTGTTGGTATTTTAACTAAATCAAAAACACCTTCCGCAGAAGATCCTATTAAAACAATCTTGTCTTTTAGATTTGATTGATCAAAATTATTCTCATAAATATCTGATGCTGAAAGATAGGTATTTGTTGGTATTTTTTTAAATTTAACAAAATTTAATCCGTTTTCATTAGTTAGAAAATTTGTACTTCTTGTTTTTATTAATTGAATTCCACTTTGATCTGTTTGGATTAGATAACTTTTCTCTTTGTTGTAAAGTCTAACAGCTTCAAGCGATAAGGAAGGAATTATTTCATTATCAATGTTTAAAATTAAAGGTACATATCTTAATATTCCATCCTCACTATCTATAATTGAGATTGATCCTAGACCTTTTGCTGCATTATTAAATTTATCTAAAGAAGAAATATAACCTTGATAATTATATAAATAATTTAAGGGATCTTCACCTTTTGTAATAATATTAGCTTTAGGCGAAAAGTTATTTTTTTTAACCTCTTTTGTGGCTCCAACTATGGGCAAAATAACATTGCTATTTTTTATAGAACTTAAAAATAATTCATCACTATTAAGTATATTTTCACTATTTAGATTAAATTCTTTAAAAATTTTTACTGGATTTTGTGTATCTTCCTCACTAAAAAAAATATCAAATGCAATAGCAGAAACTTCTGCAGAATTTAGATTTTCTAAAATTGTTGAGTAGACATCTCTTCTCCATGGAAATTGTCCAATTTTTTCTATGCTTTTTTCATCTATATCTACGATTGCAACTTTATTCGTTGAAAAATCTTCTTCAAATATATTTTGATAGAGATCATAATTCAAAAAACCAATTCTTTTCTTTAAATTAGTTTCAAAATTATAAAAAATAATTAAAAAGCAGATTACTATGCCACTAAGAATTTTTTTACTCACCTAAACTTTTACTTTTTCATTAATGGGTGCAAAAAATATCATTTTACCTTCCGGCAATTTCCATCTTGGTTCTCTTCCTAATTTATTTTCGATAGATTTAATATTATCATCATAATGATTTAATGGAACATTATAAGGTGAGTCTTTAATTGTTTGATTTTTATCTATTACCACTGGTGAATGATATTTAGTTTGAAGGTTTTTTATTTCTTCCATTTTTGAATTATAAATTACTGTATTCCCATAACAGTTACAAACATAAGTTCTGTCATAATTTTCTTCGTATTCAATATAGGTAACTGTACCTCTAATACCAATGGTGCCTCTTGGAGTTTTAATTTGCAACTCTGATGATTGTTTGCCAAATACTCCATGGAAACTACCTTTTACAAGTTCTTGAATTTTATTTCTGAGAAATTTTATTTTTGAATTTGGTCTAATTAAAAAACCGTTTTGATTATTTTGTACCAATGCTAATTCACTTTTTGTCTCTAATTCACTTAAATTATCAAAATTGATTTCTGAATTTTTATCAATTTTTTGACCATTAATAATAATATTCCCATAAATTAATTGATTTTTTTCAGAATTTGCTTTTGCAAAATTAATGAAAAAAGTTGATAGTGCTATCGATCCACAACACTTACAAAAATCTCTTCTACTAATATTTTTAAACATTCCAAACATTACTATTTAAATATTTGATGTTTTTAATTGTACTACCTAAAATGGGGGGTCTAACTAATCTTTTTTAGGTGTTATTCCAGTTCTTGAGAAACTTAATTGATTAACCATAGAATTTGTATTGTCTATATTTTCAACTACTAAATTCATGTGCCCAGCGTATGCGATTGGATCATTATTTATTCCAGATCCAAGTTTAATATTACTTGAGGTGAATTCGTTATTTAAAAAATATGAATTAGTACCACTGTCTACAAAATCTGATTTATTATCAGAATCTGCTGCTTGTGGAGTTCCTGAAAAATTAGTGTTGTCCGCAGAAGCATTTCCATTGCTTGCGATAATTACATTTTGATCAGCTTCAACATTTGATGATGAACTTGTATAACTATGCTCTTTTGAAATATCTGAAAAAGTTCTGCTTGAATCTGATCCTAAAGCAACTGTTCCAGAAACTGTTTGTGTGATTGTTTTAGCAGCAAAGTCAATCACCACAGTTGAGTCGATAGTTCCACTTCCTGAGCCTGTAGCTGCTGCTCCATTAATACCTGTTGCTTGATAGGTGTAAGTTCCTGATGCTATGCCTGCAAGATCAGCATAAGTTGAATTGCCCTGGTCAGTTCCTCCATATCTAGTGATCATAGCAACGGCATCACCGAATTCACCGTTTGCAATTACAACTTTATTTGCCTCACTTTCGCTCTCGAATTCTTCTTTATATTCATCACCAAATAATTCCTCAACACTTACTCCTAACGCTGCAGATAAGGTTTCTGCAGTTGCGCCACCATCTTCCTTCTTTAAAACGATATCAATTACTTCAGCAACTAATTCACTTCCACTTTCTTTTCCAGATATAAGCAGTCCTTCTTTTACAGCTTCTTGAATTTGTTCATCTTCAGAAATCTCATTTCTAGCCTCAAGTATTCTTACAAAATCATTAAAATCTTGTTCTGAAATCACAATAGGTTCTTGAGGAGCTTGATCTTGACTAAATTGCGTAAATAAAAAAGGTTGATCTAAAATAACACTGCCAAATTGGTTAAAAACCTCAACTTCTCCTGGTCTTAAACCTAATGTGTTATTTGGTCCAGGCCCGATTAGAAGTATTTTGCTATCACCATCCTCCTCATCTACTAAAGCCTGAAATTCAGTTCCTCTAGTTCCAATAGTTCCAGCAGGTGTTTTTACTACTAAGTCTTCAGGGTTAGTTTCACTAATTTTACCTGATAAAACTTTGATACTACCTTGCTTTATTGTAGTTGTTATTTTGCCTTCAAAGTCACCGGGATTAAATACAAATTCATCAATTATAAGTTCAGTTCCTGCTCCTATCATCATAACAGTTTCATCTAACAATATAATTTGAGATTTTGAATTATCCCCTGCAATAATAGTATCGTTAAAATAAATTGGATCCCCAGCACTTAAGGTTCTATTGTCGTTAGTTTTAACCTCACCAATTGCTAAAGTAACTGTACCGATTACCTGTTTTTGTGCAAAAAGCTTGCTAGGCAAAAGTAAGATCAGAATTATTAAAAATATTTTTTTCAAAAGTTTATCCTTTTTGTTAAACCTATATTATGAATTTCTTTTTCATAATTATAATTTAAGATGTTAGATGTACTATCAATTTTTGAAAAAGAAAGATTATAATAAATATCTTCAAAAAATTTAAATTTGTTTAAGAAGTATAAATTAACCAATTCTCCATTTAAACTAATTGAGGTCGTATCTAATTCATCATCTCGTACAGTGCTTGAAAGTACAAATGTATCAGCTATTTCATATTCATTTTCTGTAAAAGATTTACTAAAATTGAATGTTCCAAAATCAAAGTATCTGAAATAACTAATTAAATATTTTTCCTGTTTATATCCATATTGATCAGCGATTGCCTTAGATTCTCCATCTTTATAATCAAATAAAAATTTATTATTGGAGAAAATAAATTCGTAACCAATGTTACCCGACACAAAATAATTATTTTTTTCTCTAGTTGTAGAAAAAGTATTGTTCTGATTATAAGTATTTTTTGTATAATTTATCCCACCAATGAAAAAATGATTTTTATTTATTGAATACTTATCTCGTAATCCAAAATTGATAGTATTGATATCTGCTTGGTTTCTATAGTTAGATTTATTAAAACTAAAAGTTGTGCTTAATAAGTTTTTATCTTTAAAATAATTATGATTTAAAAATACTGAATTTAAATCTTTCTCTTCAGATTTGTCTTTATTTTGATTTGTATCTGATAATCCAATATTAAGATTAATATTTGAATTATCACTTAGTTTTTTAAAACCACCAATTCTAATACTTGGTATTTCTAATGTATCGTTTTCAATTTCATTAGTTGCGTAATTACTAATAGAATCGCTTACATAGAATGTACCTGAATCTGATAAATTATTGATATTGGTGTGATAAGTATGACTTAAAGAAATATCAATATATCCATTCCACTTATTTTCATTTGCATTAGCTGTGTTATTTAGATTTTGTAAAATAATATCTATCTCAGCATTAATTTCTGCTGTTAATTGTTCACTGTTCTTTATTTCATCAATTATTTGTATAGTTCTCTCAACAGAGTCTATCCTCAAAGAAATGGACAAGTAATACATTTTAAGATCAATATTTTCTGGATATAAACTTGTTAATCTTTCAAGTGTTGAAATTACAGACTTAAAATTCCCTAAATCTTCCTGTTCTTTTGCGTATTTTAAATTTAATTTTAAATCGTTTGGATTTTTTAAAATTTGTTCAAAAGAAATTTGTGAATTAGCACTAACTACATTAAAGAAAAAAATTAAAATTAATAAGTAAGTGTTGTTTCTTGGAACTTTTTTCATGATTATTTGAATTTGATCATACGTCTAAATCTAAAAATAATTTAAGCAATAGCCCCATTTTGGGTAACCATTTATTTTAAAACCTTTTATAATCATAAAAATTAAGTACTTTGGGCACATGAAAAAATCTTACCCTGCAACATTAAGCAATCTTAAAAAAATAAGGGCTACAATCAAAGATTTTCTCAAAATTTACGAAGTAGACTTAAAAATAATTAAAAATATCCAGCTTGCAGTTGATGAAGCTGTCACCAATATAATTAAACATGCTTATGAAGGAGAAAATAAAAACAACATCATCAAAATTAAATTAGAATTTAAAAATAAAAAATTTCTAATTCACTTGTATGACAATGGCATTAAGGTTAATAAAAATAATATTAAACCTAGAAATCTAAAAGCAATAAAACCTGGTGGTCTTGGTACTTATTTCATCAAAACAATTATGGATAGTGTAAAATGGAACAAAAACTCAAAAAGTTTTACAAATCATCTAACAATGAGTAAGAAAGTTAGTTGATCAGGGTCAAAAACTATACCCTGATCAACATAAATTTATAATTTAATTAGTCTGCTGTATTTATAGTCTGGCTCAATACAGTTCCATCAACTACTTCCTGAGTTATTTTCACTAGGTCGTTTGTGGCATCTGCAAAAATAGTTATTTTACCATCTCCATCAGCGTTAGCATCAGTTCCATGTCTAACATAACTTGTTGCTGCTGTTCCTACAGTTGTAGTTTGGTCATACGGATTTTTAAAACCCATACCGTTTACAAGCTGATCTGCAATATTATCATCGGTATTTGCATCTATACCATCAGAACAAGTATCTTTAGTTGCCGTTGAAGGCCAGTTATAATCTCCAGAACCTAAAGCACATTTTGCGATTTCAGCATTAACAAAGCTTACCATTTGTGCAAACTGTGTTCTAGCAGCCTGCTCTTTTGCACTTGCAGTGTATCCAGTATAAGCTGTAATACCTACCGCAGAAAGAACCCCAATAATTGCGATTACAACAAGTAATTCAATTAATGAGAAACCTTTTTTTGTATTTAATTTTTTCATTTCTCTCCTTAATATTTTGTTAACAAAGCTAAGAAATTACAACTAAAGCCAAAAAGTTAAATAATCATAAGCCCCAAAATGGGGGTCTTTAAAAGGTAATTTTTTTATGAATACTATAATCAGCTATTATGAAAAAATTATTTATTACTATTTTATTTATAACTTCATTAATGCAAAATTTTGCTAAAGCTGAAGTTGCAATGATAGGTGTTGTTGATGGAATGGTTTGTATGGCTTGCCAAGCAAAAGTTGAGAAAGAACTTAAAGCTGCAACAGGTGAAGGTAATGTTGAAGTATCATGGCCTGAAGGAGTTGCGTTTATAAACTTTGAAAATACTCCTAATTTTTCAGAGGATGACTTTAAAAAAGTAATTGAAGATGCTGGTTTTGCAGTTGGTAAAGTTGCAACTTTAAATGAGAAAATTATTGATCCAAAATCTGGTCTAATTTCTTTAAAGAAATTTTAATTATTTACTTTCCAATCAGTTTCGAAAGTCACATAGTTTACTTGTAAACACCGTCTTTCTTTAAGAATGCTCTTTTTCTCCATTCCATGCCAGGTGTTTGGGCCACTAGTAAAAAGATATCCATAATTATTTCTGTATGGCAGTGTTTTAATTTTCTCTAATTTTTCATTATAAAAATCTGTACCAAGATCCTCAGACTCGTTTGTTTTATTAACAAAAATCAATCCTGACATTAATTTTTCTTTAATATCACAGTGCGGTTTGAGCCAAAATCCTTCCCTATCACAAATTACTTCAACTCTAACATATGAATTAGATAAATCCTTATTGATCATTTTAGATATTGTTTCGTGTGTTTCTTTTGATTGTAGCTCATTAATAAATTTTACAAGACTTGGAAATTGTGAACTATTTTCTTTAGTTACAAAACATCTAAATTTAATTGCTTTACCACCAGACGAAATACCTTCTCTAAACTCAGCGGCACCACCATCTATTGCTCTAGTTCCATCATAATTTAAATTATGCTGACTTAAATCTGGAATATCTGCTTTAACAATCTCTTCAATTGCTGCTTCTGATAAAGCATTGCTATATTCCCAATGATCAAATGGTGTTTCATATTTTTTTGAATTATTTTTTATAGAATTTAAAAATGACATCAAGATTGAATTTTTTCTTTTATTATTTTTGCTACTCTATTCGTTTCATCTAGCTTTTCATAGTTCCAATTTTCTATTTCTTCACCTAAGTTTCTAGTGATATTTAGTTCTCTAAATAAATTTCTAAATCTTTGGAATCTTTTGTCATTCTTTTTTGGTAAAATATTAGCAACATAAATTGGTTTCCCTGTCAAAGCAGCTTCTGAGATCATAGAGCTAGAGTCACATGTAACAATGATATTTTCAGATAAAGCTAATGCAGATAAATATGCCTTTTTATCTACATTCATAATCACTGTATGATTTTCTCCAAAAAACTCTTTAGCATAATGAATTGTATTTATTGGGGTTCTCATTGATGGGATTACTACTAATTGAAAATCATGTTTTTTCATTAATTTATAAAACATTGAGAAAATATGTTTCATATTTTTAGTTGAATAATCATAGTATTTAGTTGGCCCACCCATAATTAAGCACCAAACTTTTCTTTCATCTTGTTTGATAAGGGACTTTAAATAATCTTTATTTTCTTCAATTTCTTTCTCTGAAAGATAATGAATTGCTCCTTTTGTATTAATAACATTTTCGCCATTTATTCCATCATGTTCAGGTGCAACAACAAAATCAAAATATTTAAAGTCTATTTTTGGATCTTGGATATGAATATTAAAAACCTTTTTTTTAGAAATACTTTTTAAGTGAATAGATGGAATTACGCTCTTTCTTCCACATGAGATTATTATATCAAAATCTATATCATTAACTTTTTTATAAACGTTTTGAGAAATTGGAGTAAATTTAGGTGGAACTAATTTCCAAATATTTTTTAGTTCAACCTTGTGGTGTGTAAAATCAATATCAAGCGCTTTTGCAAGTCCCTCGACTTGACTAATCATTCCATGCATACCTTGAGTTAATAATAAACCTTTTAATTTAGACATTTATCACTATATAGCTTTCATATGAGTCAAAATCCAACTAAACACACAAAAGTGTTAATAATTGGATCTGGTCCTGCCGGATACACAGCAGCTGTTTATGCTGCACGAGCAATGTTAAATCCTATTCTTGTTCACGGCGCTCAACCAGGTGGACAGTTAACAACAACAACTGATGTAGAAAATTTTCCAGGATTTGCAGAAGTAATTCAAGGACCGTGGTTAATGGATCAAATGAGAGATCAAGCAAAAGCTGTTGGAACAGAAATGATTGAAGATCATATCGGCTCAGTAAATTTAAAATCTACACCATTTGAAGCTGTGGGTGATAGTGGACAAAAATATACCGCGGATAGCATAATTATTTCAACAGGTGCACAAGCAAGATGGCTAAATATAAAGTCTGAACAAGAATTTAGAGGGTTTGGTGTTTCAGCATGTGCTACATGTGATGGTTTCTTTTTTAAAGACAAAGAAGTTGCGGTAGTTGGTGGTGGTAATGCTGCGGTAGAAGAAGCTATGTTTCTTACAAAATTCGCATCAAAAGTAAAATTAATTCATAGACGAGATAGTTTGAGAGCTGAAAAGATGCTTCAAAAGAAATTAATGGAAAATAAAAAAATTGAAATTGTTTGGGACTCTGTAGTTGAAGATGTTTTGGGTGATAGTGAACCCAAAAATGTTAAGGGTATAAAAATTAAAAACTTAAAAACTGAAAAAACAGAAGAAATAAAATTAGATGGATTATTTATTGCTATTGGTCATGATCCAGCTACTCAGCTTTTCAAAGATCAATTAGAAATGGATAAAGAAGGTTACCTGATTACTAAACCAGATTCTACTGAAACAAACATTCCTGGAGTTTATGCTGCAGGTGATGTTAAAGATAAAACTTTTCGACAAGCAGTTACAGCAGCAGGAATGGGTTGTATGGCAGCATTAGAAGCTGAAAAATTCCTATCTCACTAATTCGAGATTAAAACTAATAAGAAATAGAAAGGTAAATATAATGGCAGATAAGGTATTATTAACTGGAATAAGTGGATGGATTGCTAAACATACTGCAATAGAATTATTAAATTCAGGTTATGAGGTTTTGGGTACTGTTAGAAGTGACGATGTAATCTCTCAAACGAAAGAAACGATTAGCAAACATGCTTCGATAGATAAGTTATCCTTTATTAAACTTGATCTTTTAAGTGATGAAGGTTGGGAAGAAGCTGCAAAGGGATGCAGGTATATTATGCATATAGCCTCCCCTTTTCCAATGAAGGTTTCAAAAAATAGAGAAAATTTAATACCAGTTGCAAAAGATGGAACTTTAAGAGTTTTAAACGCTGGTATTAAAGCAAATGCAGAACAATTTGTAGTTACATCTTCGATAGCAGCAATGTTTAGAAAGCCAAATAGATCAAATCCTTATTCATTTAGTGAAAATGATTGGACTGATGAAAATTGGGTTGAAGGAGTTAATGATTATTTTCTATCCAAAACAGTTGCTGAAAAAGCAGCCTGGGAATTAATGGAAAGTAACGGAATTAAAAATAAACTAACCTGTATAAATCCTGGTGGTGTATTTGGAGATGCTTTGGATACCAAAGGTGGAACCTCGATTGAATATGTAAAACAATTTTTAAAAGGAAAATTTCCAGCAACTCCTAAATGGGGAATATTAATATCCGATATTAAAGATGTTGCAAAATCTCATGTTGCTTGCTTAGGAAACTCAAAAGTTGGTGGCAGAAGATTAATTATTGGTAAAGAAGTTAAAACACTACTTGAAACATCAAAAATTTTAGCTGAAGCATTACCAGAGTATGCAAAAAAACTACCTAAAAAAACTTTACCAAATTTTATGGTTAAGTTTATTAGCATGTTGGATTCGAGTGCAAAAACTATGATACCTGATCTTGAACTAGAGATGAAACCAGAGACAAAATATGCTGAAGAATTAATTGGTTTTGAGTTTAAACCAGCAAGTGGTGCTTTGATTGATGCAGGAAAATCTGTAGTTAGATTAGGTATGGTATAAAGTTTATTTTACTAAATCTGAAATTTGATCTGATTCAAAAATTTTTTGATCAATATTATTATTTGCAAGTTTAATCATAGCTTTTGCAATTGTTTTTGAATGAATTGATCTCATTTTCTTTAATGGTCCAACAAATAAAGGGTTAAGAAGCTTAAAAATTATTATTCCTATTTTCTCACCCAATCTAAATTCTTTTCTGTTACCCAATATAAATGAGGGTCTCATAATTCCTATTTTAGAAAAACCTAAACTCAAGATCTCTTCTTCTACTAGGCCTTTATATTTTAAATAATCTCCTGAACTTTTAGAATTTGCATATCCTGAAGATACAAAAAAATATGATTTAATATCGTTAGATTTTGCAATTTGAGCCACTTGTTTTGGGATATCTAATTCAATTCTTTGATATTCATTTTTATCAGGAGAATTCTTTTTTGTTGTCCCAATACAAAAATAACATTCATCTCCCACAATCTGTTCTTTATGCTTTTCTAAATTAATAAAATCAGTTTGAATTACTTCAATTTTTGAGTTGTTTATTTGAATTGAAGAACGGACAAATATTTTAATTTTAGAATAATCATCATTCTGAATAAGTTGATTGAGAATATGACCTCCAACTAATCCAGTTGCACCAAATAGTAATGCTGTTTTCACTTCTTAAGAAAGGCTTTCGCAAAAAGATTTTATTCTATCCATTGCTTTCTTCAAATTTTGCATTGATGTAGCATAAGAAATTCTAAAGTATCCATCTAAACCAAATGCAGAACCTTGCACTACTGCAACATTAGATTGTTCAAGTAGTTTTTGAACAAACTCAGTATCAGTTTTTAATTTAGTTTTTTTATTTAACAATCCCTTACAACTTGGAAATACATAAAATGCTCCATTAGGGGTTAAACAATTTATACCATTAATGCTATTTAAACTTTTAACAACAAAATCTCTTCTTTCTTTGAATGCTTTAGATCTTTTTTTTATAAAACCTTGATTTCCATTTAAAGCTTCAACTGCAGCAGCTTGACTGATTGATGATGGGTTTGATGTAGATTGAGATTGAATTTTACCAATTGCTTTAATTATATCTTTTGGCCCAGCGGCATACCCTATTCTCCAACCTGTCATTGCATAAGATTTACTAACGCCATTCATTGTCAAAGTTCTATCTTTTAATTTAGAATTTTGAGCAATCGTATAAAAATTAAAATTATCATATGCTATATGTTCATAGATATCGTCACTTAAAATATGAACTTTTTTATTTTTAATTAAAACTTTAGCTAAATCTTCAATTTCTTTTTTTGAGTAGCCTGCTCCAGTTGGATTTGAAGGTGAATTTAAAATCACCCATTTAGTTTTTTTGGTAATAGCTTTTTTTAATTTACTTGCAGTGAGTTTAAATCCTTCTTCTTCTGTGCACTTAACTATCTTTGGTTTACCGCCTGCTAATAAAACCATATCAGGATAAGAAACCCAAAAAGGTGCAGGAATAATTACCTCATCACCTTTATTTAAAGTTGCCATGAAAGCATTATAAAGAACTTGTTTTCCACCAGTTCCAACAGTGATTTGATCTGTAGTGTAATTAATTTTGTTTTCTCTTTTAAACTTATCTACGATTGCTTTTTTTAAAGCAGGTGTTCCATCTACAGCTGTGTATTTGGTGTCTCCACTTTTGATAGCTTTAATTGCAGCATTTTTAATATTATCTGGTGTATCGAAATCTGGTTCTCCAGCACCAAGTCCAATTACATCTTTTCCTGCAGCTCTAAGTTCTCTAGCTTTTTGAGTAACTGCAATAGTTGGTGATGGTTTAATTCGTTTTAAACTGTCTGATATTATGCTCATTGAAATATAAATAAATTCTAATACGCTGTTTAATATATGGAAAATACTTATCAAGATTTAATTACAGATATTCAGAGTAAAAATCCAAAAATTGGTGGAAAACTTGAAGGTGGAAAAAAATTCAAAATTAAATCTGATTTTAAACCTGCGGGTGATCAACCAGAAGCTATTAAAAAATTAGTAAACGGTGCAAATAAAGATCAATTTAATCAAGTATTACTTGGAGTTACAGGATCTGGAAAAACTTTTACAATGGCAAAAGTTATCGAGGCTACCAATAGACCTGCATTGATACTTGCTCCAAACAAAACACTTGCAGCACAACTCTATGGAGAAATGAAAACATTTTTCCCAGATAATGCAGTTGAGTACTTTGTTTCTTATTATGACTATTACACTCCAGAAGCTTACGTTCCAAGATCTGACACTTACATAGAAAAAGAAGCATCAATTAATGAACAAATTGATCGGATGAGGCACTCAGCAACTAGATCTCTTTTAGAAAGAGACGATGTTTTAATTGTAGCAAGTGTTTCATGTATTTATGGATTAGGTTCGGTTGAGGCCTACAGTAAAATGACACTAACTCTTCAAAAAAACTATGATTACAACAGAGAAGAAATAATTAAATCTTTAGTTGCTTTACAATACAAAAGAAATGATCAAAATTTTTATCGAGGAACATTTAGAGCAAGAGGAGAATATTTAGAAATATTTCCCTCACATCTAGAAGATAGAGCTTGGAGGCTTTGTATATTTGGAGATAAATTAGAGCAAATTGAAGAGTTTGATCCTTTAACAGGAGATAAAGTTAGAGAGCTAAGTTTAGTAAAAGTCTATGCGAATAGTCATTACATAACTCCTAAACCTACAATCGAACAGGCAGTTATTAATATTAAAAAAGAATTAGAAATAACTTTAAAAAAACATAGAGCAGAAAATAAATTATTAGAGGCACAAAGATTAGAAGAAAGAACGAAGTTTGATTTAGAGATGATTGAAGCAACTGGTTCTTGTGCAGGAATTGAAAACTATTCAAGATTTTTATCTGGAAGAAAACCAGGAGAACCTCCTCCTACACTATTTGAATATTTTCCAGATAACACTCTAATATTTGTTGATGAATGTCACGTAACTGTTCCACAACTTAATGGAATGTACAAAGGAGATAGATCAAGAAAAAGTACTCTTGCAGAATATGGTTTTAGACTACCATCATGCATGGATAATAGACCGTTAAAGTTTGAAGAGTGGGATTTAATGAGAACTCAAACTGTATTTGTATCTGCAACACCAGGACCATGGGAACTGGAGCAAACAAAAGGGAAATTTATTGATCAAGTTATAAGACCAACTGGACTAATTGATCCTGTAGTTGAAATTAGACCTGCAAAAAATCAGGTAGATGATTTGATGCACGAATGCAAAAAAGTGATTGAAAACAATCATCGTGTTTTAGTCACAACTCTTACTAAGAAAATGGCAGAAGATTTAACTGAATATCTACATGAAAATGGAATTAAGGTTAGGTACCTTCACTCTGATATAGATACTTTAGAGAGAATTGAAATAATGAGAGACTTGAGAATGGGTGTATTCGATGTTTTAGTTGGTATCAACTTACTAAGAGAAGGTCTTGATATTCCTGAATGCGCGCTAGTTGGAATTTTAGATGCAGACAAAGAAGGATTTTTAAGATCAGAAACATCACTCATTCAAACAATAGGAAGAGCAGCGAGAAATGTAGATGGAAAAGTTATTTTGTATGCTGACAAAGAAACTAAAAGTATAAAAAAGGCAGTTGCTGAAACAGATAGAAGAAGAAATATTCAAATAGCTTATAATAAAAAACACAAAATTAGTGCAACATCAGTTAAAAAAGAAATAAGTGACATTTTAGAGAGTGTTTATGAAAAGGATTATGTAAAAATAAGTGAAGGCTCTAATGTTGGTGGAAACTTAAAAAAACACCTTAAGGCGCTAGATAAAAAAATGAAAGAAGCTGCATCTAATCTTGAATTTGAAGAAGCCGCTAAAATTAGAGACGAAATAAGAAAATTGGAAAGTAGCGAATTAGAAATTACATTAAATCCAAAAATAAGGCAGTATGATGTAAAAAATAAACTTTATCCTAAAGGTCGATCAACAATGGGAATGCCTGGAACAAAAGTTACAAAAAAAAGAGATAAAAAATGGAAGCACGGAAAATAATTATTACAGGTGGGGCAACTAGAATAGGTGCTGCAATTACAAAAAAATTATCTGGTCCTAAAAAAGAAATTTTAATTCATTTTAATAAATCAAAATCAAAAGCTGAGAAGTTAAAAAAAGAACTATCAAATAATGGCACCAAAGTTTACTTGGTTAAAGGTGATTTAAGTAAAGAAAATGATGTAAATAAAATTGTAAAATATGCAAAATCAAAACTTAAATATTTTGATTGTCTAATTAATAACGCTTCTTTATTTGAAAATGATAAATTAGAAAATTTTACAACAGATAGTTGGGGGCAACATTTAAGAACAAATTTAAGAACACCTGCATTATTATCAAAAGAATTTGCAAAAAATGTTAAAGGAACAAATAACAATATAATTAATATTATTGATCAAAGAGTTTTCAAACTAACTCCATATTTTTTTTCCTATACTATTAGTAAAACTGGACTTTATACTTTGACTAAAACTAGTGCTATGAGTTTAGCTCCAAAAATTAGAGTAAACGGCATTGCACCTGGGCCAACTATTAAAAATCAAAGACAATCTGAAAAACATTTTAGAAAACAATACCTAGCAACTCCTCTGAAAAGACAAGTAGATGTTGAGCAAATATGTAATGCTGTTGACTTTTTTATAAAAAATATATCTATTACAGGACAAGTTTTAGCAATAGATAGTGGGCAGAATTTAAACTGGCAAACACCAGATATAATGGGCAAAGAATGAAAAGAAGCAATTTTAAGATTGTAAGAATAAATAAAAACAAAAGTCTTTTTAATTACGAAAAAAAAATTCTAATTAATGAACTAATTTTAAATTTAAAACTTGGCTATTATGACTTTGAAAAGAAAAAGCCTCAAAAGGTTAAATTTAGCCTAGAAATTGATTACGAGGATAAAAAGCCATCAAGTGATAAAGATATAAAATCGATTGTTAATTATGGAACAATTGTAAAATTGATCACAAAACTCGTTAAAAAAAAACATTACAACTTTCTTGAAACATTAGCTGAAGCTGTATTTGATGAATTATTCAAAGATCAAAGAATTGCTAAAATAATGTTGAAAATTGAGAAATTAGAAATTCTTAAGCAATGTTCATCTGTTGGTATTCAAATTACCAAAAAAAGAAGTCATGATAAGCTCTGAAATAGGAAAAGAGGTAATTAAAAAAGAACTCTCGCTAGTACCTAAACTTCCTGGTGTCTACAGGATGCTAAATGAAAAAAATGAAATTCTTTATGTGGGAAAAGCAAAAAATCTTCCTAACAGACTTAAAAGTTATGTATCTGAAAAAAACCATATAATTAGAACAGAGAGAATGTTGTCTCAAACTAGAAAATTAGAGATAACGACTACTTCAAATGAAAGTGAAGCGCTACTTCTAGAAGCAAACCTAATTAAAAAATTTAAACCAAAATTCAATATTTTATTAAGAGATGATAAATCATTTCCATTCATCTTTATTGGTAACAAAGATAAATGGCCACAGATCAAAAGACATAGGGGGAAAAAAACAAAAGAAGGATTTTATTTTGGCCCTTTTGCATCAGCAGGTTCAGCTAACTGGACCATAAAGATGATCCAAAAAATTTTTCATCTAAGAGTTTGTGATGATACTGTTTTTAAAAATAGAGAAAGACCATGTATCCTCTATCAAATTAAAAGATGTTCTGGTCCATGTGTTGGTTATGTTGAAAAAAATGATTATCAACAAACAGTTGATGATGCTATTGAATTTGTGTCTGGGAAATCAAGAAAAATTCAAAAAAATCTCTCAAGTCAAATGGAAAAGGCAAGTGAGGAATTAGATTTTGAAAAAGCAGTAATTTTAAGAGATAGAATTAAAGCTTTAAATATTATTCAATCTTCTCAAAGAATTAACGAAGCAAACTTAGTAGAGGCAGATGTTATAGCTGGATATAAAGAATCTGGAAAAACTTGTATTCAAGTATTTTTTTATCGTTCAAAACAAAATTGGGGCAACCAAGCTTTTTTTCCAAAACATGACCCTGATGAAAAATTAGGAGATATTTTAAATTCATTCGTTTCACAATTTTATGAAAATAAAAGTGTACCTTCTGCAATAATACTATCTGAAGAAATAAAAGAAAAAGTTTTAATTGAAAAAACTTTAACTCAAAAAGAGGGAAAACAAATTAATATTAGTGTTGCTAAAAAAGGCTCAAAGTTAAAAGTAGTTAATCAAGCAATTAAAAATGCAAAAGACAGTTTGAATAGAAAACTTTATGAAAGTCAAAATAATCGAGAACTTTTTGATGAAGTTGCAAAAAAATTCAATCTTGAAACAAATATAAATTTAATTGAGGTTTATGATAACAGCCATATCCAAGGAACAAATAGTGTTGGAGCTTTAATTGCTTATGGTGATGAGGGATTTATTAAAAAAAGATATCGAAAGTTCAATATCAAGCACAAAAAAAATGAGCAAGATGATTATGGGATGATGAGAGAAGTATTAAACAGAAGATTTAAACGTGCTGTTCAAGAAAAAGATAATTATCTCACTTTTCCTGATTTAGTATTAGTAGATGGAGGAAAAGGACAATATTCAGTAGCTAGAGAAAGTTTAAATGAATTGGGGCTTCACGACATTCCAATTATTGCAATAGCAAAGGGTAAATTTCGTAATAGTGGAAATGAAACATTTTTTCACAATGGAAAAGAATATAAATTCTCAAAAAATGACCCCACTCTATTCTTCCTTCAAAGGATAAGAGATGAATCACACAGATTTGCAATCAGCGCCCACAGAGCAAAGAGAAAAAAAGGAATTAGCAAATCTTTACTGGACCAAATTGAAGGTATCGGAGCAATTAGAAAAAGAGCACTGTTAAACCATTTCGGGTCAGCAAGATCTGTTGAGTCTGCTAGTTTGGATGAAATTAAATCTGTTGAAGGTGTTGAGGAAAAAGTAGCAAAAAAGATATATAACTTCTTTCACGAATAATTATGATAAAAAAAATTCCAAATATTCTGACAATAGGGAGAATAATAATTGTACCCTTCTTTGTTTTAGCATTTTATCTTCCAGGTTTTTATGGTGATTTAACTGCTTTAATTTTATTTATAATTGCCTCATTTACAGATTTTTTAGATGGCATGTTAGCTAGAATGTTAGGACAAGAGTCTAAATTGGGGGAACTATTAGATCCAATTGCAGATAAAATTATAGTCGCTACAGCTCTAATTTTACTGGTGATGGATGGAACAATCAGAAATTATGAGGTTATTGCAGCTATAATAATTTTAACTAGAGAAATTTTAATTTCTGGATTACGGGAATTTTTAGCAAAAGGTCAGATTAAACTTCCAGTTTCAAATCTTGCTAAACTCAAAACAGTTTTACAAATGGTTGCTATTGGTCTTCTGCTTTCAGGAGATACTGGAAACAAAATAATCAACTTTGAAAATTATAATGCTCAAACTATTGGGATTATTCTTTTATGGTTGTCAGCTGCGCTTACTTTATTTACAGGTTATGATTATTTGCGAAAGGGTATTGATCACGCAATATCAGAAGATAACAAAAATTAAGCTGCTTTTTTCTTTCTCACCAGCGCTTGATAGCTTTCATTAAGATCGATGATGGTATCACAAACTTTGAATTGATTTTCTGCAATACAAGATACAGGTGTAACTTCAGCAGCAGTTCCTGTTAAAAAGCATCCTACAAAGTTAGGAAGTTCTGTTGGACTAATTTTTCTTTCATGTACTTTTATATTTTTTGATTTTGCAATTCCAATTACAGTTCTTCTCGTAATTCCATCTAAGAATGAATCTGGAATTGGTGTGTGAATTTCTCCATTTTTATCTTTAAAAAATACATTGGCCCCTGTTGCTTCAGCAATATTTCCTTCGTGATCCAACATTAAAGAATCAGTGTAACCTTGTTTTTCAGCTTCATGTTTTGATAATGTGCAAATCATATACAAACCTGATGCTTTAGTGTCCCAAGGTATAGTATTAGGAGCTGGTCTTCTCCAGTTTGAAATATTTAATTTAATTCCTTCAACTTTTAGTTTTGGATCAAAGTAAGATCCCCACTCCCAAGTTGCAATCGCAACATGAATTTTTGTTTGTTGTGCTGATATAGCCATCATTTCAGTGCCTCTCCAAGCTACTGGCCTTACATATCCGTTTTCTACATTCTGAGTTGCAATTATTTTATTTGAAGCAGTATTTATTTGCTCTTCAGTATAAGGAATTTCAAATCCCATTCTTCTAGCAGAATGAAAAAATCTAGATGTATGTTCCTCTAATTTAAAAATAGAGCCATCATAAACTCTTTCACCTTCAAATACACAACTCGCATAATGCAAACCATGACTTAACACATGGAGTTTTACATCTCCCCAATCAACAAGTTCATCGTTGTACCAAATTTTTCCAGATCTTTTATCGTACGGTATCATTAGTGAAAATATTTTAAAATATCTGTGAAAAATATCTTTGTATCTTTGATATGTCAATATAACTTACCCATTATGAAAGAACTTTTATATCTTAAAGACGATCAACTTAAGGGTTTAATTGAAAAATTATTTGTTAGTTACAGAGAGACATTTTCTGACTCTAAAAAAATTTTAGATAAATATTCAATTGGGGTAGCCCACCATAAGGTTATTCACCTAATTTCATCTTATGAAGGTATCTCTATTTCAGATCTTCTAAAAAAATTAAAAGTAACTAAGCAGAGCCTCAACAGAGTTTTAAAAGATTTAATAAAGTTAGATATCGTCATATTTAAGAAAAATGATCAGGATACAAGGGTTAAACATGTGTTTTTAAACGAAAAAGGAAAGAAAATATTTGAAGAAATTTTTAATTTACAAAAAAAAAGAATTTATTCTGCTCTTTTAAATTCAACTTCAGAAGAAGTTGTTAATTTTGACAATGTATTAAATAAAATAATTAATGGATAATTTTTTTGCTCATATTTTAGTAGTTGATGACGATGATGGAATTAGATCATTGGTAAAAAAATTTTTAAACGAAAATAATTATTTAGTAACCACAGCTGACAGTGCTGAAGATGCTTCTGACAAAATAAAAATAATAAAGTTTGACCTAATTGTGCTCGATATAATGATGCCTGGAAAAAATGGATTAGAATTTATAGAAGAAAATAAAAAAAATCTAGATACTCCAATTATACTTCTTACAGCAAAAGGAGAAGCCAAGGAAAGAATAGAGGGTCTTGAAGTAGGTGCGGATGATTATTTGCCCAAACCATTTGAACCTAAAGAATTAATTCTAAGAATTAAAAACATTTTAGATAAAACAAAAAAAACTGAGCAAAAAAGAATTATTGAATTTGAAAATGTCAAAATCGACTTAAATAAACTTTTAATTATTAGAGATCAAAAAGAATTTAAAATTAATAATACTGAAAAGACAATTTTAGAAAAAATGATTAATAGTCCTGGAAAAACATTTTCGAGAGAAGACATAGGAAAATTGATTAATCTTGATAAAGAAAGATCCATTGATGTTATTATTACTAGATTGAGAAAAAAAATTGAAATAGACCAAAAAAGTCCTAAGTTTTTGCAAACAATTAGAGGTGCAGGATATGTTCTCTGGATTGAGTAATTTTTTTAAAAAAGTTTTACCAAAAAGATTATTTTATAGAGCACTCTTAATTGTTGCGGTCCCTGTAATTACTATCCAATTGATAATCACCATTGTTTTCTTTGATAGTTTGTGGATTAAAACTAATAAAGGTATGACCAGAACTCTGGTAAATGAAATTAGTGCTTTTATAGAAGCTTATCAAAATGAGGAAAATGATAAACAAGAAGTGACAAATTTATTTTCATTATTTCTAGATTTAAATATTGAATTAGTAGTTGATGAAAAATTAAGTGATCAAAATAAAGAAAGATGGTTTAGTCCAATTGATCGAACTTTAAGAAGAGAATTGAAATCTAAATTTTCTCCAGAGATCTTCTGGTTTAATACTACAAACTATAAAGAACTAGTTGATTTAAGAATAAAGTATGAAGATGGATATTTTAAATTTTTAGTTCCAAAAGATCGAGTCACTAGTACCTCTGCAAGAATATTTGCACTATGGATTACAGTTCCTGCAATTATAATGGTTATTATTTCACTAATATTTTTAAAAAACCAAACGAGACCAATTACAAATTTAGCTCGCGCTGCTGAGAGATTTGGAAAAGGAGAAGACATAGAAGAATTTAAACCCTCAGGAGCACTTGAGATACGTCAAGCAGGTCATGAATTTGACAAAATGAGAAAGAGAATTGAAAGACATCTTAATCAGAGAACTGAAATGTTATCAGGCATTAGTCATGATTTAAGAACTCCTTTAACAAGAATGAAGCTACAATTAGCTTTTCTTAAAGATAAAGATGCAGTTGATAAGTTAACAGATGATATCAACGAAATGGAAAAAATGCTTAATGAATACCTACAATTTACAAGCTCGTCATATGTTGAAAAAGACGAAATGTTTAATCTTTCAGAACTAATAGAGGAAATTATAAAAAAATATAATAATAAAAACATTTCTCATAATTTAATTCCTAGAATTTACATTAATGGCAGAAAGAACCTTATCAATAGATCTTTAAATAACTTGATTGATAACGGATTAAAATATGCAAACAAAGTTGAAATAAGCCTAACCAAAAAAAATACAAACCTATTTATAATTATCGATGATGACGGTCCAGGGATACCTAAAAAAGAACATGAAAACGTATTTAAACCTTTTTATAAGATGGACAAAGGGAGAAATGATTCAAAATCTAGTGTTGGTCTAGGACTGTCAATTGCTTCTGATATTATCAAATCCCATGGTGGTAACATTATGCTGGAAAAATCAAAATTTAATGGGCTAAGAGTTAAGATCTTTTTGCCGGTCTAGTTTTCTTCTTTTTTTTTGTTTCTAATTTTGAAATTTTATTTTCTAAATTTTCTACTCTCTTTGAAAGAATCTCAAATTCATCCTTGCTAGTAAGTTTCATTTTAAAAACAAATTCATCTCTCTTTGACTTAAATATATTTAAGATTTCAGATGATAAATCTTTTGAAGTTATTAATCCCTGCTCTAGTAGTTTTGCAAATTTATCAATTATAAATTTAGAATTTTTCATATTTGAGATATACAATATAGATATAATTTAAAATGTTCATCAATAATTTTGACCCAGTTGCAATAGAAATATTTTCTTTAGAAATTAGATGGTATTCGCTAGCTTATATAGTTGGTATTTTATTTGGATGGTTAATAGCAAAAAAACTGTTCTTAAAGAATTCTGAAATAAATAAAAACTTTGATGATTATATAACGTACTTAATCATCGGAATTATTTTGGGTGGAAGAATTGGATATGTATTATTTTATAATTTTGAATTCTATATCAATAATCTATTAGATATTTTAAAAGTATGGGAAGGTGGCATGTCTTTTCATGGAGGAGTAATTGGTATTGTTATCGCAACTACTTTATTTGCGAAAAAAAATAATCAAAATACGTTTTTATATTTAGACGTCGTTGCTCTAGTTGCACCAATTGGAATATTTTTTGGAAGAATTGCAAATTTTATAAATTCTGAACTTTATGGAACTATAACTAATTTACCTTGGGCAGTTACTTTCATACAAATAGATAATCAACCACGACATCCCTCACAAATTTATGAGGCATTATTAGAAGGTTTAATTTTATTTTTAATTTTACTTTATTTTAGAAATAGAGAAAATTTTGAAAAAACTGGATTGATTTCTGGATTATTTTTAATTTTCTATTCAATCTTTAGATTTATTGTTGAATTTTTTAGAGTTCCAGATGATCAATTGGGACACCTAATATTCAATTTAACTATGGGTCAGTTAATAAGTTTTATCTTTTTGATAATTGGATTAATTATTTTCTTTTTGAAAAAAAATGAACAAGTCGACTAATTTACCTCTAGATCAATTTATAAATCACGCTCTTTACGATAAAGAAAATGGTTATTATATGAAAAAAAATCCCTTTGGAAAGGAAGGTGATTTTATTACATCTCCCAACATCACAAGACTATTTTCAGAAATAATTGCAATATGGGTAATAACTTTTTGGAAAAGCATCGGTTCACCTAAAAAATTTAACTTAATTGAACTAGGCGCTGGTAATGGAGAGATGATGAAAGTTGTATCTGAAACATTAAAGAATTTTCCAGATTGTTTTAACTCCTGTAATTTAATGATTCATGAAAAAAGCTCATATTTAATTGATGAACAAAAAAAAAATTTAAATTCTGAAAAAATAATCTGGGTAAATGAAGTTGAAATCGATAACGCATTTCCTTGCATTTATCTTGCAAATGAATTTTTTGATGCACTTCCAATAAAGCAATTTTTTAAAAAGGAGAATAATTGGCTTGAAAGGTATGTTAATTTAAAAACTTACAAAAAGGCTGAGTTCAATTATAAAGAAGTTGATATTAAAATAATAGAGCAAGAACTTAAATTTGAAATATCCAAGGATCAAGAAATTATTGAATACTCTCCAGAGGCTTTCAAGTATCTAAAGAAAATTTGTAAAATAATTGAGAACAGAAATGGAGGACTTTTAATAATTGATTATGGATATTTAGATCAGAAAATAAAAAATACTATTCAAGCAATAAAAGATCATAAATTTTCAAACATATTAGAAGATATTGGAGACTCTGATATTACATACAATTTAAATTTTAATTTATATGCCAATTATATTAATCAGTTTGAAAAACTAGCTCATCTAATTACTAATCAAAAAAAATTCTTAACAACTATGGGAATTTTGCAGAGAGCAGAGATTGTAAGCAATGATATAGCCTTCTCACAAAAAACAGATCTATTTTATAGAATTAGACGTTTAATTGATGAGAAACAAATGGGAGAGTTGTTTAAAGTAATGTTGATAAAGGTTAAAAACAATAAATTTAAAACAGGTTTTCAAATTGATTAAATCTAAAAAACTTTCACAATATAAAGCTATTAAACATGGTTTTTTTAATAGCATCGGTGGTGTATCAAAAAATATTTATAAAAGTTTAAATTGTGGCCCAGGTTCAAGTGACAATAGTGCAAATGTAAAAAAAAATTTAAATATTGTTAAAAATAAAATTTCCAAGAAATCAAAAAATATTTTTTTACTTAACCAAATTCATAGTAATAAATTTGTGTTTATTGACAAAAAATATAAATCAAAAATAAAACCTAAGGCTGATGCAATTATTACTGACCAAGTATATTTACCTATTGCGGTTTTGACTGCAGATTGTGTACCAATACTTATTTTTGACAATCAGAGAAAAATGATAGCTGCAATTCATTCAGGATGGAAAGGTGCCTTTAAGGGAATTATATCAAAAGTGATTAAATTTATGGTTAAGAGAGGGTCTAAAACAAAAAATATTACAGCAGTTATAGGTCCATCAATATCAGTTAAAAATTATGAAGTTCAAAAAGACTTTTATCAAAAATTTATAAGAAAAGACAAAACTAATCATAAATTTTTTAAAATAAGTAAAGAAAAGTTATATTTTAACTTATCTGGTTATGTTAAATCATTAATTCTTAAATCTGGTGTGAAAAAAATAGAAAAAATTAATATTGATACATTTGATGCTAAAAATAAATTTTTTAGTGCAAGAAGATCAAAAAGTTTAAATCATGCTGATTATGGTAGAAATATTTCAATAATTATGCTTAATTAGGTTTTTTCATGAAATTATTATCAGGAAATAGCAATAAACCTCTTAGTAAGAATATTGCTAAATATTTAAAATCTAAATTAGTCAATTCAAGTATTAGAAATTTTTCTGATGGTGAAATTTATGTTGAGATTAATGAAAACATAAGAGGAAATAGTATTTTTATTATTCAGTCTGTTTCTTCACCAGCGAATGATAATTTAATGGAACTTTTATTATGTATAGATGCTTTAAAAAGATCATCTGCCAAAAATATAACTGCTGTAATTCCATATTTTGGCTATGCAAGACAAGATAGAAAAGTTGTCCCAAGAACTTCAATTTCAGCAAAACTAGTATCTAACCTTATAACAAAAGCAGGAGCCGATCGTGTTGTAACAGTAGATTTGCACGCAGGACAAATTCAAGGATTTTTTGATATTCCTGTAGATAACTTGTTTGCCACTCCTATTTTTGCAAGACACGTTAAGAAAAAAATTAAAAGTAAAAATATGATTTGTGTTGCTCCAGATGTGGGCGGTACTGAAAGAGCAAGATCTCTTGGAAAACTTTTAAATGTTGGTCTAGCCATAGTAGATAAAAGAAGACCTAAGCCAGGACAATCTCAGGTTATGAATGTAATTGGGGATGTAAAAGGTAAGACGTGTATAATTGTAGATGATATCATCGACTCAGGTGGAACAATTGTAAATGCAGCTAAAGCTTTAAAAGATAGAGGTGCAAAAGAAGTTTACGTTTATATTACTCATGGCGTTCTTAGTGGTGAAGCGGTCAAAAAAATTAAAAATTCTGTTATCAAAAATTTAGTAATTACAGACACAATTGATAATAGTGACAAAATAAAAGGTGCAAAAAACATTGAAGTTTTATCTATTTCAGGGCTAATGGGTGAAGCAATTAAAAGAATATCAAATTCTACTTCTGTATCTGATTTATTTAAATAATTACCTTGTGTTATTAAGGATCTTGAGCTAAAAACCCTTGTTTTTATGAATACTTTAGAAGCTAACATCAGAGATACTAAAACAAAAGGTGAGCTTAACTCACTAAGAGATAATGGAGAAGTTCCGGCTATAATTTACGGCGGAGAAGCTCAAAATGAAAAAGTTTCTATATCTAAGAAACTGCTAAAGTCGATGTTAGAAGACTCAAATTTTTTATCTACAATTCTTACATTAAATGTAAATGGTAAGCCACAAAATGTACTTCCAAGAGAAGTAAAATATCACATCTTGTCAGACGAACCTATACATGTTGATTTTTTAAGAGTTGTGCCTGGTCTTAAAATTAGAATTGAGGTTCCAGTTAAATTTATTAATCATGAAAAATCACCTGGATTAAAAAAAGGTGGCGTATTGAATATTGTAAGAAGAAAAGTTGAATTAAAATGTCCAAGTGAAAAAATACCTGACAATCTTTTAATTGATTTAGATGGTATTGATATTGGAGTAAGTTTTAAAATTTCATCGATTAATCTAGATCCTGAAGTTGTACCAACTATTCAAGGTAGGGATTTCGTTATTGCAACACTTGCGGCTCCAACTGTTATGAAAGAGCCAGAAAAACCAGCCGAAGCTGAAGCTGCCGAGGGAGAAGCGGGTGCAGAAGGTGCAGCAGCCGAAGGAGACAAGCCAGCAGCAGAGGGTGATAAAAAAGAAGGCGAAGATAAGCCTGCTGAAGAAAAAAAATAAATTATTTAAACTAAAGTTTGTTTTCCATTAAAAAATTCTCATGCTTTTATTTGTAGGACTAGGTAACCCAACGCCCGATAGTGAAAACAATAGACATAATGTAGGTTTTAAAATTATAGACTCAATAAATAAAAAATTTGGTCTATCAAAACAAAAGCCAAAATTTAAAGGTTTGCTTACAACAGGAAATGTTGGAGACAAAAAAATATATGCAATTAAACCTTTAACTTTCATGAATAATTCAGGAATTTGTATAAGAGAACTAATAGAATATTTTAAAATTGATGCCGAGGATGTCATAGTTTTTCATGATGACTTGGATGTAGAATTTGGAAAAATTAAAGCTAAGTTTGGTGGATCTAGCGCAGGTCATAATGGTATAGCTTCAATAGATAAATTTATTGGTAAAGATTATTCTAGAGTAAGAATTGGTATTGGAAAACCAAAAGACAATATGGAAGTAAGTGATTTTGTACTTCAAAATTTTGATGAAGATGAAATGGTTGGATTGGAAAAAATTACAAATAATATTACTGATTCAATTTCAATATTAATTGAAAAAAAATTAGATCTATTTTCAAGTACAGTTAATAATAAATAATGAGTTTTAAATGTGGAATTGTTGGTTTGCCAAATGTTGGTAAGTCTACGCTTTTTAATGCACTAACAAATTCTAGTAAAGCACAAGCAGCTAATTTTCCATTTTGTACAATTGATCCAAATGTTGGTGTAGTTCCCGTACCAGATGAAAGATTGTCTAAATTATCAAAAGTCTCTAACTCTAAAAAGGTAATTAATACTACAATTTCATTCGTTGATATTGCTGGTCTTGTAAAAGGAGCTTCAAAGGGAGAAGGATTAGGAAATAAATTTCTTTCTCATATCAGAGAAGTTGATGCTGTAATTCATATGATTAGATGTTTTGATTCAGATGATATCCAAAATGTTAATCCTGATGTAAACCCAGTGAGAGATTTGGAAATTATTGAAACTGAAATGATGCTAGCAGATCTTGAAAGTATTCAAAAAAGATTGGAAAAAAATAACAAGAAAAATGTAGATGAGGAGCAGCTTAAAATTTTAGAAATCGCTCTAGATTGCATAAATAATGATAAAGATATTTCAGTTCTAAAAACACAATTTGATACGAAGCAATTAAATCAAAGCGGTTTATTATCAATTAAGCCAAAAATATATGTTTGTAATGTTGATGAACAAAGTGTTCAGAATGGTAATAAATATACAAATGATTTCATAGAAAAATTTGGGAATGAAAATACACTTATTGTATCAGCTGATATTGAAAATCAGATTAATGAGCTACCTGTTGAAGAGAAAAAAAATTATATGGAAATGATAGGTTTAAAAGAAACTGGATTAAATATGTTAATTCAAAAAGGTTACAATATACTAGAACTAGACACTTATTTTACATCGGGTCCTGAAGAAACAAGAGCATGGACAATTAAAAAAAATTGTACAGCTCCTAAGGCAGCAGGTGAAATACATACTGATTTTGAAAAAGGCTTTATACGAGCTGAAACTATTTCTTATGAAGATTTTATAGCAAATGATGGCTGGGTAAATTCTAAAGCAAATGGGAAAATGAGATTGGAAGGAAAAGATTATATTGTTAAAGATGGAGATGTGTTAAACTTCAGATTCAACACGTGACCAGATTTTCTTCATACTAAAGTAAACTAAAATAGTTAAAATAATCAAATATACTATAGCTTTAAATCCCATTTGGTGTCTTGCTTCTAAGTGAGGCTCTGCAGCCCACATTAAAAATGTTGTTACATCTTTTGACATCTGTTCAACTGATGCATTAGTGCCATCGCCATACTCTACAATTCCATCTGATAATGGTGCTGCCATTCTAATCTTATTACCATACATATATTTGTTGTAATAAACTCCATCATCTAAAGTTACTCCACTTGGTGGATCTTCATAACCTTGAAGTAAAGAATAAATATAATCAACTCCACCACCTCTTGCTTTAACTAAAACAGACATATCTGGTGGATAAGCTCCTCCATTAGCTGCTTGTGCGGCTTTTACATTGTCATATGGCATCACAAATTTATCTGAAAGTTTTCCAGGTCTAGTAAACATTTCGCCATCAGCGTTAGGTCCATCTGCAACCTCAAAAGAAGCAGCTATTGCTTTTGCAGCTGCCTCTGAAAACTCTGGTCCGCCCTCTTCTGATAAATTTCTATAGCTCAAATATTTCATTGAATGGCAAGAAGCACAAACTTCAGTATAAACTTGATACCCTCTTTGAAGAGCTGCCCTATCAAATTTTCCAAAAAGACCTTTAAAACTCCAATCTGTTTTAAGATAATCTACTTTTTCTGCAGCAAATGTTTGGACACTATTTAGAGAAAAAAATGAAAGTATTAAAATTAATTTAAATAACTTTTTCACTTTATTTTATTTTACTTTCTCTGTGTTTTGCTGCTGCTAAGTTAGGTGATCCACCTAAAATAGGTTCCGTTATACTTAGTGGAACAGGTAATGTTCTCTCTTTAAATCCAAGCACAGGGAGGATAACCAAGAAATGTAAGAAATAATAGGCAGTTGCTACTCTTGCAATTAATAAATAAAGACCTTCTGCAGGCATTGCCCCCATGTAACCAAGAATTAAAACGTCTGCTACTAAAATCCAGTAAAACTGTTTGTACAAAGGTCTAAATACTGCTGATCTAATTTTTGAAGTATCTAACCAAGGTAAAGCTGCAAGTATTAAGATAGCAGATAGCATTGCAATTACTCCAAGTAGTTTATCTGGTACCGATCTTAATATCGCATAAAAAGGTAACAAATACCATTCTGGAACTATATGAGCTGGAGTTACCATAGGATTTGCCTCTATGTAATTATCTGCGTGACCCAAAATATTTGGCGTATAAAAAACAAAAAATGCAAAAACAATCATAAACATTAATAATGCGAAACCATCTTTAATTACAATGTATGGATGGAATGGGACAGTGTCCTTTGAAGGTTTTTTGATATCAATACCAACTGGATTATTATTTCCAGGTACATGCAGAGCCCATATATGTAAAATTACAAGTCCTGCTATTAAAAATGGAATTAAGTAATGTAGAGTGAAAAATCTTGTTAAAGTTGGATTATCAACTGAGTATCCACCCCATAACCATGTTACAATTCCCTCACCTACTAATGGGATTGCACTAAATAAATTTGTAATAACAGTTGCTCCCCAGAAACTCATTTGTCCCCAAGGTAAAACGTAGCCCATGAATGCAGCTGCCATCATTAACAAGTAGATTACTATTCCAATAATCCAAATTATTTCTCTTGGTGCTTTGTAAGAACCATAAAATAACGATCTAAAGATATGAATATATACAGCAAGAAAAAACATTGATGCTCCATTTGCATGAATGTATCTAATTAACCATCCATAGTTCACATCTCTCATGATATGCTCAACACTCTCAAATGCCATGTCAGCATGAGCAATGTAGTGCATTGCCAAAGTTAATCCAGTTATAATTTGTGTGATTAAGCAAAAAGTTAAAATTCCTCCAAATGTCCACCAGTAATTTAAGTTTTTTGGAGTAGGATAATCCGTTAAATGATTTGCAAGAGTAAGTAACGGTAATCTATCATTAAACCACTGACCAACTTTTGATTTAGGTCTATAATCGTGATCACTCATTAATATACTATCCTATTTTAATTGTGTTTGCGTTAACGAATTCATACTTTGGAACTTCCATATTCCAAGGAGCTGGTCCTTTTCTAATTCTTCCAGATGTATCATAGTGAGAACCATGACAAGGACAAAACCATCCATTATAATCACCTTTGTCATTCAAAGGCACACATCCTAAATGAGTACAAACTCCAAGCATGACCAACCATTCAGGATTTTTTGCTCTATCCTCATCTTTTTCTGGATGAATTAATTCTTCCATTTTAACAGATCTTGCTTCGTCGATCTCTTCTTGTGTTCTTCTTCTGATGAAAACTGGTTTTCCTCTCCATAGAACTGTAATTGTGTTTCCAGGTTTGACTGAACTTACATCTACCTCGGTACTTGCTAATGCTTTAACTGAAGCATCTGGATTCATTTGATCTACCATGGGCCACACTACTGCTGCAGCTCCAACTGCACCTACTGCTGTGGTCGCTGTAAATAAAAAATCTCTTCTTTTTTTTGGCTTTTTATCTGACATTTTAAATAGCTTTTTGTTAAAAAATTAACTTAATATACGATTTCTTATAAGATAACAGCAATTTTTCTACTGAAAGAATGACACATTACGGATGAAACCAAGACCTAAAATTTCACTATACGAGCCAGATATTCCACAGAATACAGCTGCAATTATACGAACATGTGCCTGTTTAGGAGCGGAATTAGAAATTATTGAGCCTTGTGGATTTTTATTATCTGACAAAAGGTTCAAAAGAGTTGTAATGGACTACATGGACTATGATAAAATTAAATTTTACCAAAGTGCAGAACATTTTTTTGAAGAAAAAAAGAATCAAAGAATTGTTTTAATGACAACAAAGGGTTCTATAAATTATACTAAATTTAATTTTAAAGCTGATGATACAATATTATTTGGAAGAGAGAGCGCTGGTGTTCCAGAGAAGGTTCATAGGCTGATTTGTGATCGTCTAAAAATTCCAATGAAAGAAAATGCGAGATCTCTAAATATAGCATCCTCAGTTGCAATAGTTTTGGCTGAAAGTTTAAGGCAAAATAATTTAATGTAATATGGACAATTCAATTAAAAAAGACCTAGCTAGCAGTTGGTTCAAATTATTACAAAATGCAATTTGCAATGACATACTTGAATTAGAAAACAACAAAATAAAATTTGAATCAACTTCTTGGAAAAGAAACTCTAAAAAAGATGAAGGTGGTGGTGAATATAGAATTTTAAAAAATGGAAAAATTTTTGAAAAAGTTGGAGTAAATTTCTCAAAGGTATATGGAAAATTTCCAAAAAAATTTCAAAAAAATATACCAGGAGCTGAGAAAGATCCTAGATTTTGGGCCTCAGGAATTTCAATAGTTATGCATATGCAAAATCCACACATTCCAGCTATGCATTTTAATACAAGATATATCAGCACTCAAAAAAATTGGTTTGGTGGGGGAATGGATTTAACTCCAGCTATAAAAGATGACAATGAAAAAAATAAATTTCATAAAACTTTGAAGTTAATGTGTGATCAACATAATAAAAATTATTATAAAAAATATAAAAAATGGTGCGATGAATATTTTTATTTACCCCACAGAAAAGAAGCTAGAGGAATTGGGGGAATTTTTTTTGATTATAAAGATGATAATTTCGAAAAAGATTTTAAATTTGTAAGAGATGTTGGTATTACTTTTCAAATGATGTTTAATGAAATTATTAGAAAAAAAATTAAGAAAAAATGGTCTTTAAAAGAAAAAGAGAAGCAGTATATTAAAAGAGGACGTTACGCAGAATTTAATTTACTGTATGACAGAGGAACTAAATTTGGATTACAAACTGGTGGTAATGTAGAAGGAATTTTAATGTCGTTACCTCCTTTAGCTAAGTGGAAATAAAAAAATGGAAAAAGAACCTATTACTTTAAATGGTTTAAAAAAATTAGAGGAAGAACTTATTTTTTTAAAAGAAAATAAAAGACCTGAGATAGTTGCCGCAATTGCTGAAGCAAGATCGCATGGAGATCTCAAGGAAAATGCCGAATATCACGCTGCAAAAGAAGAACAATCTCATAATGAAGGTAGGATTACTGAAATAAACGACATAATAGCTAGAGCTAATGTGATTGATGTAACTAAATTAAATAATGAAGGTAAAGTAATTTTTGGATCAACTGTATATTTAGAAGACTTAGATAGTGGGGAAAAAATAAATTATAAAATTGTTGGAAAAGATGAAGCTGACTTAAAACAAAAATTAATTTTCTTTCAGTCACCAATTGGAAAAGGATTAATAGGAAAAAATAAAAGTGATCTTGTAGAAATAAGCACTCCTTCTGGAACAAAGAATTTTGAAATTAAAGACGTTAAATATATTTAACTTTTTGCAATTTTTTCAACCTGTTTATCTGAAATTTGAAATCCATTTTGAACCCAGGTTTCTTCTATAAGTTTCAATTTATTACCTAAAATTTTACCCTCAGGAATTTTATACTTAGACATTAAAATATTTGCTCCAATTTTTAATTCAGGCAATGTTTTATTTTCATAAATTTTAAGTAATTTTAATAATTTATTTTCCACCTTACTTGAAAAGATCAATTTAAAATTAATTATATCAATTACAGTTTGTCTGCCATTATAATAAAATATTTTATTAAAGTTTTTTTCTGTAAAACTTTTAATATTCACCTTTTCTTTGAAAAAATAATGAATTAATTTGAGCCTCTTTTGATCTTTTTTTGAGATTTTAAATTTGTAAATGAAATAATCAGTATTGTCTGTTTCATCAATAATCAGTAACGCAATTATAAAAATAAAATCAAAGTTGCTAATAACTTTAGAACTAAATGAATTTAGCTTCTTAAAATGATTAATATTTTTAAATTGTGGAAATACTATTTCTAATATTTCTAAACTTTGTTGATCTTCAAATAATTTGAGAAAATTTTTTGATTTAACTGTCTTTTTAAATTCATCTAATAATCTTTCAGCAGATAAGTTCGAAATACCTTTGATATTTTTTTTAAATATTTTAATTATCTCTGTTTTATGATTTTCAGTTGAGTAATTAATATGAAAACGGAAATATCTTAATATTCTTAAATAATCCTCTTGAATTCTTTTTTCTGGATCTCCAATAAATTTTAAAACACCTTTATTTAAATCTAGCTTACCATTTTGTGGATCAAATAAATTTCCTAAACTATCAGAGTAAATAGCATTAATTGTAAAATCTCTTCTTTTTGAATCTTCTTTCCAATCAGAAGTAAATTCAACTTTTGCATGTCTTCCGTCTGTAGCAACGTCTTTTCTAAGTGAAGTAATTTCATAGTTTTTTTCATTTATTACTGCAGTTATCGTGCCGTGTTCTTTACCCGACTCAAAAAATTTAATTTGATGTTTATTTAGTGCATCACAAACTTCATCTGGTGTAATGTTGGTTGCTAAATCAATGTCATCTACTTCTTCTCGATTTATAATTTTTCTAATACATCCTCCAACAAATCTTAATTCACTATTTTCTGAGTAATTGTTAATTGCTTCAAAAATTTTTTTTGCAGGAGTGTTCTGGGATATGTTTTTTATATTTTTACTTATATAATTAAGATTTTTGGACCTAAAAAAAATTTTATCTAAAAATTTATCCATATATATGGCTGGGGCGCTAGGATTCGAACCTAGGATGCAGGTACCAAAAACCCGTGCCTTACCGCTTGGCTACGCCCCAATATTATAGTTCCTATAACACAAAAAAAATAAATTTATATAGTTTTTGATACATACAACCAACAATTTTTAAATTTCCTCTTAAATTGAACTTTTGCTGAATTACAGTCTTTGACTGATTTATAGTATGCAATTACTGTAGATCCAGACCCAGTCATTCTTACAAACTCAGGATTATTAGTCTTTTCTAAAAATAACTTAATCTTTTTTATTTGTGGGTATTTTGAAATTGCAACATCTTCTAAAGTATTACTTTGATTTTTTAAAAAATTATAACCAAACATATTTTTTTTTGGATTATTAAATTTTGGTTTTGTAAAATTTTTAACGTTAGAATAAATTTTTTTTGTCGCACAACCAAAATTGGGCTTTATTAAAAGCATATTTAGTGTCGGACAATTAAAAAATTTTTTAATTTTATTGTTTGAAAGTAAAACTGAGCTAGACGGTTTTATACCTAAATAAACATCAGACCCTATTTCAGAGCAAACCTCCAAAATTTTCTTTTCACTAATTTTAATTACCTTTTTTTGATTTAAAAAATTTAAAATACTCGCAGCATTTATAGAACCACCACCAAGTCCTGCTTTTTGAGGAATATTCTTTGTTATAGAAACTCTAAATTTTTGATTTAGTAGTAACTTTTCTCGACCTAATATTTTAAAGAGTTTTTGAACAGTATTTTTTTTTCCAATACCTTTCGCAAATTTCCCTTGAAAAGAGATATTATGTTTTTCACCTCCTATTTTTTTTATTGAAATAACATCATACAAATCGATAAAACTAATGATGCTTTCAATTTTATGTAATGATTTATTTTTTCCTATTACATTGAGAGCTAAGTTGATTTTAGCATGAGACTTTAAATTTAATTTCATTGAATAGATTTTAAGCCAGTAATCAATTTTTTGTTTATATTTTCTCTCATATCATGTTCAGTATCATCAAAGCTCAACACACTATTCCAAAAATATCTTGCTTGAATTTTTTGATCTAGCTTCCACAATATATCTCCGTAATGATCATTTACTATTGGGTCATCAGGCATTAATTCTACAGCTCTTTTTAAATATTTTTCTGCCTCTTCATATTCATCTATCAAGAAATATGCCCAACCAATTGAGTCAATAATATAGGGATCATTACTTTTTAAATCATATGCTATTTTTAACATTTCCATCGCTTCATCTATTTTGTAATCACGTTCTAACCAAGAATAAGCAAGATAATTTAGGACGTATGCATCATTAGGTCTTATTCTTAATGCATGAAGTAAATCTTCATCAGATTTCTGATATTCACCTAATCTTTCGTAACTCCCACCTCTTCGATATAAAATATCTGATTTAATTAGAGAGTTATCCTCTAGGGAAGATATTAATCTTGAATAATAATCGATTGCAAGTTCATAATTTTTAGAGTTTTTGTAAAAATTCGCTAAATCAAAAATCATCTTTGGATTAGGTTTTTCAATATTTTTAAATTTAGACTCGATATAACTAGTGCCCTTTTCATAATTTTGTTCTTTCACTATTATTTGAGCTTCTTTTTTAACTCTAAACCAATAATAAAACTCATCAGTCTCTTTAAATTTTCTTACTATTTTTTTTACCTTGTTGTATTCACCATCTGCAAAGAAATTTTCTGCAACGAGTGATAAATTAAATTCAAATTTAGGATTTAAGTATATTGATAAATTTAAATAAAAATTTGATTTTTCAAAATTATCTTGTGACGAATAAAGGTTTGATATCAAAAATAAAAATTCACTAATTATATCGTTGTGGTTTTCACATGAGAAAATTTTTTCAAAACTTTTAAACTTATTATTATCTATCCAGCTTTTGGTTTGAGTTAACAAAAGTGTTGAGCCAATATAATCAATTTGATCAATTACTGACTTTGCCTGAGCAAACTCCTTATTCTGAATTAGATAATTTATATAAAAAAATATATATCTTGAATAATCACCTTGTTGATTATTAATTAAATTTAAAAAGAAAGAGCTGGTTCTTTGATCATTATAATGACATCTTTGAAATGCCTCAGATATTAATGATAAGTTTCCAAAATTTTTCTTATTAGGTAAAAGTTTTTTATTTTTAAAAGTGTAAATATACTGCTTTAAAGTCTCAAAAATTACTAGATTAATTCTATTTTCTTCCTGAAATCTCAAACTTTGATCTAAATAAATATCAGCTTTATCAAAATCATTTTTTTTCAAACTATCAATTATTAATAAAATATATGCATCAAAAAAATCAGCGTTACTTTTTTTTGAGTTATTTTTTACAACATTTATTGCTTGCGCTACTTTGTTTTCTAATACAAGCGAATTAACATATCTTTTTAAATAATTGTCATGGCTGTTTAGTAAAACTTTACTTAAATTGAAATATTTTAAAGCTTCTGAATTATCTCTATTTTCATAAGCTATAATACCTGAAAAATAATTAGATAAATCTCTTGAGTTGAAATCATTAAAACTTGTACTTTTAGAATAAAGAGGTGTCTGATAGGATAACGCTAATAATAATATGATTTTAAATATTTTAGATATCATTTAATCCTTGTAAGGTGAAAAAATTGATAAATCAAAACGACAAATTAAACGAAGAATTAATAAATACAATAGAAGCCAATTTTGTATTTGATAAAAAACCTATTAATAGGTTTTCTCAGGTCAAAAAAGAAAGTGACATAAGTCAAAAAAATAAACACAATTTATTAGAAAATCTAAAGAAACAATTAAATTCAATTGAAAATTGTAAACTAAAAAATAATTCCAAAAATATTGTTCTTGGAGAAGGAAATATTGATAGTCCTATAATGTTAATCGGAGAAGCTCCAGGTGAAATTGAAGAAAAAGTTGGAAACCCTTTTAAAGGAGAAAGTGGAGAGCTTTTAGACAAAATGTTAATAGCAATAAATATTAAGAGACAAAATATTTATACAAGTTATGCAATAAATTTTAGACCACCAGAAGATAGAAAACCAACTTCACAAGAAATTAGACGTTACTCAAACTTTTTAAAAGAACATATATCTATTATTGATCCCAAAATTATAATTTTAATGGGTAGCACAGCTATGGAAGCTGTTACTGGGATTAATGAAAAAATATCTTCAGAAAGAGGTAAATGGAAGGAAATAATTTTAAATAATAATACTTATCCTTTAATGATAACTTTTAACCCTTCTTATTTAATTAGATATCCCGATAACAAAAAATATTCTTGGGAAGATTTAAAAAAAATAAGAGAAAAAGTTAAAGAGTTAAAATTAACAATTTAATGAAATTAATAGCTGGTGTTGATGAGGTCGGCAGAGGTAGTTTAATAGGTCCTGTTTATGCCGCTGCTGTCATTCTAAAAAAATCTGTGGATCCAAAAATTTTAAAAGACTCAAAAGTGTTGAGTAAAAAAAAGAGAGAATACCTTTTTAATTATATAAAAAAAAATTCAATTTGGTCATTAGGCAAAGCTTCTGTTAGTGAGATTGAAAAACTCAATATACTAAATGCAAGTTTACTGGCTATGAAAAGAGCTATATTAAAATTAACAAAAAAACCAACTCTTGTATTGATAGATGGAAACAAAATTCCACAATTAAAAAATTATAAATTAAAATCAATCATAAAGGGTGATAAAAAAATTCTCTCAATTTCTGCAGCCTCTATAATAGCAAAGGTATCAAGAGATAGATTTGTTGCTACTCTATCAAAAAAAAACAAAGGTTATCATTGGGATAAAAATTTTGGTTATGGCACCAAACAACACTTACAAGCATTAAAGAAACTAGGCATAACCAAACATCATAGAAAAACTTTCTCTCCTATATCTAGATTAACTTAATACTACATCTAGTTATCATTAAAATTAGATACACAAATCGAATCCAATTTTTTCAATCACAGGTTGACCGAAGAATCCATTTGGAGTCTAATTAATTTTTACAAATGAAATCAGATTTTAAAAATAAAATAATTAACGGAGACAGTCTCGAAGAATTAAAAAAAATTCCACGTGAAACTTTTGATTTAATTTTTGCTGACCCTCCATATAATTTACAATTAAAAGGTGAATTGACTAGACCAGATAGATCAAAAGTCAGCGCTGTAAACGACAGGTGGGATCAATTTGAAAATTTTAAAAAATATGATGAGTTTACGTATGAATGGCTTAATGAATGCAAAAGGATTTTGAAAAAAGATGGAGCTATTTGGGTTATAGGTAGTTACCATAATATTTTTAGAGTAGGAACTGCAATACAAAATTTAGGTTTCTGGATACTAAATGATGTCATCTGGAATAAAAATAATCCAATGCCTAACTTTAGAGGGACAAGATTTACAAATGCTCATGAGACTTTAATTTGGGCTTCGAAGAGTGAAAAATCAAAATACACATTTAATTATCAATCTTTAAAATGTTTAAATGATGATCTTCAGATGAGATCTAATTGGAATCTTCCTATTTGCAGTGGTTCTGAAAGACTTAAAAAAAATGGAAAAAAGATTCACTCCACTCAAAAACCAGAATCACTTTTACACAGAATTTTACTAGCTACATCAAATAAAAATGATTTAATTCTTGATCCTTTTTTAGGTTCTGGAACTTCTGCTGCAGTTGCAAAAAAACTAGGGAGAAATTATTTTGGTATAGAAAAAGAAAAGAATTATTTTAAAGCTGCTGAGGAACGTTTAAAGGCTACCAAACCAATTGAAGATGATTTATTAGATACACTTAAAAATAACAGATCAAAACCAAGAATTCCATTTGGATCGTTGGTAGAGCTTGGAATAATTAAGCCTGGAACAAATATTTTTGATAACAAGAAAAAAATAACAGCAAGAATAATGGCCGATGGAAGTATCAAGCACAACCAAGCGGAAGGTTCTATACATAAAGTTGCAGCTACTATTTTAGGAGCTGAAAGCTGCAATGGTTGGACATTTTGGCATTGTGATATTAATGGACGAACCTACCCAATTGATTACTTGAGACAAAGATTAATTTCTAAAAATTAATCTTTATAAATTTTACCTAAATAACTTTGCAGAAATTTTTTATTTTTTGTCAAAAGCTTTAAAAAAATATTTCTAAAAAAGATCATAATCGGATTTGATAAATGAAAAGCAAATTGATTAAAATCAGATCTTCTATTAATCATTTTTACTCTCTCTAATCTAGAATTATAAAAATCATTTTTTTGGTTAATTATAACTTCATGTAATTGATTAGCTCCTTCTATTGATTGTGAGGCTCCCTGAGCAAAAGAAGGAGAGAATGCAAAAAAAGCATCTCCAACTAAATAAATATTTTTTGGAGGAATAAATGGATTTTTACTTACAAACACTGGAAACAATTTTATATCTTCAAGGCTCTGAAATACTTTTGATGAAATTTTTTCGGATAATTTTTCTTTAATGCTCTCAATAAATGTACTTTCATTACAAAGATTGTGGTTTTTTTGCTGATCAGAATTTAACTTATTCTTCAATATCCCAATAAAATTAAAATTTTTATCATTATTAAGTGGATATAATACATAATGAAAATCTGATCCTAAAAATAAAGAAACATTCTCCTCGTTTATATTATCAAGACTTTCTTTGGATACACTGGCTCTAACAGCGATAGTGTTATTGTAAATTGGTTCTGAATTATTATTTGAAATTAATGACTTTCCTTTTGAAAATACACCATCTGAAATAACTAAATGATCACAAGTTATTTTTTCTTTATCAAAAGTTAAATTTATTAAATCATTACTGTATTCTATCTTGTCTAAACTGCAGTTAAACTGGATTGTATTGTTATCGAGTCGATTTATTAGGAACTGAAGTAATTTTGATCTTTTCAATGTTGTATACTTACAATCATCAGAATTAAATTCTGAAATATTTAAATCACAAATTTTCTTTGAATTTTTAATTTGATAAAAGTCAATTTTTTTTGGATTAAATTTCTCTTTGTCTGACAAGGAAGAGAAGCCTAATTTGTTTAATAACTTTACGCTATTAACAGATAATTGAATACCATAACCTTCTTCTATTTCTAATGAAGTTTTTTTTTCATAAATTGTGACCTGATAATCTTTATTTCCTTTAAATAAATTAGCTATAAACAGACCCGAAATACCTGCGCCAATAATTGCTATTTTTTTCATTTTTGACTTTCTAAAAATTTTATTATCTTTTTCGTAAATGTTGGAAGCACATAATTTTCAAGCTTTGCAGGATTTATCCAATTAATATTTTTGTCAAAGTTATGCTTCTTTTTATATTCAATTTTAATATTCATATTCATATTAGATATTTTAAAATTTAAATCTTTATCAAAATTTTTAGGATTATTTAATTGATCCATTGGAAAAATATTTAAATTTTTTAAAAAATTAAATTTATTATTTTTGATTAATAAATATTGATTATTTTTTTTATAAACATTCAATTTATAATATGTTTCCTTGTTAATTTTCCTTAATTTCACTAAATCAAAATTTTTATTTTTAAATGCTTTGCAATTATTAGATAGTGGACATTTATTACAATTAGGGTTTGTAGGTTTACAAATTAATGCACCCAGTTCCATCAAAGCTTGCGCATAATCGCTTGATCTTTTTGTCGATGTCCCAAAAATTTTTTTTTTATCTTGTAAGAATTCTTTTTTAATTTGACTTTGTTTCTTTAAATACAGATATCTTTTTAATACTCTTTCAATGTTTCCATCCAAAGGAATTATTGGTTTGTTAAATGCGATTGCTGAAATTGCACTCGCTGTATAATCGCCAATACCTGGTAATGATTTTAATTCATAAAAATCTCTAGGTATTTTTTTATTGAATTTTTTAACAATTATTTGAGCAGTTTTTTTTAAATTTTTAACTCTTGAATAATATCCAAGACCTTCCCAAAGTTTGGTTAATTTTCTATCATTATATTTTGATAACTTTTCAATATTAGGAATATTTTTAATAAATCTATTAAAATAAGGTATCACAGTAGCAACCTGAGTTTGTTGCAACATAAACTCGCTAACCAATGTAAAGTATTGTTTCTTTTCTTGTGAAACCTTATTTCTCCAAGGTAAAGATCTCTTATTTATATCGTACCAATTGAGAATTTTATTTGTTATTATTAGATCTTTCATATGCAATTTAAAAATAATACTAAGCAGAGAAATACTAGCATTCAAGGATTAAGATCTTTCAAAGACACTTTGCCAAAAAATCTAAAAAAAATTATTAATAAAAAAGGTCATATATATTCAGAAACACTCAGTAATTGGAAATATTTAGTCGGGAATGAATTGTTTAAAGTCTGTTTCCCAAAAACATTCAAAAACTCAAATCGATTTGGCGTGAGTACTTTAGTTGTAATGGTTAAAAGGGGCCATGAAGTAGATGTAGAATATTCAAAAAAAAACATTTTAGATAAAATGAATAATTTTTTTGGCTACGATGTTGTTGAAAAGCTCAAATTTATTAGCTTTGATGAAGAACAAAAAACTAGCAGTTTGAATGAAATTAAATCAAATAATGTGGCAATTAGTAAATATCGAGATAAAATCAAAGATGTTAAAAACGAAAAGATTAAAAAATCATTAACAGAATTAACAAAAGTTTATAAAGAAAAATGAAAAAAATTATATTACTTGCCATAATTGTTTTGGGAAGCTTTTCAAATTTAAACGCTGAAGAAATAAAAAGAATTATTGTTGGAAATAAAGACGCAAAAATAACTATAATTGCGTTTGAGTCACTAACTTGCAGCCATTGTGCTAATTTTCATAAAAACGTTTATCCAGAACTTAAAAAAGAATATCTGGACACAGGTCTTGCTAAAATAGAATTTAGACATTTTCCTTTAGATATTGCCGCCTTCAACGCTTCAAAAGTTGCTCAATGTAAAAATGATGGTAATGCTGATATTTTGGAAAGTTTATACGCCAACCAACAAAAATGGGTAAAGGGGAGCTCTATTGAAGAGGCAAATAAAAATCTTCAAATATTTTTAAAAAATGAGGGTTTCTCTATCGATTTTGAATCTTGCGTGAATAACAAAAATATTGAGGATTTTGTGTTAAATGACCGAATAGATGGTTCTAAAAACTTCAAGGTAAACTCAACTCCCACGATAATAATAAACAACGAAAAATTCGAAAAAAAACTTAATTATAAAAATTTAAAAAAAGCACTAGAAAAAATGATATAAGTTAGTGCATGGAGTTTAAAAAAATCCAATTAAATGGATTTAAATCATTTGCTGAGAAAACAAATTTCTTGATAGAAGAAGGTCTTACTGGAATTGTTGGTCCTAACGGCTGTGGAAAATCAAACATAGTAGAATCTTTAAGATGGGTAATGGGAGAGACCTCTGCAAAAAGTATGAGAGGTTCAGGAATGGAAGATGTAATTTTTTCAGGTACATCTAATAAAGCATCAAAAAATATCGCAGAAGTTTCCATAGAAGTAGAGAACAAAGAAAAAGAAGGTCCCATTCAATATCGTGAATTAGAAAACATTCAAGTTAGACGAAAAATTGAAAAAGATAAGGGTTCTAAATTTTATATTAATGACAAAGAGGTAAGAGCAAGAGATGCTCAAATGTTTTTTGCAGATCTTTCAACGGGCGCACATTCCCCTTCTATGATTAGCCAAGGAAGAATTGGAGCTTTAGTGACAGCAAAACCTACTGACAGAAGAGCAATACTTGAGGAGGCAGCTGGAATTTCTGGTTTACATGTAAGAAGACATGAAGCTGAACTTAGACTCGGTGCGGCTGAAAATAATTTAAAAAGAGCCGATGAATTACGAAGGCAACAAGAAAAACAATTGGCAAATCTTCAAAAACAAGCGGAAGAAGCTACAAAATACAAATTAATTTCAGAGGAAATAAAAAAAATAGAGGCTGGTCTATATTATCTAAGATTGTTGGATATCGATAAGGAAATAAGAATAGAAAATGAAATTAATACAGAGGCAGGAGGAGAAGTTGAAAGTTTCAACAATCAGATATCTGAACTTGAAAACTTAATAAAAACTTCAACCGATAAAGTTGCTCCACTTAGAGAAAAAAATATTGAGAATTTATCAAGAATACAGAGACTTAATTTGGAACTACAGAACCTAGATGAGGAAAATACTAGAATTCAAGATGAAATTGAAACAATTAAGAAATCAATAAAGACTTTAGACGAAGACATATCAAGAGAAAATGGAATTATTATTGATGCTAACTCTAATGAAAAAAGATTAAAGGAAGAAAAGTCAGACTTAATTGAAGTAGATTCAAAATATTTTGAAACAGAAAAGTTATCAAACGAAGATCTAGAAAATGCAAAAAATGAACTTGAGAGAGAGCAAAAAGAAGTTGACGAAGTAGTTAATAATTTAGCTGACGATACAATTAAAATAAGCATTGGTCCTATAAAGAATGTAAAAAATTCAATTACTAGAGCAAAAGAATTAATTGATAATAATGACATAAATCAAGCAGTTACATTACTCGATAGATGTAATATGGAATTAGACAATTTTATTAATGATTTAAAAAATGAAAAATCAAGAACAGAACTATTAAGTGTAAATGAGAAATCTCAAAATATAAAAATACTTCAAGAAAAATATGCTGATGCATATAGTAAAAATCAGTCGATAAAGAATGAATCGGTAAAAAGAAATGAAAGAATAAAAACAATAGAGACTGAGATAGAAAGCTGGAAAAATCTTTTATCTAATTCAGAAAAGATGGTAAATGAATTAACTGAAAGAAAAAATAAATTATCTAAACAATTAAATGATTTAGAAAATCAGCCAAGAGTACAAGCAGAAAGAAAAGGTCAAATTACAGAAAATTTAAGAATTTCTGATGAAGAGAAAATAGAGAACGAAAAAATTATAGAAGAAACTGATAAAAAAATTGAAACTTTAAGAGCTCAACTAAATGAAATACAAGAGCAATCAATTCAAATTAGAGAGCGAAAAGCTAGCTCAGGTGCAACCATAGAAGGTTTACAAAAAAGAAAAAACGATTTGCTTGATAGGGTTAATACAGAATTAAAATTATCAGAAGAAAATATTTTAGAAAATTCAAATTTATTTGGAGTTGAAGAACTTCCAAATCATGTTGATCAAGAAGATGCATTAGATAAAAAAAAACAACAAAGAGATCAATTAGGTTCTGTAAATTTAAAAGCAGATGAGGAAACTAGTAAGTATGAAGAAGAAATTAAAAAAATGGAACAAGATCGTAGTGACCTAGTTACCGCAATTGTTAAACTTAAAGATAGTATTGATGAGCTAAATCAAAAAGGAAGGGAAAGACTTGTTGAGGCATTTGAAAAAGTTAACAGAAAATTTAATGAGGTTTATACAAAACTTTTTAATGGAGGAAATGCCAAGCTTGAATTAGTAGACTCTGATGATCCATTAGAAGCTGGTTTAGAAATGTTGGTCAGTCCACCAGGAAAAAGGCTTCAATCTATAACTTTATTATCTGGTGGTGAACAAGCACTAACTGCCCTATCTTTAATATTTGCAGTATTTTTAACTAACCCTTCTCCAATTTGTGTTTTAGATGAGGTGGATGCTCCTCTTGATGATGCTAACGTTACAAGATTTTGTAGCTTGCTAGAGGAGTTAATTAAAATTACTAACACTAAATTTATAATTGTTACTCACCACGCCTTAACAATGTCTAAAATGAACAGGCTATATGGAGTAACTATGCCACAAAAAGGGATAAGCCAACTGGTAGCTGTAGACCTTCAAAAAGCAGAAAGTATGGTTGCTTAACCAAAATAAATGGCAAAAGACCCTTTTAAAACTCGCTTAGAGATTGCAAAAAGCAAGATTTCTAAGAAAAATCTTTATAACAAGAAGGATAATCCCTCACCTATTGGAACTGCATTCAAATTGAGCACAGAACTTGTTTCTGCAGTGGCCGTCGGGACAATTATTGGGTTTATTTTTGACAAGACCTTTGGTACTAAACCCTGGTTTATATTAATATTTTTTTTTGTTGGGGTGATCGCTGGAATAACAAACGTGATTAGATCAGCAAAAAAGATGCAAAAATAAGTTAGTACTATGGCAGCAAACCCGATGTCCCAATTCGATGTTTATAGAATTGGACCTGAAATAAAAGTTGGAGCATTTGATATATCTTTTACAAACGCAAGTTTGTTTATGATTATAAGTACAGTTTCTATTTTATTAATTTTTAATTTAGGATCTAAGAAAAATTCAATCTTACCAAATAAAATTCAATTATTAGCGGAACTTAGCTACACCTTTGTTGCTAAAATGATTAGTGATACAGCTGGTTCTAAAGCAAAACCATATTTTGCATTTATTTTTTCATTGTTCATGTTTGTTTTATTTTGCAACATGTTTGGAATGATACCGTACACATTCACTGTAACTAGTCATATTATCGTTACATTTGTTCTTGCTGCATTTATCTTTATTGGCGTAACAGTAATTGGATTTATTAAACATGGTTTTGGATATTTAAAATTATTTGTACCAAGTGGAGTACCAGCGGTATTACTTCCTTTAATAGTAGTTATTGAAATTATTTCTTATTTAAGTAGACCAATAAGTCTATCGGTTAGATTATTTGCAAATATGATGGCTGGTCATACAATGATGAAAGTTTTCGGAGGCTTTGTAATTAGTCTTGGAATAGTTGGTGGATGGCTTCCACTAAGTTTTTCGGTTGCATTAACTGGTTTGGAGATATTAGTTGCTTTTCTTCAAGCATATGTTTTTGCAATTTTAACCTGCATCTATTTAAATGATGCATTAAATTTACACCATTAATAACAGAGGAGGATATAATGGAATTAGAAGCAGCAAAAATGATCGGAGCAGGTTTAGCAGCAATAGCTTTAGCTGGTGCCGGTGTTGGTATTGGAATAATTTTTGGAAATTATTTATCAGGTGCTATGAGAAACCCATCAGCAGCTCAGAAACAATTTCCTAACCTACTTTTAGGTTTTGCACTTGCTGAAGCAACAGGATTATTTGGATTAGTTGTAGCATTGATTATTTTATTTGCGTTTTAAGTTAATGGTCAAAAAAATATATCTTCATCTAATATTTTTAAGCTTCTTTTTTATTAAAGAAGCTTTTGCCGCTGAAAGTGGAGGTATGCCTCAATTAAATCCAGAGTTTTGGGTTTCTCAGATTTTCTGGTTAGTACTTACTTTTGGGATAATGTATTTGGTTTTATCTAGATTAATTCTTCCAAAAATTAGTAACAACTTAGAGTCTAGAAAATCTCAAATTCTAGAAAATATTGAGGCAGCTGAAAAACAAAGAGAAGATAGTGAGACCAAACTTAAAGAATATGATCAAATAATTTTAAAAAGCAAAACTGAAGCTAATGCTATGTTTAATCAAGCAAGAGAAAAGGCAGTTAAAGATATAAACGCTAAAAGAGACGTTCTTGATAAACAAATAGATGACGAAATAGCTAAAGCGGAAAAAGAAATCCAAGCTTTAAGAGATAATGCACCTGACAAAATAAATAAAATTGCTATAGAAACGTCATCTGAGTTACTTCAGAAACTGATTGGTGCTGAAGTAAATAATAGCAGTATATCAGCAATTGTTGACGATCTATCTAGAAGAAACGGAGATAAATACTATGGCAATTGATGCAACTTTCTGGGTAGCTATTTCATTTGTAATCTTCATCGGGGTTTTAGTTTACTTTAAAATTCCACAAAAAGTTTCTCAAATGCTTGATGGTATGATTTCTGATATCAAAAATGAGATAGATGAAAGTGAAAAATTGAGAACAGAAGCAAAAACTTTACTCGATAATGCTCAAAAAAAATTAGATACAGCTAGTTCTGTAAGTAATGAAATTTTGGAAAATGCAAAAAAAGAGTCGGATAAGTTAATAATAGATTTAAATGATAAATTTCATAAATCATCAGAAATTAAAAAAAGTTTGGCTGAAAATAAAATTAGCCAAATGAAAGAGGCTGCATTGAAAGAAATAAAAGATGCTTCAATCAAAATAGCGGTAGACTCAGTAAAAAAAATCATAACTACTTCAGTTGATAAATCTAAACTGGATGCAGTATTTCAAAAAAATTTAGAAGAAACTAAAGAACAACTAAAAAAAATAAACTCATAATACGGTTACAATTTCCTGAAAAAGCTATAAATTACAGCAATGAATTCTATAGTTATTGGATCTGGATTTGGTGGTATTGCTGCAGCAATAAGACTAAGAGCCAAAGGACACAAAGTAAAATTAATAGAAAAACATTCAGACCTAGGTGGAAGAGCTAGAGTTTTCAAAAAAGATGGTTTTACCTATGATGCTGGGCCAACAGTAATAACAGCTCCATATTTAATTAACGAACTATTCAGTTTGTTTAATAAAAATCCTGAGGACTACATAAAACTAACTCCACTTAAAATTTGGTATCAATTTGTTTTTGAGGACCAAACTAAATTTAATTACTCAGGTAATGAAATAGAAATGAAAAAACAAATTGAAAATTTAAATCAAGAAGATGTTAAGGGGTATGAAGATTTAGTAAATTTTACCAAAAAAATTTTTGAGAAGGGATTTTTAGAGCTTGCAGATGTTCCATTTGATAAACCTTTTTTTATGATGAAACAGCTGCCAGCATTATTAAAACTTAAGAGTTATAAATCAGTTTATTCATTAGTATCGTCTTATGTAAAAAATGAAAAATTAAGAAGGATGCTTAGTATGCATCCACTTTTGGTTGGTGGTAATCCGTTCACAACTACATCAATTTATGGGCTAATTCTTTATTTAGAAAAAAAATGGGGCATTCATTATTCAATGGGTGGTACGGGAAATATAATTAAAGGATTTGAAAAGTTAATGGAGGAAATAGAAATCGAAATAATAAAAAATACTGAGGTAAAAGAAATTATTACTAAGAATAATAAAATTACTGGTGTTGTAGTTGACAATGAAGAGATTATCGAAGCTGATAATGTTATTTGTAATGCAGACCCTCCTGCTTTTTATGAAAAGATGACTAGTAAAAACCTAAAAAATTCAATGCTGTTTGATTGGAAACAAAAGAGGATGGATTACTCAATGGGTTTATTTATTTATTATTTTGGAACCAAAAAAGTCTATGAAAACGTTGAGCATCATACAATTAAATTTGGGAACAAATATAAAGAACATCTGGATGATATTTTTGATTATAAAAAATTAAATAACGATATTAGCTATTATCTACATAGACCGTCTGCAACAGATAAGAGCATGGCTCCTGAGGGAAGTGATTGTTTTTATGTATTGGTGCCAGTTCCAAATAATCAATCAAATATAGATTGGCAAATAGAAGGTGAAAAAATGAAAAATCTTGTGGTAGATAAAATGGAAAATGATTTAATGCCAAATCTTAGAGATAATATCGTATCAGACTTTTATCTTACACCTGATTATTTTGAGAAAGAACTAAATACAAAATATGGATCAGGTTTTTCAATTCAGCCTAAATTCACTCAATCAGCTTATTTTAGATTTCATAATAAATCAGAGATTTATAATGGTTTATATTTTGTTGGTGCTGGAACTCACCCAGGTGCGGGAGTACCAGGAGTACTTTCATCAGCAAAAGTATTAGATAAATTGATCTAAAATGTTAACTAAAAATTATTTAGCAACATATGCAAAATCATTTAATTGGGCTGGTTTTTTTTTACCAAAAAAAACTTATGATAAATGTTCTGCGCTTTATGATTTTTGTAGAGAAGCAGATAATATTGCAGATGATCCAGGAAAATTAGAAGACAAAATAATTAAATTTGAAAAATTTAAGAAAGATTTTTTAAATAAAAACTTTCAAAACATTGTTATTAAAAATATTTGGGCACTTATAGATGAATTTAGTATTTCAACAAAAGTAATTAATGATTTATTTGATGGGATTAATTCAGATATTAAAGAAAGAGTGGAATTAAAATCAAAAAAGGAGTTATTAATTTACTCTTATAGAGTAGCAGGCACAGTTGGTTTAATGATGGCAAAAGTTTTAAAAGTTAATAAGACAAATTCCTTGAAATCAGCAATCGATCTTGGAATAGCAATGCAGCTTACCAATATTTCAAGAGACGTAATTGAAGATAAAAATAATAAAAGAATTTATATCAATGAAAATTTCAAAGATATCAAATCTACCATTTCTTTATCTGAAAAATTTTATGAAAATTCTTTTTACTCAATTAAAGAAATACCTTTAAGTTTCAGATTCTCTATTTTAGTTGCAAGACGAGTCTACAGAAAAATTGGACACAAAATAATTAATAAAAATAATTTAGAAAATTATAAAAATTCTGGAAAAATTTATGTAACAAAAATTGAAAAAATTATTGAAACTTTTTTATCAATTTTTGATTTAATAATTTTAACATTTACAAATAAAAATGATAATAACATTGAACATGATCATTCATTAATTAATGAAGAGATAAATTTAAATGAAAGATTTTGATTACATAATTATCGGTGGCGGTTGTGCGGGTTTGTCTTTGGCTTATGAACTTGAAATTTCTGATAAATTAAAAAATAAATCTTTGGCTATAATTGAGCCTAGGGATGAATATAAAAGAGATAAAACTTGGTCATTTTGGAAAGTATTTCCACATAATTTTGATGATTGTGTAAAAAAAAGTTGGGATAATTTTTCTATAAACATTCCTAATGATACAAAGTTTATTGATTGTAAACTAACACCTTACCAATCTATAGATACTGGAAAATTTTATGACAAAATTCTTTCAAAACTTAAATTAAATGAAAATATAAAATTTTTTAAGAATATTAATGATATTGAATTATCAAATTCAATAATTTTTAACAGCGTTCCAAATTTTGAAAATAAGCCAAATAATTTGTGGCAACATTTTTGTGGTGTAGAAATTGAAACTGAAAAAGATTTTTTTGATGACCAAATATTTAACTTAATGGATTTTGCATGTGATCAAAAAAATGAGGTTCATTTTTTTTACACTTTACCTTTTTCAAAAAAAAGTGCACTTGTGGAGACTACCTGGATATCAAATTTAAGTAATGAAAATATAAAAGATTATAATAATCAAATAGATCAATACTTAAAAAACCATTTAAATATCAGAAATTATAAAATCAATTTTAAAGAAGAAGGCTCTATACCTTTATTTAGAAATAAAAATCTAAAAAAATTAAATGAAATATATATTGGATCAGCCGGTGATATGACAAGATTAAGCACGGGTTATACTTTTTTAAATATTCAGGAACACAGCAAATATATAGTAGAAAATATTGATAATATTTCTAAAGCTAAATTGTTTAAAATTAAAAAAAAATATGATTTTTTGGACAATATTTTTTTGAAAGTTTTAAGAAATAACTCTTCAGATATGGGGGAAATTTTCTTTAAAATGTTCAATAGTTCACCTAAGACTGCTATTAATTTCTTATCTAATAAAAGTAATTTTGTTGAAGATTTAGAAATAATTTTAAAAATGCCTAAATGGAAATTTTTAAAAGAATTATTTTAAATGACTAATCAATTAATTAAAAAAATTAACCTTAATCATTCATTTATATTTTTTTTGTTAATTAATCTATTTTCTGTTGTGATGTTTAGATTAAATTATTTAGATATTCCATCATCAATTTGCTTATTTTTAATTTTAACTATTGGAGTTTCACACGGTGCATTAGATAATATTAAAGGTAAAAAACTTCTTAAATTATTTAATTTTGAAAAAATATATATTTTCTATATTTTCTATATTTTTATAGCAGTTTGTGTCATTATTATTTGGTCACTCTTACCTGCAACCACACTGTTAGTTTTTCTTATAGTGGCATCATTTCATTTTGGTAAAGAAGATACACAATTTTTAATAAACAAAAAATCTTACTTAATTCAAATATTATACCTTTTAAAAGGATCGCTCATAATTCTTGCCCCTCTTTTTTTTCATTTTGATGATACTGTGAAAATATTCAAATCATTACTTGTTGTTAATGAAAATTTTTATTTATTCTTAGAATTTTTAGAAGAAAAAAAGATAATCGAGATATCAATTATTTTGAGTTCATTATCAAGTATATTTTTATTTATTGATAAATTTGAATTAAAAAAATTCACTATTTTTTTTGATTATTTCTCAATTATAATTTTAAATTACTACTTTACTCCTTTAACAGCTTTTACAATTTATTTTTGTTTTTTACATTCTGTGAGGCACTCTATTTCACTTGCGATAGACCTTGATGAAAACAATCTCCAAAATGGACTAAAATTATTTATTTTAAAGGCTTTACCACTTACTCTTTTAACAATCTTTATTTCAATAATTGTATTATTTTTATTAAATGACATTAATTATATAGATGATGCAATCTTGAAACTAATTTTTATTGGTTTGGCGTCTTTAACCTTTCCACATATATTGCTGGAATATTTTTTAGAGAAAAATGAAAAACAAACAAATTAAAATTTTACTTTCTGCTCCAAGAGGTTTTTGTGCTGGTGTTGAGAGAGCTATAGAGATTGTAGAAAAATCTATTCAAAAATATGGATCGCCAGTTTATGTTAGACACGAAATCGTTCATAACAAGCATGTTGTTGATAATTTAAAAAATAAAGGTGCTATCTTTGTTGAAGAATTAGAGGAAATTAATGACAAATCTAGACCTGTTATTTTTTCTGCGCACGGTGTTCCAAAAAAAATACCAGAAGATGCTGAAAATTATAAAATGACTTATGTAGATGCTACTTGTCCACTAGTTTCTAAAGTTCATAGAGAAGCGGAAAACTTAAATAAAGCTGGTTATCATATTATTTTGATTGGACATGAGAACCATCCAGAAGTAATAGGCACTATGGGCCAATTACCTAAAGGATCTATTGATTTGGTTCAAAATGAAGCTGAAGCAATGGTGTACAAAACCAATCATAAAGAAAAATTGGCTTATATAACTCAAACAACACTATCCGTTGATGACACCAAAGAAATAATAAAGATTTTGAAAGATAGATTTACAAACATTAAAGAGCCAGCAAAAGAGGATATTTGTTATGCAACAACTAATAGACAAATGGCAGTAAAAAATATTGCAAAAGAGTGTGATATGTTTTTTGTAATAGGTAGTAGAAACTCTTCAAATTCAGTTAGACTTGTTGAAGTAGCAAAAAAATCAGGTTGTCAAAATTCACAACTTTTTCATTCTGAAAGTGAAATTCCTTTTGATCAAATACAGAATTCAAATACTATTGGTATATCATCAGGAGCATCAGCACCTGAAATTCTTGTAGAAGATTTTATTAATGAATTAAAAAAAAAATTTTCTATAAATGTTGAGGAAGTAGAAATTATAAAAGAAAATGTGGTCTTTAAAGTTCCTAAGAAATTAAATTAAATGGCTGTATATACAAAAATAAATCAGAGTGATATCGATATAATAAACAACAAGTTTAATATTGAAAAAATTTTAAGTTTCCAAGGAATTACTAAAGGAATTGAAAATACAAATTACATTTTAAAATCCAAAAATAAAAAGTTTATTCTCACAATTTTTGAGAAGAGAGTTCTTCCAAAAGAGATACCTTTTTTTATGAAATTAATGGATCATTTAAATGATTCAAAAATTAATTGCCCAAGACCACTTAAAACTAAAGACAAAAATTATTTAATTAAACTAAAAAATAAAACAGCTTGTATTGTCACTTTCTTAAGTGGAAAAGATAAAAAGAAAGTTAACGAAAGTGACTGCTATGCTATTGGAAAAGCAATAGCTAAAATGCATATGGTTACTAAGAAGATAAAATTTACCAGAAAAAATTCAATGGGTGTAAAATATTTAAAACCTTTACTCCAGAGTATTAAATTTAAATCAAATAAAGGATCAAATTTGAAAAAATTTTTATTTAATAATTTTAATGATATTAAAAAAAATTGGCCAAAAAAACTTCCTTCTGGGATTATACATGGTGATTTATTCGTAGATAATATTTTTTTTAATAAAAATAAGCTGTCGGGAATTATAGACTTTTACTTTGCTGCTAACGATTGCTATATGTATGAAATAGCAATCTGTATTAATGCGCTATGTTTTGATGAAAAAAATAAAAAATTTTTAATTAATAAGAAGAAAGTTGATAAATTAATCAAGGGATACAACAGTGTTAAGAAAATTAAATTAAATGAAAAAAACAATTTAAATATTTTGTGTAGAGGTGCTGCCCTTAGATATCTGTTAACTAGACTATATGATTATACAAATACTCCAAAAACAGCATTAATCAAAATTAAGGATCCGAACGAATATTATCAAAAACTTATTACCCATAACAATTTGAATAGTTTTAAAGATTATTTGATTTAATGATTAAAATTTATACAGATGGCTCATGTTTAAAAAATCCAGGAAATGGCGGATGGGCAGCAATAATATGTACTGATAATGAAGTGAAAAAAATAAGTGGAAGTGAAAAAGATACAACAAATAATAGAATGGAATTAATGGCGACAATCAATGCATTAAAAGAGGTAAATTCTGAAGATTTGATAGAAATCTACACAGATTCTAAATATGTTAAAAATGGAATTACTGATTGGATCCACAATTGGATTAAAAATAATTGGAAAACATCTAGTAAAGAAAATGTTAAAAATAAAGATTTATGGGTTCAATTACATGATTTGAATAATAATTCTAAGATTAAGTGGAACTGGGTTAAAGCTCATGCTGGAAATCCACTAAATGAAGAAGTTGATTTATTAGCTAAAAAAGCTGCAAGTCTAGATTAATTTAAAGAAATTTTCTGCTGCTGAGATTTCACAAGATCCTGTATCTGCTTCTTCCTGAAGTTTAATAACCTTCATGTTATCAACAAACATCGTGTATCTATTAGATCTAATTCCTAACCCTCTGCCACTTTTATCAACATCTGCACCAATTTCTTTTGTGAAATTAAGAAATGGATCACCCATCATAACAATTTTTTCACCTACATCATTTTGTTTACCCCAAGCATTCATCACAAAGGGATCATTTACTGAAATACAAATTATATGATCAATACCTTTTTCTTTATATTGATCATGCATCTTAATATATCCTGGCAAATGTTTAGCAGAACATACAGAAGTATATGCCCCAGGTAGTCCAAATATTACAACTTTTTTGTCTTTAAAAAAATCTTCTATATTTTTTTTTACAGGCTCTCCATCTTGAAGAACAAAAATTTCTGAATTTGGTAGGTTATCGTTTTCTTTTATTTTCATTTGGATCTATCTTTAATATGTTCTTTTACTTTTTCAATATTATTTTCAAGAATATCATAATTTTCTTTCTCATTTAATATAAATTGAAGTTCTTTTGGTAACTCAGCTTTAATATTTATAGCACTTTTAATTGCATCAGGAAACTTACATGGATGTGCTGTTGCTAGCACAATATTATTACCATTGAGATTATGTTTATCAAAAGCTCCATAACCAATTGCAGTATGAGGGTCTAAAACAATATTAAATTCTTGATAAACAGACTTAATAATATCAAGTGTTTCGGTCTCGCTCATTCTTGCTGATAAGAAATCTTGATTAATTAAATTCAACTTTTCTTTATCAATTGAATATTTTCCTTCTTCTTTAATTTTTATCATGTCTTTTGATGTTTGTTCTGAATTCTTATCATTCAAATCAAAAATAAGTCTCTCAAAGTTACTTGCGATCTGTATATCCATACTAGGAGAAATAGTTTCGGAAACAGTTTCAGCCTCGTAATTACCGTTTGAAATAGCTCTATGGAGAATGTCATTTTGATTTGTTGCAACAATCAATTTATTAATGGGCAAACCCATTTTTTTGGCTAAGTAACCTGCGTATACATCTCCGAAATTCCCTGTGGGAACAGAAAAATTAGTGAGTTTAGAGTGATCTTCAATGAGATAATAGCTGTAAAAGTAATAAACACATTGAGCAATAATTCTTGCCCAGTTGATTGAATTTACACCTGACATATTAATATCTTGAGAAAATTTTGTGTCAGAAAACATTGATTTAACTAAGTTTTGGCAGTCATCAAAATTTCCTTTAATAGCGATATTAAATACATTTTCATGTTTTCCAGTAGTCATGATTTTTCGCTGAACAGAAGAAACTCGATTATCAGGATGTAGTACAAAAATATTTAAATTTTCTTTTCCTTTTATTGCATCTATAGCTGCTGCCCCTGTGTCTCCAGATGTGGCAACTACAATATTAATTTTTTCTTTTTGCTTGCTTAAATAAAATTCATAAAAATTTCCAAGAAGTTGCATAGCAACATCCTTAAAGGCTAGTGTTGGGCCATGAAATAACTCTAAGACTGATCGATCCCCTATTTTTATGAAATCAATTACATTTTCTCTTCTAAAAACAGAATAAGATTTATCAATTATTTTAGACAACTCATCTTTATCCATAAAATTTCCTATAAAAGGAAAAATAATTTTTTTTGCTAAATCTGAATAATTTAGTGACCTCAATTCTTGAATTTCTTTTTCACTATAGTTTGGAAGTGAGCTAGGAATAAACAATCCCCCATCATCAGCAAGACCTTTGATAAAAACATCCTTAAATTCATATGTTTTTGAAGTATTTCTGGTGCTGACGTATCTCATTAATAATTTTTTTTTCTAAAGTATAAATATATTAAAAGAATTGAAATCGCCATCGAAAACCAAGTAATTGCATACTTTTTGTGGTTATTTGAAATTTTAGCAGTGATCACTCTTGGTCTTGGGTTTTCGTAGTTACCGTTTAAATAAATAATATATTTCGAAAAGTTTTTTCCTGTAAATTTTAAAATATCTTCCCGATCTAGTGTGAACCAATAATTTTTATCTACTTCATTCTTGGGTTTGAATGAACTTGATTTTGATTGAAGCATTAAAGTACCAATAATATTTTTTTGATCAACAACATTAATCTCTGGTTTATTTTTTTGGTCAAAAGATATCCAGCCTCTATTAATTAAATAATCTTCATTTCCAACTTTAATTGGGTTAATAACTTCAAATCCAGGTTTACCAGTTTCGCTAAGATTATAGAGATAAATTTGTTTTTCAAAATCAATTCGTCCTGATGTTTTTATTCTTAAATAATTTTTTTTTTCTACATTTTGAAGTTCAACAGGATCAATCTTTAAAGAATTTTCAATTTGATTGATTAAATCTAATTTCCAACTCAATCTATACAATTGCCAAAAGCCTAATGACAACAAAACTAAAATTATAAAATAAACGAAAACTGAAAATAGAAGTTTATTCTTCAAGGATTAAATATTAACTTCCCCAAACGTAGATAGCTGCAAACAAAAATAACCAAACAACATCAACAAAGTGCCAGTACCAAGCAGCTGCCTCAAAACCAAAGTGGTGTTCTTTCGTAAAGTGACCCAATCTTCCTCTCCATAAACAAACAGCAAGAAAAATTGTTCCAACAATTACGTGGAAACCGTGAAAACCTGTTGCCATATAAAATACTGCACCATAAATATGACCTGAATAATCAAATGTAGCATGATGATATTCGTAAGCCTGTAACAAAGTAAAAAAGAAGCCTAGTGCAACAGTTGCTGTTAATCCTTGAATAAATCCCTTTCTATCGTCTTCTAATAAAGAGTGGTGAGCCCAAGTTACTGTGGTACCAGATAATAATAAAACTAGTGTATTGATTAATGGAATGTCCCATGGATCAAAAGTTTCTATGTCTTGTGGAGGCCAAACATTTCCAACAAACTCATTTGGGAACAAACTTATATCAAAATATGCCCAAAACCATGCAACAAAAAACATAACTTCAGAAGCAATGAATAACGTCATTCCATATCTATGATGGATTTGAACAACTGGAGTATGGTGACCTTGATGTTCAGCTTCAATGACAACATCTCTGAACCACATATAAGCTGCATAAATTACAAGAGCTAATCCCAAATACATTCCCCAAGATACATCATTGTGCATATAAAAAATTGATCCGATAGCTAGTACCAAGCATGCAAAAGATGTAAATATAGGCCAAGGACTTGGGTCTACTAAGTGATAATCATGTTTTTTTTCAGCTGACATGTTTTTTTAATTATGATTGTTTATAATAATCTGTCGAGAAAAAAGTATACGACATAGTTACATCCTGTAAGTTTTTAACTGTTGGATCATTTACCAGTTCTGGATCCAAATAAAAAGTCATAATATAAGTTGCCTTCTCACCTGCCTTAAGTTCCTGTTTTTCGAAGCAAAAACAGCCTAATTTACTATAATATTTACCAAAACTTGCAGGCGAAACATTGAAACTAGCAACTCCATAAGTTGTTTCGTCTCCATAGTTCTCAACCTCAAACTCAATTCTATTGACCTGACCAACCTTAACATCAATGACATTTGATTTAGCTTTAAAATCCCAAGTAAGATTATTTACATTCGTATCAAATCTTACACTTACAACTTTATCTAAAACTATCTTCGGGGCTTCTTTAGATACTTGTGTTGTACCTCCAAATCCAGTTACACGACAAAAAAGATCATATAAGGGCACTGCCGCAAAAGATAAACCTAACATTAAACAAAAAATACCTGCTAAAAGTAATGGTGTTAATGTTTTGCTCTTAATCATATCTGCCTATCAAATACGCCAACGTTATATAATGTAAAAACAAACAAAAAAACCATAAAAGCTAAAATTGCTAAAGCAGTAATAATATTTTTTTTCTTTGTTTTTTTATCAGGTGTTATCATAAAATTTTATCTATTAAGAAAAATACAAAAACTAAAAACAAATACAATATCGAGTATCCAAAAATTGTTTTTGCTTTTTTTGCATCAAACTTGTTCTTCTTAAATTTGTAAAGTTCAAAACATAAGTAATTATAATAAATTGTCAAAATTAATGATGGAATTAAAAATACTAGACCAACGAAATTAATTGCATATGGGAAAACAATAACTGGCAACATTATTAACGAATAAACAAATATATTTAATTTTGTGCTTTCAACACCATTAGTCAATGGAAGCATTGGAATATTTGCTTTTTTATAATCATCAGATTTATATAAACTTAGTGCCCAGAAATGTGATGGTGTCCAAAAAAAAATAATTAGAAAGAAAGTTAATGGCTCAAATGAAAGTGAGTTAGTAGCTATAGTCCAACCAATTACAGGAGGTAATGCTCCTGCAGCGCCTCCAATAACTATATTTTGAGGCGTTTTTCTTTTAAGCCAAACGGTATAAACCAGCACATAAAACAAAATTGTAAATAACAATAAAGCTGCTGAAACTGTATTTGCAAAATAATCTAAAGCAACAACAGAAAATATTGATAAAGCGATTCCAAAAATCAAAGCTTGGTTTTTATTAACCTTCCCAGTTGGTATAGGTCTTAAACAAGTCCTTGTCATTAATGCATCTAAATCAGACTCGTACCACATGTTTAAAGCTCCAGCGGCACCTGCTCCAATAGAAACTAAAATAATTCCAATGATTGCATCTTTTGTTGGAATGATATTTGGCGCCATTAACAATCCAACTGCACACGTGAAAATTACAAGAGACATTACTCTTGGCTTCATAAGTTTAAATAACTCAGAGAAATTGAAAACGTCTTCTTGACTTAAATTTCTATTTTTTAACTTAGATTTAATCATTTAATTTTAGACAAAAAATCTAAATACTTTTTAAGTAGTAGATTTTTCTGCACTCTCTTCATCTTCAAACTTCGGTAATTCATCAAAAGTATGAAAATTTGGAGGAGACGGTACTGTCCACTCTAAAGTTGTTGCCCCTTCACCCCAAGGGTTTTTAGCAGCAGCTTTTTTCTTATAAAATGCATAAATTAGATTTGCAAAAAATACTCCTAAACCAATTACAGAAATATATGATCCAATTGAAGATATATAATTCCAACCAGCAAATGCATCTGGATAATCTGCATATCTTCTAGGCATCCCCGCTAAACCTAAGAAGTGTTGAGGGAAGAAAATTAAGTTTACACCAATAAATGTTAACCAGAAGTGTAATTGACCTAACCATTCTGAATACTCGTAACCACTCATTTTTCCAAACCAGTAATAAAAGCCTGCAAAGATTGCGAACACCGCTCCTAAAGATAATACATAGTGGAAGTGAGCTACTACATAGTAAGTATCATGCATTGCTGTATCTACACCTGCATTTGCAAGAACAACACCTGTAACTCCACCGACTGTAAATAAAAATATAAATCCTAAAGCCCAAACCATAGGTGTCTTAAATGATATTGAACCACCCCACATAGTTGCTATCCAAGAAAATATTTTAATCCCCGTCGGGACTGCAATGATCATCGTCGCTGCCAAGAAATAAGCTTTAGTATCTGTGCTTAAACCAACTGTATACATATGGTGAGCCCATACAACGAAACCAACTATTCCAATTGCTACCATTGCATATGCCATTCCTAAATATCCAAATACTGGTTTTCTTGAGAATGTTGAAACAATATGACTGATCATTCCAAAACCTGGTAAAATTAAAATGTAAACTTCAGGATGACCAAAGAACCAGAATAAGTGTTGGAATAATACTGGATCTCCACCTGTTTGAGCATCAAAGAATGCAGTTCCAAAATTTCTATCCGTTAATAGCATTGTGATTGCACCTGCTAATACTGGAAGTGATAAAAGTAATAAGAACGCTGTAACTAAAATTGACCAAGCAAATAAAGGCATTTTATGCAGTGTCATGCCTGGCGTTCTCATATTTAAAATTGTAGTGATAAAGTTTACTGCTCCTAGAATTGAAGACGCTCCTGCTAAGTGTAAACTTAAAATTGCAAAGTCCATTGCTGGACCAGGTTGTCCTGCCGTAGATGATAATGGAGGATAGATTGTCCATCCACCACCAACTCCAGTTTGACCTGGAGGGCCATCCATAAATATAGACATGATTAATAAAATGAATGAAGTTGGTAACAACCAAAATGAAATGTTGTTCATTCTTGGAAATGCCATGTCAGGCGCACCAATCATAATTGGTACAAACCAATTTCCAAAACCACCAATCATTGCTGGCATAACCATAAAGAAGATCATGATTAAACCATGACCTGTTACTAAGACATTGTATAAATGATAGTTTCCACCTAAAATTCCATCACCTGGATGCATCAATTCCATTCTCATTAAAACTGAGAATGCAGTTCCGATCACACCTGCAACAATTGCAAATATAAGGTACATTGTACCGATATCTTTGTGATTAGTTGAATAAGCCCAACGTTTCCAACCAGTTGGTGTATGATGATCGTCGTGTGATGCAGTTTGTGTATACATATTATTTACTCGCTAGTTTTTTAAATTGATCTTCTTCATTAATTTCTTTTGCAAATTTTATTTTAGCTCCAGTAAGCCATTCTTGATATTCTTCTTCAGAAACTACTCTTACTGTAATTGGCATAAAAGCATGTTTAATTCCACAAAGCTCAGAACACTGTCCATAATAAGTTCCAACTTCTTCTGCTTTAAACCATGTTTCATTTATTCTTCCAGGAACTGCATCTCTTTTAACTCCAAAAGATGGTAAAGCCCAAGCGTGTAAAACATCATTTGCAGTAATTAAAACTTTAACTACTTTATTTACTGGAACAACTAATTCATTATCTACAGCTAATAATCTAGGCTGGTTTTCTTTTAAATCTTTATCTTCAATCATGTAAGAATCGAAAATAATATTTTCATCTGGATACTCATATCCCCAGTACCATTGATAACCAATTGCCTTAACTGTTACATCTGCTTTTGGTATTGAGTCTTGTTTATATAGAATTTTAAATGATGGAACTGCCATCACGATTAAAATCAAACATGGAATTAATGTCCATAAAACTTCTACAGCAACATTGTGAGTTCTTTTTGAAGGAACTGGATTTGCTGATGCTCTAAATCTAATACATGCATAGACCATCAAAAATAAAACGAAGACGCTTATCGCAATTATGATTGGTAACAACAATTTGTCATGGAAATTAACAATATCTCTCATAGACTCTGATGCAGCTTTTTGAAAACCTAATTGCCAATCTTTCGGCTGGTTAGCAAAAGCGACTGCAGGAGTTAAAATTGAAAGAATTGTTATTAAAATTTTTTTCATTTTTTTACCCTATATAGAACGTCTTCAAAAAAATTACACTTTAGTTTTCGCGACAAAATATCAATTTATGGCGTATTTTATGATCGATATAGCTGAAATTACAGCTGTTTCAGATCTCAATATATTATCATTAATTTTCAATGGTTGAACTCCACTAAATTTTAGAATCTTAGCCCTTTCCTCTTCAGAAAAATCTCCCTCTGGACCTATAATTACACATGTAGGTTTATCGGTAACCTTCTTTAAATCTATTTTGGTATTTTCAGAATTTAGATCAGTAAAAATTAAATCAACTTTATTGTTATTTAAAAAATCATCTAATGATTTTGGGTCCTCAATATCTGGAACATTAATTCTGTTTGATTGTTCTGATGCCTCAATAATTACTTTCTCTAACCGCTCTTTATTAATCTTACGAACAATCGTTCTATCAAATATTATTGGAATAAATTTTGTAACTCCTAACTCAGTTGCTTTTTGAATCATAAAATTAAAGTAATTTGATTTAATTGGAGAAAACGCAAGCCATAATTCTTTGGAATTTTCTTTTTGTCTTAATTGTTTTGTAACATTAAATTCAACAATACCTTTTGAGATGTTTAAAATTTTTGCTTCCCATTCACCACTACTGTTAAATAAAGAAAAAATTTCATTTTCTTTAACTCTCATTACTTTGTTTACGTAATGTGATTGAGATTTATCAAGTGTATCCGTTAAATTATTAGATAAACTTTTAGGGAAATATAATCTAATGTTACTCATATTATTAAATTAGTTTATGAAAAATATTAAAGCAATAATTTTTGACGCTTACGGCACTTTATTCGATGTAAATTCAGCAGCAGAAAAATGTAAAGACAAAATTGGTGATAAGTGGGAAGCTTTTGCAAATTATTGGAGAACTACACAATTAGAATACACATGGCTTAGAAGCCTAATGAAAAGACACAAAGATTTTTGGCAAATCACTGAAGATAGTTTAGATAAATCAATGAGTGTTTTTAAAATAGATAATTCAATGAGGGATGAATTATTAGATCTATATAAAATTCTTTCACCTTTTGAAGAAGTTCCAGAAGTATTAAAATCTTTAAAAGAAAAAAATTTTAAATTAGCAATACTTTCCAATGGGACACCTTCTTTATTAAATGAATTAGTACGTAGTAATAATTTAAATAATTTATTTGATGATATTTTTTCTATTGAAGAAGTTGGTGTATTTAAGCCTGACTCTAAAGTTTATGATATGCCAGTAAAAAAATATAAAATTGAAAAAAATGAAGTTGCTTTTTTAAGTGCAAATACTTGGGATGTATCTGGTGGAGGGAACTATGGATACAATTCTATTTGGGTAAACAGAAACAATAATATCTTTGATAAACTTGATTATTCACCACAAAATGAAATTAAAAACTTAAATGGTCTACTTGATATAACTAAGTAGATAATTATATCAGTTCCTATGAAATCAATTGAAGTATCCAAAATTATAGATCCTATTCCAGCATCGGATGGTGCAGGAGTAAAGTTAAAAAGAAGTATTGGTGTTGAGCCAAATTACTTTGACCCTTTCTTAATGCTAGACGAATTTGGATCTGAAAATAGCGAAGATTATATTGCTGGTTTTCCACCTCACCCTCATAGAGGAATTGAAACTGTTACTTATATGTTGGCAGGAGATTTTGAACACAAAGATAGCACTGGTGGTGAAGGAAGAATGACTGCAGGTGATGTTCAGTGGATGAAAACAGGAAGTGGAATTATTCATTCAGAAATGCCAGCTATGAAAGAAGGAAGGCTTCATGGCTTTCAATTGTGGATTAACATGCCTGCTAAATTAAAAATGAGTAAGCCTGAGTACATTTATATTGATGCTGATAAAATGAGTGTTCATAAAGATAATGAAAAACAAGTTAAAGTTATTGCAGGTAAATTTGAAAATGCTGAAGGACCTGTAAAAGGTCATAATGTGGAACCAGTTTATTTTGATGTAGAATTAAATAAGGATAAAAAATTTGATTTTAATATTCCATCAACTCACAATACATTTATTTATCTAATAAATGGTGAAATCGAAATTGGTAGTGAGAAACATGATAATGTTAAAGATAGTACTTTAATATTATTAACAAAAGGTGAAGAGCTTAAAGTGAAAGCAAAAACAGATGCTAAATTTCTTGTGATATCTGGAAAACCAATAAATGAGGAAATTGCAAGAGGTGGGCCTTTTGTTATGAACACTAAAGCAGAAATCTTGCAAGCAGTTCAAGATTATCATAATGGTACATTTGTAAAATAAATTATGAATTCAGTAATAATATCAAAAGCAGGTGGACCAGAAGTTTTAGAATATAAAGAACTTAAACTTGAAGATCCAAAAGCTGATGAAGTAACAATTAAAAACCATGCTATTGGTTTAAATTATATTGATACTTATCACCGTTCAGGACTTTATCCATTAACTCTTCCCTCTCCAATTGGTTTAGAGGGAGCTGGAGAAATAACTAAAGTCGGCTCTGACGTTAAAGATTTTAAAGTTGGGGATAAAGTTGCATACTGTGCGGCTCCTCTTGGTGCTTACTCAACTCATAGAAACTATCCAACTAAAAACTTAGTAAAAGTTCCTGACAGTGTTGATTTAGAAACAGCAGCAACATTAATGACAAAAGGGATAACTACCTTTTATCTTTTACACAAAACTTATCCTGTAAAATCAGGAGAAGATATTTTATTCCATGCAGCAGCTGGTGGTGTTGGTCAAATATTTGGACAATGGGCTAAAAGTCTAGGATGCAATGTTATTGGTACTGTTGGTTCAGATGAAAAAATAGAAAATGCAAAACAAAATGGTTACGACCATGTGATTAATTATAACAAAGATAATTTTGCTGAAAAAGTAAAAGAGATAACTGAAGGAAAAGGATTATCGGTTGTTTATGATGGAGTAGGAAAAAATACATTTGATGGTTCAATAGAATGTTTAAAATTAAAAGGAATGTTGGTTTCTTTTGGAAATGCATCTGGTCCTTTAGATCCTGTTAATGTTGCAAAATCAATTCAACCAAAAGGACTTTATTTAACTAGACCTAGTATTATGCAGTACACTACAACAAGAGAAGAGCTTGATGAAGCTGCGAATAAAGTTTTCGAAATGGCTTCAAGCGGAAAAGTAAAAGTAAAAATTTCAAAAAAATATCATCTAAAAGATATTGCTCAAGCACATAAAGATTTAGAATCTAGGGTTCTTACTGGTCCAGCAGTTATACTTCCCTAATTTACATCTACATCCATATCAGACATATGGAGTTTAAGGGCATTTGTTGAAATTTGAATTTCTCTTATAAAAAAAATAATTGATATAATCATGGATAAACAACAAGAGCCAAAAATTACTCTCGCTGCAAATACTTCATCTAAATAGAGTGCAAATACTGTAAGCATATTAAATAGGAAGCCAAATGAAGCAAATAAAATTGTCCATCTAAGAAGTGTTATCCTTCCACTTAAATTAATAAACTGCTTCTTCCACTCTGGTGGAATATGTTTTTCATAAACATGCTCGTCATGAAGTTGACGAATTAAGATACTTAGAGAATGAAATCTGTTGCTATAAACACTCATAAGTAAAGGAATAGCTGGAAACATTAAGGCAGTTACTGTGTAGTCTATATTCATACGAATCAATTTGATTATGAAACTACCCTTTGTTATTTACAAGTAAAATATTATGTACCAAGTAAAACTTTTCATTGAGTTGACGAGATTAACGAAACCGATTGGTTTCATGCTTTTATTTTGGCCATGCATATGGGGACTAACATTAGCATATGATTTTAATGGAGGTTTAAGTAATTATTTTTTTTTTGGTATACTTTTTTTATCTGGATCAATTTTAATGCGATCAGCGGGATGTATTGTTAATGATATTGTTGATAGAAAATTTGATAAAAAAGTTGAGAGAACTAAAAATAGACCAATTGCATCAGGTAGAATATCTATAAAGCTTGCAATTATTTATGCTATTTCACTTTGCTTTTTAGCTTTTCTAGTTTTGTTAAATTTTAATTATTTTACAATTTTTATGGCTCTTATTTCAATGCCTCTTGCTTTCACCTACCCATTAATGAAAAGAATTACTTATTGGCCACAATTGTTTTTAGGAATTACTTTTAACTATGGTTTAGTTTTAGGATTTATTGCTATTGAAAATCAATTGTCATTAGTTTCAATTGCTTTTTATATTGGAGCCATATTTTGGACACTTGGGTACGACACAATTTATGGGTTTCAAGATATAAAAGATGATGAAATTATAGGTGTAAAATCAACTTCGATTAAATTTAAAAATGATCCAAAAAAGTTTTTATTTATTTCTTACATTATATTTATTTTATCATTAGCGGTTGTTGGAATTTTAATGGATTTTAAAAGTATTTATTTTTTATTTATGATTTTTCCAATTTATCATTTGCTATATTATCAAATTAATAAATTAAATACTGCTAATCCAAATGATTGCTTTAACAAATTTAAAAGTAATAATTTTTTAGGATTATTGATCTTAACAAATATTTTAATTGGAAAATTAATTTAACATGAACACCAAACAAATAATCACGAGATTATACAAAGAATATATAAGTTTATATGTATTCAAAATAATTCTTGCCGCATTCTTTTCTGTATTAGTGGCCGGGAGTACATCTGCAACTGCGTGGTTGTTAGACCCTGCTATAGAAAAAATATTTTTGGACAAAGATAAAACTTTAATAGTATTAATTCCGATAGCAATCATAATTGCTTTTTCAACTAAAGGGATAGCTTTATACCAAGCTAAAATTTTAATGATTCATATATCTGAAGAAGTAAAAAAAATGCTTCAAATTGATATGCTAAAATCATTTATCAGTGCTGATACTCAAATCATTGAAGGTAAACATACAGGTAAATATATTTCAAATCTTAGTTTTGATGTAGACCAAATAACAAGAATGCTTGCAGAAGCATTTTTGAGTATTTTTAAAGATAGTCTAACTTTAATTGGATTATTACTAGTTATGTTTTTTCAAAATTGGAAATTATCTCTCATTGCAATAATAATGATCCCCTTAGCAACAATCATTGCAAGAAAACTAGGCAAAAGGATGGGTAAAGTAGCAACAGAAGCGCAAGAAAGATCAGGTAATCTTAATAGATATTTTGTTGACTTATTTAAAAATCATAAAATCATCAAAATATTTCAAAGAGAAAATTTTGAAAACAAAAGATCAGAGGATTATGTTAATGCTCTGAAAGACAAATCTATTAAAATTAGATCTGTATACATCAGATCAACTCCAATTATGGAAGTATTGACTGGTTTTATGATTGCATTATTAATTTTTTATTCTGGCAAATTAATTATTGATGGTGAATTAAATATTAACAATTTTTTCTCATTTTTAGCTGCCATGATGTTAGCCTATCAACCTGTAAAATCTTTAACAAAGGTAAACATTGCTATAAGTCAAGGTTTATCAGCTGCTAGGAGAATAATACCAATTATTGATATTAAAAATGAAATTCACAAAAATGAAGAAAGTGAAGAAATAAAATTAAAAAAAGGAATGATATCTTTT
>CACCIT010000001.1 GCA_902546145.1 uncultured Pelagibacteraceae bacterium | reverse complement strand
TGGATCAACTGATACTGAAGATCTTCATTCAGGAAGTAGGGCAGCAATAGCGGGTGGGATTACTAGTGTATTTGAAATGCCAAATACTAACCCTCCAACTTCAAACATGAAGGAGTTTCAAAGAAAATTAGATCTTGCTAAAAATAGAATGTATTGCAATTACGCTTTTTACTTTGGTGCAACTGCTGGTAACGCAGACGATCTAGCTAGTTTAAAAGATTTAGAAGGATGCTGTGGTATTAAGCTTTTTGCTGGTTCCTCAACTGGTAATTTATTAGTTGCTGAAGAGGATGATATAGATAAGGTTTTTCAAAACGCTTCAAAAGTCGTTGCAGTTCACTCTGAAGATGAAGCGATATTAAAAATTAATAAAAAATTAATTAAAGATGGAGACGTTCACACTCATCCAGTATGGAGAAGTGCAGAGTGCGCAATAGCATCAACAAGAAGAATTGTTCGAATTGCAGAAAAACATAACAAAAAAGCGCATGTTCTTCATATAACAACCAAAGAAGAAATTGATTTTCTATCTCAGCATAAGGGAAACATTACTTTTGAGATAACTCCTCAGCATTTAACTCTTTATGCTCCAGATTGTTACGACAAACTTGGAACATATGCTCAAATGAATCCACCATTAAGAGATAAATCTCATTATGATAGATTATGGTATGGGGTCAGAAACAACTTCAATGATACTATCGGATCAGATCATGCGCCTCATTTAAAAGAAAACAAAGATAAAGTTTATCCAAATACCCCTTCAGGTATGCCAGGCGTTCAAACTTTAATGCCTGTGATGTTAAATCATATTAATGATGGGAAGCTGAGTTTAAATCAGTTGATGAATTTTGTTTGTGAGAATCCAGTTAAAATCTTTGGAATTAAAAATAAAGGTTTTATAAAAGAAGGATATGATGCTGATTTTACAATTGTTGATATGAACAAAACAATTGAGATTAAAAATGAAAATATTGAGAGCAAATGTAAATGGTCACCATTTAATGGATTTAAATTTAAAGGAACACCCACACACACTATCATTGCAGGAAAAATTAAAATGCAAGAGGGGGAAATTTTAGGAGATCCAGAAGGCACCCCTTTAGTTTTTAGTTAATTGTTTTGGAAGAATAAATATTTACAAGCGTTAATCCTAATACAATTAAGAACATACCCAAAACAACCTGCCAGCTTAAAGACTGTCCGTAAAAAATATATCCAAGAATAGCAATTGTAAAAATTCCTAAACCGCACCAGGTTGCATAAACTACTGCCAATGGAAGTTTAGTAACTACAATTGATAGACAAAAAAATGCGCATACATAAAAAAATATTAAAGCACCTGTTGGAGCTGGTTTAGTAAAACCTTTTGTGACAGGTAAAAGCATTGTTCCTGAAACTTCAAATATAGTTGCAGCAATTAAGATCAAATATGTTTTAAGCATTATTTTATAATTCCACTTTGAACTAAGTTTTCTTTAATTTCATCTAAAATTGCTGGATCATCTATTGTTGGTGGAATTTTATATTCAACACTATCTGCAATTTTTCTTATTGTTCCTCTTAAAATTTTACCTGATCTAGTTTTTGGTAATCTTTTAATAACAATTACAATCTTAAATGCAGCAACAGGACCAATTTTATCTCTTACCATTTGCACACATTCTTTTGATATAGTTTCATTGTCTTTTTCAACACCAGATTTTAAAACAACTAAACCAATTGGTAATTGACCTTTAAGTTTATCTGCAATTCCAAGAACAGCACATTCAGCAACTGATTGGTGTTCAGATAAGACTTCCTCTATTGCACCAGTTGATAATCTGTGACCAGCAACATTTATAATATCATCAGTTCTAGACATGATCCAAATGTAACCATCATCATCAATGTGACCTGCATCATACGTTTGATAATAACCCTCATAATTAGTCATATAGTTTTCTTTGTATCTTTGATCAGCATTCCAAAGAGTTGGAAATGTTCCAGGAGGCAAAGGTAGTTTTACAACAATATCTCCCATTTCATTTGGCTTAGCCAAAGATTGGTCTGCTTTAATAATTTTTACATCATATCCAGGGACTGCTTTACAAGCTGAGCCATATTTGGTCTCCATCATTTCAATCCCTGTGCAATTTGAACTTATTGCCCAACTAGTCTCTGTTTGCCACCAGTGGTCAATCACTGGGACTTTTAATAAATTCTCTGCCCACTTGATAGTATCTGGATCTGCTCTTTCTCCTGCAAGGAACAAGCTCTCAAAACTAGATAGATCATATTTTGAGAAAAATTTACCCTCTGGATCTTCTTTTTTAATAGCTCTAAATGCAGTTGGTGCAGTGAATAATGATTTTACTTTATAATCAGAAATTATTTTCCAGAAAGCACCAGCATCTGGAGTTCCAACAGGCTTTCCTTCAAATAATACTGTGGTGCATCCTTTGAAAAGAGGAGCATAAACAATATAAGAGTGCCCGACAATCCAACCAATATCACTAGCCGACCACCAAATATCATCAGTATCAATATTGTAGATATTCTTCATGGTCCATTTAAGAGCAACGATATGACCTCCAGTATCCCTAACAATGCCTTTTGGCGTTCCAGTTGTTCCAGATGTGTAAAGAATGTACGCAAACTCATTTGAATTCATCTCAACACAATCAGCATCTTTTGCATTTGAGACTGCTTCTTCCCAACTAATCTCTGTTGGAGCATTTAATTTGACTTCATTTCCTGGTCTTTGAAACAAAATCATCTTTTCAATTTTATGATTAGCTATTTTTATAGCCTCATCTACTAGAGGCTTGTATTCAACAGTCCTTCCAGGCTCAAAACCACATGAAGCGGTCACTAATAACTTTGCTTTACTGTCATCAATTCTGCTTGCAAGTTCATTTGAGGCAAATCCACCAAAGACAACTGAGTGTATGGCTCCAATTCTTGCACAAGCAAGCATAGCAATTACCGCTTCAGGGATCATTGGCATGTAAATAATTATTCTGTCTCCTTTATTTACACCTTGTTGTTTTAAAGCACCTGCAAATCTTGATACTTTTGCTCTAAGTTCCTCATAAGTGAACTTCGATTTGTTGCCTGTAATAGGACTATCGTAGATTAAAGCTGTTTTTTGTCCTCTTCCTTGATCAATATGAACGTCCAAAGCATTATAACAAGTGTTAGTGATCCCATCTTCGAACCACTTATAGAAAGGAGGATTAGATTTATTTAAAATTCTTGTTGGTTTTTTAAACCAAAAGATATCTTCACTTGCTTCTTGCCAAAATTTTTCAGGGTTTTGAATAGAATTTTCGTAAATACTTTGAAATTTTTTTGACATTCTAATTTGATTCGATTTTCGTTATTTTTTTGGTTTTTAACTTATAAATTGTATTTAATTTTAAAAATTCAGTAAAATCAATGCAAATTAATGACAATTAAGTCTTCATAAAACTAATTTAATTTGCTATTTAACCCCAACTTTGGCTTAGGGTTACTTAAGTCTAGTTTATATAAACTAAATAAATAAAAACTAACGAAGAGGGAGTTTTTTATGAAAAAACTTAAATTGTTTGCTCTTACAGTTGTTGCTCTTATGGGTGTAACTGGTGTTGCAAACGCTGAAACAGCTATGCTGGCTCAAGACGATTTCGTAGGTATTTCGTTTTGGTTAGTATCTATGGCTTGTTTAGCTGCTACTGTATTCTTTTTCTTAGAAAGAAGTTCAGTTCCAGCTGGATGGAGAGTTTCAATGACAGTTGCTGGTCTAGTAACTGGTATTGCATTCGTACACTACATGTACATGAGAGATGTATGGATCGCTACTGGTGACTCACCAACTGTATACAGATACATTGACTGGTTAATTACAGTGCCATTATTGATGTTAGAATTCTATTTTGTTCTATCAGCAGTAAACAAATCAGACTCTGGAATTTTCTGGAGACTAATGATTGGTACATTAGTAATGCTAGTAGGTGGATACTTAGGAGAAGCTGGATACATCAACGCTACACTTGGTTTCATAATCGGTATGGCTGGTTGGGTATACATCTTATATGAAGTATTCTCTGGTGAAGCAGGTAAGAGAGCAGCGAAAAGTGGTAACAAAGCACTTGTAACTGCTTTTGGTGCAATGAGAATGATCGTTACTGTAGGTTGGGCGATCTACCCATTAGGTTACATTTTTGGTTACCTAACAGGTGGTGTAGATGCTAACTCACTTAACGTGATTTACAACGCAGCTGACTTCTTGAACAAGATCGCTTTCGGTCTGATCATTTGGGCAGCAGCTATGCAACAACCTGGTAGAGCTAAGTAGTAGTTTTACTTAAAATTTAAAAAAGGGCAGGTACAATTTTGTACTTGCCCTTTTTTTTTGGCTTATGTAAAATTATGTATAGTTATTATACATATTTTTAATTATGGATGTAAAATTAGAAAAATGGCACCGATGCCAAGTTGATATAGAGGTTCTTAAAGAGCTTTCAAAAAAATCAGATATTAAAGGGCTTCAACATGTTTCAGTTTTTTTTGGATTGTTATTAGTTACAGGAACTTTAGCATACATAACTTGGGGCACATGGTGGTCTGCTTTTTGGTTTTTGGTTTACGGAAACATTTATGGTTTTTCAAATCCATTGTGGCATGAGACAGGTCATAAAACTGCGTTTAAATCAAAATCTTTAAATGAATTTTTTTACTACATCTCTTCTTATCTTTCTAATTTTGAACCATTAAGATGGAGATACACACACTTTGTTCATCATGGAAATACATATTCAACAGAAAATCCTTTTGATCATGAAATTGAATATGGAAATAATTTAAAAGAAACACCAAAAAATTTAATAATGAATTTAATTCCTTTTATGGAACTTATTTATTTTAAAAAAAGTATTGCTTATGAAATTATTCAACATGCATTTGGTGTAAAAACAACAGTAATGCAAGACTGCATTCCTGAAAATGCACAATCAAAAGTTATCTTAAATTCTAGAATTTTTGTTGCAATTTGGATTGCAATTATTTTATGGTCTTTAATTGCATCATCTTGGTTACCTGTTTTGTTATTTTTATTACCAAAATTTTATGGAAGAACTTTACACAAACTAGTGTCTTTTACCCAACACGCAGGTTTAGCAAGAAATATTAAAGATCACAGATATACAACAAGAGAAATGTATTTAAATCCTATTTTAAGCTTTTTATATTGGAAAATGGAATATCATGTAACTCACCACATGTTTCCAACAGTTCCATCTTATAATTTAGATAAACTTCATCATCATATTAAAGATCAGTTACCTAGAACAAATGATGGTTTGATTGATGCCTACAAAGAAATTTTACCAACTATAATGAAACAAACAGAAGACACTAGCTATTTTTTTAAGAAAGAAGTACCAGAACCTCAGAACGCATAAATATTGCTAAGTATGTTTTTACTTACTTGCTCATTTTAGATAAAAACCTATATATAATGCATGGCAAAAATTACTTACTACACACACGATAGCAAAACTCATACTATTCATGTTCAAAATGGATTGACAGTGATGGAAGGTGCAGTTCAAAACGATATCCCGGGAATTGATGCAGACTGTGGAGGTGGAATGGCATGTGCTACTTGCCATGTTTACGTTAAAGAAGATTGGCTAGATAAACTTCCAACCAAAGAAGATGGTGAAGAGGACATGTTAGATATGGCATATGAACCAAAACAAAATAGTAGATTAAGTTGCCAATTGATTGTTTCAGATGAATTAGATGGACTAGAAGTTACTATTCCAGAAAAGCAAGCCTAGATGAATAAAACAGATGTGTTAATTATTGGAGCAGGACCAACAGGATTGTTCTGTGCTCATCAACTTGGAATTATAGGGCTTCAATGTGAAATCGTAGATAATCTCGATAAGGCAGGAGGACAGTGTATCGAGCTTTACCCTGATAAACCTATTTATGATATTCCAGCTGTACCAGAATGTACTGGAGAGGAATTAACAAACAATCTCCTACAACAGATAAAACCTTTTAATGTAAAATTTCATTTAAACGAAAGAGTTGAGGAATTAAAAAAAGTTGAAAATCGTTGGCATGTCAAAACAAGTGGAAACCAACAATTTGATGTAGCAGCAATTATTATTGCAGGTGGAGTGGGATCTTTTGAACCTAGAAAATTTCCAGTTAAAGAATGTGAAAAATTTGAAGGATCCTCATTATTTTATTCAATTAAAGATAAAACAATTTTTAAGGATAAAACTATTTCTATTTTTGGTGGGGGAGACTCAGCTCTAGATTGGGCAATCGAATTATCGAATACATCTAAAGTAAATTTAATTCATAGACGTGACGGATTTAGCGGTGCAGAATCTAGTGTTCAAAAAGTAAAAGAATTAAATGATCAAGGAAAATTAAATTTGTATACAAAATATCAAATGGACTCAGTAAATGGAGATAATCAAATCAGTACTGTGAAAATAAAACATGATGATGGAGAAATTAAAGAATTACAATCCGATTATGTTCTTGGTTTTTTTGGTTTAATTATGCAACTTGGTCCTATTTTAAATTGGGGATTAAACATCAATAAAAAAACAGTTGAAGTAAATACAGAAAACTTTGAGACAAATGTTAATGGAATATTTGCAATTGGTGATATTTGTTCTTATCCAGGTAAATTAAAATTAATACTTTCAGGATTTCATGAAGGAGCTCTTGCTGCAAGAGGGTGTTTTAAATATGCAAAACCTGATGAAAAATTAAGATTTGAATTCACAACTACATCAAAAGCTGCTCAAGAGAGACTTGGTGTAAAAAAATGATAGAGTTATTTTCTGCTAATACTCCAAATGGTTGGAAAATTAGTATTATGCTAGAAGAAATTGGTTATGAATATAAAGTAACTAAAATTGATATAGGAAATGACGAACAATTTAATCCAGATTTTTTAAAGATAAGTCCATTTGGAAAAATTCCTGTAATTACTGATCATGAAAAAAATAAAAGTATTTTTGAGTCTGGTGCAATATTAATGTACTTAGGTGAAAAAAGTGGAAAGTTTTATAATGAAATAGATCGATTAGTGATTAATCAATGGTTAATGGCTCAAATGGGAACTATTGGTCCAATGATTGGTCAGCACCATCAGTTTCATCATTATAATCCAGGGAAAAGTGAATTTGGTGAACAAAGATATTTTAAAATATCCAAAAGAATTTACGGAGAGTTAGATACAAGATTAAAAGTATCTAAATTTTTAGCTGGAGATGATTATACCATTGCTGATATTGCAACATGGCCATGGTTAGCGAGACATGAATGGCATGATATTGGGTTAAAAAATTATCAAAACTTATCTAGATGGTACAAAGAAATTTCTGAACGTGAGGCTGTTATAAAAGGATATGCCTTTATGGATAAAGAGGCAAAAATTCCAAAGCCTTAATTAGTCATCTGCATGAACTTTTTCATCTTTTTCATGCTTTTCTTGAGCGGCGATTGTGTATTTAGCAACTGGTCTTGCCATTAATCTTTTTAAACCAATTGGTTCGGCTGTATCTAAACAATACCCATAAGTATCATCCATAATTCTTCTTAAAGCTTTATCGATTTCAGAAATTAACTTAATTTGTCTATTAATTGCTTTCATTTCTACATTTTTATCGATGTATGAACTTGCCTGATCCACAAGATCAGCAGAAATATTATTGTCGTCCATACTTCCATTGTATAGTGCTTCATTGTTTGCTTTAATTAATTCTTTCTTCCATTCATTTAATCTCATTCTAAAAAATACTTTATGTTTTTCGCACATATATTTTTCAGTTTCTTTTGGAACGTAAGTTTTTGAAATTTTTATTGGAGCTTTTTTAACTGGTGAAGCCACAATTTTCTTTGGCTTACTTGCAACTTTAGTTTTTGGTTTAGATACTTTTTTCTTTACTTTAGTAGTTTTAGGCATCGCTTAATTTTGAATGGCCGGAGTATATTCAGCAAAATAGGGGTGTCAAGCAAGCTGAATTGTTATAAATATTTACTTAATGACGATTAATAACAAAAATATAGATAATCTTTTTTATATTTTTGTGACATCCCATCTAATTTTCTGGACCTTGATTCCAACTCTCACAAATCACAATTTACCGTTAGATACAATTGAAGCTTTAGCTTGGGGAAGTAATTTAGATTGGGGTTTTAATAAACATCCTCCTATGAGTGCTTTTTTTCCAGAAGTTTTTTTTCAAATTTTTGGCTCTCAAGACTGGGCTTATTATTTACTAAGCCAAATTTTTGTAATCATTTCATTTTTTTATGTATTCAAACTTTCTAATGAAATATTAAAAAACAAATTTCTTGGTTTAATTTCAGTTTTATTAATTGAGACGATTTATTTTTATAATTTTACTACACCAGAGTTTAACGTAAATATATGCCAATTACCTTTTTGGTCATTAACAGCATATTATTCTTGGAAAATTTATACTGGTAAAAATATTAAATTTTGGGATTGTTTTTTAATTGGTCTGTTTGGTGCATTAGGGTTTTTATCAAAATATTTGTTCATTTACTTATTAGTATCTATCGCACTTTTATTCATTTATTTAATTTTTAAGAAAGAAAGAAAGTTTGACTTTAAATACTTAATTACAATAGAAGTATTTATAGTTGTTTTAGTTCCTCACTTAATTTGGCTTAATAACAATGAATTCATTACAATTAATTATGGACTTGCAAGAACAGGTTTAGAGCAATCAAGTTTCATTGATCACATAAAATTTCCATTAATATTTTTAGGAAAACAAATTGGTATATTAAGTCCATTTATAATTTTGACTTTGTTATTGGTCAAAAAACCTAAATTCAAATTAAATTTCAAAGATAAAAATTTATTATTTTTGTTAGTAATAAATCTCTTACCAATTGCTATGATGTTTTTAACTTCATTGATAACAGGTTCAAAAATTCGAACAATGTGGATGACACCATTTTATTTGTTCTTTGGAACATTAATTGTTTTTTTATTTCAGTCTCAAATAAATTTAAAAAAATTAAAACCCTTTATGATTGGATTTTTATTCTTTTTCTTTTTATCACCTGTTCTTTATGCTTATGTTTCAGTTTCAAAAGATGATAAGAGAACAGACTATCCAGGTAAAGAAATTGCGATCAAAACTCAATATGCTTGGGATCAACAGTTTGACTCAACTATTAATGTAGTTCTTGGAGATGAATGGAATGCAGGTAATTTATCTTATCATTTAAAATCTAGACCAGTTTGGGAAGGCATAGTTCAAAGAGATAAACTTGATCAATTGAAAGATTATATGTGTCTTGATAGTATCTGTGTTGGATCAAGATAATCTATGAAATATGTCATTTTAGTACCTGTTTACAATGACCGTGAATCTTTAAAGTTATTAATTGAAAATATTAATCATGAGATAAAAGATTTAAATTCCGAAATATCTTTAGTGGTAATTAATGACGCCTCCTCACAACAAATTATTGATGAATATCCAAATATTGAAAACTTTCACTCAATTGAAATCATTAATATGAAAGAAAACAGAGGTCATGCAAGATGCATTGCTTCTGGTTTAAAATATATTTATGACAAAAAAGAGTTTGATTATGTAATTCCTATGGATGGAGATGGTGAAGATAGACCTGAAGAAATTAAAAACTTTATTGAATTATCAAAGGATGCTGGAGATAGATCTATAGTTGGTGAAAGAGTTAAAAGATCAGAAAACATGATATTTAAGTTATGTTATCAATTTCATAAGTTTTTAACTTTAGCATTTACTGGACAATCAATTAAATTTGGTAATTTTACATGTCTTTCAAAAGCAACTGTAAAAAAAATGTTAGATGAAAAATCTACTTGGAATAGTTTTTCTGGATCATTAAAAAAAATAGAAAAAGATTTAATTTCTTCTCCATCAATTAGAGGAAAAAGATATTTTGGTCCATCTCAAATGAGTTTCTTTAAACTATTAAAACACTCTCTTTCAATAATAAGTGTCTTTAGAAAAACAGTTTTAATTCGTTCAGCTTTATTTATTGTTTTTTATATTTTGTTAATCAAAAGTAATGCGTCAATTGTTACTTCATTACCTTTAGTTTTGTTATTAATAATGATTTATTCAATTTCTAGTTTAGCTTTAAGAGAAAATATTGAAGAATTTAATAATTCTTTAACAAACATCCACGATATTGATAAAATAAAGTAATTTATTTATATTATTGATAATGAAAAACTTTTTTAGAAAAGTTGCATTCGGTTTAAAGCCTGATGAAAAAGAGCCATCTGATCCACTAGTTTGGGCTCAAAAACAAGTTGAAACAATCCCAGAATTTAACTGGACTGGAAAACATATCTATTCTGAAAAGGAAATGAGAAGTTACTGGATCACCCAAAGAGTTGAAGAAAATACAACTTTAAGAAAAAAATATAAAAATGATCCAGAAGGACTTAGGCTAGCAGAACGTCAACTAAGATATGATACTGGAAAAGAATTTTGGCGAGCTAATGAAATTTGCATAAGACATTCTGAGGGGATAAGAAGCAATAATCCTGTACTTGCTAAACTTTGGTATTTTTGGGGTAATCATTTTACGATTAGTGATACTCAATCATTAGCTTCTTTTTCCACTGGAGCTTATCAAAGAGAATTTTTAAGAGCCAACATGGACAAAACATTTGAAACTATGGCTATCCAAGCAACACTTGCTTGGCCAATGATTATGCATTTGGATAATAAAGATAACATAGGACCTAAGTCAGAAAGTGGTAAACAGGAATGGAGAAGGAAAGAAAAGAAACCAGCAACTATAAATGAAAACCACGCGAGAGAATTAATGGAACTTCACACTATTTCTCCAGATGGGGGCTATACTCAAGAAGATGTTATAGAATTGGCTAAAATAATGACTGGTTGGAGACCAAAGTGGACAAAGAAAAAAGATAATGGAAATGATGTTGGTTTCATATCTAAATATCATGAACCAGGAAAAAAAACTCTTCTAGGTAAAGAATATAAACGTGGAAGAAAAGGAATAGAGCTTGCAATTAAAGATTTAGTTAAACATCCCTCATGCAGAGAATTTATCGCTACAAAACTTTGCAGATATTTAATCACTGATAACCCAACACCTGAAATGATAGCACCTGTTGTAAAAGCATGGGAACAATCGGATGGATTTCTTCCAGAAGTTCATAAAGCTGCAATTAAAGTTGCATTTGAATATAACGATAAACACAGAAAATTTCAAAACCCAGAAAACTGGTGGCTAACAACAATAAATATGTCAGGATCAACGTATTCTTATCCAACAAAAGAAAAAATGATTGATAGTCATAAATTAGGATTAAAACCATTTGGAGATATAAGATGGCAAGGTTGGTTTTTAGAGGATTTGGGTTGTCATCCTTATAGACAAAAACAACCAAATGGATTTTCAGATTTTGAAAAGGACTGGATGTCAACTGAAATGATTATAAGAAGAATTATGTATGCTAAAAAAGCTTTCCATAAATATAATGTAAATGATCAGATAAGCGATGATATTCATGAAAAAATAGTTAGGAACAATTTTGATAACCCTGACAAAATATTAAAAATCTTATCTAAGGCAAAAACTAATGAGGAAAAACATATTTTATTATTTAACTTACCAGAGGTATTAAAAGCATGAAAATATCAAGAAGAAATTTTTTAAAAGGTACTGCAACTACATTATTTTTAGCTGGATTTAATTTTCCAGTGTTAGCTGCAGGATCAAGAAAAAAAAATCTGGTAGTTATTATGTTGAGAGGTGGTATGGATGGATTGACTGCCGTACCAGTAATAGGTGATAAAAATTTTGAGAAGAGAAGAAAAAAAATTTTAATTGAAAATCCTATTAAACTGGACTCTGATTTTGCTCTTCATCCTAAATTAAATGCTTTTCATAATTGTTGGAAAGACAATACTGGTGCCATTGTTCATGCAACCAGTATTCCGTATACAGCTCGATCTCATTTTGAGGGTCAAAACTTAATGGAGTCAGGTGGAAAAGTGCCTTATCAAGAAAAAACAGGCTGGCTTGGAAGAGCAATGAAAATAGCAAATTATAAAGGAGATGGTTTAGCATTATCTTTGCCTATGCCATTGTTATTGAGGGGTGTTCCTAAAAACAATAATTACTATCCTTCGGATGATCGTCTACCTAGAGAAGATACACTTGAATTGTTAAAATCAATTTATGCAGATAGTTCTGAAGAGGAACTATTGGATATGATGAATTTTATTAAAAAGAGAAAAAATGAAGAGATGATGGGAATGGGTTTTGGTAGTGGCAAAAGAAAGAATGGCAACCTATCAAAGCAGGCTGCTGAGTATTTAAAAAAACCAGATGGTCCAAGAGTAGCTGTATTTGAAGTAAATGGATTTGATACTCATGCTGCACAAGGAGGAATTAATGGTACTCATACAAAATGCTTACTTGAAATGGATGAAATAATTGAAAATCTCAAAGTTAATTTAAAAGATTCTTATAAAGACACATTAATCCTAACAGTTACTGAGTTTGGAAGAACAATTGCTCAGAATGGAGGAAATGGAACAGAACATGGGTATGGTACTGCTTTGTTTATGGCTGGTGGATTATTAAAGAAAAGCCAAGTTTATACAGACTGGCCTGGATTAAAAAGAAAAGAGCTTTATCAAGGAAGAGACTTAAATGCTACGATTGATGCACGATCAGTTTATGCATCTGCTATGTCTACTGTATTTGATTTAGACTTCAATAGAATTGAAAAAGAAGTTTTCTTTGGAGATAAGTTACAAAACTTGTCTGATAAACTTTTTAAAGCTTAATGAAAAATTTCTTTAGAAAAGTTGCATTTGGAATTGGTCCAAATGAAGAGGTGCCTTCCGATCCATTGAATTGGGCACTTAACCAATTGGATGATATTCCTAATTTAACCTGGAAAGGTAGAATTCCTTCCGGGAAAGAAATGATCGAAATACATGCAAGAAAAAATCAAATTGAACTAAAAAAAATAAGAGAAAAATATAAAAATGATAAGAAACTCTTAAAAATTGGAATTGAGAAATTAAAGAATGAAACGGGGCAAGGTTTTTGGCCATCATTAGAATTGAGTATCAGACATACGGAGGCAATTCATAGCACTTCACCCGTTTTAGCCAAATTATGGTTTTTTTGGTCAAATCATTTTGCAATAGTGGATGGAAGTTTTAGAACTCAATTTTATACTGGTCCATATGAAAGAGAGATTATCAGACCAAATCTAAACCAAAGTTTTGAAAAACTTGTTTACGATGTAACAATTTCTTCAGCTATGATTCATAGTTTAAATAATAGTGATAATGTAGGACCAAAAAGTAAAAGTGCAAAAAATAAAAAAAGAACAATAAATGAAAATCATGCAAGAGAATTATTAGAACTACATACAGTTTCACCAGCATCAGGATATACACAAGAAGATATAACACAATTAGCATATATTATGACTGGTTGGAGGCTTGGCTGGAGCAAATCCACAAAAGATACAATGCCAGTAGAATTTGACAAAGACTATCATCAACCAGGAAAAAAATCTGTTTTTGGTAAAACTTATAAAAGTGGAAAAAAAGGTTTGGCAAATGTTATTAAAGATTTAGTGCACCATCCAAACTGTAGAGATTTTATAGCGACAAAGTTATGTAGATATTTGATTACTGATAACCCTACAGAAGAAATGAAAAGACCAATAATAAAAGCTTTTAAAGACTCTGATGGTTTTTTACCTGAAATTCATAAAGCAGCTATCAAAGTTGCTTTTGAGTATAATGATCAATACCAAAAATTTCAAAATCCTGAAAATTGGTTTTTGCAAATGGCTAAATTAGCTGATTTTAGTTGGCCAACCTCATCAACAATTATGGATTTATATGAAGTAGGTAGAAAGCCCCAATCTGCTCATACACAACCTGAGCATAAACTTTATGATTTGGGACATAATCCCTACGGTTCCAAACAACCAAATGGATTTTCTGATTTTGAAGTTGATTGGATGTCACCAGAATTATTAATTAGAAGATTAGTTTTTGCAAAAGACTGTTTTGAGCTTACAAAATCAAAAAATAATAATTTCAAATTTTACAAAAACATAGTTAACAAAAACTTTAATAAGCCAGAGAAAATATTTAATTACCTGGAAAAAGCTAATAAACCTTACGAAATACAAATTTTATTGTTTAACCATCCGGAGTTTTTGAGAGCATGAAGATAAATAGAAGAGATTTTTTAAAGACCACGGCTGCGACTTCATTATTTTTTGCAGGCTTTGGATTGCCATCTTTTGCAGGTCAAAATAAAAAAAACTTAGTTGTTATAATGCTTGAGGGTGGAATGGATGGGCTTTGTGCGGTTCCTATTAGGGGTGACAAAAATTTTAAAAAATTAAGAAGTGAAATTAATTTAAAAAAAACATTAAAACTAACCTCTGATTTCGATTTACACCCTGCATTGGAAAATTTTAAAGCACTATGGGACCAAAATACAGCCTCTGTGTTTCATGCAACTAGCATTCCTTACAAAGGAAGATCTCATTTTGAGGGTCAAGATATGATGATGTCAGGTGGGACAGTGCCATATCAAGAGAAAACAGGATGGTTAGGAAGAGGCATGAAGCTTGCAGGTTTAAAAGGAAATGGGCTTGCTATGTCACTTCCAATGCCATTGCTTATAAGAGGTGTTCCATTAAATAATAATTATTTTCCTATAAGATCTTCTCTACCACAAAAGCGTCTTTTAAATATTATTGCAGAAGAATTTAATCAATATTCTGAAAAAGATTTGAGTGAAACATTATCAATAGTAAGAAATAGAGATTTAAATTATTTTCCAGGAACAAATGCTGCTACTTTAGCTTTAGAAGCAGGCAAACTACTTTCTGATCCCAATGGACCAAGAGTGGCAGTTTTTAAAGTAGAAAATTTTGATACTCATGCAGCCCAAGGTGGAGAGAATGGTACGCATGCAGATTGTTTAAAAGAATACGATCAAATATTAAAGGCACTAAAAGCTTCTTTAGGCTCTACCTTTAAAGATACATTAATACTAACACTCACTGAATTTGGAAGAACAGTTAAGCAAAACGGTGGAAAAGGAACAGAACATGGATATGGGACTGCAGTTTTGATGGCAGGAGGTTTAATAAAAAAATCAGAGGTTCATGGAGACTGGCCAGGACTAAAGAAAAAAGATTTGTTTGAAGGTAGAGATTTAAATTCAACAATGGATGCAAGATCCATTTATGCTTCAGCCATGTCCACTGTATTTGATTTAGATTTTAAACGTATTCAAAAAGATGTGTTCTGGGGAGATAAATTAGACAATTTATCCGATAAGCTCTTTAAAGCTTAATGAAAAAAATCTTAATAATATTAGTTACTATTTTACTTTCAAACTTGTCTAATTCTTATGCTGACAAATTTGAAAAAAAAATGAGCAAGAAAGAAAAAAAAGACTTTGCCAACTATGTTCTTAGAGCTCAATCAAAAAACAAAATGGTTTTTACTATAAGAAATGTTCCTAATCGTCCTGGTTTATACAAATTTTTTGACAAATTTGAGGATAATTTAGGCGTTGCTGAAAAAGGGATCGAATTCAATTTAAGTTATTCAGATATTGGTGATAAAAATGATTGGAGTAGATGGGGAAGACCTGGTTTTGCCCAGAGATTCCAAATGCAGGAGCCATATAAGCACACTACAAAAAAAGGCAAAACGAAGTGGTATAGAATTGGTTATTTCATTGATAATGATGTGAACACTGAAAAACATACTATTTCTTTATTCGACTTTAAGATGATTTATGGCAAACCCGAAAAAGCAGTTGGACCAACTCTTGCTTATAATAATAATAAATTTCTTTGGATGTTTAATGGTCCAAATTATAGAGCTATAGATAATGAAGTAGGTGAGCAATATTACTTTGATGGTATTGGTATTTCTTTAGATGAAAAATTTCAAGCCATGAAAGGAAAATGGGTCAACGTTTTAATAAATGCTAAATGGGCTGAAGATGGGTTTTTACATTTATGGATAGATGGAAAATTAAGATCGAGTTATTTTGGAGATGTATTAGGTGGCGCTTCTAGAGTGAGATTTAAATTTGGACCTTATAGAAATTATATGACTGATGCAACAGATGCTGGTCTAACAATAAAAGATGCAATCATTAGGTATTCAAATGTCGGTAAGGCAGATACTTGTGATGAGTTATGGAGTGGTTGTGATCAAATTATAGGTCAACTTACAAATGAATCTCAAGTTAATGGTATCTTAGGTGCTTCACTTTGCAAACCAGCTGGTACTGATAAAGAAGGTACTTGTAAAGATTTAGGTTATCCAAAAAATCAAAGACCATTGAATAATATTAATTTTAATTAATTAAAATAATTCACTTAATTTCATTATTAAACTTATCCACAGGCTATAATTTGAATTGAAATAGTATTTTAGAAATTATAGCCTTTAGATTAATGAGAATTGAAGAAGAGCTTAAGCTAGATTACTCTGATGTCTTATTTAGACCTAAGAGAAGCACATTAAAAAGCCGTAAAGACGTCAATCTTCTTAGAACCTATAGATTTAAATACAGTAAAAATGAGTGGTCAGGAATTCCTATTATGGCAGCCAACATGGATGGTGTTGGTGAGTTAAGTATTGCTGAAAAATTAAATGATCATCAAATGATTACATGTTTAACAAAACAACATGATGTAAAAAAAATAAAACAAAATAAAAATATTAAAAAAATCTATCCAAACATTGCACTTAGTGTTGGTATTAAAAAAGAAGACTTTCAAAACTTAGATAAGGTTTTAAAGGAATTTAGTTTTTTCAAATTTATTTGTATAGATGTTGCTAATGGTTATTCAGAGCATTTCACTAATTTTATCAAATCAGTGAGGGAAAAATATCCAACAAAAACTATTATTGCAGGAAATGTTGTTACCGCAGATATGACTCAAGAATTAGTTCTTAGTGGTGCAGATATTGTAAAAGTTGGAATAGGACCTGGAAGTGTTTGTACAACAAGAATTCAAACTGGAGTAGGGTACCCACAATTGAGTGCTGTTATTGAATGTGCAGATGCAGCTCACGGCTTAGGTGCGCATGTCATTGCTGATGGAGGATGCACATGTCCAGGTGATGTTGCAAAAGGTTTTGGTGGGGGTGCAGATTTTGTAATGTTAGGTGGAATGTTAGCAGGTCATGATGAAGGAAAAGGAAAAATAGTAAAAGTAAATGGATCTAAATATATCGAATTTTATGGATCAAGTTCTGAAGTTGCTAACAAAAAACATTATGGTGGTTTAGCAGATTACAGAAGTAGTGAAGGAAGAAAAGTTAGAGTTAAATATAGAGGAAAAATAAACGATACCGTTTTAAATATTCTTGGTGGTGTCAGAAGTAGCTGCACTTATGTAGGAGCACCATCATTAAAACAATTAAGTAAATGCACAACTTTTGTAAGAGTATCTAGTCAGTTCAATGATACTTTTGTAAAATAAAAAATTAAATAATTAAAATGAAAAAAATTTTAGTAATTTTCGTATCAATAATTTCATTTTGTTGTACTTCTAACGCTTTTGCTAAAACTAAATTTTCAGAAGTTAAAAAAGCTTTAAAAGAAGATGGGTACGGGAAAGCTATTCCAGAAAGATATCATGGTAACAATCCAAAAAAAGCTATTAATCCAGTCTCAGTTTCAGATTTTTCAATTATTGGAGATAAATCAATAAGGTTTGAGTCAAATGATGGAGAGTGTGGTGTTCAATCATCTTGGAATGATTGCACTAATGATCGAGAGCGTGCAGAAATTTATTATAAAAAAAAACCTTGGAAAAAAGAAAGATGGTATAGATTTTATATTTATCTCCCCGAAGATTATAATTCAATAGCGCCAGCCAAAATGTCTTTAATACAATGGAAAAGACTTAAGCCATCTAGAGTATTGGTTATGTTTCAGCATATGCATGCTGGATTAACTTTTAATAGGAATGGAGATACCTTTAAAGATACGTATATTGTTTTAAAACCTAACAAAGATTTATTAGGTAGTTGGACTGAAATTATCTACAGCACCAATTGGCATCCAGATCCTGAAAAAGGTTTTATGAAAGTTTGGATAGATGGAAAATTAAAAGTAGATTTTAAAGGAAGATCTAATAACAAAAAAGGAAAAGAATTAAGTTTAAGATATGGGTTATATTCTTCATTTATATCTAGATATAAAACTGCTTTTCAAACACAAACTATGCCTCAAAGAGTTATTTTTTTTGATGGTGTAAGGTCAGAAAATAGTTGTAAAAAATTACTTGATGAAAACCAATGTCAAATACTTACATCTCAATCTGTTAATGAGTATGATGTTTTTATGTATAGAGAATACGATAAAAAATTGTTACCTAATTCAATTTTCAAGATGACATCTGCGCAATTCGCTTCAATGTGGGGAAAATAGATGAAATTAAGCTCTAATCGTTGGTAAACAATAGAAATCAGCCGTATCAATTTTAGAAGAATACTGCCTTCGCATGTTCCATTTTTTATGAACGCCTGCACTTGCAACACTTAAAGTTGATCTTCCGTATCGATGATTGGTATTATCAATTGATCTCATTAAGCTATTTATCTTTTCATCCTTTTCAGAAGTAAATAAATTTGTTTTATCACTGGCATTAGATAACCCCGTTAGCATTACACCTGCTTTTTGATAACGATAACCATTTTTAAATATACTCTCAAGAATTGAAACTGCTGTCTTAACTGTTTCAATACTGTTGTTTGTTGCAATAGGAAAATCAACTGTCTTTGCATTTGAATAGTAACCAAAGTTCCTATGAAAGGGACTAGTTCTAACAAATACTGTAATTGCTTTTGCAACTAAAGACTCTGATCTAATTTTTTCAGATGCATTTAAACAATAGTTTGCAACTGCTTCCTTTAATTCCTGAAAAGTTTCAATTCTTTTTCCAAATGATCTTGAAACCACACAACTCTTTCTTTTGGTGGTAGTTGTTTCTAAATCAATACAAGGAATTCCTCTAAGCTCCATTGCAGTTCTTGAGCTTAAAACATTGGAACTTTTCTTTATCCATGTATTAGATTTATTCTTAAGTTGCTTCGCATTATAAATTCCGTGCTTTTGATAAAACTTAGTTAATTGTCTCCCAACACCCCAGACATCATTAATTTCAACTTTTTCTAAAATAGGATCTAAATTATTTATTCCAATTAAACTCGTAACCCCTGATTGTTTTTTCTTTGCAATATGATTTGCAACTTTACTTAATGTTTTTGTTTTTGCGATCCCAATACTTGTTGGAATACCAGTCCATTGCAAAACTGTTTCTCTAATTTCTTTTCCAACTTTTTCTACATCCTGATCTTTAAAGTTTGATAAGTCTAAAAATGCTTCATCAATTGAATAAACTTCTATTTCAGAATTAAATCTTTTAAGAGTTCTCATTACTCTTCTAGATAAATCTCCATACAAAGAATAGTTTGATGAAAAAACATTTACATTATTTTTAACGATAATATCTTTTGCTTTAAAATAAGGTTCACCCATTTTAATTCCTAAAGCTTTTGCTTCATTCGATCTTGAAATGATACAGCCATCATTATTAGATAAAACAACAACAGGTTTTTTTCTTATTTTAGGATTGAATAATCTTTCACAAGAAACATAAAAAGAATTACAATCAACGAGTGCTATTTTTTTAGTATACTGAGTGGATGACATAAGTAACTACTCCCCAAATAAAAACATCTTGTTCTTCATTAATTAAAATTCTGTCAGAAAATTCTTTAGATCCAGAAGTTAAAAATTTTTTATCTCTTTCTTGAACTAAAGTTTTAACTACAAGCTCGTCATGAACATTTGCAATCACTGTTGAAAAATTTTTTGGTTTTAAACTTTTATCAACCACCAATAAATCTCCATCGTTAATTCCAACATCAACCATTGATTTTCCTTGAACTCTGATTATGAAAGTTGCTGGAACATTTCTTATTAAATGCATGTTCAGATCAATATCTTCTTCGATGTAATCTGTTGCAGGAGAAGGAAAACCAGCACCTGCTTTATGTAGATAATATGGGATTGTTAGTTTCATGTTCTTGTTTTGTTCTATTTTATAGACTATTTATGGAATACACTCAATAGGTTGTATTTTGAGTCTGTAACTGAATCAAAAGTGAATCAAAACGTGAACATCCAATCCACATATTGTGGACTTGTGGATAACTTCAACCATAGATAGTTTAAGTTGGTTATTTAAATATATAAATTCTGAGTTTGATTATGAACGTTTTAGATTTTGTCATGGTTGGTTCTAATGATCACCAAAAATCAGGTGACTTTTATGATGCTGTTTTTGAACCTTTAAACTTAAAAAGAATTTTAAAAACAGAAAAGTATTTGGGTTACGCTCATTCAAGTGATCCAGACAAAGTTCAATTTTATGTAACTCATCCTGTAAATGGTGAGCCTGCAACTTTTGGAAATGGTTCGCAAACTACTTTGTTGGCTGACACTAAAGAAGCAGTGGATAAATTTTACGAAGTTGCAATGTCAAAAGGAGCGACAGATGAAGGTGGACCAGGTGTTAGAAAAGATGGAAATTATTATGCATACGTTCGTGATTTAGATGGAAATAAGATTGCAGCAAAAAGTATTTTAACTTAAATTAAGGAGATATATGAAATTAAGTTGTCATTGTGGATCTGTAGAAGCTGAAATTAATTCTACAGTTAATGAATTAGCAAAAATTGTCAGATGTAATTGTTCAATTTGTAAAAGAAAAAATGCAACAATGGGTATGGTTAAAAATGAAGATTTTAAACTTACCAAAGGTGAGGATAAAATAAAACTTTATCAATATCATACAAAAGTTGCCAAACACTATTTCTGTACTGAATGTGGAATTTACACTCATCATAATCCAAGAAGTGCACCAGCGATGACTGGATTTAATTTAGGTTGTGTCGATGAAGTTAAAGTTGAGGATATAAAAGAGATAGCTCAGTTTGATGGTCTTAATCATCCAATGGACCAAGAAAAATAAAAGTTCAATGCAATCTACTGCTGAGTGTTTTAAAAAAGTTAAAAGTGATTGTCTAAAATTTATTAAATCACAAGAAACTTCAAAAGAAAAATTTAGTAATAAAGATAAGATGCTAAAGTCTTTTCTAATACCTGTATGTTTTTGGATTGCAAAAAAAGCTAATAATAAAAAACCTTACTTTGTTGGTTTAGCAGGAGGACAGGGAACTGGTAAGACAACAATAAGTTCAATTATAAAAATAATATTAGAAAAATATTTTAAATTAAAAGTATTTAAAATTTCTATTGATGATTTTTATAAAACTAGAAAAGAAAGATCTATTTTATCAAATAAAGTTCACCCAATGTTAATGACGAGGGGAGTGCCTGGAACACATGATGTAAAAATTATGTTAGATTTCTTTAAAAAATCAAAAAGTAAAAACTTTAAATCAATAAAGTTACCAAGTTTTAACAAGGCAGTAGATGACCGATCTCCAAAAAAAAATTGGTACAATATTAAAGAGCAACCAGATGTAATTATATTTGAGGGCTGGTGTGTTGGTGCAAGAGCAGAAGTTAAAAAAACACTTAAAAAGTCAATTAATTCTCTTGAAAGAACTAAAGATCAAAAACTTATTTGGAGAAAATATGTTAATGAGCAACTAAAGACAAAATACAAAAAACTATATTCTCAATTGAATTGTCTAATTTATTTAAAAGCAAAAAACTTCAGTTTGCTTCAAAAATGGAGACTTAAACAAGAGCATAAGTTGTGGTTAAATACTAAAAATAAATCTAGTCACAAAATAATGAGTAAGGGAGACGTTATTAATTTTATGCAAACTTACCAAAGAATTACACAGAACATGTTTAAATTTGCACCAAAATATTCTACAATTATATTAAATTTAAATAGCAACCATCAAATTAAGACAATAAAATATAATAAATGAAAAAGTTTTTAATAATTATCTTTTGTACATTAGTTTTTCCATTAAGTGCATTTTCAGCAACTTTAAAGGAAGCACTTAAACAAACATTTGATAATAATCTTGAACTTCAAGCAGAAAGAAAAAATTTAGAAATTCAACAAGAAGTAATCAACATGTCTAGAAGTGATTTGTTACCTAGCTTAACTCTTTCTAGTACAAAAAATTTTGAGGATACCAATAAACTTACAAATCAAAGTGGAGGAGATGCATCAATCACTGACACTGATACAATGACTTCTTCAATTAAACTTGAGCAAACATTACTTGATGGTAGTGGAAGAAAAACAGAATACGAAAAAAGTAAGTTAGGACTAAATTTAACAGAAGCAAAATTAGTTAAAAAAGAACAAGAAATATTCTTAAGAGCAATTGAAGCCTATACTGGATTAATTTTGGCTTATGAAAAATTAAATATTAATGAAGAAAACGTAAACTTACTTCAAAGACAATTTGAATTAGATAATGCAAGATTAAGTAGGGGACAAATTACAGCATCTGATTTAGCACAATCTCAATCTTCTCTAGCTGGAGCACAAGCAAGATATATTGAAGCTCAAAACAATATAGTAACTAGTAAATTAAATTATGAAAATGTAATCGGAACGATTGCAGAAGAAGCAAAATTAAAAAAAATCTATAATGCACAAGTAACAATCCCTAAAAATTTAAGTGAAGCTAAAAAAATATCTTTGGAGAAAAGCCCAGAGTTAATTATTGCTGAAATAGAATACGGACAATCAGAGCTAGATGTAAAAATTGCAAGATCTGATCTTTCACCAACAGCAAAAATTTCTTTAGAGAGAACTTATACCGATGATTTAAGCGCAACTTATGATGAAAGAGAAAAAGACGTCTTACAAGCAACTGTTTCATGGCCTTTCCAATTTGGTGGAAAAAATAAATCTAATGTAAGCAAAAATCTTCAAGCAAAAGGTATGAAAAGATTATTATTAGAGAATGCACAAAAAAATAATACACAATCAGTGACTTCATCTTGGTCAACTTTACAATCTTCAAGAAGCTTTTTACAAGCTGTACAATCACAAGTTAAAGCTTCAGAAGTTGCAACTGAAGGAATTAGCTTTGAATATGAAAGTGGATCTGGAAGATCTACTTTTGATGTTCTTCAATCTAGATCAAACTTAATAAACGCGAAAATTAATCTTGCTGAAGCTGAAAGAAGCTACTTGTTAGCTCAATACAAAGTTTTAAAATCAGTAGGACTTTTAAATAGCGACTATTTAAATCTTAAGTAATTCAGTCTTTTTTACTCATTAAAAACAAAGATCTTGCCAATGAGAACAAAATGTGTACATTTAAATCATGATTCGACTGTTAAAAAACGTAAAAAAAGAGGCAAAAAATGACGAAAAGTAACCTAAAAGTAGTTAAATCTACTAAAGATCAAGAAATGGATATTAAAGAAAAGAACAAAGCATTAGATGCTGCAATAGCTCAAATTACAGATAATTTTGGAAAAGGCTCTGTAATGAAGCTTGGCCAAAAGAGAGCTATGGATATTGAGTCTGTTTCAACAGGTTCTTTAAGTCTTGATTTAGCTTTAGGTATAGGCGGATTACCAAAAGGAAGAATTATTGAAGTTTATGGACCAGAATCATCTGGAAAAACAACATTAGCATTACAAGTTGTTGCTGAAGCTCAAAAAGCAGGTGGAATTTGTGCATTCGTTGATGCAGAGCATGCTTTAGATCCAGTTTATGCAAAAAAATTAGGTGTAAACACTGAAGAACTTTTAATCTCGCAACCAGATGCTGGTGAGCAAGCATTAGAAATTGCTGATACGCTAGTAAAATCAGGCTCTATTTCAGTTATTGTAATCGACTCTGTTGCAGCTTTAACACCAAAAGCTGAGATCGAAGGTGAGATGGGAGATCATCATGTTGGTCTTCAATCAAGATTAATGAGTCAGGCTTTAAGAAAATTAACAAGTTCAATTTCAAATACAAACACAATGATGATTTTCATTAACCAAATCAGAATGAAAATTGGAGTTATGTTTGGAAGTCCAGAAACTACATCAGGTGGTAATGCACTTAAGTTTTATTCATCTGTTAGAATGGATATTAGAAGAATTGGTGCCATCAAAGATAAAGATGAAATTATTGGTAACTCTACAAGAGTGAAGGTAGTAAAAAATAAAGTAGCTCCGCCATTTAAAGTAGTTGAATTTGATTTGATGTATGGAAGAGGAATTAGCAAGATGGGTGAATTAGTAGATCTTGGTTCCAAAGCAGATATTATTGAAAAATCAGGAGCATGGTATGCTTATAAAGGAGAGAAGATTGGTCAAGGTAGAGAGAACGCTAAGACTTATCTAGCTCAAAATCCCAAAGTTGCTGCAGAAATAGAAATGGCAATTAGGGAAAAAGCTGGTGTTATTTCTAAAAAAATAGAAGGAAACCCGATAGATCCTGAAAAATTGGAGAAAGAAAAGAAAGTAGCTGAAAAAGAAGAAGAAGCAAAAGCTGAAGCTACTCCTCCATCTAAAAAGAATTAATAGGTCATCTTTATTAATAAAAGGCGCTTAATTTAAGCGCCTTTTTTCCCGTACTGCATCTAGACATAAAATAAAAAAGCTGTATTTTAAAAATATGGCAGACAAAACTCTCAATGAAATTAGAAATACTTTCCTAAAATATTTTGAAAAGAACGATCACCAGATTGTGGAATCTAGTAATTTGGTTCCAAATAATGATCCAACATTGATGTTTGCAAATTCTGGAATGGTCCAGTTTAAGAACGTATTTACAGGGTTAGAGAAAAGAGACTATGTAAGAGCAACTACCTCACAAAAATGTGTAAGAGCAGGTGGAAAGCATAATGATTTAGAAAATGTAGGTTACACACCTCGACATCATACTTTCTTTGAAATGTTAGGAAATTTCTCATTTGGAGATTATTTTAAAGAGCAAGCAATTGATTATGCATGGAATTTAATCACTAAAGATTTTGGGATAGATAAAAATAGACTTTATGTAACAGTTTTCCATGAGGACGATGAAGCCTTCAATTTTTGGAAGAAAATAGCAGGTTTTAGCGACGATAAAATAATTAGAATAGCAACTTCTGATAATTTTTGGTCAATGGGAGAGACAGGACCATGTGGACCTTGTTCAGAAATCTTTTTTGATCATGGTGATCATTTGCATGGCGGATTACCTGGTACCAAAGATGAGGATGGAGATAGATTTATTGAAATATGGAACTTAGTCTTCATGCAATTTGAACAAGTCACAAAAGATAAAAGAATAAATCTTCCAAAACCATCTGTTGATACAGGAATGGGTTTAGAGAGGATTGCTGCATTATTACAAGGCACTCATGATAATTATGAAACAGATCATTTTAAAAAAATAATTAATTCTGCATCAGATATAATTAAAATTAAATCAGATAAATCAAATCTATCAAGTTTTAGAGTTATTGCAGATCACTTAAGAGCAAGTTCATTTTTAATTGCTGAAGGAGTGTTACCATCTAACGAAGGAAGAGGGTATGTGCTTCGAAGAATTATGAGAAGAGGGATGAGACACTCTCATTTATTAGGAGCTAAGGATCCAGTTTTCTCTAAATTGTTTGATACATTGTTAAATGAAATGTCAGGAAATTATCCTGAACTTAAAAGAGCAGAGTCTTTAATTAAAGAAACTTTAAAGATGGAAGAAGAAAAATTTTTGGTTCTCTTGGATAGAGGAATTAAAATTTTAAATGATGAAATTTCTAAAATAGACAAAGTTTTACCAGGTGACATTGCTTTTAAACTTTATGAAACTTATGGTTTCCCGATAGATCTCACAGAAGATATTTTAAAATCGAAATCTTTAGAATTTGATAAAGAAAGATTTGGTGAGCTGATGAGAGAAAGTATTGAGCTTGCTAGAAAAAATTGGAAAGGATCAGGTGATAGTGCAGTTGAACAAGTTTGGTATGGAGTTAAAGAAAAACATGGAGCTACAGAATTTCTAGGATACGAAAATGATCAAGCACAAGGAGTGATAAAATCACTTCTTAAAAATCATAAAGAGGTTGAAACTCTAAATGCTGGAGATGAAGGTATCATCGTTGTCAACCAAACACCATTTTACGCTGAATCTGGAGGTCAAGTAGGGGATACAGGAATAATCTCTAAAGATGAATTTGAATTTGAAGTAACTGATGTTCAAAAAAAATTGGGAGATTTGTTTGTTCACTATGGAAAAGTGAAAAAAGGCTCAATAAAATTAGAACAAGATGTTGAAATGAAAATAAATATTGAGAAAAGAAATGACACAAGAGCGTATCATTCAGCTACACATTTATTGCACGAGTCTTTGAGAAGAGTTTTAGGCCCACACGTTACTCAAAAAGGTTCTTTAGTTGAGCCAGAAAGATTAAGATTTGATTTTAGCCATATGAAGCCAATATCAGATGATGAGATGGTAAAAATTGAAAGTCATGTAAATGATATGATTTCTAAACAATCTGATGTAACCACAAGAATTATGACACCGAAAGAGGCTGTTGATAATGGGGCTTTAGCATTATTTGGAGAAAAATATGGAGATGAAGTAAGAGTATTATCAATGGGAGATGAAGGAGAAAAATACTTTTCAACAGAGTTATGTGGTGGAACTCATGTAAAAAACACTGGTGATATTGGTAAATTTAAAATTATTAGCCAATCTTCAATTGCTGCAGGGGTTAGAAGAGTAGAAGCATTAAGAGATAAGCAATTAGAAGATTACCTTAAAAATAAAGAGAAAATGTTAAATTTATCATCTGAAAAAGATGATGAACAAATTAATGAGTTGAGCAGGCAAATTTCTGACCTTGGTGGAAAACCTAATTTGGATGAAACTGATAAAAAAGTTTTAATAAAAAATTTAAACAAACAGTTAGAAACATTATCTGTTAATTCAATATTAAAAGATCAATCCAAAAATAAAGTTAATGATCTAGATGTCAATGGAGTGAAAGTAAGGTTTCAAAACGTTGAAGACCTTCCACCTAAAGAATTAAGAAAACTTGTAGACAAAGGTAAAAAAGAATTGGGTGAAGGTATTGTAATAGTTTTTGCAAGTAAAGACGACAAAGTTGGTATAGCTGTAGGTGTCACAGAAAAATTAACTGACAAATTTGATGCAGTAAAATTTGTAAAAGCAGGTTCAGAAGTCATTGGAGGTAAAGGCGGAGGTGGAAGAAAAGATTTTGCTCAAGCTGGGGGTCAAGACCAATCCAAAATCAATGATGCTTTTGAAAAAATAAAATCTTTAATTTAATTTCTTTTTAAGATTACCATCAATTTCATCTAAAAACTGATTAGTGGTTAAAAACTTACTATTAGGACCAACAAGAATTGCTAAATCTTTTGTCATAGATCCATTTTCAACACACTCAATACATACCGCTTCTAATGTTTGAGCAAATTTAATTAATTCTTGGTTATTATCTAATTTTCCTCTGTGAGCTAATCCTCTTGTCCATGCAAATATAGATGCAATAGGATTGGTAGAAGTTTCTTTTCCTTGTTGATGCATTCTATAGTGTCTTGTAACAGTTCCATGAGCAGCTTCAGCTTCCATCACTTTTCCATCAGGAGTTAATAGAGTGCTTGTCATTAATCCTAACGATCCATAACCTTGAGCCATAGTATCAGACTGGACATCGCCATCATAATTTTTACATGCCCAGATATATTTTCCACTCCATTTCATTGCGCATGCAACCATGTCATCAATTAATCTGTGCTCGTAAGTTAAATTGTGTTTCTCAAATTCGTCTTTGTACTCATTGTCAAAAACTTCTTGGAAAATATCTTTAAATCTTCCATCGTATTGTTTTAAAATTGTATTTTTTGTAGACATGTACACAGGCCATTTTTTAATTAAACCATAGCTAAAGCATGATCTTGCAAAGTCTTGAATAGATTTATCTAAATTATACATTGATAGTGCCACACCAGGACCAGTGAAATTAAATACCTCATATTTTATTTCATCTTTTCCATCTTCTGATGTCCACTTAACTTCCATTTTACCTTTGCCAGGTACTTTAAAATCAGTTGCTCTATATTGATCACCAAATGCATGTCTTCCAATGATCACAGGATCTGTCCATGAAGGAACTAACTTTGGAATATTTTTACAAATAATTGGTTCTCTGAATACTGTTCCTCCAATAATGTTTCTGATTGTTCCATTAGGAGATCTCCACATTTTTTTTAAATCAAATTCTTCTACTCTTGCCTCATCTGGAGTAATGGTTGCGCATTTAATTCCAACACCAATTTTTTTGATAGCATTTGCTGAGTCTACTGTGATCTGGTCATCTGTATTATCTCTGCTTTTCATTCCAAGATCGTAATATTCGATGCCAAGGTCGATATATGGAAGGATTAATTTGTTTTTAATAAACTCCCAAATAATTCGAGTCATTTCATCACCATCTAACTCGACAACTGGGTTATTTACCTTGATTTTGCTCATTAAATTAAATTTATCTTATTAATTGAATTTGATTGGTTTATATACATATTAATCGAAAATTAGCAAATAGAAGAATATGTTTACCAAGATATTTCCAAAGATACACACAGAAGGTTACAAGTTCATTGTAATCGCAGGCTTCATCACAATCATCTTACTATTAGTAAATGGATTTTTAGGATTAATTGGATTGCTACTAACTGTATGGGTTTATTATTTTTTTAGAGATCCTGAAAGAGTTATCATAGGAGATGATAATTATCTAGTAAGTCCAGCTGATGGAGAAATAATTAAAGTAGAAGAGGTAGATGGACCGAAAGAATTAAATTTAGAAAACAAGAAATTTAAAAAAATTAGTATCTTCATGAACGTATTTGATTGTCATGTAAATAGAACTCCTTGTTCGGGAAAAGTTGAAGATATTTTATACAAGCCAGGAAAATTTCTAAATGCTTCACTCGATAAAGCGAGTGAGGACAATGAGAGAAATTATTATAAATTAAAAGATAATCATGGAAATGATATTGTCATAGTTCAAATAGCAGGTTTGGTTGCAAGAAGAATTGTTTGTGAGACCAATAAAGATCAAACACTTAATCAAGGTGACCGAATTGGAATGATAAGATTTGGAAGTAGAGCGGATGTTTACTATGAAAATTATGAACCATTGGTTAAAATTGGTCAGACTGCTATTTCAGGGGAAACTCTATTAGCTAAAAGATAGATATGCAACAACCCAAAAAAAATTTTAAAATAGTTCCTGAAAAGAGGAGTGCTAGAGTAATTTTACCTAACATGTTGACACTTATAGGTGTTTGTATTGGTCTTACTTCTATAAGATTTGCTTTAGATGGAAGATATGAGTTTGCAATTATTGCAATAATTATTGCAGCTGTAATTGATGGACTAGATGGAAGAATAGCAAGATTAATCAAAGGCACATCAAAAGTTGGAAAAGAATTAGACTCTTTGACCGACATGATAAGTTTTGGAGTTGCTCCTGCATTTATAATGTATTTTTGGAAATTGAATGAACTTGGAAGGTTTGGATGGTTAGTTTGTTTAATATATGTAATTTGCGTTGCATTAAGATTGGCACGTTTCAATGTAAATACAGGTGGCGAACCATCTTGGAGAGATAATTTTTTTGAGGGTGTGCCATCACCAGCTGGTGGAATTTTAGTATTAACACCACTGATATTTAGTATGTCTAGTATTGAATTATTTAAAATAGATTATGTAATTATTGTGCCAATTTTCTTTATCGTTACTTCCTTTTTATTGATTAGTAAGTTACCAAGTTATTCATTTAAAAAAATTGTAATACAAAGAAAAGCAACAATATTCTTGCTATTTGGAATAGTATTATTTTTTGGACTTCTATTAATTTACCCATTTAATGTGATTTCAATAAGTGGAATTATTTACTTATCATTATTGCCAATTAGTTATTTCCATTATCAAAAGCTTAGAAAAGAAAATGAAGATATTAATCAAACAGAAGATGATGATCTTGAAGACGTTCTTTAATGAAAAAAAATGTAATTATATCTCTAGCTGATTCAAAATATTATGAACTTTTGGACGAACTTGTTAATTCTATAAAACAATTCAAAGAAAGTGAAAATACTGCTATTTGCATTTTAGATGCAGGTTTAAGCGATGAACAAAAAGAAAAATTGTCTTTAAAAGTAGACGAGATTAAATTCGCAGATTGGGATATTGAAGTTCCTGATTTTAAAGTTAAAGGAAGAGAATGGTTAAAAAGCCAGGTATCAAGAGCTTTTTTACCAAAATATTTTCCTGGTTATGAGAAATATTTGTGGATTGATGCAGATGCTTGGGTCAATTCCTGGGATGCAATAGAATTATACTTTAAAGGGTGTGAGAACAATAAACTTTCTATAGCTACATCAGCTGATAGAGCTTATGGAAGAGTTTTAAGAGCTGAATGGGTATTTGGGAGTTTTGCTAAAATTAAATCTCAAAATTATAAACATGCTAAATCTTCTGGATTTTCAGAAAAGATAGCTAGAACAGTTGCGCTAAAACCACATTTGAATATTGGAGTTTTTGCTTTAGAGGCAAATGCAACACACTGGGAAGTTTGGCAAAAAAATTTGAAGATAGCTTTAAAGTCTGGAAAAATTTGGGGATCCGAACAAATTGCAATGAATATAACTATTTACAGTGATGAGCTTCCTGTAGAGATATTACCTGCATACTGTAATTGGACTTTAATTGAAGCTTTAAGATTTGATAAATCTACCAGTACCCTTGTCGAACCATACTTACCAAACCATCAAATAGGAATTGTACATTTTGCTGGAAAAAATAACGATCAGATAAGAAATAACAAAGATTTTATTTCAAAAGTAAAAACTTTAGATGGTGATTTAATTGATTTAAAACTTAGGTTTAATAAATAATTGAAAAAAAATAAAATATCTAAAAATTGGGTAAATAAACAAAGAAGAGATATTTACGTAAGACAATCAAAAGTTGATGGATATAGAGCCCGTTCTGCCTATAAATTAATTGAAATTGATGAAAAGTATAAAATATTTAAAGGCGGATTGACTGTTATAGATATAGGTGCAGCTCCTGGAAGTTGGTCACAATATGCTGAAAAGATAGCTAAGAATGGAAAATTAATTTCAATCGACTTAAAAAAAATGGAACCAATTGGATCTAGTATCCAAATTCAAGGAGATTTTACTGAAGAAAATGTTCAAGAAGAAATAAAGAAAAATACTATCTCTAAGGTAGACGTCGTGATGTCAGATATGGCAGTAAATACGACGGGAATTAAGAATATAGATTCAATTCAAACAGGTGAACTATGTAAAGAAGCAATGGTATTTGCAAAAGATTTGTTAAATGAAAATGGTTATTTTATTTCTAAAATTTTTATGGGTGGAACTTTCAACGAAATAGTCGCAGAAGGTAAGAAATATTTTAAAGAAGTTAAGGTTTTCAAACCTAAATCGAGTAGAAAAGATTCTAAAGAAAGTTTTATAATTTGTAAAAAACTTAGATAGAGACTTTAAAATTAAAAGGAATCGTATATAAAAGATCATGGTTCCTATAAAAGAAGCACTTACCTTTGACGATGTTACATTAGTCCCGAAGTACTCGGAGATATTGCCATCTGAAGTAAATACATCAGTAAATTTAACGAAAAACTTAAAACTTAAAATCCCACTTTTGTCTTCTGCAATGGACACTGTTACAGAAAGCAATATGGCTATAGCAATTGGTAAAGCTGGAGGAATAGGAGTTATTCATAGAAATTTAGATATCAAAAAACAAATATTAGAAATTAAAAAAGTTAAAAAACAAAAACTATTAGTTGGTGCAGCTGTTGGAGCATCAATTGCTGAATTTGATAGAGCAAAAGCCATTCTTAAAGAGGGCGTTGATTTAATCGTAGTGGATACTGCTCACGGTCATACAAAAAAAGTAGGAGAAATAGTTAAATTTATAAAAAAAATTAAAGATAAGAATATCGCTTTATGTGCTGGAAATATTGCAACACCGGAAGCAGCAAAATTTTTAATTAAATTAGGAGTAGATATTATTAAAGTTGGGATTGGACCAGGATCAATTTGCACTACAAGATTAGTAGCAGGGATAGGTGTTCCACAGTTAAGTGCAATTTTATCTGTAAGAAATGGACTTAAAAATAAAAATGTAAAAATAATTTCTGATGGTGGAATAAAATATTCTGGAGATTTGGCAAAAGCTTTTGCAGCAGGTGCGGATGCTGTAATGATAGGTTCTTTATTTGCAGGTACAGATGAAACACCTGGTAAATTAATTAAGAAAAACGGAAAATTATTTAAAAGCTTTAGAGGGATGGGTTCTGTAGGAGCTATGAATAAAGGTTCAGCAGATAGGTATTTTCAAACTAAGCAAAAAGATACATCCAAGTATGTTCCAGAGGGAGTAGAGGGTTTTGTAAAATACAAAGGTGATGTTGGTAATATTATATTTAAATTAATTGGTGGCCTTAAATCATCTATGGGTTATCTTGGTTCAAAAGAGATTGTAAAATTGAGAAATAAACCACAATTTGTTAAAATTACTAAAGCTGGATTTTATGAAAGTATGGTTCATAATGTAGACGTAATCAAAAATGATAGTAAATATTAATGAATAAAATTTTGAAATTTATTTCACTGGCTGTTTTAATTATTTCGTTTCAATCTAGTTCTTTTTCAAAGGAAAATTTTTTCAATGAAGCAATTCAATTATATGAAAAAGAAAAATATGAGGATGCGAGATTTTTATTTGAGAGAAATATTGTATTTAATCCAAAGGATGCAAATTCATATTTGTATTTAGCAAAAATTTATAATCACGAAGAAGATCAAAGAAAAGAAGAATACAACTTAGAAACTACTCTATTAATTGATCCTCAAAATGAAGAAGCTATTTTAATGCTAATGAAAATTGCACTTGAAAAATCTAATTACGATAAAGTTAAAGAATTATCCGAAACATTTGTTCAAGTATGTAAGTCATTATGTGATGAAAATAATGAAATTTTAGAGTCTTTAAAAAATCTAGAACCAAGTAATGAGTCTTGATAATAGTCTTAATAAAATCTTAATTGTAGATTTTGGTTCACAATTTACTCAATTAATAGCAAGGAGAATTAGAGAGCTTGGAGTTTTCTCTGATATTGTAAGTCATAAAAAAATTAAACTTAATCAAATTAATCAAAGCGTAAAAGGTGTAATTTTATCAGGAGGTCCTCTGAATGTTTATCAAATTAATAAGTACTCATTTGATAAAAAAATTTTAGAACTAAATATTCCTGTTCTTGGTATTTGTTTTGGACACCAAATATTATCAAAACTTAATGGCGGAAGAGTAAAACAATCAAAGCACCGTGAATTTGGTTTAGCAAATGTAATTAAAAAAAATAATAGTCTCTTAACTAATAATTTTTTTGGTACAAAAAAATCTAAAGTGGTCTGGATGAGCCATGCTGATCAAGTATCTAAATTACCTAAAAATTTTAAAGTAATTGCATCAAGCTCAAATTCTAAATTTGCAATTGTAGAAAATAAAATTAAAAATTTTTATGGTGTTCAGTTTCACCCAGAGGTAACTCATACAGAGAACGGAAAAAAACTAATTAGTAATTTTATTTTTCTTATTTGTAAAATTAAGAGAAATTGGTCTTCAAAAGATCAAAAGGTACAATTAATTAAAGATGTAAGGTCTCAAGTTGGAGATAATAAAGTTATTTGTGCGTTATCAGGTGGAGTAGATAGTAGTGTGGTGGCTCAATTATTGAATAAAGCAATAGGAAAAAAACTATATTGTATTTTTGTTAACACTGGATTGCTTAGAAAAAATGAAGAAGTTCAGGTTGTTCAAACTTTTAAAAAACGACTAAAAATGAATTTAATCTACGTGAATGCTGAAAAGGAATTTTTAGGTAAATTAAAAAATGTATCAGATCCAGAGAAAAAAAGAAAAATAATAGGAAATCTATTCATTAAAATATTTGAGAGATATGCAAAGAAAATAAAAAATGTAAAATTTTTAGCACAAGGAACGTTGTACCCAGATTTAATTGAAAGCAAGTCTGTTACAGGGAGTCAAACTTCTAAAATAAAGTCTCACCATAATGTGGGTGGTTTACCTAAAAAAATGAACTTAAAGTTAGTAGAGCCATTAAAATTTCTATTTAAAGATGAAGTTAGAAAATTAGGTTTAGAGTTAAATTTAAGTCATGAAATAATTTCACGACATCCATTTCCTGGCCCTGGTCTAGCGATCAGAATGCCTGGTATTATAACAAATGAAAAAATTAAAATTTTAAAAGAAGCTGATCATTATTTTATTCAGGCTTTAAGAGATCACGGGCTTTACCACAAAATTTGGCAAGCATATGCAGCATTACTTCCAGTAAAAACAGTTGGAGTTATGGGTGATAACAGAACATATGAGTATTTATGCTTACTAAGAGCAATCACTTCTGAAGATGGAATGACTGCAGATTTTTATGAGTTTAAAAAATCTTTTATGCAAACTATTTCTAACAAAATTGTTAATAGCATAAGAGGAATTAATAGAGTTGTGTATGATATTACTTCTAAGCCTCCAAGCACTATTGAATTAGAGTAATTTTAATTATAAAAACGCATTATGAAATATTTACATACAATGATCAGAATTAAGGATGTAGATGAATCTTTGAGATTCTTCTGTGAAGGACTTGGTTTAAAAGAAACAAGAAGAATGGAAAATGAAAAAGGAAGATTCACTTTAATTTTTCTTGCAGCTCCTAATGATGACAAAGCAGAAATTGAGCTAACATATAATTGGGAAGGGGATGAACTAGGAGAAGGTTCAAGAAATTTTGGTCATCTTGCTTATAGAGTAGATAATATTTACGAAACTTGCCAAAGATTAATGGACATGGGTTATACTATAAACAGACCACCAAGAGATGGTCATATGGCATTTGTTAGATCACCTGATAAAATTTCAATAGAAATATTACAAGAGGGTAATTTAGAACCAAAAGAACCTTGGTCTTCTATGGAGAATACAGGTACCTGGTAACATTTTTTAATGTGGATTGAGAAGTTTAACAAACCATATAAAGAAAAAATTAAAAAATTAACTTTTAACTTTGCAGACATTAAAAAAGGTGAAACAATGCTAGTGTCGTCACCATCATCGATAGCTAAATTCATAAAAAAAATTCCAAAAGGAAAAAAAAAGACAGTTATTGAAATGAGAGATGCATTGGCAAAAAAAGCTAAAGTAAACAAAACATGCCCTGTTTCTACAGGAATATTTTTGAGAATTGCTATAGAAGCATCATTAGAGGAACAAAGAAAAAAAAAATTAAAAAAACCCAACCTTCCTTTTTGGAGAATTATTGATGAAAAAACTGCAGTTGCAAAAAAACTATCTATATCTAAAAAGCTCTTAAATACTTATATAAATCAAGAATTAAGAAATGAATAAAATCAAAAATTTTATACGAAAAAAAAATAAGTCAAAAATAGTTAGTCTAACTGCTTATTCAAAAAATATTGCGTCAGTTTTAGATAATTATTGTGATCTAATTTTAGTAGGAGATTCACTTGGATCAGTTTTATATAATTATAAGTCTACTAGAGAAGTAACTTTAAATACTATGATCGAACACTCCAAGAGTGTTCGTATGGGTATTAAAAAAAGTTTGATGATTGTTGATATGCCTCATAATACTTATCGTAATCCTAAAGAGGCATTGAAAAATGCAAAATTAATTATGAAAAAAACTAAATGTGACGGGGTCAAATTAGAGGGAGGAAAAAAAATTATAAACACTGTTAAAACTTTAGTTAAAAATAATATACCAGTAATGGGTCATATAGGAGTTTTACCTCAGTCAGATAAAACATTTAAATTTAAAGGTAAGAAACAAAGTGAAAAAGAAAATATTATGAGAGATGCAAAATTACTTGAAGAAGCTGGTTCATTTTGTATGGTTTTAGAGTGTGTTCAAACATCATTAGCAAAACAAGTAACTAAAAGCATTAATGTTCCAACAATTGGGATAGGCGCATCTAATAATTGTGATGGTCAGATTTTGGTATTTGATGATTTAATAGGTTTAAATCCAATTAAATTTAGATTTGTTAAGAAATATGCAAATATCAAGACAGAAATATCAAAAGCAGTTTCTAAATACGCAAGTGAGGTTAAAACAAGAAAATTCCCCTCAAAAAAATACTCTTTTAATTAAAAGTATTTTTTAAATTCCTCGTTAATATTGAGTATCTCAAGATCTACCAAACCACCTATAATTAATTGTAGACCAACAACTAAAATAAATATTAAACCAATGTAAGCTATCCAAATATGTTTTTGAATATAATTAGCCATATAAGTAGCTAAAGCACCTGTAAGAACGACCGATAGGACAAGACCAAAAATCATATAACCAAAATATCCTTGTGCTGCAGCAACAACTCCTATTACATTATCAAAACTAATCATTAGATCTGCAAATAGCACTTTACCTATACTATTTATATATGACGGTTGTTTTATTTTTTTAACTGAAGGTTTTATGTTTTTAATATCAACGAGGTCTTTTCTTAAATCATTAACTATCCATACCAACAATAACCCACCTAAAATTTTTATAAAATAAAATTCAAATAAAAAAGTAGCAAAGATTGCAAAAAAGATTTTAAATACGAATGCTCCAATTACTCCCCATAAGATAATTTGCTTTCTATTTTTGGGTACAAAATTTGATGCAATAGAACCAACTATCACAGCATTATCTGCAGTTAAGATAATAGTGATAAAAATAATTTGGGTTAGAATTATGAGCTCTTCAATCAAGATGTCTAATTATTATTTCAATTTAACAAGATTGCAATCAAAGAATAAAAAAAGGCGGTCAAAGAATTTGACCGCCTTAATAATTGTATTTTTATTAAATTATCTTTCAGACCAAGTAGGCATAGGATATTTTAACTCACAAGCTGCTAACTCAAACGGGTATACTGTACAGTATTTTCCATTTTGAACTTGCATTAAAATACCTCTAGTCTTCTCGTTTTGACCATCTGCACCAAATTTAATTCCTCTGTAAGGAACAATTAAAGACTCAGATGACATATCTAGATTTACTAGAGCTTGTCTGATTTTCTCAGGATCTGTTGATCCAGCATTATTAATTGCATTAGCTAAAGCCATAAAACCTGTAAATGCTCTTGCAGGTACATCTGATAAATCTCTTCCACCAGAGTGTGTTTTAAACAAGTCGTTTACAGTTCCAATCATAGGAATAGTTTTTGCTAAGTCAGTGTTAAAAGGTGATCTTGTGATAACACCTTCTGCTTTGCTTCCCATTGTGTCTATGAATTTAGGATCTGTATAACCAGCGTTTTGAGCTACTAAAAGTTTAGGGTTATAATCAAGTTCTTTTGCAGTATTTAAAAACAAATATGCATCAGCTGTATAAGATGAAGGCAATAAAACATCTGGGTTTTTTGCTTTCAATCTTTGTACTTCAGAACTTAAAGTTGTTGTTTTAGCTTTGTAACTAATTTTCTCTATAACATCATAACCTTGTTCTTTAGCCATTTTGTCTTGAGTTCCACCACTGTCAGCACCCCACAATGTATCTTCATGAATAATACCTAGTGTCTTTAACTTATTGCTATTCTTTTTGTTAAAGTCGTTCATGAATTCAAACATAAGCTGAGTAAACTCACCATCGTGTGGAGTAACTCTGAAGAAGTATTTAAATCCTCTTGTTGTTAATTTTGGAGAAGTAGACTCGCCGTTTACCCAAGGTATTCCTGCTCTCTCAGATACTTGACTAGCAGCACCAGTTACTGATGAGTAGTAAGCTCCAAACATTGCATGAACTTTATCAGAATTTAACATTTTCTCAGTCTCACCAACACCTATATCTGGTTTTCCACCATGGTCTCCAACAACGATAGATATTTTACCGCCGCCCAATCCTTTTAATCCGGCATCTTTTGCAAGTGGCATACCTGGAATGTTGTGACTGTTATTGATAATATCCAAAGCTGTCTTAACTGCTGCAACAGCGTCTTTACCAACCTGAGCAACAGGTCCTGTAAGTGGATAAAGTACTCCAATTTTAACATCTTCTGCGTAACTAATTACTGGCGCAGACACTAATGAAAAAAAAGTAAATACTGTAACAATTAATTTTCTCATTTTTTTCCCTCTTGTTTAATTTTTAAATATCTAACTTAATACTATTCAATTGATCAATTCAATCGTTTAGTTTTTTTATTTTATCAATGCTTAAGAACTATTTGTTTAATATATACATTCTTTATATATACTTTATTAATAAACCAAATGACTTCTGAAATTATAATTCAAGCTATAGTCACAGGATTAATGATGGGATTAATCTATGCATTAATCGCAGCAGGCTTAAGTTTAATTTTTGGATTAATGGAAATTGTAAACTTTGCTCATGGAGAGCATTTGATGTTGTCTATGTTTTCATCATTTTGGCTTTGGTCTTTATTTGGTTTAGATCCACTGTTTTCAATTCCAATTACTATACTTTTGTTGGCATTTTGTGGAATTGTTACTCATTATTTTTTAATTCGATACATTTTAAAAGCAAAAATGCTTATCCAAATTTGTGCAACATTTGGATTGTCTATTTTTATTAGATCGATTGCTCAATTATTGTGGACACCAGATTTTAGAAACGTTGATAAGCCTTTATTAGAGGGGCGTATTGAAATTGGATCTGTATTTATTGGTCAACCTCAATTATATGCAAGTCTTGTTTGTCTAGTTGCTTTTTTTGGTTTGTATTGGTTTGTAACAAAAACAGAGACCGGATTAGCTCTTCAAGCAACAGCTCAAGATAGACACGCAGCAGAAATTTTAGGAATTCCATCAAATAAAATGTTTGCTATTGGTTGGGCAATCGGACTTGGCTGCGTAGGAGTGGCAGGTGGGATGATGGCGAATTATTTTTTTATTTTTACTGATGTTGGTATTAATTTTGCATTATTTGCTTTTGTTGCTGTGGCTCTAGGAGGTTTTGGAAGTATTATTGGATGTTTATATGCTGGTATAATTATTGGATTAGTAGAATCTTTAGGTGGATTACTGATCGATCCGTCATTTAAACTTTTATATGTATTTGCAATTTATCTTTTAGTTGTGATTTATAAACCTCAAGGTTTGTTCGGTAGATATTAATGGATAATAAGTTAGAAATTGCGAAATCAGAACCGATATGGAATACGAATAATAGAGTAATATCAATTATTGCTGGCTTAGTTATACTTTTGTTTGCACTTCCACTTTTTGGGATGAATTCATTTTATCTGCATTTGTTTATTATGATTTTTATGCATGCAGTTATGGCTCAGTCTTGGAATGTAATTGCAGGTTTTTCTGGTCAAATTAGTTTAGGTCATGGAGCATTCTTTGGAATTGGTGCTTATGCAACTTCATTTTTTTATATGGAGTACGGAATAACACCCTGGATCAGTATATTTTTTGGTATGTTTGTTTCAGGAATTTTTGCTGTCTTAATTGGAATACCAATGCTTAGATTAAGTGGTCACTACTTTGCAATTGCCACTTTATTGATCGGGATAAGTTTCCAAGTAGTTTTTCAAAGATGGGATTTAGTAGGAGCTGCATCAGGACTGTGGGTGACAATGACACCAGAAGATTCATGGTCTGCATTGCAGTTTCATAGCAGTAAAGCTCCATATTATTATGTTTTTTTAATATTCTTTTTAATCACATTCTTTTTAGTTTGGTTGCTAAGTAGATCAAAACTAGGTTACAGATTAAGAGCAGTTAGAGACGATCCACAAGCAGCATTAAGTTTATGCATCAATGTTTCAAATTATAAAATTATAGCTTATGTGATTTCAGCAATGATCATGGCTCCAATGGGTAGTTTGTTTGCTCAATATATTTTAATTATTGACCCAGATAGGGTTTTTAATATTGAGATATCAATTATAGTTTTATTAATCACAGTACTAGGTGGAATAGGAAATGTTTGGGGTCCAATTATAGGAGCTGCAATCCTTGTACCAATTTCAGAATATTCAAGAATTTATTTAGGGGGCACAGGGGGTGCTGTTGATTTAATTTTTTATGGTTTGATTTTAATGATTATTTGTATTTTTAGACCTAATGGTTTGATTTCATTTATTCCTAAAGATATTTTAGAAAGAAAAAAACAAAGATGAAAATATTAACCGTTGAAAATCTAAGCAAATCATTTGGTGGAATTCATGCGAATAGAGATATTTGTTTTGACGTTGAAGAAGGGTCAATTTTAGGAGTGATAGGACCTAATGGTGCTGGCAAATCTACATTATTTGATTTGATTACTGGTTTTACAAAACCAGATACTGGAAAAGTAAAATTTTTTGATAAAAATATTTTTGGAATTAGTCCTGATAAAATTAGTAACCTTGGTGTAGGTAGAACCTTCCAAAAACTAAAACCATTTGCAGATCAAACATTACTTGAAAATGTAATGATAGGAGCATTTGTAAAAGAAAAAGATATTAAAAGAGCAAGAGATAGAGCCTTAGAGATTATTGACTTTGTAGATTTAATTGAGAAAAGACATCATTTTGCAAAAGAGTTATCAACTGGACAAAGGAAAAGATTAGAAATGGCTAGAGCTATGGCTATTGATCCCAAATTACTTTTGATGGACGAAGTAACAGGAGGTGTGGATCAAAAGACTATCCCTGGACTTGTTGAACTTGTTAAAAAATTAAAAAAAACTGGTGTAACAATTATTACAATAGAACATAACATAAATATTATCATGGAAATTTCTGACAACGTTCTTGCATTAGATCAAGGAAAAAGAATTGCATTTGGAGAACCAAAAGAAATTCAAAATAATAAACAAGTAATAGATGCCTACCTAGGAACTTTTGATGCTGCTTGATGTAAAAAATATTGATGTTTTATATGATGATTTTCAGGTTATCTGGGATGTTTCTATTAATGTAAATAAAGCTGAAATGGTTGCGCTTTTAGGACCAAACGGATCTGGCAAAAGCACTGTTTTAAATACTATAAGTAATCTTGTTGAACATAAAAAGGGGTCTATTACGTTTGATAATACTTTGATTTCAAATATTCCAACTTATAAAAGAACTGAATTAGGTATTTCACATGTTCTTGAGAGAAGAAGAGTATTTCCCCATCTTACTGTTAAACAAAATCTTTTATTGGGTGCATGGCATCCAAAAGCAAAAGAAGAGTTAACAAATTCATTAAACAAAGTTTATAAGATATTTCCAAAGCTAGAAACTAGATCAGATCAGCTAGCAAAAACAATGTCTGGTGGTGAACAACAAATGTTAGCTATAGCAAGAGGAATGATGGGTTTACCTAAACTTTTAATGGTCGATGAGCCTTTTTTAGGTTTGTCGCCAATGGTCATGAAGGACTTAATTAAGATATTTAAAAATATTGTTGCAGAAGGTATTTCAATTTTGTTTGTAGAGCAAAATGTGAGATTAGCTCTTAGTATGGCAGATAGAGGGTACGTTTTAGAAAGTGGAAGATTAGTTATCGACGGTAAATCTGAAGATTTAATTGATAATGAAAAAGTTACTAAAGTTTTTTTAGGAAATTAATTAAAAAGCAGCGAGATCGTTATTTAATTTATCTGTTATAAGCATTTTACCTGGGCTGTGAGTAATACAAAAGTCAGGTTTTGAATTTTCTAAAACAGATTGAGGAGTAACTCCACATGCCCAAAATACAGGAATTTCATTATTCTTTATTGCTCTAGGTGGATCACCATATTCAGGTTTCATTATATCTTTAATTCCAATTTCATCAGGATTACCAACATGCACAGGTGCACCATGTACGGCAGGAAATCTTGAACTAATTTGAATTGATCTAATCGTATCCTTTGAACTTAATGGTCTCATAGACACAACTAGTTTTCCTGAAAACTGTCCTGCAGGTTCACAATCTATTGAAGTTTTATACATCGGAACAATAGTATTGTTTTCTATATGTTGAATTGGAATACCAGCTTCAATTAAAGGCAGCTCAAAAGACATAGAACATCCAAGAACAAAAGTTGTTAAATCTTCGTTCCAATATTTTTTTATATCATATGGTTCGTCAACTAATTTTCCTTTTTCCCATACTCTATATTGTGGAACATCAGTTCTAATATCAATATCACCAAGATCTTTTAATGAAGGATCTCCTTTTGTACCAAATCCAATTAATGGACAAGGTTTTGGATTTTTTTGACAGAAAGAAGCAAAGTCCATTGCATATTTGCTTGGTAAGATACAAAGATTTCCTTGAACATACTTATTAGCAGCACCTGCAGTTTGTTCTTTGTAATTATTTTCTCTTATAACTTTTCTTGCTTCTAATGGATCTTGAATATCTAGCATTAAATTAGTATTTAGATTTCTTTGTTCCTTCGATTATTTCTTTTAACTCGTTATATTCTTCACAATTACAAGTTTCTAACACTTTAAGCCTTTCTTTAGCCAAATCCATTCTATTTGTAACAACATAAAGTTCACCAAGGTATTCGTTAATACCTTTATGATTTGGATCAATTTCTAAACCTAAAAGATAATATTTTTCTCCATTTTCGTAATCGCCAAGTTTTCTAGTTGTAAAACCTAGATAGTTTAAAGTATCTGCTTGAAGAGGCTTTTCTTTATTAGATTTGAGAAGAAGCTTTTGAGCTTTGGCATATCTTTTTTTAGCTTTTTCTAATTTACCTTTTTTTTCATATTTTTTTGCAAATTTGATTGATTGTACTGCTTTATCGTAATCTGACTTTACCTTCTTTGGTGTTGAGTCTGAACCTGCTGAAATTGCATTGGAAGCAAACAAAACAAATATCAAAGTAATAAATATTTTTTTAATCATTATAAAAATTTCTCCATTTGGCTTAAAGGTTTTAAGTTAAGTCCATTTTCAATTAAATTTTCTTTAATTGATCTTGCTGTAGCAAGTGAACTCTCATTATCTCCATGTATGCATACAGAGTCGATTTCACAAGGTATTTGCTTTCCGCTGTGACAATTCAGTGCCTGATTTTTTACCATACTCAATACATGTTTTTTAGCTTCTTCAGGATCAGTAATTAATGCATGTGATTTTTTTCTAGAAACTAAATTTCCATCATCTTCATAGGTTCTATCTGCAAAAATTTCACAGGCAATTTTCATATCTAATTTTTTAGCTGCTTGTTCCATTTTAGAGCCAGTAGGAACTAAATAGATCAAATCTTTACTTATTTCATTGATTGCTTTTGCTAAAGTAGTTGCCAGATTAATATCCTCACACGCCATATTATTTAACGCTCCATGTGGTTTTATATGAGTAACATTTTCTCCATGATCTTGAGCAATTTTTTGTAAAATTTCATATTGGTCAATAATTAATTTTCTAACTTCTTCAGGTGCAAGGTCCATTCTTTGTCTTCCAAAATTTTCTGGGTCATTGAATGATGGATGAGCACCAATGCTTACACCGTTTTTTTTTGATATTTGAACCACTTGGTTCATAGATTCTTCATCACCGGCGTGAAATCCACATGCAACGTTAGCAGAATTTACTATATCGAGTAAATCTGGATCATATTTATTTGAATGGTGTTTTGATTTTTCACCTAAATCACAATTTATATTAATTTCCATAGTTCTAATTGTTGAAGTATAACATGCCATGATAAAAAATATATCAAATCTTGGTGACGCAGCTGTTTATTGCGATTTTGGTATAGAGGTAAATAAATCAGTTAACTCTGAAGTAATAAAATATTTTAAAGCTTTAAAAAAAGAGAATGTTGAAAGTATAAATAATCTTACTCCTTCTTATAATAAATTAATAGTTTCTTATGACCTTAGAAAAACAAACTTTAAAGAAGTTAAAAAATTAATTGAAAACTTAAATGTTAATGAAACTGAAGATGACAATAGTACTAAAATAGAAATCCCAGTTTGTTGTGATGATCAATTTTCTCTTGATATAAAAACATTAGAAAAAAAATTAAATATCAGTCGAGATAAAATTTTAGAAAATTTTTTTAGTAAAGAATATTTTTGTTATATGACTGGATTTATCGCTGGTATGCCATTCTTAGGTGATTTAGATGAAAACATGAGAGTGCCAAGGTTAGAAACACCAAGAGTAAAGGTTCCAAAAGGATCAGTAGCTTTAACTGAACAATTTGCAAATATTTATACTTTTGAAAGCCCTGGTGGATGGAACATACTTGGTAATACACCTGTAGATGTTTTTGACAATTCAAAAGAGGAAGAGCCAAATTTAATAAATCCTGGCGACATAGTAGTTTTTAAACAAATAAATCTTGAAAAATATAATAGCTATAATGATAAATAATTTCGAAATTATAAGAGCTGGAGTAAACACAACCTTTCAAGACCAGGGAAGAAACAATCTATATCATATAGGAATTCCATTTAGTGGAGCAATGGATAATAGAAATTATAGTTTAGCTAACAAGCTGGTAGGTAATAAATTAAATTCACCAGTGGTAGAATTTGCATATCAAGGACCACATTTAAAATATTCTGGAGATAAAATTAATATTGTAGTTACAGGTGATGTGGTTTTTAAAATTATTAAAAGTGGTATAGAAATTGATGGCAATTGTTATGAGAGTTATCAAATTGAAGCTGGAGATGAAATTAATCTAATCTCAACAAATAAATCAGTTTATGGATATTTAGCAGTTGGTGGAGAATTAAATTTAAAATTTCAATGGAATAGTTGTTCGATAAATACTAAGGCAAATATTGGATCAAATAATGGAAAAAAATTAGAGGACGGTCAAAAAATAAATATCCTAAATATTAATTCAGACCAAAGTAAAAAAAAAACTAACTATATAAATTCTAAAGTTGAAAATATTAGAGTAATAAAAGGACCAAATTTTGATTATTTTTCTGATGAAGGAAAAAAGATATTTTTTGAAAAAGAATTTTCTGTATCAAAACTTTCAGATAGAATGGGAATGAGATTAGAAGGTCCAAAAATCGAAAATGTTGTAAATACCAATATTAAATCAGAAGGTTTGTTAAAAGGGGTCATTCAGGTACCAGCAGATGGAAACCCAATTATTATGCTTTCAGACCATGGTACCATTGGAGGGTATCCAAAAATTGGTGTGGTAGCTAGTGTTGATTATGATCGATTGGTTCAAATATCACCTGGCTCAAAGATCAAATTTAAAGAAATAAATTTATCTGATGCAGAAACTTTATTTAAATTATATGAGATGGATACTCAGAACTTACTCAATCAAATATAATGAATATTATTAGAAAACTTCCAGGACCTTTTTTAATTTTCTTAGGTGCGTGTAGCCTCAGTTTTGGAGGTTTGATCGTTAAGTCATTTGAAGGAGCAACTCTTTGGCAAATATTATTTTGGAGAACAGTATTTTTCTTAATCGTTATTAGCTTGTACTTAGCTTTAACTTATAAAAAACAGGTATTTAAATCCTTTTATAATTTAGGATTTCCTGGTTTCTTTGGTGGATTTATTTTATCACTCGGTTTTAGTGGTTATGTATTTGCGATGTATAACACAACAGTTGCTAATGCTAATTTTATTATTCAAACACAAACAATCTTCCTAGCAATATTTGGTTACTTTTTTTTAAAAGAAAAAATTTCAGCAATCACTCTTACTTCAATAATTCTTGCAATTTCAGGAATACTTTTAATGGTTGGAAGTTCTTTATCTCCAGGTCAAATGTCTGGAAATATTGCAGCTTTCATAATGCCAATATCCTTTGCTACATTAATTTTAGTTGTAAGAAAATATCCAACTGTTGATATGGTTCCTGCTCAATTTGTTGCAGGAGTTTTTGCTTTGTTAATTGGTTATCTAATGTCAGAAAAAATAATGATATCTCCAAACGATATCTTTTTAGGATTTTTAGCTGGTTTTTTACAATTAGGGTTAGGTTTTATATTTATTACTATTGGAGCTCAACGAACACCATCAGCAATGGTTGGAGTCATAATGTTAACAGAAGCAGTACTAGGTCCTTTATGGGCGTGGTTGTTTATAAATGAACAACCGCCTTTCATAGTGATAATTGGAGGATCAATAGTTATTTTTGCAGTTTTACTTCAATTTTACAATTTATATATCTCAGAAAAAAAAGCGATCTAATAACATTTGACATTAAACAGTATTTATTAGAATATTTGTTAACGGGAGAGATCACAAACTTTGTGACACCGAAGGAGCAACCGCCCAGGAAACTCTCAGGTAAAAGGACCGTATTATATTAACTCTGGAAAGAGATTGAGTTCTCGCCGAAGGAGTAAAACTCTCAGGCAAAAATACAGATGGGTACGACAGAGTTAGTATGGGAAAAAAAACATCTTTAAACAAACTTCATCAAGATAACCACGCTAAATTTGTAGAATTTGCTGGATATGAAATGCCCATACAATACAGCAAAGGAATTGTTGAAGAGCATAAATTCACAAGATCAAATGCAGGTATTTTTGATGTGTCTCATATGGGTCAATTATTTATTCATGGTGGTGAAGATTTAACTGCTGATCTTGAAAAAATTTTCCCACTTGATTTAAAAAATTTGAAACAAAACTGTTCTAAATATAGTTTTTTAATGAACGATAGTGCTGGAATTCACGATGATTTGATAATCACTAAAATTGAAAAGGGATATTTAATTATTCTAAACGCAGCATGCAAAGATAATGATTTTAAAATTTTATCAAATTTACTGAAAAATAAATATGAAATGGTTCTTGATGATCAACGATCATTAATTGCAATTCAAGGTCCAAAGTCAGTTGAGATTTTAAACAATACAATAGAGGGTGTTGAAAAACTTAATTTTATGACGGGGAACTGGTTTGATTATAAAGATCAGAAAGTTTTTGTGACAAGATCTGGTTACACAGGAGAGGATGGTTTTGAAGTATCAATAAATAACGATTTAGCTGAAGGATTTACTCAAAATTTGATGGAAAAAGGAGCACAACTTATAGGACTTGGGGCAAGAGATACCTTGAGATTAGAGGCTGGATTGTGCTTATATGGTCATGAACTTGATACAGAAAAAACACCAATTGAAGCTAATTTAAAGTGGGCAATTTCTAAAGAGAGAATTTCAAATGGTGGATTTATTGGTTCTGATAAAATTATGAAAGAAATACAAGAGGGTACTTCTAAAATTAGAATTGGGATTAAGCCAAAAGGAAGATTGATTGCTAGAGAAAAAACTAAAATATTTGATGAGTCAGAAAAACTTATTGGTGAGGTTACTAGTGGAACTTTTGGTCCAAGTGTAAATGGCCCGATAGCAATGGGCTACATTGATAAAGAATTTTCTAAAGTTGAAACAAAAGTTTTACTAGAAGTAAGAGGAAAAAAACATCCTGCAAGTGTTTGTGGGTTACCATTTTATAAAAAAAGTTACGTGAAAGGAGTAAACTAATGAGTGAAGTTAAATTTTCAAAAGAGCATGAGTGGATTACAGTAGAGGGCGATGTTGCCACCATTGGAATTACAAAGCATGCAACAGAAATGTTGGGAGATATTGTTTTTGCTGAGTTACCTGAAAAAGGTTCAAGCGTTGAAAAAGATGGCACAGCAGGAGTAGTTGAGTCAACTAAAGCTGCAAGTGATGTTTATACTCCTGTAAGTGGTGAAGTAGTAGATACTAACCAAGCTATAGTAGATGATCCTGCTAAAATTAATGAAGACCCTGAGGGATCAGCTTGGTTTTTTAAACTTAAATTAAAAGATAGTTCAGAAATGGACAGCTTAATGAATAAAGAAGAATACGATAAATTTGCAAAGGAGAGTGCTAGCTAATGTTACATAACTCACAAAAAGACTTTTTAAAAAGACACATTGGGCCTTCAGAAGAAGATCAAAATAAAATGCTGAAGGAGGTTAATTATAATTCATTAGACGATTTAATAAAAAGTACAGTTCCAGAAAAGATACAATTGAAAGATGGATTAAATATAGGAGAGTCTAATTCTGAGTATGAAGCATTAAGAAAATTGAAAGCAATTTCAAAAAAAAATCAAATTTATTCAAATTTTATTGGTATGGGTTACTATGGAACTTACACTCCATATGTAATTTTAAGAAATATTTTAGAAAATCCAGGTTGGTATACATCATATACTCCTTATCAGCCTGAAGTAGCACAAGGAAGACTAGAAATGCTTCTAAACTTTCAGCAAATGATTGTTGATTTCACAGGTATGGACATTGCTAATGCATCTTTGCTTGATGAAGGAACAGCAGCTGCAGAAGCTATGGGATTAAGTCATAGGTTAAATAAAAAGGACAGTAATTTAGTCTTTGTTTCAGAAAATTGTCATCCACAAACAATTGATGTAATTCAAACAAGAGCAGAGCCAATGGGATTAAAAGTACTTGTTGGTAATGAAGATAAAGTATTGGATCAACTTAAAGAGGATTTAGTTTGTGGAATTCTTCAATACCCTGGAACTTTAGGAGACATTAAAGATCCAAGTGAAGCCATTAGTAAAATTCATAAAAAAAATGGAAAAGCTGTATTAGTTTCTGATTTATTAGCTTTAGCGCTACTTAAAACACCAAGAGAATTAGGTGCTGATATTGCAGTTGGAAGTTCTCAAAGATTTGGAATTCCAATGGGTTATGGTGGACCTCATGCAGCTTTCTTTGCAACTAAAGATGAGTTCAAAAGATCTATGCCAGGAAGAATTATTGGTGTGTCTGTTGATAGACATGGAAACAAAGCTTACAGATTATCTCTTCAAACAAGAGAACAACACATTAGAAGAGATAAAGCGACAAGTAACATTTGTACTGCTCAAGCATTGTTAGCAATTGTTTCAGCAGCATATGCAATTTACCACGGGCCAGATGGAATAAAAACTATTGCAGAACGAGTTTCTCAATTAGCTAAAAATTTTGCAGATAAATTAAAACAATCTGGATATGAAATTTATTCAGATCATTTCTTTGATACAGTTACAATTGTAACAAAAGATAAAACTGATCAAATTTATAAAAATGCATTAGATCAAAAAGTAAATATCAGAAGAGTAAACTCTGAAATGTTGGCCGTTTCTTTTGATGAAAAGAAAAATGTTTATAGAGTAAATCAATTGTTGAAAATTTTTAATGCAGCCGAGTCTATTAAAAAAGAAGATCCAACAGTAAGTTTACCTAATTTACCAAAAAATTTATTAAGGACTTCAAAATATTTAGAACATCCTGTTTTTAATTCATATCATTCAGAAACAGAGATGCTTAGATATTTAAAAAAATTAGAAGATAAAGATATAGCTCTTAACAGAACTATGATTGCACTTGGTTCATGTACTATGAAATTAAATGCTACTGCAGAAATGATTCCTATTTCATGGAGAGAGTTAGCTGAGCCTCATCCGTTTGTACCAGTAGAGCAGATGGAAGGTTATAGAGCATTATTCACTGATCTTAAAAATTGGTTAAGATCAATTACTGGTTTTTCTGGTGTTTCACTTCAACCGAATGCAGGTGCTCAAGGAGAATATGCTGGCTTGATGGTAATTAGAAAATATCATTTAGACAGAGGAGAAGAAAACAGGAATATATGTTTAATTCCAAGCTCAGCACATGGAACAAATCCTGCTAGTGCACAAATGGTTGGAATGAAAGTTGTAGTTGTTGATTGTGATAAAGAAGGAAATGTTGATTTTGAAGATTTGAAGAAAAAAGCAGAAGCACATTCTGAAAATCTAGGAGCATTAATGGTTACATATCCGTCTACCCACGGTGTATTTGAAGAAAAAATTACAGACATTTGTGAACTGATACATAAACATGGTGGTCAAGTTTATATGGATGGTGCAAATTTAAATGCACTTGTTGGAATAGCAAGACCTGGAAATTTTGGTCCAGATGTTTGTCATATAAACTTACACAAAACATTCTGTATTCCACATGGTGGTGGAGGACCAGGAATGGGACCAATTGCATGTAAAAGACATTTGCAAGTTTATTTACCTAATCATCCAGTTGTTAAAGATTGTGGACCTGCTACAGGAATAGGCGCAGTCTCAGCAGCCCCTTGGGGTAGCTCAAGTATTTTATCAATTTCTTGGATGTATATTAAAATGATGGGTTCAGAAGGTTTAAAACTAGCTACACAAGTCGCTATTTTAAACGCAAATTATATAGCTCATAGACTTAAAGATCATTTCCCAATTTTGTACAAAGGTTCAAATGGAAATGTTGCTCATGAATGTATTATAGATATTCGATCAATTAAGAGTGAGACAGGTATCACAGAAGAAGATATCGCTAAAAGATTGATCGATTATGGTTTCCATGCACCAACAATGTCTTGGCCAGTTGCGGGAACTATGATGATAGAGCCAACAGAGAGTGAGAGTTTATCTGAGCTTGATAGATTTTGTGATACTTTAATTAATATCAAATCTGAAATAGATAAGATCAATTCTGGTGAGTTTGATAAAGTAGACAATCCTATTAAGAACGCTCCTCATACAGATATAGAGCTTGCATCAGATGAATGGGATCATAAATATTCAAGAGAGCAAGCTGCTTATCCTGCTAAGTTCTTAAAAACAAATAAATTTTGGCCACCAGTTGCAAGAGTGGACAATGTTTATGGAGATAAGAATATCTTTTGTACTTGTCCAAGTATGGATGAGTTTAAAGAAGACGCGGCATAATCATTAATGAAAATTGCTGTAGTTGGTTCTGGGATATCAGGCTTAAGTGCTGCATATTATTTATCAAAAAAACATCATGTAGATCTTTTTGAAAAAGAAGATCATTTTGGAGGCCATTCTCATACAATAGATTTAATTTTTGATGAAAAGAAAGTATCTGTAGATATTGGTTTTATTGTATTTAATTTTCAAACCTATCCAAATTTAATTAATTTCTTTAAAGAAAATGATGTTCAGATTGAAAAAAGTGACATGTCATTTTCTGTATCAGTAGAAAATACAAACTTTGAATATTGTGGAAAAGGTTTAAATGGAATTTTTTCCAATAGATCTAATTTGTTTAATCCTAATTTTTTAAAAATGTTTTTTGATATCATTAAATTTTATAAAAATAGCGATCAAATAAATGTTGCAGATCAAAAACTTACTTTAGGTGAGTATTTAGAAAACAATAAACTATCAAAAACATTTATTGATTACCATATCATCCCAATGGTATCTGCAATCTGGTCTATGCCACCTTATGAAGCGAGCAAGATGCCAATAACATTTTTTTTAAAATTTTTTCAAAATCATGGACTCTTTAAACTAAAAAACAGACCTCAGTGGTATACTGTATCTAATAGAAGTAGAACTTATGTAAATAAAGTAATTTCAAAGATAAGTGGTGAATATTTTAAAAATTATAAAATTAAAAAAATTATAAGAAAGTCAAAAGGGTTAGATTTATATTATGGTGGTGAAAGTGAATTTTTTGATTACGATAAAGTTGTAATAGCAGCTCACGCTGATGATGCTTTAAAGTTGATTGGAAATCCTACTAATGAAGAGACAAAAATTCTGTCTAATTTTAGTTATAAGGAAAATATTGCATATATTCATACAGACAAAAGAACGATGCCAAAAAATAGAAAGGCATGGTCCTCATGGAATTCATCAATCAATGACAAAGATTTAGAAAAAAATTCTATTACATATTGGTTAAACCTTTTACAAAACCTTAAATGCGATCAGGACATTTTTTTAACTCTTAATCCTTATTTTGAAATTGATGAGAGTAAAATACTTAAAATAGTTAAATTTACTCATCCTTATTATGATCAACAAGCATTAGATGCTCAATCTGAACTGTCTAGTTTACAAAATAAAAAAGATTTACTTTTTTGCGGAAGTTATTTTGGTTACGGTTTTCATGAAGATGGAATAAAATCATCTATTGAAATGCTAAAATACCTAAATGACTAATTCATGCATATATAACGGAAAAGTAATCCATAAACGTTTCAAACCTAAAGAACACTATTTTAAGTATAGTGTTTTCTCGCTTTTAATTGATTTATCTGAGTTAAGAAAAATAGATCAAAAGATAAGCTTCTTTTCGTTGAATAAATTCAATTTAATCAGTTTTCATGAAAAGGATCATGGTGAACGCGACGGATCTTCTCTTGAAGAGTGGGTAAAGAAAAATTTAGAACAAAATAAAATAGACACCACATATATTAAAATTAAGCTTCTCTGTTATCCAAGAATTTTTGGTTATGTTTTTAATCCTTTAAGTATCTTTTTCGTTTACAATCAAAATGATAAATTAATATCTATATTATATGAGGTGAAAAATACATTTGGTGAGCAACATACTTATGTTTTTAGAGTAGATAGTGAAAATAAACTAATTCAGAATAATTGTTCTAAAAAATTTCATGTTTCACCTTTTATAGAAATGAATTGTAAGTATTTCTTTAGAATTCTTAATCCTGATGAAAAACTTTCTGTAATAATTGATCAATACGATCAAGAAGGAAAAATTTTATTTGCATCTCAGGATGGTAAAAAAACTGATTTAAATAGCAGCCAATTATTAAAGTCTTATTTAAAACATCCTCTAATGACCATTAAAATAATATCAGCAATCCATTTTGAAGCATTTAAATTATGGATGAAAGGAATTAAAATTATTAAAAAAAAAATAAAAATAAGAAACAATATAACGCTAGAGAATTAATGTTGTTAAATAAAACTGCAGATAAATTAGTTTTTAAATTTTTAAGTAAAATTAAAAATGGATACCTTGAGATTACTACCCATGAAGGTGAGATATTAAAATTTGGTAACCCTGATCAATCTTTAAAGGCAAATATTAAGATAAAAAATCCAAATTTTAATTATAATTTAATTAGAGGTGGAAGTATTGGTTTTGCTGAAAGTTATATGAGAGGTGAATTTGAAACTGATAATCTTTCAGATCTAATTGAGTTAACAGCTAGAAATATTCAAGTGATATATAAATTCTCTGGTTTGCTTGATCTACCTATAATTAATTTTGTAAAAAATAAAATAATTAAAAATACAAAAAGTCGAAGTAAGGAAAATATTGCAAAACATTATGATCTAGGAAATGATTTCTTTTCATTATGGTTAGATGATACTTTAACTTACTCAAGCGCAATCTTTGATGATAGCTCAAAAAATTTAAGCGTTGCACAAAATAATAAATACCAAAAATTAATTGATCTAATCAAACCTAGTTCTGGAGATAAAGTTTTAGAAATTGGTTGTGGTTGGGGTGGCTTTGCAGAATATTTAGGAAAGAAATACGATGTGAAACTAGACTGTATTACTATTTCTAAAAAACAATTCGAATACGCAAAAGAAAGAATTCATAAATGTGGTCTAAATGAAAAAGTAAATATTGAAATTAAAGACTACCGTGATCTTCAAGGAAAATATAATTCGATCGCTTCAATTGAAATGATTGAGGCAGTTGGGCAAAATTATTTAGAGAGTTATTTTAAAACAATAAAAGATAATTTATCGAATGGAGGAAAGGCTGCAATTCAAGCAATAACCATTGATGATAGTTTGTTTGATAGATACAAAAATAAACAGGATTTTATTCAAAAATACATTTTCCCAGGAGGATTTCTTCCTAACAAAAATAGTATTAATAGATACGTTTCAGATAACGGCTTAACAATTAATTCTTACATTTCATATGCAGATCACTATGCAGAAACGCTAGCTATCTGGAGAGAAGAGTTTTTGAGAAAATGGGATCAAATTAAAAATCAGGGATTTGATCTGACTTTTAAAAGAATGTGGGAATTTTACCTATCTTATTGTGAAGCTGGATTTAAATCTAAAAATATTGATTTGATTCAATTTTCAATGCAGAATAAATAACACCAATAATATGAAAATAATTAAATCAATTTCGTTGATAATTCTGGCTTTCTTAATTACAAGTTGCTCAAATAATAGTGCCATGAAACCAGAAGATTTTAAAAATAAAGAACCTAGATTAATTATTGAAGAATACCTTACAGGAAACGTTAAAGCTTGGGGTGTTTTACAAAATCGATCAGGAAAAGTTACAAGACAATTCTCAGCCGATTTAGACGGAACATGGGATGGCAAACAACTAATTTTAAAAGAAAAATTTAATTGGGACGATGGTGAGGTTCAAGACAGAGAGTGGACAATTACTAAAATAGATGAACATAATTATGAAGGTACAGCAGGGGACGTTGTTGGAAAAGCAATAGGATATTCTTACGGACCTGCATTTAAATTTGAGTATGTGTTATTAGTTCCAGTTAAAGGAAAAGAATTAAAAATTACTTTTGATGATTGGATCTTTAAGCAAGATGAAAGGGTTGCAATTAACAGGGCTACAATGACTAAGTTTGGATTTAAAGTAGCAGAGCTAACTGTTGTATTCGTTAAAGATTAATTACTTCTTTTGATGCTTAGTCATCTTCCCCACTAATTTAAAATAAAGCTTACTTGGAAGAAAACTAAAGAATTTTAATGTTAAAGTAAGAGCTTTTGGAAAATGAATCTCGAAAACATTTTTATTAATTAAGCCATCATAAATTTGATCTGCAGCAAATTCAGGTGTTTTCAAAAATGGCATTTTAAAATCATTCTTATCAGTCATTGGTGTTTTAATAAAACCAGGAGAAACTAAACAAACACGAACATTGTACCTTTTAAAATCAAAATATAAACTTTCTGCTAAATTATTTAGTGCAGATTTTGATGGTCCATAACCAGTTGAATTAGGCAATCCTCTATAACCAGCAATAGATGAAACTATAGTGATTATACCACTTTTTCTTTCTCTATAATATTGTTCCACTGCTTTAATGGAGTTCACAGTTCCAAAAAAATTTACTTTAAAAACATCTTCCATTTGCTCAACATCGATTTCTTTTTCTTTTTTTGGATTCCATGTACCAGTTGAAAAAAAACATATATCAATATTTTCAAACTTAGTTTTAATCTTATTGAAAACTTCTATACATTTTGTTTTATCAGTAACATCTAAGGGAAATGATGAAATATTTTCATAATTTTTTGAAAGTTCATCTAGGAGCTCAACTCTTCTCGCAGATACCGCAACATTCCATCCTTTGTTTGCAAATTTAATTGCCAAAGCTTTACCAATTCCTGTGCTGCCACCAGTTATCCAAATAGTTTTTTTGCTCATTTTTTGTTATGTGTAAACATTATGTTAAAAAATAAAATTGTAACATTTATATTATTTCTTATCATTACATTTTCAGCTTCATTAATTGGAGGTTTAGCTACATTTACTTTCAAGGAGCCTTGGTATTCTTTATTAAATAAACCTGTTTTTAATCCACCAGACTGGGTGTTTGGTCCGGTATGGACAATTTTATATTTATTGATGACAATTTCTATTTGGATGTACTGGCATTCTAAAAATAAAGTGATGAATACAGTTTATATTTATTTTATTCATTTAGTTTTCAATGCAACTTGGAGTATAGTTTTCTTTGTATTTCACAACATGGTTTTAGCTTTATTAGTATTAGTTGTGTTAATTGCATTTATTATCAATCTAATCATAAGTTATAGACGCGTCACAATGATGAGCTCGTATTTAATGATTCCATATTTACTTTGGTGTTGCTTTGCTCTAATTTTGAATACAAGTTTGATAATATTGAATTAATTATGGATGATGTTGTTGTAGTTGGTGGTGGAATAATCGGAGCGGCAACAGCTTATTTTCTCTCAAAAGAAGGAAGAAAAGTTAAAGTCATTGAAAGAGATCCAACTTATAAAACAGCTTCATTTCCTTTGTCTTTAGGAGGTTTTAGAAGACAATTTTTTCAAAAAGAAAATATCCTCCTAGGTAAATTTGCAAGAGAATTTATTTTTCAAATACCAGAATTATTGAAAACTGAAAAAAATCCTAATCCAACAGCAAGTATGGTGACCAATGGTTACCTTTTGATGTTTGGTCCTGAACATGCTGAAGAACAATATAAAGCTTTAGAAAATCATAAAGAATGTGATGCAGGTACAAAAAATATTAAAGGCTCAGAGTTATCAAAAGTATTTCCATATATAAATGATGAAGGTGTTGAGACCGCTACTTACACAGACAACCAAAGTGAAGGTTGGATTGATCCTTTCATGTTTCATAGTGCACTTAAAAGTAAGGCAATAGAACTTGGAGCAGAATTTATAAAAGGAGAGATTAAAAGTCTATCAGAGATAAATGCTAAAACAATTGTTTCTGCAGCTGGTTGTTGGACTAAAGAGTTATTAGAAGACATTCCTGTTGAACCTCAAAAACACACAGTGTTCAGAGTAAAATGTCCAACATACATAAAAGAAATGCCTCTAATTGGTGATTTAACTACAGGTGTATATTGGAGACCAGAGGGTGGTGAGTATTTAGCAGGATCACCATTGTCAGTATTTGGGGCAGATGACTTGGAGCCAGCATGGAATGATTTTGAAGAATTAGTTTGGCCAGCACTAGCAAAAAGAATACCAGCTTTTGAAGAATTAAAATTAACTGGAGGCTGGGCAGGTTACTATGATTGTAACAGACTAGATAATAATGCTGTAGTTGGAAAACATCCTAAGTACGATAATGTTTATATGGCTACTGGATTTACAGGAAGAGGATTGATGCAAGCCCCAGGTATTGGAAGAGCATTAACTGAATTGATTACAACTGGTTCGTATCAAACAATTGATATAAGTGATTTTGCTGTCGAAAGAGTATTAGGTAAAACGGCCAGAAGAGAACCTTACGTTCTCTAAAATTTACTGATGCAATTTAAAAAAAATTTAACTTATTTCATTATTGCATCAATAATATCTTTAATATTTTATTTTCTCATTACAAAACAACTTATTTATCCAACACTTTTCCCAATTGTTAAAGATGGAGTAATAAATATATTTGCTGATTGGTCGGTGATCTTAAGTGCTAATTTATGCAAAACAAAAGTAGACGTATACATTGAGAACCCATGTGATTTTTGGAATAGGTATCATGTATATGGAAATATATTACTTAATATTCCATTAATAAAAGAATTTCCAAAGTTTTATTATTTAGTGTTACCTATAATTATTAATTTTTTATTTATTTATGTAGTCGTAACATTTTTTGATTTCAAAAAAAAATTTGAATATTTAACAGCACTACCATTTATTTTTAGTATTCCAGTTTTATTTGTAATTGAGAGGGCTAACATTGATAATTTAATTTTTTTAATTATCTTTCTAATATCTATTAATAAAAATTTAATATTAAATTATTTTTTAATCATTTTAGGAACTATAACTAAATTTTATCCCATAGTTAGTTCAATAATTTTTTTATTTAAAAGGAACTTAAAAAAAATAATAATAAATTTAACATTTTTAGTACTCATTATTTTTTTTATTTTATACTTTGAAATTGATAGTTTGAAAAAAATATCTGAAAATTCAAAACAATTTTCTGCGTCAGCTTTTTTATCTTTTTCTTTTATAGGATTTGTTAATCATATAAATGATATAAAAATTGTATTTCATGGCAAAGACTATAATTGGATAAAATATATTTTCATTTTATTAATTCTTTTAGTTCCAATTATTTTTACATTATTTTCAAAAGTAAAATTTATTTTTTCGGATGAAAAAATAAAAGAATTATTCAGCAAAAATTGTTTTGAAAATAGACTCTACATTTTATCAACCATTATTGTGTTGGTTTGTTATTTTAGTTTTTCTAATTATATGTATAGAGAAATATTTTTTTTAGGTTTAATTCCATGGATACTAAGTCAAAAAAAATTAAGTAATTTTAAGTCCTTTTATAGCTTTTATTATTATGCTTTGTGTGGAAAATTTTTTATATCGACAATATTAATTTACATGTATGAAAACCATTTAAAACTTTTCAAACCAATTGCGACAGTCACTAAACATTGTTTGGATTTTTATATAATTTTCATTATATCATTAATATTTATTTCTTCAGTTTATTCTTTAACCAAAAAATTATTTAATAATTAAGTTCCACAAAAAGTTTGATATTTTTCTTTACCAATTAGTGTAGACTTTTGAAATTCAATAATATTTTTTTGATCAGAATAAGGATTACTTAAAACTTTTAAAAGCTTATTCATTGTTTCTAGATTTCCTTTGTCTGCATCAGCTAGAGCTTCTTCAACTTTTTGATTTCTTGGAATAACGATAGGATTAGTTTTTTTCATCAGTTCCAAATATTTGTCAGATGAATTATTTAGTTTTAATCTTTTTTCCCATTCATTAGTCCAACTTTTAAAATCATCATTTTTGTAAACTTCATCATCAATCTCAACACCCATTAAATGACAGAAGGTATTTGTGTAATCTGCATTATTATTTTTCATCCAATCTAAAAGTTTATTAATTAATGTTAGATCATTTTTATCTTCACCAAATAAACCAAGTTTATCTCTCATCATATTTAACCATTTTTCTTCATAAATATTTTGAAAATTATCAATTAACTCTGTTGCAATTTTAACTGCTGTATCTTCATCTTTATCAATAAGTGGTATCAGACATTCTGCAAATCTTGCTAAATTCCATTTTGTAATTGGTGGTTGATTTGAAAAAGCATATCTTCCAAATTTATCTATAGAGCTAAAAACAGTTTTTGGATCATACTGATCCATAAAAGCACATGGACCATAATCAATTGTTTCGCCAGAAATAGCCATATTATCAGTGTTCATCACTCCATGAATAAATCCAACTCTCATCCAATTAATGACTAACTGACATTGTTTTTCCATTACAAGACTTAATAAATCTAAAGCTTTGTTTTTAGAGGATTTAATTTCTGGATAGTGTCTATCAATTGTGTAATCAACTAATGTATTAAGATCCTCAAGATTTTGAGTGGCTGCAATATATTGAAAAGTTCCAACTCGAATATGACTGGATGCAACTCTTGTTAATATTGCTCCATTTAACAAATTTTCTCTAACTACTTTTTCCCCAGTTTTAACAACAGCAAGACTTCTAGTTGTTGGAATATTTAAAGCGTTAATTGCTTCACTAATTATGTATTCTCTCAGCATTGGACCTAAAGCAGCCCTTCCATCTCCGCCTCTAGAAAAAGAGGTTCTTCCTGAACCTTTAAATTGTATATCGAAACGTTGATTTTTATTATCTATATGTTCTCCTAATAAAACTGCTCTACCATCTCCAAGCATCGTGAAATGACCAAATTGATGACCAGCATATGCTTGTGCAATTGAATTAGTTCCATCAGGCAAACTATTTCCTGAAAATATTTCAGCTAATTTTTTTTTATCTATTCCTGAAAAGTTTAAATTTAAATTTTTAGCAAGTTCTTCGTTTAAAATAACAAGTTCAGGTTCATGAACGGGTGTAGGTTTGATGTCTTCTTTAAATGTTTTTGATAGTTTTGAATATGAATTATCAAAATGCCAACCGATGGTCATTTTAATTAACTAACTTCAGCTTGATGTTCTTTTGGCTTAACTTCTGTTTTAAATTGATTAGAAATTTTTTGAACTTCAACTGATGAAACTTTGTATTCTGCACACATAGTTTCTTCATCTTTTCCATGACCAGTAACCATATTGACCATATGTTCTGGGAAGTGGAATGTTGTAAATACAATTCCTTCTTTAACTTTGTCTGTTACTTCAACTTTTAAAGCAACTTCTCCTCTTCCAGAATATAATCTTCCAATATCACCCGTATTTAAATCTCTATGAGCTGCATCTTTAGGATGAATTAATAAAACGTCTTCATTAACAATATTTATATTTTTTGTTCTTCTTGTCATTGTTGCTGCATTGTAGTGTTGTAAAACTCTACTTGTAGTTAAAATTAATGGATAATCTTTTTGATTAGCTTCTATCTCACTAGATTCTTTCCAATCAAAGTTTTTCAATCTTCCTTTTCCAAGTTTAAATGTTTCTGTGTGTAGAATTTGTGTATCTGTTCCATCTTCTTTTACAGGCCATTGTAATCCTAATTTACCAAGTCTCTCTCTAGTAACACCTTTAAAGAATGGTACCACATCAGCAATCTCTGCTAATACTTGATCTGCATCATAAGATGGTTGATCAAAACCTAATTTTTGCATCATCTCAGTTACAATTAGTCCATCTGGTTTTGTACCTGGTAATGGAGGAACTGCTCTATTAACTCTTTGAATTCTTCTTTCAGTATTTGTAAAAGTTCCATCTTTTTCTAAGAATGTAGTTCCAGGTAAAACTACAGTTGCAAGTTTTGCAGTTTCACTCATAAATATTTCTTGAACCACCAATAGCTCTAATGAGTTCATTGCTTCAATAACATGTGCACTATTTGGATCTGTTTGAACTATATCTTCACCAATAATCCATAAACCTTTTAGTTCTTTACTGATTGCGGCCTCAAACATTTGAGGAATTTTTAAACCTGGTTTAGTAGGGTGAGTTACACCATATTTTTCAGTATAAAATTTTTGATTGTTTTCATCTGCTACCTCAAAATAACCTGCACCTTGGTGAGGCTGACAACCCATATCCGCAGCACCTTGTACATTATTTTGGCCTCTAAGTGGATTTACACCAACACCTTTTCTTCCAATATTTCCTGTAATCATTGCTAAATCAGCAATCAACATCACAGTTTTAGAACCTTGTTCGTGTTCAGTAACTCCTAATCCATGGAACTCCATTGAATTTCTTGCTGTTGCATAGGCAATTGCAGCTTCTTTAACTAGTTGTTTATCAACACCAGCAACTTTTGCTAACTGATCAACATCCTGTCTTTCGATTTCTTTTAAGAAATTATCAAAACCTTCTGTTCTATCTCTTACAAAGTCAGCATTATAAAGTTTAGATTTAATAATAAAGTGTAACATCATATTTAGAACCGCAACGTTAGTACCTGGTCTAAGTTTGATATGATAATCTGCAAGTTTAGCTAATTCAGTTGTCACCGGATCAAGGACAATTAATTTTTTACCTTTCATCACTTGCTGTTTAATTTTTGCTCCTGTTACTGGGTGAGCATTAGTTGGGTTTGCACCAATCACTAAAAATAAATCTGCATGATAAATATCTTCTGTTGAGTTAGTTGCAGCACCTGTTCCAAATGTTTGTTGCATACCCCAAGCTGTAGGCGAATGACAAATTCTTGCACAACAATCTACACTGTTAGTTCCAACAGCTGCTCTAATCATTTTTTGGAAAACATAGTTTTCTTCGTTTGTACATCTTGCAGAAGAAATTCCAGCAAAAGCATCTGGTCCATTTTCTTTTGTAATTCTATTCATTTCTTTTTTGATAAAGTCATACGCTTCATCCCAACTTGCTTCTTCAAACTTTCCATTTCTTTTAATCAATGGAGTTTTTAATCTGTCAGGGTGTTCATAAAAACTAAATGCGTATCTCCCCTTAATACAAGTGTGACCAGCGTTTACTTCTGTTTGCTTAGGAGTGTCTATTGCAACTACCTTATCATCTTTAATAGATGCTTCTAAATTACAACCAACACCACAGTACGAACAAGTTGTTCTAACTTTTTTATCTACAGCTGCAGACTTAGATTGGAATACATCGGAAATTGCATCCGTTGGACATGTATGAGCACAAGCTCCACATGACACACAAGAACTATCTCCAAACATCATATCGTTGTCTGTTGTAATTCTAGATTCAAATCCTCTACCACTCATTGTTAAAACAAATGATCCTTGAATTTCATCACATGCTCTGACACATCTTCCGCAGTTAATACAGTTATCTAAATTCATTCTCATGTAATCATGAGAAGTATCTCTTGGAATTCCTTTATGTTGCTTAGGACTATTGTATCTATGATCAGCAACACCTAAATCATTTGCAACCGTTTGAAGTTCACAGTTATTGTTTACTTCACAAGTATCACATTCCATAGGGTGGTCAGTTAAAACTAACTCAACAATATTTTTTCTAAGACTTGTTAATGCTTCGTTTGAAGTAAATATGTGCTGGTTTTCTACAACAGGTGTATGACAAGATGCAACTACTCTAGTTGGTCCGTCTTTTTCTAACGCAACTTCAACTGAACAAACTCTGCAAGCTCCATATGGTGCTAAGTTAGGGTCATCACATAAAGTTGGCACCTTTTTTTCACCAACATAGCTTTTAACGAATTTTAAAATAGATGTATGATTAGGACCTATTTCGTAAGGTTTTCCATCAATATAAGCAATTTTTCTTTTCTCTGAGCTCATTAATTATCTTTCACCATATCATTTTTCATTTCATCACCAAAGTATTTTAGGATGTTTTGAATAGGAGTTGGGATCGCTCCACATAGAGCACATAAGCAGCCTTTTTGCATAGTAACCAACAATTCTTCTAGTAATTTTAAAGGAATTTTAGCTGTTTTCTTCTTAGCTTGATCAAACATTTCTTTTCCTCTGTAAGATCCAAGTCTTCCAGGAAAACATTTCCCACAAGACTCTTCTGCAGAAAATTCAAATAAATGATGAATATATTCAGCCATTGGAAAATCTTTTGGAATACTAACTACACTTGCGTGACCTAACATAAAACCTTTTGCAGTAAACTCTTGAAAATCTAAATTTAAATTTTCTATTTCACTCAAAGGAACAACCCCACCTAAAGGGCCACCTATTTGAAAAGCTTTAACAGGTTCTTTGTATCCGCCACCAATTTCATTAAATATTTTTTTCATTGGTGTTCCCATATCAATTTCATAAACACCTGGATTGTTAAAGAAGCTATCTAAGCAAACTAGTTTTGTTCCAGCTGACTTTTTATTTCCAACTGAAGAAAATTTGTCTGATCCATTTAATAAAATTCCAGTTGCAGCTGCTAAAGTTTCGACATTGTTAACCACCGTTGGTTTTTTATACAATCCTTCTGTTACAGGGAAGGGAGGTCTTACATCTACTTCAGCTCTTCTTCCTTCAATAGAAGCTATCAAAGCTGTTTCTTCTCCACAAATATATGCACCTTGACCGATACAAATTCCAAGATCAAAAGAAAAATCTGTTCCTAAAATATTTTCACCAAGTAAATTTAATTTTTTAAGTTCATTGATACATCCATTAATCGCTTCAATAGATTTTGGATACTCGCCTCTGATGTATAAAACTCCTTCATCACTTCCAATTACAAATCCACACAGCACCATTCCAAAAATAACTTTTAATGGTTGATCTTCTAATAGGTATCTATCTGAAAAAGCTCCTGAGTCACCTTCATCTGCATTACAGATAACGTATTTCTTATCACCTTTTGCTTTACTACAGAAATCCCATTTCATTCCTGTTGGAAAACCAGCGCCACCTCTTCCTGTTAAGTTTGAGTCTAATAATGATTTTACTATTTCCTTTTTATCTGTTTTTAAAAATTTACTTAACTGTTCTTTGAATTGATCTGTTGATGATAATTTATCATCCATTAAAAAACTTGTTGTTGCATAGCTCTTAGAAAAAAACTTTTCTTGTTTAATTTCCTCACCTTTTAAAATTTGATCAATCTTTTCAATATCTTTTCCAGCATAATTTTCACCATCATAGTGAAATGCATGATTTTCATAACAATGACCTAGACAAAACATCTCTCCAACTTTGTCATCACCTAATTTTTCTTTTAATTTATCTTTTAGTTTGTCTTGAGTACCAGCACACATGCATGCACTACCGTTACATACGAAAGCTTTTTTTTCTCTGTGTGAAGGTCTTAAAAATTCATAAAAAGATTCAGCACCGTGAAGTGTTGAAACTCCAAGGTTATGTTTTTTTGCAATTTCTTTAATATCTTGTGGGTTTTCACTTAATGTGTTCTCTGAAATCTGCTTAAATAGATTGTCTTTTAGGCCTATTCTTCCAGATAAATTACTTATATTTTTTGACACAATTACCCTTTTTTTATTATTCCACCTTAACTTTTTTGTTATTTGTGTAAATATTAAAACTGTCCATCTTTACGAAACCTATGAGGGTGATGTCAAACTTATTAGCTAAATCGATAGCAAGACTTGTTGGCGCACCAACCCCGATCATAATCCCAATATCTGTCATTAATACCTTCTGAACTAGCTCAAAATTAAGTCTCCCAGAACACGTAATAAATTGGTCTTTTGGATCAAATTGGTTTTTCTCCAAAGCACAGCCGATAAGTTTGTCTAAAGCGTTATGTCTTCCAACATCTTCTCTAAGAGCTATCAATTTTCCATCACTATTAAATAGACCACTTGCATGGATACCACCAGTTTTGCTGAATTCAGACTGACCTTCTCTTAAAATATCAGGTGATTGAATAATTACATCTTTTGAAATTTTAGGTTCGGAGGCATTTGTCTTTGTAGTTTTAATTATCTCTAGCGCATCCAATGAAGATTTCCCACAAACACCACAAGAGGAGTTTGTTAAAAAATCTCTTTTAATTTTTGATATATTAACATTTTCTGAATTATTAAGTGTTGCTAGTATTTTATTTTGAATTTTATATTGACCAACTTTGTCTCCATAACTTTCAATGCTATCGATATCATTTAAACTTTTTACAATTTGTTCATTAAATAAAAATCCTCTTACAAGATCTTCATCATTACCAGGAGTTCTCATCGTAATAGATAAAGTTTGCTCAACCCAATTATCTTTTTCTTTGTACTTTAAAGAAATCTCTAATGGTTCTTCAATTGAAACTAAATCATCAACATCTTTAAAATTATTAGATGAATACTTTAAAACTTTATATTTTGAATTCATAATTATTTTAAAGGATAGTTTTTTTGTAATAAATATTTATTGATTATGATTGCGAGTAACAAAATTATGATACATCCAAATATAATTGGATTAATTAAATAATCATAAGAAGCACTTCCAATAATAACAATTATTGGATTTCCTCCCGCAGGAGGATGAACAACATTTAATAAAATCATTAAGAACACTCCAATACCTACTGCAAATGCAATACTCATATAAATTGGAAGTGGAATAAAATTAACAAATAACACCCCCACTAAAGCAGTTAACAAATGTCCAAAGAAAACATTTTTTGGTTGAGCAAAAGGACTTTCAGGAAATCCAAACAATAAAACCATGGATGAGCCAAATGATGCTGCAATAAAATATCCAAGAGTACTTTTGTAAGTTAATACTGTAAGTACCCCTATAGTGATTGTTGAAAAAAAACCTGCAATCAATGCTTTTTGTAATAATGCTTTTGTGATTTTGATCATTTAAATTTTTAATGCTTTAACAATTGTTCTTAAAGGTAAAAGCAAACATTCTTTCCTCGAAAGATTTTTTTTATCTAAAATTTCTTTAAAATCTTTCCAGTGTTTTTCTAGACTTACTTTAACATCTTCAAACAATTTTTCACCAGCGGTAACAAAATCTTTTATTTCCTTTAAGTTTTTATCCTTAATTTTTCTAGATAATAAGCTTACAGATGCTTGGCAATAAATACAAGATTTACACTGATAACCCATATCTTTTACAACGTCATCTTTGACAATTAAGCTTATTTCCATTTCATCTCCACAAATAGGATTTTTGTTTTTTGATTTGTGAGTAAAGTTTTCTAAAACTTTATTATTTTCTGTGTGAGACGCGATTTCTAAAATTCTTAAATCCATTTAATTTCTTTAATTCAAATTTGAATGTTTTATATTTTATTAATGGAACATAACAATATTTTAGGAACAGTGCTAGCAGGCGGGAAGTCACAAAGGTTTGGTGAAGATAAATCTCAAATATTGCTAGCTGATAAAATATTAATTGATTACATCTTGGCAGAAATAATTGATGAATTTAAGGAAGTATTAATAGTATCAAATAATTCAATTAAATTTACTAATTCAGATAAAATTTCACTAATTGGAGATATTAAAAAAGATCTTGGCCCTTTAGGTGGAGTTCTGTCAGCAATGAAATGGGTCAAAGATCATAAAAAAAACTATCAATGGATTGCAACTTTTCCAGTAGATACTCCTTTTTTTAAAAAAGAAATTTTAGAGCAATTCATTAATCAAATTGATGAAAATGAAAGTAGTTTATTTTTTATAAAATCAAACAATACTAGGCACAACATCTTTGGTTTATGGTCGATGAATTTATTAGATCAATTAGAAGATGATCTAGAAAAAGGAGCTCGGAAAGTTGAATTGTGGGCTAATAGTATTGGAGTTAAAATAATTAATATGGAGTTTTCAAATCAAGATCCTTTCTTTAATATCAATACAAAAGAAGATTTAGAACAAGCTAAAGATTTATTAAAAAATGATTAGTTACGATCAATCTAGAAAAATTTTAAAAAAAGCAAAAATTAAAATTAAAGATCAAAGTATATCTAGTGAAAATTCTCTTAATAGAGTGATTTCAGATAACATTTATTCAAAGATCAATTATCCATCAGGAGATAATGCTGCATTTGATGGATTTGCAGTTAAATCGAAAGATACTAATGGAATTAAGAAAAATTCACCAAAACAATTTAAAATAATCGGATCCATTGCAGCAGGAACAAAATCATTAAATAAAAAAATTAAAAAATATGATGCTGTTGAAATAATGACAGGTGGTATAATCCCTAAAAGTTTTGATACAATTATCCCAATAGAACAAATTATTTTTTATCCAAACAAAAATAATAGAAAATATATTTTAGTTAATCAAAAAATTAAAAAATTTAATCATGTGAGATTTGCAGGTTCAGATTTTAAAAAAGGTGAGATGGTTGTAAAAAAAAATACAATAATACAGCCAAATCACATTTTAGCTTTTAAAACATTGGGGATAAAAAAAATTAAAGTTAAAAAGAAGATTAATATTTTATTTTTTTCAACAGGAAATGAAATTACCGACCAAGACAACATTCCAAATTGGAAAGTTAGAAACTCTAATAGTCATTATATCAAAAATCTTAAAGAAAACTTTTTATTCAATTTTAAAAATGGTGGAATACTTAGAGACAACCATCAAAATATTTATAAATCTCAAATTAAAAAACTTATAAGTACTGATACCGATATATTGATAACCTCAGGCGCTGTTTCTGCTGGAAAATATGACTATATTCCAAGTGTTGTTAAGACATTTAAATTATCCAATTATTTTAAAAGTGTAGCAATCCGACCAGGAAAACCAATTTTATTTGCCAAAATTAAAGGAAAACAAAAAGCAATCTTTGGACTTCCAGGAAATCCAATGTCATCATCTGCTTGTTTTAGATTTTTCGTTATTCCTTTTATGGAAAACATTTTAGGACTAAGTGAAGAACAGCCTATTAGGGCAACTTTAAAAAATAGTTTTTCTAAAAAACAGAATTTTACAAGGTTTGCAAAAAGTAAATTAAGCACAACTAAAAATGGAAAAATAGAAGTTGAGATTTTACAAGGGCAAGAGTCTTTTAGAGTAAAATCTTTTGTTAAATCAAACATTTGGTCTTTGTTACCAGCAGGGAAATCAAAATTTAAAAAAGGAGACATCTTAGATTGTTTTTTCCCCAACCACTCCAATCAAACTTTGATTTAGAAACGTATTTTTGTTGTAGAAAAATCTTTTTAGAATTAGATTTCTCCATATGTTAGAGTTAAGAAATCCAAAACTTGCTGTCCCAATTGTACTATTTGCTGGTATTTTATGGTCATTTGGACCTTTGGTTGTAAGATATATGGATAGTCCTAATCTTGTTCCTTGGCAGTATATTTTTGGAAGAGGTTTAACTATTTTTATTCTACTTAATCTCTACTTATATTTTGAAGAGGGAAAAAACTTTTATAAAAATTACTATAAAATAGGATTATCAGGAGTAGTTGGTGGCTCAGGTCTTGGAGTTGCAATGATTACGTTTATTTACTCGATAACAAATACCAGTGCTGCTGTTACTTTACTTTGTTTGGCTGCAATGCCTTTCTTTACTGCACTTTTAGCGTTTTTATTTCTTAGAGAACGAATTTCACTTAATGTTTGGATATCAATTATAATTGCTTCAGCTGGCATATTGATAATGGCAATTGGTAATACTGGTGAGAAATCTTTAATTGGTTTTGTATTTGGACTAACCTCATCGATAGGTTTTTCAGTATTTTCAGTTTCGCTAAGATGGCGAAAGGAAACTCCTAAATTTACAACAGTTGCTTTTGCTGGTTTCTTTTGTTTTGTGTTTGCATCAATTATGATTTTATCTACTGGACAAGCATTCTTTGCTACGAGTTATAATAGTTCTTTATTTTCACTTCATGGATTTTTAGTTTGTTCAGGATTAATTTTATATTCAATTGGTTCAAAAGCTATTCCAGCTGCTGAGTTAACATTGTTATCTTTAACAGAAGTTGTGGGTGGAATATTTTGGGTTTGGTTACCAATTTTAGGAATTAATGAAGTACCATCAACAAATACAATTATTGGAGGTTTCTTTTTGTTTGTATCTTTATTCTACTACAGCTTAATTATGAGATGGAATAAACGCTACATAGCATTAAATTAAATTATTATGGAACGACCAGATTTTTTTGAACTTAAAAATGGTGAAAAAGTAAAATTACCATTTACAGATAAAGAGTATAACGATCGAGTAAGTAAACTTAGATCGGTGATGGAAAAAAATGGTCTTGATATGATTATTTTAACATCCATGCATAACGTTGCGTATTACACAGGTTTTATTTACTGTTCTTTTGGAAGACCATATGGATGTGTGATTACTCAAGATAAAATTTCAACAATTTCAGCTAATATTGATGCAAGCCAACCATGGCGTAGATCACATTGTGATAATGTTATTTATACTGATTGGAAAAGAGATAACTTTCTAAGAGCAATTGTATCAATTATTGGAAGAGATGAGCCTCCAAAAAACATAGGAATTGAAAATGATCATGTCACTTTAGATATGAGAGAAAAAATAGGATCTATTTTTACTTTCTCTGTTTTTAGTGATGTTTCAAAAGATCTAATGAAACTTAGAATGATTAAATCTGATGAAGAAATTGAGATCATTCGAAATGGCGCAAGGATTGCAGACATTGGTGGTGAAGAAATAGCTAAAAATATTAGAGAAGATAACACGGAGATCGAAGTAGCAATAGCAGCAAGGGATAGAATGGAAAGGGAGATTGTTAAAAGTTATCCAGGTGCAGAATACATGGACACTTGGGTATGGTTCCAATCTGGTATCAATACAGATGGAGCTCACAATCCAAAGACTAATAGAAAATTAGTTAAAGGAGATATTTTATCTTTAAATACTTTCCCAATGATCTCAGGATATTACACTGCATTGGAGAGAACTTTGTTTTTAGACCATGCAGATGATGCCTCCCTTAAAGCTTGGGAAGCAAATGTTAAAGTTCATAAGCGAGGATTAGAATTAATCAAACCAGGTGTTAAATGTTCTGATATTTGTCATGAGTTAAATGAATTATTTGCTGAACTTGGTTACCTTCAGTACCGAACATTTGGCTATGGCCATTCATTTGGTATGCTTTCACATTTTTATGGAAGAGAAGCTGGTTTAGAATTAAGAGAAGATATTGATACTGTTCTTGAGGAAAATATGGTGGTTTCTATGGAGCCAATGATAATGATCCCAGAAGGTAATCCTGGTGCTGGTGGATATAGAGAACACGATATATTAGTGATTGGTAAAGATGGAGCAGAAAATATTACAAAATTTCCTTTCGGGCCTGAGCATAATATTATAAAAAACTAATCTTTATGAGCGAGAACAAAACTATTGTTAATAGTTGGAATGAATGGGATCCGTTAAAACATGTAATTGTTGGAAGAGCGGATGGTACTTGTATTCCAGCACCAGAGCCAGCATTAGATGCAAAAGTTCCTGAAGATAGTGATATGCGAGGACAGTTTGGTCCAAGAACCAAAGACACTGTCGATAAAGCAAATGAATTGTTAGACAACTTTTCTAACATGCTTCAAAAAAGAGGTATTAAAGTTGATCGACCAACACCAATTGATTTTAATCAAAAAACATCAACACCAGATTGGGAAGCAGAAACTATGTTTGGTTGTATGCCTCCAAGAGATGTTTTGTTAACTGTGGGTAATGAAATTTTAGAAGCAACAATGAGTTACAGATGTCGTTGGTTTGAATATTTATGTTACCGACCATTACTTAAAGATTATTACAATCAAGATCCTAACATGAGACACGAGTCTGCTCCAAAACCAAGATTAACAGATGCAGATTACAGAAAAGATTATTTATCAGATAAAATTGGTGTTCAAAAAAGATTAGAGTGGACTGAGAAAAAATATTTTGTAACTACTGAAGAAGAGCCATTGTTTGATGCAGCAGATGTATTGAGATTTGGAAAAGATTTGGTTGTGCAACATGGATTTACAACTAATTTAAAAGGAATTGATTGGCTAAAAAGACATTATAAAGATCACAGAGTTCACGCAGTAAATTTCCCAGGAGATCCATATCCTATTCACATTGATGCAACGTTTACCCCAATAAAAGAAGGTTTAATAATCAACAATCCTCAAAGAAGATTACCAAAAGAACAAAGAAAACTTTTTGAAGATAATGGATGGCAAATTGTTGATAGTGCTCAACCAGCTCATAACGAACCGCCACCACTTTGTTATTCTTCAACATGGTTATCAATGAATGTTTTGGTTTTAGATCCTAAAACAGTTTGTGTTGAGAAAAGTGAAATTTATCAAGCTGAGCAATTAGATAAATTAGGAATGGAAGTAGTGCCTGTAGAATTAAGAGATGCTTATGCATTTGGTGGAGGACTTCATTGTTGTACAGCAGATGTATATAGAGAAGGCACTTTAAAAGATTATTTTCCAAAACAATAACAATGGCAAAAATAAAAACAAAAAGAGAGCGGGTTAAATTCGCTTCCGATAATGTTGCGGGTGCTTGTCCTGAAGTATTAGAGGCAATCATAAAAGCAAATGAAGGAGATAGTACTCCTTATGGAAATGATCCTTTATCAACAGAGTTACAAGATAAGTTTTCTGAAATATTTGAAAAAGAAGTAATTGTTTTTCCAACTGCATCAGGGACAGCTGCAAATGCATTAGCTTTATCTACAATGACACCATCATATGGAAATATTTATTGCCATAAGATGTCTCACATTAATACGGATGAATGTGGTGCCCCTGAATTTTATACAGGAGGTGGAAAATTAATTCCTTTAACTGGAATAATGGGAAAAATAACTGCAGAAGAATTACACCAATCGATAGGTGGAAAAGGAATTGTGCATCACACCCAACCTTCATCAGTCAGTATCACTCAAGTATGTGAAACAGGGGAAGTTTATCAATTAGATGAAATCAAAAAAATTGCAGAGATAACTCACAAACATAATCTAAATTTACATATGGATGGTGCTAGATTTGCTAATGCATTGGTATCTTTAGGTGCAACTCCTGCTGAAATGACTTGGAAATCAGGGGTTGATGTATTGTCATTTGGAGCAACTAAAAATGGATGTTTAGCTGCTGAAGCAATTATATTTTTTAAGAAAGAATTAGTAGGGGACATTGCTTTTTTAATGAAAAGAGCAGGGCATTTATTATCTAAAATGCGTTTTGTGTCTGCTCAACTAGATGCCTACATTTCAAATGATGTTTGGTTGAGAAACGCAAAACATGCTAATGCAATGGGTAAAAAATTAAGTGATGGTTTAAGTAAACATAATGATATTGAAATTGCTTATCCAACAGAGGCAAATGAAGTTTTTGCAAAATTTCCAAGAGAAAAAATAGAACATCTAAATTCTCAAGGTTACAAAATGAATGAAGAAGAATTGGATGGTAAAGCGGTTAGATTAGTTGCTGCTTGGAATACTAAAGCTAGTGATGTTGATGAATTGTTAAATACAATTAAATCTAACTAGGATTTTCTTTTAAAAACTCAATATACTTTATAACTTCATCAAATTTTTCATCAGGAATATCCTTATAACTTGCATTGAATTTACTCTTCACACAGATAGCAACATGAGCATAGGGGTTTCTTCCTTTAGGGTGATTTGGATGGTCAGGTAATTGTCCCACCAAATAATCGCCAGCTTCCTGAATAATTTTCCAGAGTTTACTTGCGTTTTCTTTGTTCATACTACTTATACCTTGATTTATCTCGTTTGTTTCAAGTTTGTTTCAAGTTATCCTATAAAATCCTATAATATATTTAACGAGTCAAAACGACTCAATAAATAAATGATATTTAAGAGCTATAGATTTTTTGCACACACTCAATAGCTATTTGATTTATCTAATTTGTTTCAAGTATGTATTTAAGTTTTTTAATTAAATAGATGAGTCTTTATACAATTTATTTTAATAAAAATTTTAATTATCTGCTTTCTTATTTATAATTAATTAAAAAGATACTCGTCTAAATATTGTTGTAAATATAGGTTTAAATAATGATTAGTCTATAGGTTGTATAATTATTTACACTTGACATATGCCATATGGCAACATATATTAAATACAATGAAAGATAAAAAATTTAGAGAACTTGCAAAAAGCAGAACTAACAAAGCAATTAAAACTATTAAGCTCATTGGTAATTTAGCTAATAAAAGTCATTACGCTTACTCAACAGATGAAGCTGAGCAAATTATTAGCGCGCTTGAAAAAGAAGTAAGAGTAATAAAACATAAGTTTAGAAACTCAAAAACTGGAAGAGAAAGAGATGAGTTTGATTTTACATAATGAGATTAGAAGATTTAAAAATGTTTGAAGAAAATAAATATATTGATGTAGGTATGAATGAGCTGATCGTTTATACAGCACATAAATTATGTGAACAAAATAGGTCAATAACAAGAGAAGAACTAGTTCTTGGAGCTTTTAAAATGTTTCCTAAAAAGTTTGGATTAAGGGGACATGAAGATTGGCCTGACTCAGCTGTTATAGATAAAAGATGGGTTGATTGTAGACATTTAGATTATATTTCTGGAAACAATAAAAGTGGATTTACAGTCCTTCCAAAGGGTGTTGATTTAGTAAAAATAACTGAGCAGAAATTAAAAATTAAATCATCGATCAAAACAAATAAAGATAACAGGACAAGATCTGGTAAAATCGTTAATATAATGGAAAATTCAGATGGTTATAAAAAATTTTTAAATTCAAAAAGCATTTTAGATGTTACAGAATTTGATTTGAGAGAAATATTACATTGCACAATGGAAAGCTCGTCTGAAATGCTCAACAGATCATTTATTGAATTAACGCAACATCTTAAAGCTTGTAACAGAGATGATATGATCAATTTCTTAGATGATTTAAAAGAAAAATATGTGTTTCTATTTTCCACAAACAACGATGACAAATATTCAGGAGGTATGCTTAAAAAGCTAAATAAATAATATGGTAGCAAAAAAAGGTGAAGAATTAGATTTTAAGATAGACGATAGGTTGCTAACTACAGATGCGAATGACACAATAAGAGGTGATTTAAAAAGAGCAGCAATTGAATTAACAACAAATCCTGATGATAGTTATAAAAGATTAGAAAATAAAAATGCAAAAATTAATGGAAAAATTGAAATTGAATATGAAAGAAAACTAGATAGTGCAATTTTAAAATTTAGAGATTTTGCAGAAGGAATGGGTGAGGATGAGTTAGAGAAAAAAATAAGAACTTACGCAGCTTCAACTAGTGGATTTGATAATACTCAAAAAGGAAGAAGTGTAAGAGGACTTTGGGGAAGAGGATTGATTCAATCTTTATTGGGACTTGGTTCTGGAACTGTACATACAATTAAAGATGGCAAATATAATAGAATTGATGTCTATACAAAAAAAAGAAAACCAAAATTATTTAAACACCCACAGAAATCAGCTAATAAAAAAATAAGATCAGAATTAGGAATACATAAAAAAAATGGTACTTTGGTTGTTGCAGATTGTTCAAAAATAAGAACAATAACTCAGTATGAACAGTTGAGGGAACAACTACAGACACATTTTGAGATAAGACATATAATAGCTGATCCAAATAGATCTATTAATTTTAAGTCAACTAGAGGAAAAAGAGTTCTTCATGAAAGAGTTTTAGAATTTAATTATCCTAAATCAAAAAATATTCTAAATGAGGAAGTTTCAGTTAAAAATTTCCCTGATATAAAGATAAATTTAGAATTAAATGAATGTAAGGAAGAATTAACTACAGTTTCCGAAGAAAAGGAGTCTGCTTTATCTGGAATAGTCTTTTATACCCAAGGATTAGCAGTAGATAATACCGCATTTGATTGGTCAGCTGACGAAGCATTTTCTTTTTTTTATGGAACGTGTGATTGTCCACATATAAGAGAACTTGCATTAAGAGATGAAGTTGTATTTTCAACTAATAGAACTGGTCCTAATTGGAATCACGACTTCATGAAAGCTTTAAAAGAAACTGTAATTGAAAAAATTAAACCTTTTATAGATGCGAAAAGAAGAGAAATTCAAAATAGTAGGAAAGGTCAATTAGACAAAAAACATAAAGTTAAAATAGAAGAGTCAGTAAATAAAATAAATGAATTATTTAAAGAACTCTTAGGTGAAAATGATTTAGGTCCAGTTGTAACTCAGGGAAAAAATAAACCTAGACCTAATAATGGGTTTGGTTTCCTGTCAGAATATTTTTCAATAATTTCAAATAAAACAAACAGTATTTCAGTTTATGCTAATACTAGCATAGCTAAAGAAGGTGACGTTGTAAGTTTTTCATCTGAAGAGCAGAAATTAAATGTTGTAACTAAAGATGTTGCTTTTCAAGAAACAGAGTGGGAAGATCTTGTTAAAGCTACTGTTAGAGTTGAAGGAGGACAAGTTGGTAGCGATAATGTTTTAACTGCTAATTTCGAAAGTAATGAAGCACAAACTCTTTTACACTCTGTAGCTAAAACTGTTAGAAATCCTAATCCAAACCCTAAGCCAAAGAAAAGAGGTGGTTTCATAAACGATATTAAATACGATCCAAGGGAAGGGGTTAAGCAAAGAGTTATGTTTGACTCAGAAAACAATGTAGTAATTTTTATTAAATCTCCATCAGTAAGTTTATATCTCGGAGAAGGTGGCAAAGGATTGGATACTCCTGGTGGTCAAGTGATGCAAGCAGAGTTAGTTTTAGAGGCTGTCTCAAAAGCTGTTGCAAAAAGGGCTATAGAAACTGGAAAATATACACCATTAGTAGCTGGACCAGATGCTATTAATAAATATGCAAATGAACTTCAAAATAAATATGCAGATGCAATTCACAAAATTTATGTAGAGGATAAATTTATGTCTTTTGGTTCAAAAAAAGTAATTGATCTAAAATCAAGAATTGAAAAAGAGAAATCTAGAGTTTCGGAAATCTAATTTAGAAAGGAGTAATAATGGGACCTATTGAACATGCTGTATTTTCAATTTCAACAATCATAAAAAAAAAATACAATGATGATAAATTAGCTGATGAAATAAAAGTTATAGCATCTAATTGTCACAACGCTGGTATTTCAGGTGAAAACGGTTTTAGTGATAATCATCCACAAAATAGAGCCATAACAAAGATTACAAATAAATGGAGAAAAGATTATAAAATTTAGATTTTATTATTTTTTTTTTAAGTTCAGCACTTAAACTCATAACCAAGATTACCAAATCCTTAATAGGGTGTCTAATTGCTTGAAAAACATGTATTTGATTTATCTAATTTGTTTCAAGTCTGTATTCAAGTTTTTTGATTAAATCGATGAGTCTTTATGCGATTTATTTTAATACAAATTTTAATTATTCGCATAACTAGTGTCTACTAGTGTGAAGTAGTGTGTAGTAGGGTGTCCCTCTATTCCCCCAAATAATCGCCAGCTTCCTGAATAATTTTCCAGAGTTTACTTGCGTTTTCTTTGTTCATATTATTTTAAAATATTATAGTCTTTAATTATGTCAGATAAAGAAATTCATCAAGGTGGATGTGCTTGTGGAGAAAACAGATACGAAACAACTGGTAATCCAGAAAGAGCTAGAGTTTGTCACTGTAGATATTGCCAACTAAGATCAGGCAGTCCTTTTGGAGTTGGTGCTTGGTTTAAAGAAGAAAATGTAAAACACCACTCACAAAATTATAATCAATATAAGTTTGTAACTGAGAGCGGAAATACTTTTGAAACAAATTTTTGTAAAAAATGTGGAACCAGTGTTTATTGGACTATATCAGCACCAGCTTTAAAGGGTTTAACAGCTATTGCTGCTGCAACATTTGATCCACCAAGTTTTTGGTTTGGAGTATCAGGTGAGATTTTTACAAGATCAAAAGCGCCTTATATTGATATTAAATGTGAAGAACAATTTGAAACATCACCTACCTACAATCCAACTAGACAGGATGAAGATAGGTTTGATGGATCTAAATAGAATTATTTTCCCATAAAAGAGGAAAATACTCTTCATCTAAAAGATCACAATTTTCCTTTTTATATTTTTTATAAGTCTTAGCTGTTCCACCTTCATTTATTGGATGAAACTTTGCATTACTTGGAACACAATGAGAAACAATTGCTCGTCGATTGTTACTTGAAGTATTAATTCCTGATCCATGCCAGGTAAAGCCATGGTGAAATGAAACACCACCAGCTGGCACCTCTACATAAGCAACTTCTATTTGTTTATTATTTTTTTCAGCAAAAATATTTAATTCTTTTTTATAATCTTCAGGGGAGTGAAATTCTCCTTTAGGAGGCTGTAGTACCCATTTATGAGAGCCTTTTATATACTCTAAAGTTCCAGTATCTTTTGATGTATCATCTAATGACATCCAACAGGTCATCATTGTTTGAGGAATAAGCCAATCATCATAAGCAGCGTCTTGATGAAAGCCTAATGTTTTTCCTCCGGGAGGTTTCCATAAAACATTATCCTGAACTAATCTTGCACCTTGCCAGTTCATCAAACGAGAACAAACTTTACCAATTATTTTATGACAAACTACTTTTTTTATTAAATTATCTGCCTTCCAAGCATTACAGATTTGACGAGTAACATCTTCAGGATCTTTACCAAATCTCCAGTTCCACTCATCTGGCTCAATTCCTGTTTCAAAATTACCTTTAAATAAAGGCTCAAATTTATTTCTAAGATCTTCAATATATTTTAAATCTAAAAAGTTATCTAAAATCAGAAAACCATTATTATTAAACTCTTCAATTAAACTCTCATTGAGCTCAAAGTTTATCATGATTTATTTGGCAACCATGAATGATAAAGTGGATTGTCTTTATCTATTGGAAGTTTAATGTTTTTATTTTGCCTAGAAGAATCGTAGACAGCAGTAACAAATTCCAAAGATTTTCTAGCATCTGATAAAGTTACCTCATCACTATTGGATCCATCTAATTTGTTTGCAATTTCATCAAACATACCTGCATACCAAGATTGAGGCTCTTCTACTTTTGCCAGTACCTCATCTATTTTAGCTTGAGTAACTGGGGATCTTGGTAAGAAATGCCACTCATCATCTGCTGGACTGTATGGTTTGTCTGGAGATGCACCAGACTCAGCTGTTAATCCTTCAAAACAAAATCGAAGTCTACTAGTATCATTTGCAGCTCCAAGAGTAATTGAGCTTGTAACTAAAGTTCCATTTTCCATTTCAATTGATAAAGCTGCACAATCTTCTACTTCAATATCATTTACTCTAGTTGATAATTTAGCAAATACATTTGAAACCGGACCTAAGATCATGCTTACTAAGTCATGAATGTGTATTGAATGACTTAATATAGCTCCACCTTGTTCACCTTCCCAAGTTCCTCTCCAAGGTTTTGAATAATAATCTTTTCCTCTATTCCAATGAGTTTCTAATGAAGCAACCAAAGGTTTTCCTGCTAAACCAGATTTTATTAATGCTTTTAATTTAGAAAATCCTAGACCATAACGATATTGGAAAACTGGAAAAATAATTTTACCTGTTTCTTTACTGATCTTTTCTAATTCATCTACTTCTTTAAGACTTGATACTAATGGTTTTTCACAAATTACATGCTTTCCAGCTTCCATAGATTTTTTACAAGCTGAAAAATGTAAGTGGGGTGGAAGACATATATCAATGATATCAATTTCTTTTACTTTTAATACTTCATCAAAGTTGAGTGATATTTTTGTTTCGGTGTCATTTGATAAAATGTTATCAATTGCTTCTCTTGTAAGTCCACATAAAGTGTGAACATTAAATCTTTCTTTAACTTTTTGAAAATCTTCATAGTGCTTAGCACCTATATTGGTTCCAATAATTGCTACTTGATACTTTTTCATTTTGTTTCAGCTTTTAATTGTGCTTTTATTGCAAGTTTCATTGAAAGATAAGTTAATTCCTGAGCACAAGCAGTTTCAGTTCTGTTTATTACATCATTAATTAAATTTCTAAAGTAGGGGAGCTTAACATCAGAGCAATCGATGTATTTAACTTCTTCATTGTTCGCTAAATATAAATGATTACCTTTTTCTGATTTTGCTAAATCTGTATATTTTCTTATTTCTATATAACCTTTATCCCCAAGGATTAATAATCGTCCATCTCCCCACGTTGGAAGTGCATCTGGAGTGAACCAATCTAATCTAACGTAACCATGTCCACCATTACCAGTTAGATTAACCTCTCCAAAATCTTGAAAACCAGGTTTTTCTTTTTTGGTAGTATTTTCCACAAGAGCATGATTAATTTTTGCTTCATTTGAATTTGTAAATACTAAAAATTGATGAATTTGATGAGAGCCTATATCAGTAATTATTCCACCATAACTTTCTCGATCATAAAACCAATCAGGTCTCTCATAATTACCTTGTCTATGTGGACCGGTACCAATTGTTTGCTTTACTTTACCAATTTTTCCCTCGTTTACTAATTCTTCAGCCTTAGCAACAGCTGCAACATGAAATCTTTCTGAAAAATTAACTGACCATATTTTTCCAGTCTCTTTTACTGTTTGTTTAAGCTCGTTTAATTGATCCAGGGTAGTGCAACCAGGTTTATCGACCATCACATCTTTTCCAGCTTTTAAAGCTTCTATTGAATTATGAGCTCTATCTTTAGGAACTGAAGATATTAAAATCATATCAATTGAGGGATCATTTAATATTTCTTCCTTATTTTCTTTTCTTTTAATATTTGGATATTTTGAATTGAATTCCCCTAGGGTTAATGGATCACCCTCTGTCCAAAAATGATCACACGTACATCCTTCTTTTAACATTTCGTCCAACATGTCAAAGATGTGACCATGATCTATACCTATCACTCCAAGATTAATAGTCTTTTTCATCTTGTTAATATGTTCCTTGTTTTTCTGAACCGTTATAAAAGATTTCTTGTAGATATTTATTTTCTCTAATTCTTAAAGACTTGCCTTCTTCACTCATTAATGAATTAGCACGATTAATAACTTTGTGATAATGATATTCATCTTTTCCTCTAGCAATTTGAACACTATTTTTTCCTAAAATTTGTTTAACATTGGTTCCTATGTAACTTTGAACCACAAAACCAATTCTTCTATCATTACTTTTATTTATTCCAGAGCCGTGGACTATTCTTGGGTGGTGTAAAGACATTTGACCCGCTTTAAGCTCTATGGGTTTAACTTCATTTTCTGGCACTCCTTCTACTGTTTGACCACGTGTTAAGAGGTTTCCTTCATTAAACTTTTGGTTATGATCTTTTAGTTCGATATGAGACTTAGGCCACATTCTCATGCAACCATTTTCATTATTTGAGTCTGTAATTGCTATCCATGCAGTGACCCAATTATGAGGTTCTAACCCAATATATTTTGCATCTTGATGATAACTTACAAATCCCTCTTGTTTAGGGTTTTTAATAAATAAAGTAGTACTACAAACTAAAATATTTTTTCCAATAATACTTTCAACTGCATCAAGAATTTTAGAATTATGAACAATCGCATCTAGTTTAGGAGATATTAAGTGCACATTGTATCTGCCAGATTTATCAATTTCATTTGGCATTTCTTTTTCAATTAGCTCAATTTCATTTCTTGCTTCTAAAGCTTCTTCTTGAGTTAAAATATCTAAGGGCGCTACATATCCTTCTTCATTGTATTGTTTCTGTTGATTTGAATTAAGATAAGTCATATTATTTTTAAAGATTATATGAGTGTTATTATTACTTCAATACATAACTGTCCTGTAAAATCGATTTCATTTCAAAATATTGAAAAATGTAAAATTAATAAAAATGTTGGGATAGAAGGTGATAGAGTTTTTGCTTTTTCACAAAATCTTAATTTAGATCAATCTGTAGAATTCGAAAAAAATCCTGAAACAAGAAAAGGTAAATGGAATAAAATTGTAACGCTTAAAAACACACCAGTGTTTAATAAGTACAATTTTTTACATGAGGACAATAAGTTAACTCTAACGCTAAATAATAAAGAAATTATTACTGTTAACGTTAATGAAACAAATGAAAGAGATGATCTTGTAAGAAAATTAATTGAACTAGAGGGGTCTTTAAAAAACGATATAAGACTTATGAGAAATGATGAGTATCCTTTTTATGATACCTCTATATCTAACAAGTCTATGTTTAGAAACTCAATTTCGCTTTTAAATATTAATAGCATTAAAGATTTTGAGAATAAAATTGATAAAAAAATTGAAAAATCTATTTTCAGAGGCAATCTATATTTTGATGGAGTGGAAGCTTGGGAAGAAAGAAACTGGATTGGTAAAACTATAAAAATAAATAATATTTTGTTTAAAGTTGAAAAAAATATTCCAAGATGTGTTGCAATAAACTTAAAACCTGAAACAGATGATAATTCTTTTAATTTACTTAAAACTTTAAAACAAACTTACGATCACTATGACATGGGTGTTTATTTGACACCGGAAAATGATGGTGAAATAAATTTATCAGAAAAAATCCTTATAAAATAAATTGCAGACAACTCAGGATTGAATATTTATTTCAATTACTGTGTACACCACTTCTCTAATCTGTTTAACTTTATCAAAACATAACGAAGGGGATATAATGAGAAAAATATATAAAACGTTAACTGTTTTATTTGTTCTTCTGTTTAGTATTTCGACTGTTAATGCAAAAACATTAACTGAAAGGCTTGCAGATGGTCACAAATTAAGACTAGGTTTTGGTACTGCTGTGCCATGGGCATATGCTGGAGATAATGGTGAAGCATTAGGTTTCGTAAACATGATTGCTTTAACTGTTTTAGAAGAAATGGGAATTACTGAGCATGAAACTAAAGTTTTTGAATGGTCAGGTCTTATTCCAGGAATAAATGCTGACAGATCAGACATGATAACTGGTGGTATGTACATTTTAAAAAGCAGATGTGCCAACATTGATTTTTCAGATCCAATCGGAGTATTTGGTGATGCAATGTTAGTTCCAAAAGGTAACCCTAAAGGAATTAATAATTACGAGGATGTTATAAGAACTGGAGCTAAACTTGTAACAGGAACTGGTTTTAACACTGTAGAAGCTGCAAAAAAAGCTGGTGTTCCAGATAGCCAAATGCTTTTAGTAGAAGGTGAAGTTGGTATTTTAGCAGCAATGAAAGCTGGAAGAGCTGATGCTGCTGTACAAACTTTCTTTGGTGCAAAAGAGCATGAGGAAAAAACTGGCGGAGCTTTTGAAGTAACTGATCCTAAATTAATGCCTAAAGAAACTGTAAACGTAGTAGGTATTGGTTTTAGAAAAAGTGATAGTAAGTTCAGAGATGCTTTCAACGTAGCTTTAGCTAAAGTTTTAGCTAATCCTGATAAAATGTTAGAGAGAGCTGGTAAGTATGGCTATGATAAAGCTCAACTACCTCCCGCTGACATGACTACAGAGTGGGCTTGCTCAACTAAATAATTTACATTATTAAAAAATTAAACCAGGCAACTTAATTGTTGCCTGGTTTTAAAATCTAAAGGAAAATACTTTGACATATTTTGAATTTTTAAACGAACACGGTGTTACACTTTTGTTAGGAACAGTCACTACAATAAAAGTGCTTGTTTGTTCTATGATTCTATATGTGATTATTTCCATGATTTTTGGTTTGATGAGATTGTCTAAAAATCGAGCGATACAAGGGATTGCTACAGTATATATAGAATTTTTCAGGGGAACTTCTTTATTGGTTCAATTATTTTGGGCCTATTATGTATTACCTTTTTTTGGAATATCACTTGAAGCATTTACAGCAGGAGTAGTGGCTCTTGGTTTAAACTTTGGTGCTTATGGTGCAGAAATAGTTAGAGCAGGAATACTCGCAGTGCCTAAGGGACAATGGGAGGCGGCACATGCTTTAAATTTTACTCCAGCAAAAAGAATTAAAAGAATTATTATTCCACAAATATTTCCAATAATTCTTCCACCTGCAGCAAATTTAACTGTCGAATTATTAAAAGCGACAGCATTAGTTGCATTGGTAACAGTTGTGGATTTAACTTTTGAAGCAAAACAAATTAATTCAATTACTTGGTTATCTGCTCAGTGTTTTGGAACAGCACTACTGATTTATTATATTATTGCTAGATTTGCATTAGTTCCATTTTTGAGATGGTTAGAAGTGTTAGCAGCTAGAAAAGTTGGAAAGGAAAGAATTTAAATTATGCAAATGGGATGGAGATGGGATTTTACATTTGAAATTTTGCCACAAATGGCAATTGCAACTTTAAATACTATTCTTGCAGCTGGTGTAGGTTATGCGATCGCTTTAATAGTTGGTTTATTTTTTTTACTAGGTCAAAAAACTCCTTTTAAAATTGTTAATTGGATTAATAGAGAAATAGTAGAATTTATAAGATCAACACCACTTTTGATTCAGTTATTTTTTGTTTATTTTGTATTACCACAATTTGGAATTACCCTATCAGCTTGGGTTTGTGGAATGATTACTATTGGTCTTCATTTTGGAACTTATTTATCTGAAGTTTATAGAGGTGCTCTGGAAGGAGTTCCAAAATCTCAATGGGAAGCATGTAGAGCTCTTAATTTTTCAACAATTTATACTTACAGAAGAATAGTTCTGCCACAAGCATTTCCTATAGCTATACCAGGTATGGGAAATTATTTAGTTGGTATCTTTAAAGATACGCCATTACTTTCAACAATAGGAGTTGCAGAATTATTCCATGCAGCAACTGCAGTAGGTGGATATAATTATAGATATTTAGAACCTTATACTTTGGTTGGAATTATATTTTTAACTCTTTCAATTCCTGCTGCAATGTGGGTTAGAAAATTAGAAAATGATGTTAATAAAGCACAAGGGAAAATAAAAAAATAAATTATGAAAAATTCATCTGACGAAATAATTGTAAAATTTGATCAAGTAACCAAACAATATGGTGACTTAGTAGTTTTGGATAAATTAAATCTAGATATTAAAAAAAATGAAATGGTCTCAATTATAGGACCTTCAGGATCAGGTAAAACTACAGTTCTTAGAGTTTTAATGACTTTAGAAAAAATAAATGGAGGTGTAATTAATCTCGACGGGGAACCTCTAACTCATATGAATGAAAATGGTAACCTTGTTGAGGCAAGTGAAAAGTATTTAAGAGAAAGACGTTCAAAAATTGGGATGGTATTTCAGCAATTCAATTTGTTTCCCCATATGACAGCTTTACAAAATTGCATAGAAGCGCCAATTGAAGTTTTAGGTCTTAAAAAAGAAGAAGCAGAGGAAAGAGCCTTAGAATTATTGGAACTAGTAGGTTTGACAGATAAAAAAGACCAACACCCAAGTAGGCTTTCAGGAGGTCAACAGCAAAGAGTTGCTATAGCAAGAGCTCTTGCCATGAGACCCAAAGTTATGCTTTTAGATGAAATAACTTCTGCGCTTGATCCTGAGGTAGTAGGAGAAGTATTAAACGTTATCCGTTCACTAAATAAAGAGCATAGTTTGACTATGATAATGGTCACTCACCAAATGGGTTTTGCTCGTGAGATTTCTGATAGAGTTTGTTTTTTTAATGAAGGTAAAATATTTGAGGAAGGACCACCAGAAAAATTATTTGGAGATCCTCAAAACGAGAGAACTAAACAATTTTTACATGCAGTATTAGACTCACATTAAAAATTTAATATTTTTTAATTTCAGGATTATCAGTTTTAGAAGTTTCTTCCAATGTTGCTGGAGTATCTGGGTCTAATTCTAATCCAGCAGGTGTAATGGTTGCAGGAACAGGTGTAAATGTAGAATCTGGATTATCGACAGTCTCTCTTACTCTCATTCTGTATAAACCAAATGTACCAATTAAAGCATGAACTATAACTAAAAATGCAAAAAATCCATTCAATCCAAACCATTCCATAAACAATGAACATAAAATTGGACCACTTATTGCACCAACACCAAAAATTAATTGAAGTCCTCCCCCAGCAGCAACGAATTTAGATTTTGGCACAAAGTCATTAGTATGTGCAAGATTTAAAGAGAACAATGGAAGACATAAACTTGAATAAAGCCCAACAGCTATAAAAAATATAATTTTTCTAAAACTAAATTCATCCATGTAATAAATATTTTGGATCGGATCATTTGATGTAAAAATTGACAACAATGCTAATACAGAACTACCAAAAGTAGTTATAACAATAACTCTTCTTCTATCAAATTGATCTGAAAAATATCCAATAGGACCTTGACCAAGTACTCCTGCAATTGTTGCTATAAATAATAAAACAGATGTTTCAAATAAAGTTAGCTTTGCAAGCGTTGCATAAACAGATATTAATGAAAAAAATGCAGCATGAATTACTCCAGTAAAAAAAGAACTAAAAGTTCCAAGCGGAGAGATTTGATAGAGTTCTTTAATACTAATTGTCTCAATTTTTTTAAATTTAGGAGCTGGTCTTTTTGTTAATAAAATTGGAACAAGTGCTACTGATAAAAGAATAGAAACTAAAATAAAGGGTTCATAAGCTTTTGGTTCACTTAAGTTAAGCAATAACATTCCAAGTGCCAAACCAAAATAAATTACCATCATGTATGCAGATAATAATTGACCTCTGTTTTTGTTTGTTGCTCTATCATTTAACCAACTTTCAGTAACAACATAACAACTAACTAAACTGATACCTGTTACAAATCTACTAACAGTCCACATAAATGGATTTACATAAACAACAGCAACTAACGCGCTTAAAGATGCAAGAGATGCAAAAGCTGCAAACACTCTAATGTGACCAACTTTAGATACAAAATTTGGAGTTGTTCTAGAACCAATAAAATATCCAATGTAATAACCAGACATAAAGACACCAGTTGTAAAAACACTAAAGTCTTCAAGTACAGATCTAATACCCATCAACTGCATTTGCAGTCCGTGAGCTATCATCATTACTCCAATACCTATAAATAGGGCCCAGGATTTTTTTACTTCTTTTTGCATTTCTAAATTTTAAGTATTAATAAATTGCGGGCTAAGTAGTTTTGGTTTGTGTTTTTTTTATGGCTAGGAAAGAGTGAATAGCGATAGTTAAAATGATTACCACTCCTCCCTGAATTGTCTCCATTGAAGGTTGTTCTTTAACAACCATCCACACCCATATAGGTCCCAAAACTGTTTCCATTAGAAAGAATAGATTTACCTCAGCTCCTGTTATGTATCTTGGAGCTAGTGTTACCAACACAAAAGGAATGGCCACACAAAGGATACACATCGCTGGAATGATATAAATATCATTGTCTTTTAGCTCAAAGGTATCAATAAAAAATAAAGCAACTAATGCTACGACCAACTTACCAACCACAGCTGAAGGAACTAAGTTTAGACTTTTTCCAGCTCTTATGATTGTTGCTCCTGCAGCAAGACCACATGCAGTAATAAAACCTAAAATATCTCCAAAAATATTTCCTAATTTCACAGAATCGTAAAATATATAAAGAACACTTAAAAACGTAATTGCTATAGCAACCAAAGTATTTCGATCTGGTTTTTCTTTTAAAAATATTGCACCAAAAATAGCTGACAACATTGGTGCAAGTGCAATCATAACAAGTGTGTTTGCAACATTTGTATTTTGAATTGATAGTACAAAAGTAATGTTGGTTATTGAAAATGTAACAATGTAAGCAACGCCATAAATAGAATTTCCATAAAGTAATTTAAAAAAAGAAGATTTGTAAATAAACAACATGCCAACAAATACAGTTACAAATGGAATGATGCCTCTATAAAAAACTAATCCCCAAGTATCAACATTTGAAAGCCTAATAAATAAACTATCAGGAGTGATAAACATCACTGCAACAAAAGCCATTAATGAACCTCTTTGCTGATCAGTTAAATTGTTCACGCTTTTAATTCTTTCCAAAAAGTTTTTGCTAGGTTTATTCCTGATAAATCAAAAAAAGTTTTAAGTCCTGTAGGAGAAGTAACATTTATATCTCCATTTAATTTTTGATCTATAAAATCAATCCCTGCAAAATATATATTTTCTTTTTTTAAATCTTTAGCAATTAATTTTGAAATTTTATTTTCTAGCTTAGTTAAATTGATATTAATAGGTTTAGCACCTTTGCTCATATTACTTAGATAAGATCCCTTCTTAGGAACTCTAGAAATTGCACCACAAACTTTTCCATTAATTATAAAAACTCTTTTGTCTCCTTTATTAATCTTAGGTAAAAATTTTTGACACATAATATGATCATGTTTTTTAATAAATTTATTAATAAGTTTTGAATTAAATTTGTTTAATAAGTGAATATCATTACCACTATAACTATGAATAGGTTTTACAATTACTTTCTTATGTTTTCTAATAAAATTTTTGATTTCATTTGTATCCTGAGAAAAAAGTGTACCAGGCATATATTTTAAATATTTTGTTGAATATAACTTTTCAGAAATATTTCTTATTGATGTTGGGTTATTGATTATTTTAACTTTATTTTTAATAAAATCTAAAATGTAAGTAGTGGAAATATATTCTAAATTAAATGGTGGATCTTGACGGATTAAAATAAACTTACACTTTGTAAGGTCTAAAGTTTGTTTTTTAATGATTTTATAAAATTTCTTGTTTTGATAATTGAACTTAATGAAGAAACCTTTAGCTAGAACTTTTTTGTTAATTATTGATAGATCTTTTGGATCATAATAAAAAATTTTATATTTGTTTTGAATTTCGTTAACTAAAAAAACACTGGTATCAGTTACAGGGTTTAAGGTAGAGGGATGATTTCCTTGAACAGCTACTATTTTATTTGTCATATAATTCTTCTAAATTTTCATCTTTCGAAAATTTACTAATCATATGATCTGCATTTGTAGTCTTATTATCAACTACATTTTGCAAATGATTTAAGAAGATAGTTTCGTTATTTCCTTTTTTACTAATGATGTCTCTTTTCTCTAATCCTTTTCTAGAAATGTGCAGAAGAGTAGAAGTCCAATACAATAAGTCTTTACCCATTAATTGAGTATTAAATCCTTTTTGTGGAGCCTCTAAATAAGCATTAATTATTTTGTCTGTTTCCCATGAAGAGACTAATTCATACGCTTCATCTAAATTTCCATACAACATACCAATATTAAAAGCCGGTCCGGCACACAAGCAATCCCAACCACAGGTATCCATTGATCTAAGCTCAATATATTTCTTCAGTCTATTTTCAGTAAAGATTGTACTTAAGTGGGTTGTAAGATCAGATTCAGTTGGAAGTCTATTTCCTATTTCCTCAATTTTTCCATCCATGAAATCTTTAAATGTATATTTTCTTCCTGAAGTATACTGATCATTATGTTGAATGAATAAAATTGGAAAGTTTATTACAAATTCTGCATATTTTTCAAAATCTAAACTTTCAAAAAATAATTTAGGCAAACCTCCTCTTGAGGTGCTTTGCCAAACTTTAGATCTGTAAGATAAATAATTACTATTCTTTTTTTCAACTATTGAAGAATTTGCAAATAGTGCAATTGAAATTGGAACAATAGAATTAGCTAATTTAAATTTTTTAATAAAATCTTCTTCTGAATTGTAATCAATATTTAATTGTGTTCCACACGTTCGATACATCATATCTAAACTAAGCTCACCACCTAATGGCATGTCTTTTGTCATTAACTCATAACGTTGCTTAGGATTGTTTGGAATATCTTCTAATTTTGAAATAGGATCAAAACCTGCACTAACTATTTTTATATCTAATTTTTTAGTAACTTGTTTTAATTCAAATAGATAATCTTGAGATTCTGCACATGCTTCATGCATATGGTTTAACTTGTCACCTGATAATTCAATTTGGTTTCCAGGTTCTAGTGTAATATTTTTACCACCTTTATTAAGACCAATGAAATTTTCTTTTTCAAATACAGGGTTCCAGCCAAACTCAGTTAAGGCTGTAAACATTTCTTTTACTTTTGGGTAATCAATTCTTTTGTTTTCATTAGTGTCGAACAAAAATTTTTCGTGTTCAATTCCAATTTTAAAGTCTTTCGTATCTTTAATACCTGACTTAAAATATTCTATAATTTGATCTTTAGTTTTAATCATGGCTTCTAATTAGTGATTTATAAATGAATTTAAAGGTAATAATAAGGTTCTTTTGAGAATATTTTCCTTATTAATGGCGTAAAATCCTCTAAAGACATACTTTTATATTCAGGATCAAATGAACACTGATCATATTTTTCACAAAAATCTATTGTGTCCTGGTAGTACTTATGATCTTTAAATTTATCTCTCGCGTTTCTATCACCACCTAAGTGATGAGCACTATAATAAGTTTGAAAAAGACCATGATGAAGAATGATCCAATAAGTTCTTTCAGAAACGTAAGGTCTTAAAATGGAAGCTGCGTATTGTGAATGATTCATTGGTGCAAGATCATCTCCTATGTCATGTAATAATGTTGCAACAACCATCTCATCATTTTCATTATTTTTAAATGCTCTTGTTGCAGCTTGTAAGGAATGTTCTAATCTTGAGATTTTATATCCTTCCAGCGTTGTAGTTTGCTTAGACAAATAATTAATAATCCTATCTGCTGTTTGTCTTTCAAAATTTTTTTCAAATTTTTCTAGTAGCTCATAATCCTCTTTAGAGCCATTTTTCATTTCAGTAAAATTTACTGTTTTCATATTTTAATTATTAGATGCTGTACTTAATAAAGAAAGTTGAGTTATTTTATTATCACCCAATTCATCAACAGGTTTAACTGGGTAATCACCAGTAAAATAATGGTCTGTTAATTGAGGATAAGCCTCATTTCTTTTTTCAAAACCAATTGCTCTATACAATCCGTCAATAGATAAAAATTTTAGTGATTTTGCTCCTATATATTCACAAATTTCATCATTTGTTTTATTTGCTGCCAATAACTCTTTTTTAGTTGGGGTATCTACGCCATAAAAATCTGGATATTTGATCTCAGGACAAGCAATTCGAACATGAACTTCTTTTGCACCTGCATCATAGAGCATTTTAACAATCTTATAAGATGTAGTTCCTCTAACTAGCGAGTCATCAATTAAAATAATTTTTTTATCTTTAATTGTACTTTGATTTGCATTTAATTTTAATTTTACACCCAAACTTCTAATTTGCTGACTTGGTTCAATGAAGGTTCTTCCAACATAGTGATTTCTAATTAGACCATGTTCAAAATTCATTTTTAAATGTTGAGAAAAACCAAGTGCTGCAGCGTTACCAGAGTCTGGCACAGGTACCACTATATCTGCATCAACATCATTTTCTTTTGCAAGCTCTTTTCCTAAATTTTTTCTATGCTCATAAGCTGTCTTGTTATCAAGTAAGCTATCTGGTCTTGAAAAGTAAATATACTCAAACACACATGGTCTTACTTTTTTTGGAGGGAAGGGTTTGATGCTAGTTAGTTCATCATTTTCAATTAACACTATTTCACCGTTCTCTACTTCTCTTATAAATTTTGCGCCAATAATATCTAATGCACAAGTTTCAGAAGCTAAAACATAGCTACTACCTAATTTTCCAATCATCAAAGGTCTAATACCATATGGATCTCTTACACCTATTAAAGATTTTTGAGTCATCATTACTAATGCATATCCACCTTGAATTTGGAATATGGCATCTATTACTTTATCAATTGTTTTTGATCTTTTAGATTTAGCAATTAACTGAACAATAGTTTCTGTGTCAGAAGTTGTATAAAAAATAGCTCCTTCCTCTACAAGTTTGTTTCTTAAAGATATTGAATTTGTTAAGTTTCCGTTATGCGATACCCCAATACCACCTGCATTAGTATCTGCAAAAAAAGGCTGAATATTTCTTAAAATATTATTGCCGGTAGTACTGTATCGATTATGTCCAATAGCATAATTACCTTTTAGGTTTTTTAAAACTTTTTCTTTGTTGAAATTATCTCCGACTAATCCAAATCTTTTTTCTGAATAATATTTCTCTCCATCAAAAGTAACAATTCCGCAACCTTCCTGACCTCTATGCTGCAATGCATGCAAACCTAAAGCTGTTAATGCAGACGCATCTTTTGCGTTACTAATGCCAAATACTCCACACTCTTCTTTTAATTTCGGATCAAATATCTTCAATTTTTTCTTTAGAATCTTGATATGTTTTTTCATTAGGGAATTCTTTTATCAGATAATTACTACCTTTTTCTAAATATGGAAAGGTGTATGATTTATCTAAATTTATTGGCCATTTATCATGATTATAAACAATGTGAATTCCTGAAAAAATACAAACAGCAACAATATATGCTTTTACAAACCCAAAAAAGAATCCAAAGGTAGTGTCTAAACCTCCTATACCAGTATATTTCACAGCTTTGCTGATACCTTTGTTAACTAATAATACTAAAAAGATAACGACTATAAATATTGTAATTCCAAGTCCAATATCGAGAACATATTCATTGTCGATTATATCTTCTACATAAGGTTTTATACGTGGAAATAAAATTAGTGTAATAACGTAGGCTAGGAGCCATTTAGCCATTGAAAGGATGCTTAAGACAAACCCTTTTCTATAACAACTAATTAAATACCATATTGTTATTGCAATATAGATTAAATCAATAATAGAGGATGCTTCAAGAAAATCTTTAAGAGCATCTACCATTAAGCATCTTTACCAAAAGGTTTAACCGCCAATATCAATGCTGGCAGCAAAGTTAACACCGATATCATTGCAAGTAACATTGCAAGACCTGTAAACATTCCAAAATAAATTGTTGGTATAAATTTAGATAATACCAAAATTGAAAAACCAAAAACAATTGTGATTGAAGTGTTTAATATTGCAACCCCAACTGTTGAGTGACAAGTTTTTAATGTGTTGTTATAATTTTTTATTTTACTAAATTCTTCTTTGAACCTGTAAATATAGTGAATACTATTATCAACAGCTATACCAATTGTAATTGCAGCAATTGTAATAGTCATCATATCCAAAGGTATTCCTAACAAGCCAATAATTCCTAAAATAAAGAATGCAGCTATAAAATTAGGCACAACACCAATTAATGAAAGTTTTATATTTCTAAATAAAATAATAAACATTGAGAAAATACCAATCATAACCAAACCAAGTGTCAAAATTTGTGACTTAAATAAACTTTGTAACAAATTATTAAATAATATTAATACCCCTGCTAATTTATAATCATCTTTTTCTAATCCTAATTCATTTTCTAAGTCAAAATTAATTTTATTAATTAAGTCATTTCTTCTTAAATTTTCTTGTGAGTCTATTATTCTAAGACTAATTCGAGCTTCATTATTTTCTATTGATAAATACGGATCAATTATTTCTGTTTTAATACTTTCAGGTATTTTTGAATACAATACTCCCATTTCTAAAGTACCAAGTGGATTATTATTATTTAATTGTGTTGCGATATCAATAATTGATGAAAAAGACAAAACTTTACCAACTTGTGGAAGACTGTCTAAATAATTATGAACAGATGCAATTCTATCTACTTTATCTTTAGTAAACCAATATTTTTCATCATTTGCATCTTCTTCATCTCCCCAATCTTCAAATTCATCATCTTCTTCTGATTTCTTTTCTTCTTTTTTTGGAAATTTTAAAATTACTTCTAAAGGAGTAGTTCCACCCAGTTCCTCATCAATGAGTTTCATTCCTTTATAAATTTCAGTATTTTTATCAAAATAATTTATAAAACTATTCTCAACTTCTAATTTACTTATACCAACCACACTTAAGATAATAATAATTCCAGTTGCAGAAAAAATTGTAAATTTGTTATTTAAAGAAATTGAGCCAAGTATTGATGTAACTTTAGAGTCTTGTTCTTTTTTTAAAGCTACATTTCTAGCTGAAGTAAAACTTAAAAGAGTGGGGAGCAAAGTAAAAGTTATTATAAATGATGTAATTAAACCAAAAGTCATCATCCATCCAAAATCTATAATCGGTTTAATTTCACTAAAGATTAAAGATAAGAAAGCCAAAATTGTTGTTAAAGCTGTATACAATATAGGCCAAAACATTTTGCTAGTTGTAAGTGAAATGATTTCAAAGTTCCTTTTTGTTGGAAAATTTTTTTTAAGCTGAAGAAACCTTGTGCTCATATGAATATTCATCGCCATTGTAAGAATAAGCATCAAGGCAATAAAGTTTGACGATATAACAGTCACTTTCCACCCAAGCAATCCAAGTAGACCCATCATGATAATCACTGAGAAAAAACAACTACTGATAGGAATAATAATCCAAATTAGATTTCTAAATACAAACCAAAGAGTTGCTATAATAAATAATAAAACTCCAATACCAAATACAACAATATCACTTTTGATAAAAGTCATCATATCATCCGCAATCATTGGAATTCCACCTAAGTAAATTTTTCCAACATCTCCATAACTTTGAATTACTTGTCTTATCTCTAAAATGTTTTGATGGTTTTGTTTTTTTATTTGATCTTTATAATTTTCTATTTCTTCTTTAGACTTATTTTCTATATCCTCTAATTTTTTATTTTGCTTTATGTTAACAATTATCCCACTTGTTTTACCATCCTCACTAATTACAAAATTTCTAAAGACAGGACTGTTTAAAATTTCACTAAATCCTCTTTCTCTGTCTACTTCTTCATCTTTTAAAGTTTTAAAGCTTTCTAATCTTTCCTGAAGTGGTGCATCTGAATTATTTAAAAGTGGTATGTCTAAAAGTGTAATAACACTATGAACCCAATCTAAACTTTGAATTTTGTATTTAAGACTTAATAGATTATTTATTGAAGAGTCTGTCACCATTCCTTCATTAGGAGTGTAAGTAAGAATTAAAAACTCCTTAGAACCGTATCTTTCTGAAACTTCCTGTAAGTAAGCTAAATCTGGATCTCCATCAATTAATAAGGTTTCTGATGAAGCATCTAGCCTAAAATCTTTAGAAAAATAACCAAAACTTAAAATAGAAATAATTAGTATTATAAATACTGACTTTGGGTTTTTTAAAACTAAGTTTTGATACATTTGAGCTAACATTGGCTCATTTATATTGGAAATTAATTAGTTTGAGTATCTTTAAATTTGGTAAATCTTTCCTCAAACTCAAGTGTTACATTACCAATTGGACCGTGTCGTTGTTTCCCAATTATAATTTGCGCTAAGTGTGCGACCTCATTCATTTTAGCTTGCCATTCTGCATGTTCTACAGTTGCTTCTCTTGGTTCTTTTCTAGATAGATAATATCCTTCTCTGTAAACAAACATAACAACATCCGCATCTTGCTCAATTGAACCTGATTCTCTTAAATCTGCTAATTGAGGTTTGTGGTCATCTCTTTGTTCAACTTGTCTTGACAACTGCGATAGAGCAACAACTGGAACAGCAAGCTCTTTTGCAATTGCTTTTAGCCCTTGTGTGATCTGAGAGATTTCCTGAACTCTACCGTCTTTATTGTAAGTTGTACCTCTCATTAACTGAATATAATCAACTACAATCATATCTAATCCAAATAGTCTTTTAATTCTTCTTGCTCTATTACTTAAAGCAGCAATGCTAATTGCTGGGGTTTCATCAATATAAAGTGGAAGTTCAGCTATATTTTTAGAAGTCTCAAGAAATTTATCAAATTGATCATCAGAAATTCTACCTCTTCTTATGTCATTAGAGCTAATTCTTGCTTGTTCTGAGATAATACGAGTTGAAAGCTGTTCAGATGACATTTCTAAAGAGAAAAAAGCTATAGAAGATTTTTTACCACTATCTTGAAGTTTTTGAGCAGCATTGAATGCTATGTTTGTTGCAAGTGATGTTTTACCCATTGATGGACGACCTGCAATAATGATCAAATCAGATTGATGCAAACCACCAAGTTTATCATCTAAATCTCTAAGCCCTGTTGGAACTCCAACAATTCCCTCTTCGTTTTTATACGCAGCTGAAGCCATTTCTATAGTTTGTTTCATGGCATCATCAAATTTAATAAGTGAAGAACTAAAAGATCCTTTTTCAGCCAAATCAAATAATTGTTTCTCAGAATTCTCAATTATAGTTTGACCGCTAGTATCAAGGTCATTAAGTTTAGCACTATCGATAGTTTCTTCAGATATTTTTATCAGCTCTCGTCTGACAAACATATCATATATTATTTTTGAGTACTCTACTGCTTGTCTTACAGATGTAGAAAATTTAGTTACTTTTACTAAATACTCTGGAACATTAATGTCATCTTTTTCATCTTCAAAATAATTTTTTAAAGTAATGGGATTAGCAAGCATACCTTTGTAAATAAGACTTTCGATAGCTTCAAAAATCTTTTGATGCATAGGATCATAAAAATTAATTGAAGAAACAATAGTATTAATTTCATCAAAAATATCGTTGCTCACTAGTATTGAACCAATTACAGCTTGTTCTGCTTCAATGTTATTTGGTAATTCTTTAAATTTATCTTTAACAATACTTAGATTATTTTCCATAGACCAAATTTATAGAAAATTTTTATTATTTAAATTTTAAATTTTAGCTGTTGAAAAGAATGTATAATTATTGAATTGTGTCTGCTGATGTAACGTTAACAATTATTTCAGCATCAACTTCAGAGTGTAAAGAAATTTTAACTTTGAATTTTCCTAAAGATTTAATTTCTTCAACTGGTTGTATCATTGAAGGTTTGATTTCAATTTTATTTTCTTCTTGAATAAGTTTTGAAATTTCAGTGGGCTTAACTGAACCATAAAGTTCATTATTTTCAGTACTTAATTTTTGTACTGAGTATTCCTTATTATTTACTTGTTCTGCAATCTTAGCTGCTTCTTGTTTTCTCTCATTATCTTTTTTAGATAATTCAGCTTTTATCTTTTCTACTTCTTTGATGTTTTCTTTAGATGCATAAAGAGCTTTTTTATTTGCAATCAAAAAGTTTCTAGCAAACCCTCTTTTTACGTCAATTACCTCTCCGAGAGATCCAATTCTTTTAACATTTTCTAATAAAATAACTTTCATTATATTAAAGCTAGGTTTCTTGCTCTTTTAATTGATAAAGATAATTCTCTTTGTTTCTTTTGAGAAACATTTGTAATTCTTGAAGGTAAAATCTTACCATTTTCAGAAACATATCTTTTTAAAAGTTTGATATTTTTATAATCAACTTTAGGTGCACCTTTTACTGAAAGCGGGCAAGTTTTTTTAAATTTATATTTATTTGGTTGGAAAATACTTAACTTAGCAAAATTACTTTGCTTTCCTTTTTTGTTTCCACTTTGTCTTTTTGGCATTAGTTTTTGGCACTTTCTTTGTTTTCACTATCTTCTTTTTTGCCGAAATAGTTTGTGTCTAAATCAAACTCTTTTACTCTTACTGTTAGATATCTTAATAATTTTTTATCAATAGCTTCATTTTTTTCTAACTCTTCAACTACTTTACCTTTACCTTTAATTTTAAAGTGAATATAGCTACCTTTCTTATTTTTCTTGATTAGATAAGAAAGATTTAGAAGGCCCCAGTTCTCAGTTTTTACAACTTCACCCTCATTTTTTTCAACAATTTTAGAATATTTTTCAGTTAACTGTTTTAACTCGCTTGGAGAAGTATCTTGTCTCGCAATTATAGTGTGTTCGTATAAGTTCATTTATGTTCTTTAATAAAATGTGAGGATATACTATTATAAAAGTGCAATTACAATAGATAAAAACACAAAATTATTAATATTTTTATATGTTTTCTGTAATATTCCCAGGTCAAGGATCTCAAATGGTTGGAATGGGAAAAGAGTTTTATGAAAAATTTGAGCTTGTGAAAAGCTTATTTAATGAGGCAGACGAGACATTAAATTATTCAATTTCAAAGCTAATATTAGAAGGACCTAAGGAAGAGCTTGATTTAACATCAAACACACAACCAGCAATTTTTTTAATAAGTTATTCAATATTTAACGTTATTAGAAAAGAATTTAATATTGATTTAAATAAAGCAAAGTATTTTGCTGGACATTCTTTAGGTGAATATTCTGCTTTATCTTGTGCTGGATATTTAAATTTTGCAGAAACATTAAAAATTTTAAGAATCAGAGGTGATGCTATGCAAAATTCAGTTCCAAAAGGTGAAGGTGGAATGGTTGCAGTGCTTGGATCAACTGTTGAGGTGATCGAAAAAATATTAAAAGATAATGAATCCAAACTTATAGCACAAATAGCAAATGATAATTCAGAGGGGCAAATAGTTTTAAGTGGAAAAACTCAAGATCTAGAGAAGTTAATTGAAATATTAAAAGAAAATTCAATTAAAAATATCAAACTTCCTGTTAGTGCTCCTTTTCACTGCAGTCTTATGAGTAAGGCAACAGAAATTATGACAGAAGAATTAAATAAGATTTCATTTTCTGATGGAAGTAATAAATTGATATCAAATGTAACAGCTGAAGCCATTTCAAATTCTGACGATTTAAAATCGCTTTTAATAAAACAAATTGAAAATAGAGTAAGATGGAGAGAAAGTGTGTTAAATATGATAAATAATGATGTAAATCATTTTATAGAAATTGGACCTGGGAAAGTTTTGTCAGGTTTGGTAAAAAGAATTAATAGAGAAGTTAAAATTAACACGATAAACAGTCAAGAGGATATTGGAAATTTAAACATATGAATGATTTAAAAGATAAAAATATAATTGTTACAGGTGCATCTGGAGGAATAGGCAATTCTATTGTAAAGAAATTATATGAAAGTGGCGCTAATATTTTAGCTTCAGGAACAAGAATTGAAAAACTTGAAGAATTAAAAAAAGGACTCGAAAAAATAAATATTTTAAAGTTTGACATATCTCAGAGTGAAAAAATTGAGGAATTTATTGAAAATGCAACAAAAGAACTAGGTGGTAGTTTGAATTGCATTGTTAATAATGCAGGCATCACACAAGATAACTTGGCAATTAGAATGAGTTTGGAGGAATGGCGAAAGGTAATTGATATTAATTTAACGTCAACATTTTTAATGAGTAAATTTGCTATAAAAAAAATGTTAAAAAATAAATCTGGAAAAATAGTTAATATTACTTCTGTAGTTGGACATACGGGAAATTTAGGTCAAGCTAACTATACCGCATCAAAAGCAGGAATAGTTGCTATGTCTAAAAGTTTAGCAATTGAATATGGAAAGAAAAATATTAATGTTAATTGCATCTCACCTGGTTTTATTAAAACTGCTATGACAGATAAGATAGATGAAAAGTTTAAAGAAACAATTATATCAAAAATACCATCTGCACGTCTTGGTGAGCCTGATGATATTGCAAATGTTGTAGGTTTTTTATGTTCTGATCAATCTAGCTATATAAATGGTGAAACCTTGCATGTTAATGGTGGCATGTATATGGCTTGACAAAATAGCTTTTTAAACTATTAACGAATTATAACAAAAAGGATCAATATGTCAGAAGACGTTTCAAGCAAAGTAAAAAAAATTGTAGCAGATCACTTAGGTATCGATGAAGCTAAAGTAACAGAAGAATCTAGTTTTATAGACGATTTAGGAGCTGATAGTTTAGATACAGTTGAGTTAGTGATGGCTTTTGAAGAAGAATTTGGATCTGAAATTTCAGATAGCGAAGCAGAGAAAATTTTAACTGTAGGAGATGCAGTTAAATTTATCGAAGGAAAAGCAAACTAGAAATTTCAATGCCCTCAGAAAAAGATGGGGTAATGATAATACTTTCCTCTCCATCAGGAGCAGGGAAAACTACGTTAGTAAATTTATTATCAAAAAAAGATAACTACGTAATTTCCGTTTCGCATACAACTAGAAATCCTCGTCAAGGCGAAATAAATCATAAAGATTATTATTTTGTAGATAATGATGAATTTCAAAGATTAATTAAAAATGAGGAATTTCTTGAATATGCAAAAGTTTTTAATAATTATTATGGCACAACAAGAACTCCAGTTATTGATAATTTAAATAAAGGAAATAATGTTTTGTTTGACATTGATTGGCAAGGTGCAGATCAAATAAAAAATAAAAAGCTTGATTTCAAGTTAATTTCTTTTTTTATTTTACCTCCAAGTAAAGAAGTTTTATTTCAAAGACTTTCAAACAGAGACATGAGAGATAAACTGATTGTAGAGGAGAGAATGAAGCAGTTTGAAAGAGATGTATTGCACTGGATAAATTATGACTATGTAATAATTAATGACGAGATAGAAAAATGTTATAATAAGATTGATAATCTTATAGAGGCAGAGTTAAATGACGGTTCCAAAGATTATGATCTAAATTTTATCAGAAATCATATTGAGAAACTAACTTCTTAAATTCTCATATTCTTCAGTAAGTTTATAATAAGTTTCAGTATTTAAGTTCTGTGGTCTTAAATTTAAATCAATTTTAAGTTTTTCTAATATTCTTAGATCACCATTAAATATTTGATTAAATGGTTTCTTAATCATTTTTCTTCTATTGTTAAAAAAAATTCTAGTAATTTTTTCTAAGTTTTTAGGATTTTTCAATTTATAGTAATCTTTTCTTGGAGTAAATATAAGCAAACTGCTATCTATTTTTGGCTTTGGTGAAAAAGAATTTGGCCTTATGTCACATATTTTTTTAATAATTAATTTCCAATTTGCTAGAATAGACAATCTTCCATAACTTGAATTATTGTTACTAGCTATTATTCTATCAGCCACTTCTTTTTGGAACATCAAAACTAAATTTTCAAACCAAAAATCATTTTTTAAGTTAATTATCCATTTGCTAAGTATCTCAGTAGATATATTGTAAGGTAAATTCCCAAATACTATTACTTTTTCATTAAATAATGAGCTTTCATCTATATTCAGAACATCATTATTAATTATATTTAAATTTTCATTAAATTTATCTTTTAAGTTGTCAACAAGATCATTATCCTTCTCAATTACGGTCATCTTTTTTGGTTTTTTGTTTAAAATATATTTTGTGAGATTTCCTGTTCCAGGTCCTATTTCAAGTACGTTTTTGTTTTTAATTTCTAAACAATTAACAATTTGTTTTAAAACTTTATCATCAATTAAGAAGTTTTGTCCTAAACTTTTTTTTGCTTTTATCAATTTTTGTCTAAAAACGAGATTGCTCTCATTAAACTGAGTGGGTTTGATTTATTTTTTCCAAGCATGTTTTCATTCGGTCCATGGTCAGGTGATATTCTAAGAAAAGGCAATCCCAGTGTTATATTTATTGCATCATACTCGAACAATGTTTTAAGCGGTGATAATACTTGATCATGATACATTCCAACAATAACATTATATTTTTTTCGATTTTGAGATAAAAAAATCGTATCTGCTGAAAAAGGTCCTGAAACAAAATAATTTTTACTTTTTAAAAATTTTATTGCAGGAGAAATTATTTTATTGTCCTCATCAAACTTATCAATAGTTTCACAATGAGGATTTAGCCCTAAAATAGCAATTTTTGGTTTAAATTTAAGTTTTGTTGTATAAAATTCATTTATTAGTCTAACCTTACCAATTATTTTTTCTTTACTAATATTTTTTGATACAAATTTTAAAGGTAAATGCGTTGTAATTGGACATACAGATAGCCTTTTATTGTAAATTAACATTGCATTTTTTTTAACAGAGAATTCTTTTGAAAAATATTCTGTCATCCCAGGATATTTTTTATTTAAAAAGTTTTTTTTAGAAATTGGACCATTTATTAATTTATCTGAAAATTTATTTTTAATTAGCTCTAAACCAATTTTGAGAGATTTATGTATATATTTGTTTGATTTTTTTGATATTGGCTCAAACGTTTTTTTAAAATTATAATCTATATCAATTAAATTAATTGTATTATTATTTAAAACATAGTCATTTAGTTTACTAAAATTTAGAATTTTAATTTTTATTTTATAATTTAGCTTTTTCATTTGAAACCTAACAAGTTTTGAAGATCCTATTAAAATTAAAGGACTTTTTATTTTTTGCTTAAATAATTTAAAAAAAATTTCTAAAAAAACACTATTTGGCTCACCTGGAATGATAATTATAGGTTTAAATTTTTTCAATTTTTATATTTTTTTTTATTTTTTTAAAATAAATATTCGAAAATCTATTTAATTGTTGATTTGTTTTCAATGTAATTAATTTTTTCAATTCTAAATCTTTATTAATAGATATTTTTTTTTCCTCAACATTATTTAATTTTATAATAAGAAAACCACCAGGGATAACTTCAGGCTTGGTAAACTCTCCTATTTTCAAATTTTTAATTTTTATATTTAAATTTTTATTTATAGAAGTTTCATTTATCCAACCTAAATTACCACCTAAAGACTTACTATCAGAAATACTGTGCAATAATGCTGCGTTTTCAAATCCATTTGTTTCTATCTCTCTCTCAATATTTTTAAATTTGTCTTCAAAATCTTTCTTATTTTCTGCATTGAAAACTATTTCAGACAAATTATATACTAATTGTCTGCTTTTTCTGGATATTTCATTTTTTAACTTATCTTTATCTATTTTTACTTTTGTGAAATATTTTTCATAAACCAGCTGATTCCATAAGGCTTCTATTGCTAATTTATTTTTAAATTCATCTAAACTAAATCCAATACTGTATAGTTTTTTTTCCAGCTCTTTTAAATTATTTAGACCCAGTTTAGTGTAATTTTCGGTAAGCAATTGATTAAAAAAATCCTCATTTAAGCTTAAAGAGCTGGTATGATTTAAAATTTCAATTTTCTTAATTTTTTCTCTAATTAAAGAGTTTTTTGAAATTTCAAAAATTTCTGCTTTTTTTAAGTTAATTATATTCGGATTTATGAGTGCCAAATATCTAAATTCTCTAGTTATATCAAAACTAGTTATTATTTCATTATCAATTTTATAAATTATTTTATTCTCTGTTGAACTAGCTATTAAATTATAATTTAGAAAAATAAAAAATATAAAAAAAAATTTAAAAAACTTAATCAAATAAATCATTTTCTCTATAAAAACTTTGGTCAACATTTTGCTCTAAAGTTGTAAGTGGGAAAAGGGTAAGAGTAAGCAACAAATCTTCTGTTGGTTTTGCATCACGATCTTCATAATAAGTTTTTCTATATTTTATACCTGCTGTTAAACAATCATTTTTATATTCGTAAACTAAGTCATAGTATTCAGTCAAACTAATTTTTCTGTTTCTTCTAGTTTCAAAAGTAAAATAATTATAATCATTAATTTTAAATAAAGTTGAATTAGATATTGTGTTAGAGCTACCCATTTCACCACTTGTTTCTGTAAAATTGAATGTTGAAATTAAGTTATTAAGAGAAAATTTTAACCCAATATCATTATTTTCAAATGTATTTAAATCATTATCTATTGCAAAATTATAGTCTAGTTGAACTTTTTCATTCAATTTATTTGTAATAGAACCAAATAAATTTGATGCTTTTCTATTAAGTGTAGTTGAACTTGAAATTTTTTCTTCTTCAACATCTCTTAGTACTCCTGCTAATTTTATTTCAAAATATTTTTCAATTTTTTCTAATTCATTATTTTCAATTTTTTCCTTAATTTCCTTTGGAATTTTATCCTCATCAATTAATTTATCTTTTCTATAATTTAAACCCAAGGTTAAGGATTTCCCTTCTTCGTAAGCTTCGTCTATACCCAATCGATTTAAACTAAAGATATTATCAACATTAACATTTCTGTTACTTAAATTTTTCATATGACTTGGATTTATTCTAAATGAAATTGTCGGTGTAATAGTTTCCTCATAACCCTCAGTAAATTTTTCCAATGGATATGTGGAATTAACTTCAAACAAACTCATAATCTGTGATTGAGGACTAGATTTGTAAACACTATGATTTTTGGCTACTGTATTAAAATTTTTTAAATAAATATTAAAATTATTTTTGAAACCTAAGTTTGAAAAATAATCTAAACTTGAATAATTAAGGTTGTTATTGATAGAAGTTTTTAATCTGTTTGTATTATCTAAAACATTACTACCAGACGATGAAAATTCAAAAAAACCATCAAATAGATCATTCGTAAAATCTGTTGAAAAATTATACGAAGGTAAATTATATTGATACCTATCACTTTCCAATCCTGACAAAGTTTCATGGATCTTAAAATTTGTATCAAATTTAAATTCTTTTTTATCTAAAATTAATGAAATACCGGATGTAAGTTGGCTTAAGCTAGTAGGTTTTACTGAAGATTTGATTAAATTGTTTTTAAACACATTCAGAAAAGTATCATTTGTAACACTCTCAAGAGATATATCTATTTTGCTAGTTTCATAGTTTTTGTATTCTAAATTTCTTTCATAATTACTAAATAAATGCCCAATACTATTTCTTTTGCTTCCATTTAATGATGACTGATAGCCTTTGGTTATACCGAAATCTGCTATAAATTTTGAATTTTTATTTACTTGTCTGTATTCATTTTGAAACATTTTAATTTCACTATCAAAAACTTGAGGTTTAAAAGTATAATCTTTGTTATCTGAGATTACATGAAAATAAGGTAGGTAAAATGATGTTCCCAAAGTTTTAGATCTATTAAGTTGAGGCCTTAAAAATCCTGATTGTCTTTTAACAGTTGGGTCAGGATGAAAAAATTTTGGAAAATAAAAAACTGGAATATTATATAAATTTAAAATTGAATTTTCATACATTAATAGTTTTTTATTTTTATCATGAGTTATTTTTTTTGACTTCATACTCCAAGAAGGACAATTGTCTTCACTGTTTTTACAACTTGTAAAAATACCCTTATTAACAATAGTCTTATTTTTGTCTCCACTAGAAGAAATTCCAAATAATCTTGGTTTATTTTCAAATATTTTGTCTTCATCAACAAGTTTATTAATTTCAGTTTTTCCGATTAATTCTAAAAATTTTTCTTTCTCTTTTTGGAATATATTACTATGCAAGAAAACTTTAGTATCTTTGCCTTTAAATTCTTTTTTTTCTAAATTAAATATTGCATTTGAAAATAAAAAATCATCACTATTTTCTTTTTTGAAATTTGTTGTTATTTTTACGTTATTACCACGCAATATTTTGGTCTTTGTTATGTAATTAAAATTATTCAAATCATAGAAATTATTTTCATCATCAGTTATGATTGTTTTGAATTCTGAACTTAAGACACCTTCATTTCTTAAAAATACAGTATTTTTAGATTTAAAGTTATACTTATTTTCTGATATTGCCTCTGTTTTTCCTTCTGTAATAATTTTCTCTTTGTTCCTAAAGTATGTAGAGTTTTCCGCAAATATCTTAACATCTTGAATTTCATCATTGATAACTACATTTTTATATGCGTTTGCAATATTTAAGGTTTTGTTATACTCAAATTCATCAGCATTTATTGTAAGTCCATTATCATAGGCTTTTGAATTACCTTTAGAATTAAACTTTTGATTATTTTTGAAAAAGTTAATTCTTTCTGACTCAACAATTATTTTTTTAACTAAATCCTCAATTTCTGCATTGCCATGAGCATTTAATTCATTAGTTGATCTATTAAACTTAAAACTATCAGCATTTATAATTGTATTTTTTCCAGTTGCCTTTGATCTTGTATTTGTAAAAATTATGTCTTTATTAACTAAATAGTTTAAATCATCTGCTTCAATCAAAATATCATTAAGCAAATCATTGATTATTACATTTCCATTTGCATATAATTCATTTTGTTTTTTGTTATATCTAAAACTATCAGCATTTATAATTGTATTTTTTCCAGTTGCCTTTGATCTTGTATTTGTAAAAATTATGTCTTTATTAACTAAATAGTTTAAATCATCTGCTTCAATCAAAATATCATTAAGCAAATCATTGATTATTACATTTCCATTTGCATATAATTCATTTTGTTTTTTGTTATATCTAAAACTATCAGCATTTATAATTGTATTTTTTCCAGTTGCCTTTGATCTTGTATTTGTAAAAATTATCTCTTCATTTTTTTTGTATGTTACACTCCCAGTTTCAATTAATATATCGTTTACAAGATCTTTTATTATTACATTGCCATTTGCAACAAGTATGTTGGTAATCTTATTATACTCGAATTCATCAGCTTCTAAGTTTATGTTGCTATCTGTTTTTATCTTACCTCTTTTAAGGCCTTTAAATTTGTTTCCATTTTCATAAACTTCTATTTGAGTAACATTAAATTCAAATTGTTCTTGAGCCAAACTTAGTTTGCAATTAACTAAAATTAGAAAAGTTATAAGTATTATAGAAATTCTATTTTTCATTAATTTTAAAAATCATTGTAAGATTTAATATTAATATTGCTAGTAAAGGTGTCCAAATAGCCACAGAAACATCAAATTTTTCTGTTTTACCCATTACATAGAAAAAATTATTAAGATAATAAATTACTACAGATAAAAAAAGACCAAGAGCTATTTTGATTGTAGTACTGTTAAATCTTTTAATATTAAACATTAATATAGCCGATAAGATAGTCATTAACGATAGATATATTGGATATGAAATAATCCTGTTTAATTCTAAATCTACCTCTATTATTGAATAATTTAAAGAGAGATAATTATTTCTCAGATCAAGTAATTTTAAAATTGATAATGATGATAAGTTTGAAAACAAGCTTTGAATCTTTTCATAATTAAAATTCGATTTTATTATAAAAGTATCTTTTTTTTCACTTTGATTATTTTCATATAATTTAACTTGGTAAGCTAACCAATTATTGTTTGATATATCTATCTTTTCTGCTTGAATATTGCTCAAAACCTCATACTCATTATCAAACTGAGTTATAAATGTATTTATTAAATAGTTTTTATCTATTTTTGATGCATTAATGATGCTTACTTTTCCATCAACATTATCTTTTATCCATAATCCATTTTTGGTTACGACCGCTAAATATTCGTCATCAGCTGTATAATTATTTTTAAGCTCTAAGTAAAAATTTTTTAAGTTAGACGAAAAACTATAAAAAATTAATATGATGAATATACCAAGAAAAAAAGTGAAAAAACTTATTATAGTTAAAATCTTTGAGTTTTTTAACCCTGAATATTTAAATATTTGAATTTGATTATCATTAAATAAGTTTATAAAAAATAGTTGTGTTCCTATGAGAAAGATAAACGGGAACATTTCAAATATTAAGGCAGGAGAATTAAGTAGTGACAGGTATAGAGGAAATAAAACACTTACATTTGTATTTCTAAAAAATTCAATCTCACTCAAAATATTTAAAATTATAACCAAGCTAAACATTATAAAAAAAACAAATATAAATGACTTTAAAAAAGTACTAAGTATAAATTTATAATATGTTTTCATCATACTAAATACTATTTGCCTTAAATTTAATTTTGCTATTAATTGAAATTAAAAGTAATAAAAAAATAACCAATGGTATTAAAAATATAATAATATTAAAATTCAAATTCTCTTGAATTAGTTTTTGAGTTGTTTCTGAAAAAATTATTAAACCAAAACCTACTAAAAATACAAAAATCCTAAACTTAGTGTAATTAATATTTTCTTTAGAATATATTATTAATATTAAAGAACATAATATTAATGATGGAATATACATAGGAACCAAAAATCTCTTATAAATTTCTTTAAATATATTATCTAAATTTTCTATTGTGCAGTTTTGAATAAATATTTTCTCAGATTTAATCGAAATATTTAAAAATATCTTTTCAAATCTATTTACACATTTAAGTAAATTTATTGTTGAGGTTTCCTGAATTTTATCAACTTTAATTATTCCCGAGTCTTGATTAGACATATTTAAAGAAGATTCTTTAAAATTAAATGTAGTAAGATTGTTTCCAATTTTATTTATTGTTTGACCATTTTTTAACACTAACATTTGATTATTATTTTTTGATAAAAAGAAACCACTTTTTGCATATGTAATTTGAAAATTTTGGTTATCAGTTTCTTTTTTAAGGTAAATATTAACTAATTCACCGTTGTTTTTTTTTTCATCAACAAATAGAGTTAATCCTTTAATGTTATCATTAAATTTTTTTGGCTTAATAAAGCTTTCAAAAAAATTTATATTAGAATCTTTAATAAGATTTCTGGAAAAATTTTGTGTTGTAGGCACTAATAACGATACCAGTAAAATTTGAAATAACATAAAAAGTATAGAATATTTAATGAAGAAATTTATGACTTGTATTTTGGAAATTCCAAAGTTCCAAAAAATTATCAGTTCATTATTAAGCTCATATTTAGAAATTACATAAAAAAAACTAAAGAAAAGTGCAAAAGGAAAAAGTTTACTAATTATTTTTGGAAAATTTAACAGTGTATATTTTAGATAAAGAAAAAAATCTCTGCCATCTTCAACCATTAAATCTAGAAAATTAACTGCCTGAAATACCCAAACGATAATTGATGCTGAAATAAGAGAAATGAAAAAGAAAAATGTGCAATCATACATAAACTTTCGAAAGAGTATTTTTTTCATTGAAATAAGGTATTTTTATTCATATATAGCATCCATCACTAACAGTTTGTATTAAAAATTTATGTCAATTAAAATTAACTATAAAAATAAATCATCAAAAAATAACTCTGGAAAATTAATATTTTTTGTAGATGAAAAATATTCATTAATTAGTTTAAAGAAGAATTTAGTTAAATCTGAATATGAGTTTATGAGAGATATATTATCTTCTCATGATTTAACTAAAAATATAATCAGTTTTGATATAAATTCTAAAAAAAGAATTTTTTTAATATCTGTAAAAAAAAATATTAACTCTTTTGAAGTAGAAAACTTGGGTGCTAAATTCTTTAATTATATAAAAAATTTAAAACAAAAAGAATTTCAAATTAATTCGGAAGTTCTTCCGGCAAATCAAAAAAAATTAATAGGTTATTTTTTACATGGTTTAAAACTTAAATCTTATGTGTTTGATAAATATAAAAGTAAAAAAAATAAAAATAATATTATAATTAATGTATTTGGAAAGAATGTGCCTTCCAATAAAGACCAGAAAATATTTAATGCAATAGAACAAGGAACTTTCTATGCTAGAGATTTAGTTTCAGAACCTGGTAATGTTTTGCATCCTGATGAGTATGCAAAACGAATAAAAACTTTATCAAAGTTTGGTTTGAAAATTACTATTTATGACGAAAAAAAACTAAAAAAATTAGGGATGAATACTTTATTGGGTGTTGGTCAAGGAAGTATAAGAGGGTCTTATTTAGTTACTATGGAATGGAAAGGTTTGAAAGATAAATCAAAACCTTTAGCATTTGTTGGAAAAGGAGTTTGTTTCGACACCGGAGGTATTTCGCTTAAACCAGCTAAATTTATGGAAGACATGACTTACGATATGGCTGGTTCCGCAGTTGTTGTTGGATTGATGAAAAGTTTGGCCTTAAGAAAAGCAAAAGTAAATGCAGTAGGTGTTGTAGGACTAGTAGAGAATATGCCAGGTGGAAACGCTCAAAGACCAGGAGATATAGTAAAATCCTACAGTGGAAAAACTGTTGAAATATTAAATACGGATGCAGAAGGTAGACTAGTTCTTGCGGATGCTCTTACTTACACTGAGGAAAAATTTAAACCTAAGTTTATAATTGATTTAGCAACGTTAACAGGAGCAATTATTGTTTCATTGGGATCTGAATACGCAGGCTTATTTTCAAATGATGATAATTTATCAAACCAACTCATTGAAGCAGGTGAAAAAGTTGAGGAAAAAGTTTGGAGAATGCCGTTAAATAAAAATTTCGATAAATTAATAGACTCAAAAAATGCAGATATGCAAAACATAAATTATGTTGGGGGAGCAGGCTCAACAACTGCTGCACAGTTTTTACAAAGATTTATTTTAAATAAAACACCATGGGCTCACTTAGATATAGCAGGTATGGCCTTCTCTAAATATGGAGGAGCATTAAATTCAGGTGGAGCTACTGGTTATGGAGTAAGATTATTAAATAAACTAATAGAGGATAAATATGAGTAATATTGAACAAACTTTATCAATTATCAAACCTGATGCAGTAGAGAGAAATCTAGAGAATGAAATAAAAGAAATGTTTAAAAATAATGGTTTTTCAATTTTAAAAGAAAAAAAAATTCAAATTGAAAAATCTGAGGCTGAAAATTTTTACAAAGTTCATGAAACAAAGCCATTTTACAATGATTTATGCGAATATTTATCTTCAGGTCCGATAGTAGTAATGGTGCTTGAAAAAGAAAACGCAGTTTTGGGAAATAGAGAATTGATGGGAGCAACAAATCCTAAAGATGCTGAAGATGGCACAATCAGAAAGAAATATGGGATTTCAATTGATAAAAATTCTGTCCATGGATCCGATAGTGTTGAAAATGCAAAAATTGAAATTGATTTCTTTTTTAAAGACTAAAGATTTTCAAAATAGCTTTTGGATATAATTTATGCTCTTGAGCTAAAATTTTTTTAGCAAGTCTAGCTGGGGTATCTTTTTTTAGAACATTAACCTTCTTTTGAAGAATTATTTTTCCAGAGTCCAATTTTGAATTCACAAAATGTACAGTACATCCTGAATATTTATCTTTATTCTTTATAGCTCTTTGATGAGTATTTAAACCTTTGTATTTTGGTAATAGGGAAGGGTGAATATTTAAAATTTTACCTTTAAAATTTTCAATAAAATTTTTTGATAAGATTTTCATAAATCCAGCTAAGCAAATTAATTCAATTTTATTTTTTCTAAGCTCATTAAGTATTTTTTTTTCAGCAATTTCTTTATTTTTGAAATTTATTATTTTTTTTTTAATTTTAAAAATGGTTCCATATTTCAAACCTTTAGCTAATTTATTATTTGTAATTATTATGTTAACAGAAATAGGAGATTTCTTTAATTTAGAAAATTTAATCAGTGATTTTAAATTACTACCTGTGCCAGAAATAAATACTGCAGTTTTAATTTTATTAGTTCCAGTTGATAGAACCATTTAATTTTACTTTATTTTTTCCATTAATAATTTTTCCAATTACATATGGTTTGTAATCTTTAGGAAAATAACTTTGAATTTTATTTAAGTTTTTTTTGTTAATAATTAAGCAAAAACCAACACCACAGTTAAATGTTTTTAACATTTCATTTTCTGATATTCCATTTTTTTTAAGCCAATTAAAAATTTTTAAAGTTTTAATTTCATTTAAATCAATATCAGCTACCATGTTATCTGGTATAATTCTTTTAATGTTATCAGCAAGTCCTCCTCCTGTAATATTCGCACAACCATTAATAAGATTTTTTGAAATTAAATTGATTATTTCTTTTACGTATATTTTTGTTGGTTTCAAAAGTTCTGATTTTAAAAATTTATTTCTATTTATATTAATTTTTTTTTTATTTATTAAATACCTTACAAGTGAGAACCCATTAGAATGTAATCCACTAGATGGAATTGCCAATATTAAATTATTTTTTTTGATTTTATTTTTATTTAAGATTTTATTTTTACCAACAATACCAACGGCAAAACCAGCTATATCAAATTTACCTTTTGAATAAGTGCCAGGCATCTCTGCTGTCTCTCCACCTACAAGTTCACAATCTGATAGTTTACAGCCCTTAACTATTCCTTTAATGATCGATTTAAGTTTAATTAAATCAATCTTGTTTATTGAAATGTAATCTAAAAAAAGCAAAGGTTTAGCACCTTGAACAATTAAATCGTTCACACTCATTGCTACAAGATCAATACCAATTGTATCAAATTTATTTAAAGAATTAGCTATTTCAATTTTAGTCCCAACACCATCTGTACAAGCAACTATTTGAGGTTGCTTTATGTTGCTTGGAATATTTGAGATAGAACCAAACCCTCCAATATTAGAAAACTTTTTTTTGCCCCTTTTTTTTGATGATACTGATGAAATGAAATTTACAAATTTATCGGCGGCTTTAACATTAACACCACTTTTTTTATAGGTAAAATTTTTATTATTCATTACAATATTTTATGAGGTGTTTTTCAAAATTATTTAAACTAAAGAGTTTATATAATCTTTTTCTATTTCTTGCTTTATTAAATATTTTTTTTTCCACAGAAAATAGTGTTGCAAAAACATTTTCTATAAAAGAAATTGAAATTTCATCTCCATTTAATGCCTCATTTGACAAAAATAAGATTATAAATCGAGGTTTTGTTAAAGCATATGAGGAACTTATTTTTACAATTGCTCAAAGCAAAGATCAAAAAAAAATTCAAAATTCTTCAACTAAAGAAGTTAAAAGTTTAGTTGAAACATTTTCAATTATTCAAGAAAGTTTTATTGATGAAATATATAATCTTACTTTAAATGTAGAATTTAATAAAAAAAGTTTTTTTGAATTATTAGAAAAAAAAAATGTATTTCCTTCATCTATTATTCAAAAAGATTTAATTTTTTTTCCAATAGAAGTAGATGAAGAAAAAAATGAAATATTTCTTTTTTCAGAAAGTCAATTATTTAAAAATTGGAATTCAAAAAAAGAAAAACATCATCAACTAAATTACATCTTACCAAACGAAGATATTGATGATTATAATTTAATAAAAAAAAATATTAACAATTTAGAAGATTTTGATTTTAGGGAAATTTCAAAAAAATATAATTTTGAAGATTTCATTATAATGATTGTTTTTAAAAATAATGAGGAAATTCGAGTTCTCAATCAAATAGTATTTAATAAAGACCAAAATTTAAAAAATTTTAAATTCAAAAATATCAATTTAGAAAATTTAGGAGATTTAGAAAAATTTATAGATAAACAAAAAATAATTTTTGAAGATTATTGGAAATTAAAAAACATAATAAATACTTCAATTAAATTAGATTTGACTATCTCAGTTGATAATAGCAATATAATAAAAATTGATCAGTTTGAGGAAACACTTTCAAACATAGAATTGGTAAATAAATTTAATATATTTAAATTTGATAATAAAAAAAACATTTATAAAATAATTTTTAATGGAACTCGAGATCAGTTCTTAGATGTGATGAAAGATTATGATTATTTTTTTGAAATTAAAAATAAAATTTGGTTATTAAAATGAAATCTTTAAACCAAGAAATTTTAAAATTTGACTATGATCAAAATTTTAAAGATCAGGACTTTTATGTTTCAAAATCTAATGAATTTTCATTTCTATTATTAAATAGTTGGCCCAAGTGGGAAAAAAATTTTATAAATATTATTGGTGAAAAATTTTCAGGAAAATCTCATTTAATTAATATTTTTTTACATAAATTTAAGGGTATTAAAATAAACGCTGCTGATATTAGTAATGAATATTTAAAAAAAATTAAAATCTATGAAAATATAATTATTGAAGATTTGAATAAAAATATTGATGAAAAGTTATTATTCACTTTTTTGAATAACATAGAGCAAGACAATAAGTATTTAATTATTACTTCAACAAAACCTATTGTTGATTACACTTTTGAATTAAATGATTTAAATTCTAGAGCTAAAAATTTTATTTTATCAAAGATTGATAAACCAGAAGATGATTTGTTATATGCCTTAATATTAAAAAATCTTTCTGATCGTCAGATTTCAATTGATAAGAAATTAATAGATTTCATTATAAAAAGAATAGATAGATCCTATGGCAAAATATCTGAATTCATATATAAGATCGACGAAATTAGTTTAAAAAGAAAAAAACCAATCGATTTTAAAATTATTAAAGAAGCTTTAGGAGATTAATTGAGTAAATATAGAACACATACTTGTAACGAATTAAGAAAAGAAGATGTTGGTAAAAAAGTATTTCTTTCAGGCTGGATCAATAAAAAACGAGATCATGGTAACTTATTATTCATAGATTTAAGAGATAATTATGGTGTCACACAATGTATTATAGATAAAGATAATAAAAATTTTACAAACTTAGAAAAAACTCAATTAGAAACTGTAGTTAAAATCGAAGGTAAGGTTGTAGCTCGATCTGAAGATACAATTAACAAAGAAATAGGTACAGGAGAAATTGAGGTAACAATTGACACTTATGAAGAACTAGGTTCTTGTAAAGAATTACCAATGCCAGTTTTCAGTGATCAAGAATATGCTGAGGAAATAAGATTAAAATATAGATTTTTGGATTTAAGAAGAAAAAAAATACACGAAAATATAATCTTAAGATCAAAAGTTATTTCACACATTAGAAATGAAATGACCAAATTAGGTTTTTTGGAATTCCAAACACCAATACTAACATCCTCTAGTCCTGAGGGTGCTAGAGATTTTTTAGTTCCAAGTAGATTAAATCCAGGGAAGTTTTATGCGTTACCTCAAGCGCCACAACAATTTAAACAACTAATTATGGTTTCTGGTTTTGATAAGTATTTTCAAATAGCTCCTTGCTTTAGGGATGAGGATGCAAGAGCAGACCGAAGTCCAGGTGAATTTTATCAATTAGATTTAGAAATGTCTTTTGTAGAACAAGAAGATGTTTTTAATGTTGTTGAAAAATTAATGGTTAATACTTTTAAAACATTTTCGAATAAAAAATTATTATACGATAAGTTTCCAAGAATTTCTTACAAAGAAGCAATGTTAAAATATGGAAGTGATAAACCTGATTTAAGAAATCCACTTATAATAAATGATATTACTGAAATATTTACAAGAGAAGATGTATCTTTTGAAATATTTAAAAAGTTAGTAAAATCTGGTTCAAGAGTAAGATGCATAATAACAAAAAATACTAAGGATAAACCAAGAAGCTTTTTTGATAATATTGATAAATGGGCCAAAGAACAAGGAGCATCAGGTTTGGCTTATTTTACATTTGAAAAAGATACTGAGTTATCTGGTAAAGGACCTATAGGAAAATTTTTCACTAAAGAAGCATTGTTAGAAATAATGAATTTAACTAATGCAGAAGTAGGGGACAGTATTTTTCTAGCTTGTGGCAAACAAAATGAATTAGAAAAAATAACTTCTCAGGCAAGAAATAAAATTGCAGAAGATTTACATTTAATTGATGAAGATATTTTCGCGTTTTGTTGGATAGTTGATTATCCAATGTTTGAAAGAGATGAGGTTACCAGCAAAATCGAATTTAGTCATAATCCATTTTCCATGCCACAAGGTGATTTAACAGAAAAAGAACTTGAAAATCCTCTAGAACTTTTAGCTTATCAATACGATATTGTTTGTAATGGTATTGAATTATCCTCTGGTGCTATAAGAAATCATAAACCAGAACTTATGTACAAGTTATTCTCAATTGCTGGTTATGATAAGCAGCAAGTAGATAAAAAATTTAGTGGTATGATAAACGCATTAAGTTATGGTGCTCCACCCCATGGAGGTATTGCTCCAGGAATAGATAGAATTGTCATGTTGTTAGCTAATGAGAAGAATATTAGAGAAGTAACAATGTTTCCAATGAACCAAAATGCTCAAGATTTGATGATGAATGCCCCATCAGAAGTTAATCCTGAACAGTTAAAAGAATTGAACTTGTCTTTAAAAAATAAAAAATAAAATTATTTTTTACCTTTTAGACTTATTTTAACATCTGATAAATCAACTAGATTTTTTTTATAGTTGTTTCTTACAAATCCTTTGCTAGTAATATCTTTTACAATTTTTAATAATTGATTTTGATCATCATTTTCTTGATCATTTGTTTCATTTCCACCAATTGCAGGAGTGTGCGCAAGATCTTCTCTATTTTGGTAAGATATAGCCAACTCTCTAAAAATATAATCTAGAATAGAGGTAGCGCTCAATATTCTATCATTTCCATGTACTTTGCCAGATGGTTCAAATTTTGTTCCCACAAATGCGCTTATAAATTCATCTAATGGCACTCCGTATTGAAGACCTAAAGACACTGCTATAGCAAAGTTATTCATTAATGCCTTAACTAGTTCTCCTTCTTTACTTGTGTCGATAAATATTTCTCCAATTTTTCCATCTTCATACTCACCAGTATGAAGATAGACTTTATGATCTCCGATTGTAGCTTTTTGTATATAGCCTTTTCGTCTGTCAGGCATACTAAATCTTTTTCCACCTTTTTCTGAGTTTTTGTTTAAGTTTTGAACAACTGTTTCTTTACTTATAGAATTTTCACTTGTACTTTTTGAGACAATTTCAATTTTTTTATTTTCAACTACTTTTTTATTATTTGGATCTAAACTTTTAGTTTTTCTATTGTCTAATTTGACATCTAAAACTTCGAATTTACCATCGTCTCTTTTTTCTAAGTTTTTAAGCTCTGTTTCATTTATATCGTCTAAATAATGATTCACCTTAAAGGTACAAGTATAATAAGTTTCTACAAGATATTTTGCCATTTTACCTCAGTTTAAAATTAGTTTGAAAATAGATTCTTTTAATTTATATACTTATTCAAATTTTAGTCTAATTTAATTTTTACAATTTTTAATTGAAATAAAAAATAAAATAACATGTTGACACTTTTAAAAAAAATTTTCACTTGGTGGAATCAAGACACTTTTGGCACAAGATTAAAAACAATTTTTTTTGGAAAACTTGCTGGAACAGATCAGTTTGGAAACAAATATTACGAAGATAAAAAAGGAAAGAGATGGGTAATATATTCTGATGTTATTGATGCATCAAAAATTCCAGTTGAGTGGTATTCATGGATACATTTTACACCTAACAAAATAGAAAAAAAACATGAGCTTGAAAAATATGACTGGCAAAAACCTCATCAATCAAACTTAACAGGAACTGAAGAAGCATATTATCCAAATAAAAATAAAGATGGTGTTAAAAAAAAATATACTAGTTGGAAAGAGTAGTTTTTTTCTTTACTTACCAATCCTCTTTTTTCTATTCACATCTATTTCACATTCCAATAGTCAACTTGAAGGTTCTTTTACTGAAATTAAAATTTTAGATAAAATTAGTTCTAAAAATACTTCATTAAAACTTAAAAATGGTCAATTACTAAAATTTAAAGACTTATCAATTCAGAGTTTAAAATGTAAAAATTCTGAATTTGATGATAGTCCAGAAATAACTGCTTATATACAAGTAAGAGATTTATCAAATCAAAACAATGATGAAGTTTTTGTTTTTAATGGATGGATGTTTTCTTCAAGCCCTTCAATAACTCCGTTTGATCATCCTATTTATGATGTGTGGCTAATAAAATGTTATTAAACTATAGTATCTTTATCTAGCCAGCTCACATTAAAATCTGAATTGATAAATTTTTTATGATTTAACAATTTTTTGTGAAGTGGAATAGTAGTCGTAATACCTTCAATAACAAATTCATCCAAAGATCTATTCATTCTTTGAATAGCTTCTGTTCTATTTCGTCCATGACAAATTAATTTACAAACCATACTGTCATAATATGGAGTAACTTTGTAACCTTGAAATATGGCTCCATCTACTCTTGTTCTAAATCCAGATGGCTGGTGACACATATTTATAACCCCTGGTGATGGTTGAAAATTTTTACTAGCATCTTCAGCGTTTATTCTGCATTCAATAGCATGACCTCTTGGATTAATATCGCTTTGTTTTAATGCCGTTTCCTCAGAAAATGCTATCCAAATTTGTTCTTTGATAATATCTACTCCTGTCACCATTTCTGTAACAGGGTGTTCTACTTGAACTCTTGTATTCATTTCAAGAAAGTAAAACTTTCCATCTTCATAGATAAACTCGACTGTACCAGCCCCCATGTACCCAATTTTAGAGACCATTTTTACAGTTTTTTCAAAAAGATCTTTTCTAATTTCATCATTCAAAACAGGACTAGGAGTTTCTTCAATAAGTTTTTGATGTCTTCTTTGAACAGAGCAATCCCTTTCATGCAAATGCACAACTCTGTTTTTTCCTGCTAGTATTTGAACTTCTATGTGTCTTGGATTTTGAAAGAATTTCTCAATATACACTTCGTCGTTACCAAAGTATTTTTGTGCTTCTGATTTGGCTGTGGAAAATAAAGTTTCAAATTCTTCCTCTTTATGTACTATTTTCATACCTTTTCCACCACCTCCACCTGAGGCTTTAATCAGAACAGGAAAACCAATTTTTTTACAAAGGTCTTTTGCTTCATTAATATCCCTAACACCACCTTCAGATCCTTCAATAACAGGTAAACCATTTTCTTTAGCTATTCTTTTAGCTTGAATTTTATCTCCCATCATTTCAATATGTTTAGAAGATGCACCAATAAATTTAATTTTATTTTCCTCTAAAATTTTAGCAAAGTTAGCATTTTCAGATAAGAAGCCATATCCTGGATGAACAGCATCTGCGTTAGTCAGTTCTATTGCAGACATTAATGCGGGAATATTTAAATAACTGTTTGCTGGTTGATGAGAACCTATGCAGACACTTTCATCTGCCATTCTTACATGCATGCTTTCTCTATCAACATCTGAATGGACTGCTACGGTTGCAATACCCCATTCTTTACATGCTCTTATAATTCTAACTGCAATTTCTCCACGATTTGCAATTAAAATTTTTTTGAACATTAATTATTCTAAAATAAGAATTGTTTGACCAAACTCAACTGGCTGACCATCATCAACACAAATCTCTTTTACAACACCATCATGAGTAGAAGGGACGTGATTCATAGTCTTCATTGCTTCAACAATCATTATTGTGTCACCTTTTTTAATTTTTTTACCAACTTCAACAAATTTTTTTGCCCCCGGTTCTGGCGCATGATAAGCAGTTCCAATTATTGGAGAAGTAATTTCTGTACCAGATTTAACGCTTTCAGCAGATTGGGAAGTAGCAGTTAAATTTGTATTGTTTACAGTTGCTGGAATTGTTTGGTTGCTAATTGATACGTTATTTTTTGAAACTTTAATTTTAGTATCTTTTTCAGTAATTTCTATTTCAGTTAAATTAAACTCATCTAAATAATTACTAAGTTCTTTGATTATGTTTTTATCTATTTTCATTTTTGTAAAAGCTTTTGTAATGAAATTATGGCCAAAATATATCCCTCAGTGCCTAATCCAAAAATCCCACCTGTTGCAACTCCACTAATAAGTGATTTATGTCTAAATTCCTCTCTTTTATATATGTTTGATATATGCATTTCAATTATTGGTTTCTTGAACAATTCAAGAGCATCTCTTATTGCAACTGAAGTATGTGTAAATGCAGCAGCATTTAGAATCATTCCATCATAATTTTTACGTGCATCTTGAATTGTATTTACTAAATCTCCCTCCAAATTTGATTGGATAAATTCACAGTCAAGCCCAATTTCTTTTGATTTTTTTAAACAATTTTCTTTAAGTTGTTCATAGTTACCTGATCCATATTGTGATTGTTCTCTTTCACCTAATAGATTAAGATTTGGACCGTTAATAATAATTATTTTATTATTCATTCAGCTTTTATATACGATGAAAAAAATAAAAATCAAAGTAAATGGTAAAAACAGATCAATTTCTGAAACATATAAACTTTCAGATTTAATAAAACACCTTAAAATTCCTATGAAAAAAGTAGCAATTGAACTTAATGAAGAAATAATAGATAAAAAAAATGTTAACAAAATTAAATTAAATCAAAACGACAAAATTGAGATTGTTCATTTTATAGGAGGAGGGTAACATGAAAAAAGATAATCTCATCATTGCTAAAAAAAAATTTAAATCTAGATTAATTGTTGGCACTGGAAAGTATAAAACGATGTCTGAATGTGCCAAAGCTATCAAATTGTCAGGAGCAGAGATCGTAACTGTTGCAGTTAGAAGAGTAAATATTTCTGATAAAAACAAACCCTTGTTAATGGATTATATAGATCCAAAAAAGATTACCTATTTACCTAATACAGCAGGTTGTTTTAATTCTAAAGAAGCCCTTAGAACTTTGAGGTTAGCAAGAGAAATAGGTGGGTGGAAATTAGTTAAATTAGAAGTTTTAGGAGATAAGGAAAATTTATTTCCTGATATGATTGAAACTTTAGAATCTACTGAAGTTCTCACCAAAGAGGGATTTAAAGTTATGGTTTATTGTAACGATGATCCATTAATGGCAAAAAGATTAGAAAATGTTGGAGCTGCTGCGATAATGCCACTAGCAGCACCAATTGGATCAGGTTTAGGAATACAAAATAAAATTAATATTCAAATAATCAGGAAGCAAACAAAACTTCCATTAATTATTGATGCGGGTCTTGGACAAGCTTCTGATGCTACAATTGCAATGGAACTTGGTTGTGATGGAGTATTGGTAAACACAGCAATTGCGAAAGCAAAAAAACCATTTGATATGGCTCTTGCATTTAAAAATGCTGTTATTGCTGGAAGACAATCATACAATTCAGGAAGAATAGATAAAACCTTAATGGGAAACCCCTCTTCTCCACTAAAAGGTATTATTTAGTTTTTTTATAATATTTCTTTTTTTTATAATTTTTTTTTATTTTTTTAACTTCTTTTTTTTGAGAAATTTTATCTTCTTTATTTTGGGTTTCTAAGTTTTTTAATTTTTCATAATGCTCAACAAGTTCAATAGTTTTTTTAGATTTGTTCTGAACGTTGATAATATATTCTGGAATTATCAGAGAGTTGTCACTGATGATATCAATTGTCATTTTGTTCTTTTTTTCAAAGTAAGTTAAATCGTTAACAAAGTTTTCTTTTAGAAAATCTGAAATTTTTTCACATACTTTTACTTCAACAAATTTTGCTTTATTAATTACAGCCTTCAATTCGACAATTTTTAATAGTTTTTGAGCAAAAGACTCGTCTGTTAAAGTCACCTTCCATTTAACAGCACTTTCTCTCAATCTTTGCCTAGACATTTCTAAGAGACCAAAATTACTTATTCTTCCAATTTGAATTCGTGCTCTATCTGATCTACATTTTTCCTTAAGCTTTCTCTCTACTAAACGTCGGTTGCCGTAACTAAGCATATCAATGAAGTCTATAATTATTAATCCTGATAAATCTCTTATTTTTATTTGTCTTGCAATTTCTTCTGCAGCTTCAATATTTGTGTCTAACGCTGTGCTCTCAACATTTTTACCTTTAATAGAGCTGCCTGAGTTAATATCAATTGATACAAGCGCTTCTGTAGGATTAATCACCAAGTATCCTCCAGATTTAAGTTTAATTTCAGAGTCAAAAATTTGATTTAATTTTTGTTCAATATTTTCCTCAATAAATAGTGGTGTTCTTCCTCTATATTTTTTAACTTTTTTTACACTTGATGGCATCATTGTTTTCATAAAAGATTGGGCTTTTTTATAACCTTCATTTCCCTCAACAATAATTTGGTTAGTACTATCATCGTACATATCTCTTAAAGTTCTTTTAATTATTTCACTTTCTTGATGAATTAAAGATGGAGCTATAGAATTAATTGCGTTATCTTTTATCTGTCCCCAAGTATTAATAAGAGTTGTTAAGTCACTATTGATTTCATTTTTTGTTTTGTTGCTACCTGCTGTTCTTACAATTAAACCCATCTCTTTAGGAATTTCAATTTCATTTAAAATTGTTCTAATTTTTTTTCTATCAGCAGGATTAAATATTTTTCTAGAAATTCCACCACCTTTAGGTGTGTTAGGCATCAAAACTATGTATTTTCCAGCGATTGAAATAAATGTGCTTAGCGCAGCACCTTTTTGACCTCTTTCGTCTTTAATGACTTGGACAAGAATTACTTGATTGGGTTTAATGACTTCTTGAATTTTGTATCTTTTAAATTTGAATCTTTTTTCAGGTTTTTTTTCAGTTTTTTCTTCTGAATCTAAATTTTCTTTAGCCTCTACTTCCTCTTTATCAGATTCAACATCTTCAACTTTTTCCTCTATTGGATCATCTATTTCAAGTTTGCCCTCAGCAATATTTTCTTCTTCTTTTGCCTCAACTTGCTTTGAAAGTTCTTCTCTAGCTTTTTCTTCTTCTTCTTTTATTTTTTCGAGATCAGCTGTTGGTATTTGATAATAATCTGACTGAATATCATTAAAGGATAAAAATCCATGTCTTTCTCTTCCAAAGTCAACAAAGGCCGCTTGGAGCGAAGGTTCAATTCTACTTACCTTACCTAAATATATATTATTTTTTATTAAATTGTTTTTTAAACCTTCGTACTCGTAGTCTTCAATATTGTCGCCTGATTTAAGTACAACTCTAGTTTCATTTGGATGCGATGCATCAATATATAAATTTTTTTCCATAATATGTTTATTGTTAAGTTCATTAATTTTTTTTAGTAATAAATTTTGTTTATCTCTGATGCCTTATCTTTAACAAATTCCAAGATATAATGGAAATAAAATGAGTAAATTATTTAAAAATATTCTTTTATTTTCTTCTACTATTTTAATATTATTGGGTATTTTAATATTTAGTATTTTATGGAAATACTCTAACGATATTCCAGATTATAAATTTTTAAAGAGTTATAAGCCACCAGTTTCAAGCAAAGTTTATTCAAGAAACGGAGAATTGGTTGCAGATTTTTCAAAAGAAAAAAGAGTTTTTGTTCCGTACAATGCTATACCAAAAAATGTAATTAACTCATTTTTATCTGCAGAAGATAAAAATTTCTTCTCTCATCCTGGTGTAGATGCAAAAGGTGTTCTAAGAGCAATTATAAATAATATTTCGAATATAATCACCTCTAAAAGACTAGAAGGTGCATCAACTATTACTCAACAAGTAGCAAAAAATTTTCTATTAACAAATGAAGTAAGTCTAAATAGAAAGATAAAAGAAGCAATTTTAGCATTTAGAATTGAGAGAGCGTTATCGAAAGAAAGAATACTAGAACTTTATTTAAATCAAATCTATCTTGGTAGCGGAGCCTATGGTGTAGCTGCTGCAAGTTTGGAATATTTTGATAAATCTATAAGGGAACTTAATTATTCAGAAGCTGCGTTGTTAGCTGCTTTGCCTAAAGCGCCTAGTAAATACAATCCTTATAAAGATAAAGATTTAGCAAAATTTAGAAGAAATTTAGTTTTAAAAAATTTATATGAAAATAATTATATTACATCTGAATGGTTAGAAAAATTAAGCAATCAAGAAATTAAATTAAAGAAAAAACAAAAAATATACTTAGAGGATGCGCAATACTACATTGAAGATGTTAGAAAAAATGTCATAGAAAGTTTGACTTACGACAAAGTTTATAAACAAGGTCTAAATATTAATACTCCAATAGATTTAGATTTACAAAAAATAGCAACTAATTCTCTAAGATCTGGATTAATTTCTTATGATCAGAGAAAAGGTTGGAGGGGAGCACTAATTAACAAACCTTACAATTCAAATTGGTACAAAGATTTAGATAAATACAAACTTGAAAAATCAATTAATTGGAAATTAGCAATTGTAAAAAAATTAAATAAATTTTCAGCAATTGTAGAAACGATTGATAAAGATGATGGTGTTATTGAATATAAAGATATTTCATGGACAAAAAAAGAGTTTAACCAATTATTAAAAATTGGTGACATAATTTATGTGAAACAAATAAAAGATAAAAAGTATAGTTTACAACAATTGCCAAAAATAAATGGAGGAATTGTTGTAATGGATCCTTATACAGGAAGAGTTTTGGCTCTTAATGGTGGTTTTAGTTTTAAAAAAAGTGAGTTTAATCGCGCAACACAAGCAAAAAGACAACCAGGATCTGCATTTAAACCATTCGTTTATGCTATTGCTTTAGAAAATAATTATACACCTACATCATTAGTTTTGGATGCACCTTTAGTTTTAGATCAAGGAGACGATTTAAAGTTATGGAAACCAGAAAATTATGGAAAAAAATTTTATGGTCCATCTACAATCAGAACTGGATTGGAGAAATCAAGAAATCTAATGACAGTTAGAATAGCTCAAGATTTAGGGTTAGATAAAATTATTAACTATTCAAAAAAACTTTCAATTTATGAAAATCCTGAGGAACTTTTGTCAATTTCCTTAGGTTCTGCTGAAACTACTTTGTTGCAGCTTACATCTGCTTATTCTGTTTTTGTTAATGGAGGAAAACTTGTTGAACCTGTTTTAATTGACAGGATTCAAGATAGTGAGGGAAATACTATTTATAATAATGATAAGAGATCTTGTGTAAATTGTGATTCAATATCCTATCTTAGTGGCGATTATCCTGAGTTAAAAAATAAATTTACACAAATTTTTTCTGAAGAAACTGCATATCAAATGACGTCAATACTTGAAGGGGTGGTTCAAAGAGGAACCGCAAAAAAATTAAGAGATTTACAATTAAATATAGCAGGAAAAACTGGAACAACGAATAATAATACTGATACTTGGTTCATTGGTTTTACATCAAACTTTTTAGTAGGTGTTTATGTAGGAATGGATAGTCCAACACCACTTGGTAAATTTGAAACAGGATCAAAAACGGCTCTACCTATATTTAAAAATTTTATAAAAAATTCTGTTAAAAAGTCTGAGGCTAGACCATTTAAAGCTGCAAAAGATACAATTATGATGGTTGTGGATCCCTCAACAGGGCAGAAAGCTAAATTTACATCCAAAAATACAATAATTGAGGTTTTTAAAAAGAAAAATGTTGTAGATGGCAAAGTTCTTTATTCAAATTCTGATAGAATGGATATAAAAAACATATTAAAGTTTTACTAATGGATAACAATTACCAAAATTTCAAAGAAGAAATTAATAAAATTAATCAAAGAATTAAGGAGTATCTTTGAAAACAATAAAATTTACACAAAACTTGAAAAATTAAATTCTCAAATGTTGGATGCCAATTTTTGGCAAGATAAAGATAATTCAAAAAAAGTTATAAAAGAGAAAAAACTCTACGAAGATTTAGTAAATTCTTTAAATCAGTCTATCCAAAAATTAAATGATTTTGATGATTTGAATGAGCTTGCTTTAGAGGAAAATAATTTAGCAGTTCAGGAAGAAACATTGCAAAATATTAAAGATTTAAAAAAAGAAGTAAAAAAAAACGAAATCAAATGTTTTTTATCAGACGAAGCAGATTCATTAGATTGCTATATAGAAATACATGCAGGTGCTGGAGGCACTGAAAGTCAAGATTGGGCAGATATGTTGAGAAGGATGTATTTGAAATGGTCTGATAAAAAAAGTTTTACATCAAATTTAATTAGTGAGCACAAAGGAGATGAAGCTGGTATTAAATCTGCAACAATAAAAATTGAAGGTGATTATGTATTTGGTTGGTTGAAAAAAGAATCAGGCATTCATCGTCTGGTTAGAATTTCTCCATTTGACTCAGGAGCAAGAAGGCACACAAGTTTTGCAAGTGTCTGGATTTACCCAGTAGTGGATGAAAATATAAATGTTGAGATTTTAGAGAAAGATTTGAGAATAGATACTTATAGATCAAGTGGTGCTGGTGGACAGCATGTAAATACAACTGATAGTGCTGTAAGAATTACTCACATTCCATCGAAAATAGTAGTCCAATGTCAAAATGAAAGATCACAACATAAAAATAAAGAAACTTGTATGAATATGTTAAAAGCAAGATTGTACGATTTTGAAATTAAAAAAAGAGAAGAGGAGAACCAAAGTACAGAAAACAGTAAGTCAGAAATTGGTTGGGGGCATCAAATAAGATCATATGTTTTGCAACCTTATAGATTGGTAAAAGATAACAGAACAAATTTTGAAAGCACAAGTCCAGATAAAATTCTTGATGGAGAATTAGATGATTTTTTAGAACAATCTCTTTACAAAATTAAATGAAAATAAACATTTTTAAATACTTTTTATTATTTCTAGGATTTTTAATATCACTAATATTTTATTTAAGCATTGTTGGAATAGAAACCGACAAATTTAATCAGCAGATAAAAGACACAGTTGTTCAAAGTAATAATAATTTGGATGTATCTTTGAAAAAAGTAAAATTAATTCTTGATCCACTTAAACTTAAAATAAATGCAAAAACTATTGGTGCAAAAATATATTATGCAAATAGACCACTTGAGCTCGAATATATAAAAACTCAAGTATCACTTGATTCTATTCTTAAAAATAAATTAGTTTCCTCTAATTTTGAGGTGGCAACAAAGTCAATATTATTAAAGGATTTTGTAAAATTTATAAGAGCCACAAGTAACAAACCAGAATTGTTAATTTTGGAAACTTTCATTAAAAAAGGACATGTAATTTTAGATTTAAATCTTAACTTAGATCAAAATGGAAAAATTAAAAATGATTACAAAATCAAAGGATTATTGAAAGATGGAAAATTTAAATTTTTTAATGGACTAGATTTTAATAATATTAATTTTTTATTTAATATAGAAAAAGACAAATATTTATTTAAAGATATTAAATTTGCATCAGATCAAATTGATTTTTCATCTAAATTATTAAAAGTTAACAAAAAGAATAATAATCATTACGTTGAAGGTAAAATTCAAAACTCTGAGGCAGTTTTATCTGATAATTTAATAAATATATTAAATTTAAATTTAAATAACTTTAATTTAAAAAATACCAAGTTTAGTTCTGAGAATATTTTTAATTTTGAAATAACTAATAAATTTAAATTTACTAATTTAAAAATAGACTCTGATATAAATTTTAAAAAAGTTATTTATGATAATAATTTAATTCCAAATTATTTTTTAAATCAAAATAGTGAAATCTTATTAGATAATCATAAATTAAAATTAATTTATGAAAACAAAGCTCTTATAGCTAATGGTGTAGGTGAATTTAAGTTAGATAATAAAACAAATAAAATTGAATATACTTTTAAAAGAGAGCAAAATGATATTGAATTTGAAACTAATTTAAATATTAAAAATGGAACATTAAAAAATCAAAAAATTATCCAAGAATATTTTCCACTTATTAAGGATCAAATAAATATTGAAAATCATAAAATAAATTTAAAGTATAAAAACAAAGATTTTACCCTTAAAGGTGAAGGTAAAGTAAAACTTAATAAAGATTTTGATTATTTTAAATATTTTTATAACAAAAATGATAAGGATTTTGAATTCATATCTGACATTAATTTAAAAAGTGTTGATTTAAAAAATCAAGAATTCTTAAAACAATTTTTCCCATCTACAAAAAAATTTCTCAACCTTCAAAATCATAAAATCAATATCAAATATAAAAATGGTTCATTAACTTTTTCAGGTAATGGAAATATAAAAATTGATAAAAACTATGATGAAATAAATTACTTTGTTCTCAATGATAAAGAAAAAACCAATTTTGATTTAAAATTAATTTTAAATCAAACAGATTTTGAAATTAAAAATTTAAATTATAAGAAAAATATAAATGAAATAACAAATTTATCAGTTGCTGGAATATTAAAAAGTTCAAAAAATTTAAATTTTGAAAGTATTAGTATAAAATTAAGATCAATAATTTAATATTAGATAAAGATTATTTAATAGATAGATTTGATAAAATTGATTTTGATTATATTGATACTGAGAATAAAGATAATCAATTTATTATTCAAAGACAAAAACAAAACGATTATAAATTAAATGGATTGTTCTTGAATGCTAATTCTATAGTAACAAATTTACTTGAAAGTAAAAAAGAAAAAGAAAATAAAATTTTTAAGAACAATTTTAATTTAAAAATAAATCTGAATGAAGTTTATATAGATGAAATTTATTTTGTTAAAAATTTACAAGGGTTAATTTTTATTAAAGATAATGAAGTTGTAGATACAAATTTATCTGCAAATTTTGAAAATAATAAAAACATAGTTTTTTCTATTGAAACAAAGAACAACGGTGAAAAAATAACTAAACTTTATTCATCTAAAGCAAAACCTTTGGTGAAAAGATATAAATTTATAAAAGGATTTGATGAAGGCGACTTAGATTTCATATCAACAAAAAAAAATGAAAAATCAGTATCAAATCTTAAAATTTATGACTTTAAGTTAAAAGAGGTCCCAGCATTAACAAAACTTCTAACACTAGCTTCCCTACAAGGAATTACTGATATTTTAACTGGAGAAGGAATAAGATTTGATGAGTTTGAAATGAAATTCAATAACCAAAAAAATCTTATGACAATAGATGAACTTTATGCAATTGGCCCAGCTATTTCGATATTAATGAGTGGTTATGTGGAAGAAGAAAAATTGGTAAGTCTGAGAGGGACTTTGGTGCCAGCAACAACTATAAATAACACAATAAGTAAAATTCCATTATTAGGTAAAATTTTAGTTGGTGATAAAACAGGAGAGGGTGTTTTTGGGGTAAGTTTTAAAATAAAAGGACCTCCAAAAGATCTTGAAACTTCAGTAAACCCAATAAAAACATTAACTCCAAGATTTATAACTAGAACTCTTGAAAAAATTAAAAGAAACTAACTTAATTCAATTTTAATGTGCCTTTTTTTACCTATAGAAAGCTTTAAATAATTCTCTGTGAATAGCTCCTGATTAATAATAAATTTTTCATCTGGAACTACAGCATCATTAATCTTAATAGCTTTACCCTTAATTAATCTTCTTATCTCACTTTTTGAATTTTCTGCTTTAGATAAAATTATTAAATCAATTATATTGACATTATTTTCTAATTGTTTTGTTTCAATTTTAACACTTGGTAAGTTAGAGCCCAAAGAATTTCCAGAAAATGCTTCTTTTGCAGCTTGTTCAGAATTTTGAGCAGCATCTTCTCCATGTAACATAGCTGTGGCTTTGTTTGCTAACAATATTTTTAATTCATTAATATTTTTTTTCTCTAAAGCATTGATTTCGCTTATATCAATATCAGTAAACATTTTTAAAAATTTAATTACATCCCGGTCATCAACATTTCTCCAAAATTGCCAGTAGTCATAAGCTGATAAATATTTTTCGTCTAACCAAATAGCACCATTTTCAGTCTTTCCCATTTTTGCACCTGTGGCTAAAGTAATTAATGGTGTTGTTAATCCATATGTTTGGTTATTAGAATATCTCTTAATAAGTTCAACACCATTTACAATGTTTCCCCATTGATCAGAACCACCTATTTGTAGAACACAATTTTCTTTTTTATTTAATTCTAAAAAATCATAGGCTTGGAGTATCATGTAATTAAATTCCATATAACTAAGTGATTGTTCTCTTTCTAATCTTAACTTTACACTATCAAATGTAAGCATTCTATTAATGGTAAAATGTTTTCCTATATCTCTTAGAAAAGAAATATAATTTAAATCTTTGAGCCAGGTATAATTATTGACATAAATAGGTGAAGTTTTTGGATCGTCACTGTCTAGAAATTTTTTTAAGATATTTTGAATATTTTTAATATTTTTTTCAATTTCATTTTCATCTAAAATTTTTCTTGTTTTATCTTTTCCTGAGGGATCACCTATTCTTGTTGTTCCACCTCCCAATAATACTATTGGTCGGTGACCATTTTTTTGTAACAATCTCAAACACATGATTTGCAACAAACTACCAACATGCAAACTTTCAGCAGTGCAATCAAATCCTATATAAGCTTTAATTTTTTCTTTATCTAATAAATTAGATAAGTCAGCTTCACTAGTACATTGATAGAAATATCCTCTATCTTTAAATTCTTTTAAAAATTTATTCATAAGACTATAGTTACTATATACAAATTTTTTTTAAAAATAATATCAATGAAAAAAAAATTATTTTCAGCTATGGGCTTAATGAGTGGCACATCTATGGATGGAGTCGATGTTTCAATAATTAAATCTGACGGATATGATGAGGTAGAACTAATTTTTGATCAATACTTTGAGTACGATATTGATCTCTATAGGCAATTATCAACCTTAAGAGACAAAATTAAAAGTAATGAAGATTTGACAAAATATTCTAAGGAATTGAGTGATTTGGAGAAAGCTTTAACTATTTTTCATGCTGAAAAGATCAGCAAAATAGTATTAAAAAATGAAATAGAAATTGATCTTATAGGTTTTCATGGTCAAACGATTTTCCATAACCCACAAATTAAAATTACTAAACAACTAGGTGATGGCAATTTGTTATCTCAATTATTAAAAAAACCAGTAATTTACGATTTTAGACAATCAGATATTGATAACAATGGTCAAGGAGCACCTCTAACACCAATTTACCACAGATTATTAGTTAATAATTTTTTAAATAAAGAAAAAGATAATTCAGCTCAACCTATTTGCATTGTTAACATTGGAGGAATATCCAATGCTACAATAATAAATGATATTTCCAATAATATAGAAAATGATTTAATTGCTTATGATATTGGCCCAGGTAATTGTTTAATAGATGAATGGATCAGGAATAATTCAAATTTAACCTTTGATGAAGATGGTAAGATTGCAAAATCTGGAAAAATTGATCAATTAATTCTAAATCAAGCAATAGATAATTTCAAAATTGAGACATATTCAAAATCACTTGATGTAAAAGAATTTGATATATCTTTTGCAAGAGGTTTATCTTTAGAAGACGGGTGTTCAACAATTACAGAATTTACAGCATATTTGATTGCAGAAGGAATCAAATTTTTAAATAAAAATAATTCTAACAAATATATATTTTGTGGTGGAGGTCGAAAGAACAAATTTTTGATTGAATCAATTATTAGAAATTCAAATTTAAATAAGAATAATTTTGATGTGATAGATAATTTTCAACTGAATGGAGATTATATCGAGTCCCAAGCGTTTGCTTATTTAGCAATCAGATCTAAATTAAATTTACCAATCTCTTTTCCAAGTACGACAAGATGTAATGCCCCAGTCAATGGAGGCAAACTAGTAAATAATTATTAATATAAAGCTGTTTCTTTTTTTATATATTTATCCAAAGTTTTTGTTAAAGCGTCATCAGTTTTAGAAAAGAAATGATTTGCTTCTGTTATTGTTTGAAATTCAACTTTGATACCTTTTTGAGCGCTTAATCTTTTATCCAATTCAGTAATATATTCTACTGGCACCAACTCATCTTTTTTTCCATAAACAACCATCCCAGATGTAGGACATGGAGATAAAAAAGAAAAATCATAGACATTAGGTTGTGGAGATATGGCTATAAATCTATTTATTTCCGGTCTTCTCATAAGCAGCTGCATTGCAATCAAAGAACCAAAAGAAAATCCAGAAACCCAACATTGCGAATTATCAAAATTTTCTCTTTCCAACCAATCTAGTGCTGCTGCAGCATCTGCCAGTTCACCTTGACCATTATCAAATTCTCCATCACTTTTTCCAACTCCTCTGAAGTTTACTCTGCAAACTGAAAAATCATTTTCCATGAATGTATGAAATGTATCTACAACTACTTTATTGTTCATGGTTCCCCCATACTGCGGATGAGGCTGTAGGACTAATGCAATAGGAGAAGTATTTTTTTTACTTTTATAATATTTCGCTTCTAATCTACCAGCAGGTCCAGGTATAAAAATTTCTAAAATTTTATTATCCATATATGCAATTGATTATTGTTCTCAAAAAAAATGTACGTTTATCACAACTGAGCGACAAAATGGTAGTCTTTTTTTACTTTATTAACTTGACCATTTTAGTCGGGTATGTATAAAAAGCCACATTTTAAGGGTAAAAATGAAACTAACATCAAAGGGAAGATATGCCGTAATGGCATTAGTTGATTTAGCAAGGTTTGATAATATCAACCCTGTATCATTGAGAGACATTTCTTTAAGACAAGGAATTTCATTAGACTTTTTAGAGCAAATATTTTCAAAACTTAAAAAAAATCAAATTGTGAAAAGTATTAGAGGTAATCAAGGAGGTTACATTTTATCAAAAGACCCTAGTGAAATAAAACTTACAAATATTTTCAATGCAGTAGATGAGAAAGTTAAGACTGTTCAGTGTAAAAAAGAATCTAAAAAAGGTTGTAACGGTAAAGCTACGAAATGTATTACACACAATCTATGGGATGAACTTGAGGTTCATATTAATACTTTCTTTGAAAATAAAAGCTTAAACGACTTATTAAAAAATAATAAAGAGAACAGAGTATAGTATGGATAGTAGGCAGAAAGAAATAGATAGTTTGAAAGATTACAAATATGGTTTTTCAACAGATATAGAAAATACAAAAGCACCTAAGGGTTTAAATGAGGATGTAATAAAATTTATTTCCAATATTAAAAAAGAGCCTCAATGGATGTTAGATTTTAGATTAAAAGCTTTTGAAAGATTTAAACAACTAAAAGAGCCTGATTGGCAGAAACCAAAATATCCTAAAATAGATTATCAGGATCTTTACTACTACTCAGCTCCCAAAAGCATGAAAGATAAACCAAAAAGTTTAGATGATCTTGATCCTAAATTATTAGAGACTTATAAAAAATTAGGAATTCCCCTTCAAGAGCAAGCAAGATTAAATGGTATTGCTGTGGATGCAGTTTTCGACTCTGTTTCTGTTGCAACTACTTTTAAAGAAGAACTTACTAAGCAAGGAATTATATTTTGCTCGATGTCAGAAGCTATTCAAAAACATCCTGAATTAGTTAAAAAATATCTTGGATCAGTTATTCCTACAACTGATCATTTTTTTGCAACTCTTAATTCTGCAGTCTTTACTGATGGCTCATTTGTATACATTCCAGAAAATGTTAAATGTCCTATGGAATTGTCTACCTACTTTAGGATCAATGCATCAGAAACAGGACAATTTGAAAGAACATTAATCATAGCTGATAAAGGAAGTTATGTAAGCTACCTAGAGGGATGTACAGCTCCAATGAGAGATGAAAATCAATTGCATGCAGCTAATGTTGAATTAATTGCTCTTGACGATGCAGAAATAAAATATTCAACAGTTCAAAATTGGTATCCAGGAGATAAGGATGGGAAGGGCGGTATTTATAATTTTGTTACTAAAAGAGGATTATGCAAAGGTATAAATTCTAAAATTTCTTGGACCCAAGTAGAAACTGGTTCAGCAATTACTTGGAAATATCCAAGTTGCATTTTGAAAGGTGATAATTCTGTAGGTGAGTTTTATTCTATAGCAATTACAAACAATCATCAAAAAGCTGACACTGGAACTAAAATGATACACTTAGGAAAAAACACAAAAAGTAAAATAATTTCAAAAGGAATTTCAGCAGGTAAATCAGATATGATGTACAGGGGATTAGTAGATATATCTTCAAAAGCTGATAATTCTAGAAACTTTACCCAATGTGACTCTTTATTAATGGGCAACAAATGTGGAGCTCACACAATTCCTTACATCAAGAACAAAAATCTTAAATCAAATATAGAACATGAAGCAACAACATCAAAAATTAGTGATGAACAACTATATTACTGTAATCAAAGAGGATTAAATCAAGAAGAGGCAGTTAGTTTAATTGTAAACGGTTTTTGTAAAGAAGTTCTGCAGCAGCTACCAATGGAATTTGCAGTAGAAGCACAAAAACTTGTGGGTATTAGTTTAGAGGGGAGTGTTGGATAGATGTTATCAATAGAAAATCTTAAAGCAAAGATTGATGAAAAAGAAATATTAAAAGGTTTAAATTTAGATATTAAACCAGGAGAAGTTCATGCAATTATGGGTCCAAATGGATCTGGAAAAAGCACATTATCAAATATTTTGTCTGGCAAAAAAGGTTACGAAATAAATGGTAAAGTTACATTTGATGGAGAAAACTTATTAGAATTAGAAACTGAAGAAAGAGCTCATAAAGGAATTTTTTTAGCGTTCCAATATCCAATGGAAATACCAGGTGTTAACACAAATACTTTTTTAAAAACGTCAATAAACGCAATTAAAAAAGCTAGAGGCGAAAAAGAGCTAGATGCAATTGAATTTTTAAAATTAATAAAAGAAAAATCTGCAGAACTCAAATTTGATGAAAAAATTTTAAACCGACAACTTAATGTTGGATTTTCAGGAGGAGAAAAGAAAAAAAATGAAATTTTACAAATGTCTATCTTAAATCCAAAATTATCAATTCTAGATGAAACAGATTCAGGATTAGATATAGATGCTTTAAGGATAGTTTCAGAAGGAGTTAATTCACTAAGAAATAAAAACAATTCTTTTTTAATAATAACTCATTATCAAAGATTGTTAGATTATATCAAACCTGATTTTGTTCATGTTCTTAAAAATGGACAAATTATTAAATCAGGTGATTTTGAATTAGCAAAAGAATTAGAAAAAGTAGGTTATGAGGATTTTAATTAATGCAAAATGAACTTAAATTAAATTTTGATAAAATTATTAGTCTAAATAATTTTTCTGATAGTCAGAAAAAAATTAAACAAGAAAATTTTAATAATTATTTTGAAAAAGGCTTACCAAATAAAAGAAATGAGGATTGGAAATTTTCAGATATAAATCAAATTATTTCAAAAAATTTTGACAATTTAAACTTTATTGTTGATCAAAAAAAAATTTTTGAAGAAAAAGATTTTCCACTAAATTTTGAACATAATAAAATAAGTTTTGTTGATGGAAAATTATATGATTTTGATTTTAAATACGAAGCCAAAGATAAAATCTTAGTCGATCAGAATTTAGACTTAGATGATACTATTAATCAAAATACTCTTTTAAATTTGAATTCAGCATTTCTTACTAGTGTTTCAAAAATTACTATTAAAAAAGGTTACAATGTTAAAAAACCATTGATTTTATTTAATTATTTAAGTGATGGTTTAAAATCTTCTGCAATTAATTCTAGAGTAGATATTAATTTAGAAGATGACAGTTCATTGTGCGTAGTTAGTTTTTTAAATGAAAATTCTGAAAAAAATTTCATTAATTTTAGACAAAAAATTAAGATTGGAGAGAATTCAATTTTAAAAAATTATAGTCTAGATCCAAATACTTCAGAAAATATAAAGTATTTAAACAAAGACATTAATTTATCTAAAAATAGTCATTTAGAATATTTTATTTTATCAGAAGGTTCTAAATTTATAAAACAAGATATCAATTGTAATCTCGATGATGAATATGGTTCTATTTCATTAAATGGAATTATCAATTTAGAAAATGAAAAACATCACGAAATAAAGACTGTGATTAACCATAAAAAAGAAAATTGTAAAAGTTATCAATTAATTAAAAGTGTATTGAATGATAAATCAAAAGGAATTTATCAAGGTAAAATTTTCGTAAGCCCTGAAGCACAAAAAACAGACGGATACCAATTAAGTAGAGCCTTATTGTTAAATGAAAGTGTTGAATTTAATGCGAAACCAGAATTAGAAATATATGCAGACGATGTTAAATGTTCACATGGATCCACATCAGGAAATATTGATGAAAATTCAATTTTTTATTTAATGTCTAGAGGTCTCAGTTATTCAGAATCAAAAAAATTATTAACAAATGGTTTTCTTAACGAGGTAATTGAAAAAATTTCTAATGAAGATGTAAAAAAACTAGTTAAAAAATTATCAGGTATAAATGTATGAACATAGATCAAGTTAAAAAAGAATTTCCAATATTTGATGAGAAAATCAAAAATAATGATTTGGTTTATTTGGATAGTGCAAATTCATCACAAAAACCAAAAGTAGTGGTAGATAGAATTAATGAATTTTATACCAAACAATTTTCTAATGTTGGTAGAAGCGTTCACTATCTTGCAGTTGCTGCAACAAATTTATATGAAAATACAAGAACATCTATTCAAAAATATATTAATGCTAAAGATAAAAATGAAATAGTATTTACTAAAGGTGCTACCGAAGCATTAAACCTTGTTGCTAATACATTGGGTCAAAATCATTTAAACGAAGGTGATGAAATATTAATTACCGAATTAGAACATCATTCAAATTATGTACCTTGGCATTTTTTAAGAAAATCTAAAAATATAAAAATTAATTTTGCAGAAATAAATGAAGAAGGAGAAATTACACTAGAAGAAATTGAAAAGAAAATTACTCCTAATACAAAAGTTATTTCAATTACTCATTTATCAAATGTGACTGGAGCAATATTACCAGTAAAAGAAATTACTGATTTAGCACATTCAAAAGGAATAATAGTTGTCGTAGATGGCTGCCAAGGAGCTCCTCATTTAAAGCTAGATATGCAAGACTTAGATTGTGATTTTTATGCAATTTCTTGTCATAAAATGTATGGCCCTACAGGATTAGGGGTTCTTTATGGTAAGAAAAAGTGGTTGGATGAACTTCCTCCTTACCAAGGCGGTGGTGGAATGATTAGAGAGGTTAAAAAAGATAGAATTACCTATGGTGATTTACCTAATAAATATGAAGCTGGAACTATGGCTACAGCGCAAGTTATTGCTTTTGATCAATCAATTAAATTTCTGGAGAGCGTAGGTATTGAAAATGTTATGAAACATGAAGCAGAATTAGTTGAGTATGGCCAAGAATTATTAAAAAAAAATAATTCAGTAAAATTAATTGGAAATCCAAAAAATAAAGGTGGAGTTTTGTCTTTCACTTTAGAAGGTGTGCATCCTCATGACATCGCAACAATTTTAGATGAAGACGGAGTTGCAATAAGAGCTGGTCATCATTGCTGTCAAATTTTACATGACAAACTTAATATACCAGCGAGTGCACGAGCTTCCGTTGGAATATATAATACCAAAGAAGATTTAGATAAACTTAATGATGCAATAAATAACTGTAAGAAAATATTTAACTTAAAATGAATTTAAAAGAATTATATCAAGAAATAATTTTAGAGCATGGAAAAAATCCAAGAAATCTTCGTAAGACAGAAGATTTTAATAAAGATGCCAAAGGTAACAATCCACTGTGTGGTGATAACGTCCATGTCTATTTAAAATTAAATGGACAAAGAATTGTAGAGGATATTTCATTTGAAGGAAGTGGTTGTGCAATTTCTATGGCTTCTGCATCAATAATGACTGATTTAATTAAAGGCAAAAATGAAAATGAAGCAAAAGAAATTGTTGAAGATTTTTTGGGTATGATTAAAGAAAATCCTGAGCTTAAATCAGAAAATCTTAAAGAAGATGAAAAAACAAAACTAATGTGTTTATCTGGAGTAAAACAATATCCAATGAGAGTAAAGTGTGCCACACTATCTTGGCATACACTAGTCTCAGCTTTTGATAATAAAACTGATGAGGTTAAAACAGAAAATTAATTATGTCGAAAAAAGATCAAATTATTGAAGAAATTAGAAAAATTTATGATCCTGAGTTACCAGTAAATATTTATGAACTAGGTTTGATTTATGATATTAAAGTTGAGGATGATAAATTTGCAAAAATTAAAATGACTTTGACCACTCCTAATTGTCCAGTTGCTGAAAGTTTACCTAAAGAAGTTAAAGATGGTGCAATGCAAGTTGATGGTATTGAGGATGTTGATCTTGAATTAGTTTGGGACCCACCTTGGAATAAAGATATGATGTCAGAAGCTGCAAAACTGGAGTTAAATTTATAATGAATCCAATTATTAAATTAAGTGATAATGCTGCAGAAAGAATTAAAGAAATTATGTCTAATGCAGAAAAAGATTCTTTAGGTGTAAGAGTTTCAGTTAAATCAGGAGGTTGTGCTGGTATGTCTTACGTAATGGAGTATACCAAAGAAGTAAATCCAAATGATGAAGTCATTGAGGAAAAAGGTGTAAAAGTATTTGTTGATTCTGCAGCTATTATGTATTTGCTTGGAACAGAAATGGATTATAAAAAAGAAGAGCTATCTTCTTCGTTTGTTTTCAATAATCCCAACGAAACAGAGAGATGTGGTTGCGGAGAATCCTTTAAAATCTAGCAAAAGTAGAATATTCCCATATAATGCATATCAGTATTGCGTCACATGCATACCTAGTATATACATTTATGTATGAACAAATTTGAATTTAAAAATCTAGTTAAAAACCTAAAAGATACAATCAAAGAAAGAACATTCTTTAAAGATTTACGTAAAGAAGTTGAGACCGGTGCAAACGGTACTCAAGATTACGTTGTTAAAAAAGGTATTAACAAAGATACAATTGCAACAACCAAACAGTAATTAAATATTAACTACTGTAATACATCTCAAACTCTACAGGATGAGGTGCGTGTTCAAATTTATGAATTTCCTCAAACTTAAGAGCTATATAAGCATCGATTTGGTCGTCAGTAAATACACCACCTTGAGTTAAAAACTCTCTATCTTTATCCAAACTTTCCATTGCTTCTCTTAAAGATCCACAAACAGTTGGTATAGCTTTTACTTCTTCCGGTGGCAATTCATATAAATCTTTATCAAAAGACTCACCTGGATGTATTTTGTTTTTAATTCCATCAATACCAGCCATTAGCATTGCTGCAAATGTTAGGTAAGGATTACCTGCTGCATCTGGAAATCTAATTTCACATCTTGCACCTTTTTTACTTAAAGTAATTGGAATTCTACATGATGCCGATCTGTTTCTTGCAGAGTAAGCTAATAATACTGGAGCTTCAAAACCAGGGATTAATCTTTTGTAACTATTTGTTGTAGAGTTAGCAAAAGCATTAATCGCTTTAGCATGTTTTAAAATTCCACCAATATAGTGTAATGCAGTTTCTGAAAGTCCTGCATATGCTTCACCTGAAAATACAGGGGTATCACCTTTCCAAATAGATTGGTGAATATGCATACCTGAACCATTATCACCCGCAACTGGTTTTGGCATGAAGGTTGCAGTTTTTCCAAATGAATGAGTTACCATTTGAACTACATATTTATAAAGTTGAACATTATCTGCTTGGTCAACCAAAGTTCCAAAATACATACCAAGTTCATGTTGACTTGGAGCAACTTCATGGTGGTGTTTTTCAACTTTGATACCAACTTCTTTTAAGTTTTTTAAATATTCACCACGCATATCTTGTTCACTATCTACAGGTGGCACAGGAAAATAACCTCCTTTGATTTGAGGTCTATGTCCCATATTACCATTTTCATATTCTTTACCTGAATTATATGGACCTTCTTTACTGTCAATTTTAAATCCACTTTCATTCATGTCATTTTTAATTCTTACATCATCAAAAACAAAAAATTCTGGCTCTGGTCCAAAAAACGCTTTATCACCAATACCTGATGCTTTTAAATATTCCTCTGCTTTTTTTGCAACTCCTCTTGGATCTCTTTCGTAAGGATCTTTTTTGATTGCATCTAAAATATCACAGAACAAAACTACAGTATTATGAGACGTGAAAGGATCCATGAACATTCTTGCAGTATCAGGTTTTAAAATCATGTCAGATTCGTTAATTGCTTTCCATCCAGCAATAGATGAACCATCAAAAAACACTCCCTCATTAAGCATGTCGGCATCTACTACTGATGCATCCATAGTTAAATGTTGAAGTTTTCCTCTTGGATCAGTAAATCTTAAATCTACGAATTCTGCTTCTTTTTCTTTAATATATTTTAAAACGTTTTCTGCACTCATTTTGTCTCCTATGTAATTTAGATGGAGCCTAATTAACAAAAAAAAGTTAAAAAATAATGCTTATTTAATAAATAACACCTATGCATTTTTTACATAAGTAGTGTATCTACTCAATCAAATTAAGGAATTTAATAAATTCAATGGAATCAATACTAAATAAAGAACCGGTAAAAAGGGCAGAAAAAGCTCTTAAAACATTCGATCAAAATTTAAATGTTATCGTCTTAGAAAAAACAGCAAGAACTGCCAATGATGCTGCTACAGCTTTAGGTTGCAACGTTGGTGCTATTGTTAAAAGTTTACTTTTTAGGGTAGGAGACAATCATATATTAGGTTTGGTATCTGGAGACAAGCGTTGCTCATTAATTAAGTTAAAAAAAATTCTTAATGAAAAAGACGTGTCTATGGCATCTCCTGAGGCAGTTAAAGAAAATACTGGATATACAATTGGTGGAGTGTCTCCAGTAGGGCACTTGAAGCGATGTAAAATCTTTATTGATAAAAATCTTGAGAGATTCCCAGATATATTTGGAGCAGCTGGACATCCAAATGCTGTTTTCAAAATAAATTATAATAAGTTAATTGAAATAACAAACGGAACACCAGAGGATATTACTGAATGAGAGAACCAAAACTAATTGATTATAGTTTATTAACTTTGCTAGCATTGATTTGGGCATCAGCTTTTTTTAATATTAAAATAGCAACCTATTCGTTTGGACCTGTTACGATTGCATTTCTAAGAGTTTTTTTTGGTTCAATTCCAGTTTTACTACTTTGCTTTTACAAACAAATTAAAATTGAGGCATTTTCAAAAGATTGGTACTGGTTTGCGATTATTGGACTTATAAATTTAGTAGCTCCTTTTTTTTTAATAGCATATGGAGTTAAATCTGTTCAAAGTAACTTAGCAGCAATTTTAATGTCATCAACTTCACTTAGCTCAGTAGTATTGGGACATTTTTACACCAAAAATGAAAAATTTAATTTAATTAGAACAACAGGAGTTCTAATTGGATTTTCAGGAATAGTTTATTTATTTTCAGATAATTTATTAATTAATGAAAATAACTTTACTTCAGCATTATTAATTTTGTTAGGTGCTACTTGTTATGTAATTGGAGGTCTTTTAACTTTAAAAATAAGTAAGAAAAAAAATGAAAATGTAACCAGTTCAATTTTGATTTGGGCTACTATTATATTATTACCTTTAGTATGTTTCATTGAACAACCTTGGAAAACTGTTCCAAGATTAGATTCTACTATTTCGGTTATTTATCTTGGGTTGGTATCCACTGGAATTGCTTGGTTATTGAGATTTAGAATTTTAATTAACAATGGTTTAATTTTTCAATCTCAAGTATCTTATTTAATTCCAATATTTGGTACTATTTTAAGTTATATCTTTTTAAAAGAATTAATAACAACGAAAGTTATAATTTCATTGATAGCAGTTGCTACAGGTATCTATTTTGTAAGAAAAGGTACAAAATTTAAATAGTGTTTTTTATTGCCTCTATATGTGAAGGCCGAGTTTCACAACATCCTCCAAGAATAGTGGCTCCATTTTCTTTAAATTTTTTTGCAAAAATTGATATTTTTTCAGGATCTAAATCTTTTCTTTGACCTAAAAAACTATTGGGGTTCGATCCATCATTTTCTTTATACTGAGAAGTATAACCACCTTTTGGTTTAGTTGTGATAAATCCGTTTAATTTGAAACCAAATGGAACTTTAAGTTTTTGAATTTCATCTAAATTATTCTCATAATTTTCAGGTGAAACACATGCTAGAATTACTCCTAAGCAATTTTCGGTAACTATTGAATTAATTGTAGAAATTTTTTCTCCACTTGGTAAAGAGTTTCCTTCAGAAATATGAACCCCAACTAAGTATGGTTTATTAAATTTTTTAATAGCTTCTATTCCACATCTAATTTCTTTGATACTGCTCCATACATCAAAGTAGAAAAAATCTACTGAAGGGTTTAGTATTTCTGCTAATTCCAAATGATCTTTTGTAATTTCTTTTTCACTTCTTTTGTCTTCTTCATATGTCAAATCTTGAGGCGGGAGTCCTCCTGCAATCTTAATATGTGGATTATTTAATTTAGCTTTTTTTGCAATTTCACAGGCTTTCTGATTTAAGAATTTAAATTGATCTTCTATTCCATTTTCTCTCAATCTTTTTCTTCTTGTTGTAAAAGTTGTAGTTACAATTACATCAGCTCCCGATTTAATAAAATCATTATGAATATTAAGTATTAAGTCGTGGTATTTTTCCTCAATTAAAGCATTTGCACTCCACAAAGTTCCTTTAGGTTCCATACCTCTGGCCAATAATTCTTGACCCATTCCACCATCTAAAATTTTTGTTGTTTTAAAAAAATCCTTATTCATTTTATCCTCACTTTTTTAGTGCTTAAGCGAAATGCAGGTGCACAATATAGTTCAACCACCTTGCTAATTAGATCTATTGGGAATTTCCATTTTAGCAGTTTATGCCCGCAATAGGATCAAATCGGCAATTAGATTTATATAATATTATTAAAATTTGTAAATTATTTATTAAAAATTATTTTAGCATTGAAAGAAAATGATCTTCTTTCTTCCTCAATATTAAATGGGTAGGCTGTATGCATTAAGTAATTGGGAAATATTAAAAGATCGCCTGTTTTTGGTATCAAATTAAAAATACTTTTTGAAAGAAAAGCTTTTTGCCCATTAATAAAATCAATCGTACCATTGGTTTTTATTTTTTTATTTTTAACATTTTTATTTTTTGTCATATGTTTTGGAATTTTCAAATAACCAACACCCGATAAGTCTCCTTCATGATAATGTATAGGATTATACTCATTTTTGTATTGGCTAACGACCCATAGGTTTAAAATTTTAATTTCTTTAATTTTTTTAATATTTTCTTTGGTTAGAAAAATTTTAATATTTTTTTTTAATTCTTTTTCCAAATTTTTTTTTATAAAACTTTTAGAAATTTGAACTTCTTTTCTAATTTGACTTGCTAGTTTTGGGCTATAATCATTTGATTTTGAGAAGATTTTTGTATCAACTTCCTTGTTAATTTTTTCTAAAAATTTTTTAGAAATTTTAGATTTTCCTATTGAAGGCCCAAATGGTTTAAAATTTTTCATGAGAGATTAAATATATCAAAAAATAATTAATTCAACTTATGCTATAAGTGTTATGCCCATCCTTATAGCAACAAAAATTACTAAGAATGCAGTCATCAGAGCTAATATTTTGTTAGATAGGAATTTTATATTTAAAAAACTTCCAATTTGACCACCAATTAAGACAGCAATAAATAGTGGCCAGTAATTTAAAAATTCATTGAAGACTATTTCCTTTGTTAATTGTCCACCTATACCAAATATTGAATTTACTAAAATAAACAAGGATGCGGTACTTGTTATATGTTTTGGAAGCCCTGCTTTCATCAAAAATAATATAGGACTTAAAAATATCCCACCACCAATTCCAACCAAGCCAGATATAAAACCAATTATTGATCCTATTAATATTGATAAAACTAAAGGTACTTTTTTAATAACAATTTCTTGTTTGTTAAAAGATTTGCTTTCAATAAGTAAAAAAATTCCAGCTAATATTAAAATGAAGAAAAGTAAAATCTCAAATAAATTTTTGTCAATTGAGATAGATGCTCCGATAAAAGCAAAAGGTATAGAACCAATTAAATAAGGGTAAAGTAAATTAAAATTAATATTCTTTGATTTTAAAAAATTTATAGAATTTCCAGAGACTACAATAATATTACAAATCAAAGCTAAAATTGGAAAAATATAGTAAGGAAGATCCCAAATTAAAAGTAAAGCAAGATAAGTAGAGCCACCACCAAATCCTATACTTGAATATAATATTGCAGTTATAAAAAAAAATATTGTAAGTATAATCATTAAAAAAATTTATTTATGATTGTAAATATAGCTTTACTAACTGTAACAGATACAAGAACAATTGATAACGATAAATCTGGTACCATCTTGGTTGAAAAAATTAAAGAGGCCAATCATCAATTAATTGATAGAAAAATTTGTAAAGATAATAAAGCAGATATAGTTAAAATTTTAAAAGATTGGACTAATCATAAAGATATTGATGTTATCATTACAACTGGTGGAACAGGTTTAACTGGAAGAGATATTACACCTGAGGCTGTTGATGAAATAGCAGATAAACATATTCCAGGATTTGGTGAAGTATTTAGGACTATTAGTTTAAAAACAGTTGGTACGTCATCAATTCAATCTAGAGCTTGCGCAGTTCTATCAAATGGCAAATACATATTTGCTTTACCAGGATCCTCAGGAGGAGTGACAGATGCTTGGGATGGTATTCTTAAACATCAATTAGATATTAATCACAAACCTTGTAATTTTGTTGAATTATTTCCTAGACTAAAAGAGAAATAACAAAATACCTCATTATTTTTCCAAAACTCACAAGTGATAAAAAAATTAAAAATTTAATTCTCATCGTTCCAGCAATAAAAGTAATTGGATTACCAATAATTGGCACCCACGCAAATAACAAAGACCATTTACCATACTTTTTAAACCACCTGGATGATCTATCAATTTGTGTGTTAGTAAAAGGAAACCATTTTTTATCTTGAAATTTCAAGAAATAAATTCCTAGAAACCAATTGAAGATAGATCCTAAAATATTTCCAAAACTTACAAAAAATATTAACAAAAATTTGTTATAAGTTTCTGATAATAGATAAGTTGCTAATATAGCCTCAGATGAAAAAGGAAGTATTGTTGCAGCTAAAAATGAAACAATAAATAGACTTAAATAAGCAAACATTAACTAGAATTGAATAGAAAGTTACTTCTGGTATTTTTCTTTCCATTCAGAGTAGGGCATTCCATAAATATGCTGTCTTGCATCAGGATCTGATATTTCTACTCCTTTTTTTTCAGCTTCTTCTCTATACCATCTAGACAAACAATTTCTGCAAAATCCAGCTAAATTCATTAAATCAATGTTTTGAACATCTTTTCTTTCATTTAAATGTCTCATTAATCTTTCAAGTGTAGCTGATTGAATTTCTTTTTTTAGATTATCATCCATAATTTACGTTCCTATTTTTAATTTTAATTCTTAAAGCAAGTAAAACAAGTATTATTACCAAATATACTAGTGGTCTAAAAAAAATTGTTTTAGATAACCATATATAATGAAGAGCTCCAAATATCGCTATTACGTAAATTAATCTGTGTAATTTTTTCCAATTATTTTTTAATAACTTCATCATCATTTGAGAAGATGTAATTGCCAATGGAAGCAGTAATACCCATGCTGCAAATCCAATAAAGATATATTTTTTTTTCAGAACATCATCAATTATTGGCTGTAAATTAAATCTATAATCTATACCTATGTAAGTAAGCAGGTGAAGAGATGCATAAAAAAATACAAACAATCCCAACATTCTTCTAAAACTTATCCAAATATTTAAATTAGTTAGCCTTTTAAGTGGTGTCATACTTAATGTTAGACAGATAAATATTAAAGTCCACTCTCCAGTAAAATGAGTAATTTCTTTTACAGGTTCTGGCCCAAGTTTATTGAAGTATATTTTATAAAAAATTATTAAAAACGGAATTGTGCTTAAAATAAATACACCTGGTTTAAAATATTTTCTCATTAAAAATATTTTTTTAGATCCATCCCTGTATATAAATTTGCAACTTCATCTCCGTAACCATTAAACATAAGCGTTTTTACTCTTGGCACCCAAATATCTTTACCAATTATTCTTTCTGTTGCTTGAGACCATCTAGGATGATCTACATTAGGATTAACATTAGAGTAAAATCCATATTCTCGTGGAGATGCCCACATCCATGAAGAAGTCGGCATTTTTTCTACAAATTTAATCTTAACAATTGCTTTTGCACTCTTGAAACCATACTTCCAAGGGATAAATATTCTCAGAGGTGCTCCATTTTGATTTGGAAGCTTTTTACCATACAAACCTGTTACAACCGTAGTTAAAGGATGCATTGCTTCATCTATTCTTAATCCTTCTTTATAAGGCCAGTTCAAAACTGGATATCTTTGACCTTTCATTTGCTCAGGATCATAAACACTTTCAAACTCAACATACTTTGCTTTGCTAGTTGGGTTTACTTTAGACAATAATTTACTTAGCGAAAAACCCATCCATGGAATAACCATTGACCATCCTTCCACACATCTTAATCTGTATATTCTTTCCTCAGAGACAAATGTCTCAGTTATTTCTTCCATAGAAATTTTGATAGGTTTTTCAACTTCCCCTTCAATACTTATTGTCCATGGTGATGTTTTAAAATTTTGTGAATTAACATAAGGATCACTCTTTGAAGTACCAAACTCATAATAATTATTATAAGTTGTTATATCTTTAAAACTTGTAAGTTCATTTCTATCATCAGCTTGAGTTTGACTTGCAAAAGGAATTGAAGCTACCGCTAAAGAACTTGCACCATACCCAAGAGATTTAATAAATGATCTTCTATTTTTATAAATTTTCTCTGGTGTAATTTCTGAGTATTTAATTTTTTTCATGAATAATAGGATTTCCTTTTAACCAATCACTTTGATTATTTGTATAATGTTCTTTTTTCCATATAGGAGACCTTTTTTTTATTTCTTCTATTATATATCTTGATAATACATAAGCTTCATCTCTATGTTTGCATGCAACTGCTATAATAATACTAATTTCACCTAAATTTAAGTAACCTTTAGCATGTTCAATAAAAACACTCTTATTCTTTATATTTAGTTTTTCTTCAGCCTCACTATAAATTTCTTCAAAACTTTTTATTACCAAAGTATCATGACTGTCATATGTAATACCTAAAACACTTTTATTATTATTTTGATTACGAACTGTCCCACTAAAAATTAATGAAGCTCCAAAATCATTAGATGCTATAAATTTTTCAGCATCAATTAATGATAATTTTTTAACTTTACTATCTACAATGTCAGTATGAAGCATTAACCTCCTCCAATTGGGGGAATAATACCAATTTTTTCATTATTTGTGATTTTATAATTGTCGCTAACAATATTATTTTTTTCTGAACAAAAAGCTGAAGAGTTAATGATTTTTATATAATTTTCATTTCCATTAAATTTCTGATCTACATATTGAATTATTTTATTTCTTATATCCTTGATTGTTGTCTTTTGACCTAGATCTAGTTCTAATAAATTTTGGTCATTAAAATCTCTTGCAGCTCCAAACAACTCAATTTTAACTTTCATAAAGTTTAGAAAAAATCTTTTAAAAAGTTCGGAAGTCCATCTGGATTTTTCCATAATCCAGTTTTTCCTCCTTCTTTAATTAATAATTTTACATTATCTATTTTTAAATGAGGATTTACAATTTTGCTTAAATCGTAAATTGTAATCAGAGCTGCATTTACACCCATTATTGCTTCCATCTCTACACCTGTTTTGGCATAAGTGGAAACCACACAGTATACTTCTAGTGAACTATCTTCTTCATTCATTATGATTTTAGTAGCTGTATGATCTATTGGAAGAGGGTGACACAAAGGTATTAATTCACTTGTTTTTTTAACACCTAATACTGCCGAAACTTCTGCTAAAGTAATTGGATCACCCTTAGGCATCTTTTTACTTTTAATAAGTTCAAACACCTCTTTGCCAACATAAATTTTTCCTGATGCCAAAGCTCTACGGAATGTTTCTTTTTTTTCAGAAACATCAATCATTTTAAATGAATTTTTTTCAAAAATTTCTTTTGCCCAGTTTTTTAAATCGTTATTAGTTGCAATTTTTAAATTTTTCATCTTATCCACCTGTTGTTGATAGATTTTTTGTTAATCCTGTTTCTCCTATTTCTAAATAGTGAGACTCTTTTTTATAATTTAATTGTTTCAAAATTAAATCTTTCAGTTCTTCAGTTTGGTCATCTCTTTGCATCAAGTGTCTAATATTTATTCCAGTATTTCCAAATAAACACAATCTTAAATCACCTTTGGCAGTTATTCTTAGTCTATTACAACTCTTACAAAAATCTTTTGAGTAGGGCGCAATAACACCAAATTTTCCTTTGTATTCAGGATTTATATAATTTTTGGAGGGACCAGCATCTTTTCCAAATGTTTGAATTACCCAATTATTATTATTTAAATAATCTGTAAATTTATTTGCAGACACATGATATTGATTAAAATAATCTAAATTATCTCCAGTTTGCATTAATTCTATATATCTAAAATCAATTTGATTATTTTTTATAAAATTAGCCCAACTTTTAAAATCCTCTTCTTTATCATTAACTCCTTTAAGAAGAACTGCATTAACTTTAATATTTTTAAAATTTAGCTTTTGTAATTTTTTAATTCCTTCTAAAATTTCATTTAATCTATCATGTCCAGTAATTTTTCTAAAAGTCTTTGGATTAAGACTATCAATACTTATATTTATACCATCAAGACCACTCTTATTTAAATCTTCTGCAATTCTATTTAAGTGATATCCATTAGTAGTCATTACAGTTTTTTTAATACCTGAATTTTTTTTAATTATTTTAATTATATCCAAAAAATCTTTTCTAACTGTAGGTTCTCCTCCAGTTAATCTTATTTTAGATACACCTAATTCTGATAAAGCTTTTGCAAGTCTTCCAATTTCTTCTTTTGTGATAAAGGTTCTGTTGTCACTTTTATCGATTTTATAACCATTAGGTAAACAGTAGCCACATTTAAAATTACACACATCAGATATTGACAATCTTATGTATGGAAATTTTCGACCAAAGGTATCTTTAAGAATATTCATATAATATATAGAGTATTATTTCTTAATTAATCTATGAGTCAAATTTTAAATGATGCTGAGATTTAATGATTTAACCAGGAGTGTATGTCCTCTCAGACTCTGGATCTTTAGTTGAGTAAGGTAATTTTAAAACTTCATTCCAAAATTCCTCTGGAATATCTGTTTTAGCCCATGAAATATTTTTCTCAATACTCTGAACACTAGTAACACCACAAATAGTAGATGTTATTCTTTTATCTTTCATAGAAAATTGTAAAGCTGCAGCACCCATTTCAACATTATATTTCTTACAAACTTTTTCTATTTCTCTAGCAGGTGCAAGTTTTTCTTCAGTAGCATCCTGGTAAGTTATTTTTTTAAAATTACTTGGACCTTTTGCCAAAACACCACCCGCGTAAGGGGCAGCGTTGAAAATAGATATATTTTTACTATGAGCATAACTGTACATTTCATCTGCTTCTCTATTTAACAAAGTGTATCTGTTGTGATTTATTATGACATCAAAGTCCCACTTTCTTAAGATAGGGAACATAATATCTATTCTTCCCATAGCTAAACCAACTGCTTTTGCTAAACCTTCTTCTTTAATTTTAAACAGTTCATCCAATGCCCCATCTTTTTTAGTTACGTCATTTATATCTTTTACGTATTCTGGGTCATGAAGAAATAAAACGTCAACAGAATCAACGTTTAAAGCTTTTAAACTTTCTTCAACAGACTCCCTTGTTCTTTTTTTATCAAGAACCAATGTATCCATATTTCTATCGATTTTAGTTGATAAGACAAATTTTTCTGGCCACCCACCATTTTCTTTTATTGCCATACCAATTCTTTTTTCACTTTCTCCCATTGCGTAATTTCTTGATGTATCAAGCATATTTACAGGACCTTGAAAAAATCTTTTTAGTGTTTCCTGAGCTCTTTGTTCAGGTACTTCATAACCGTAAGTATCTGGCATACTCCCTAAAGAGGAGGTTCCAAAACTCAATTCAGTGACTTCAACGCCAGTATCTTTGATTTTATTTTTTTTCATAAATTATGTTTTGAGTTTATAAAACTTTTTTGCATTATTATAAAAGATGTTTTGTTTTTCATCTATACTTAATTCTTTAAGTAAATTTGTTGCTGCATTATACCATCCTGAATAATTTGTTCTTAAGTTACAGACAGGCCAATCAGATCCCCACAAAATTTTTTTATCAGTAAATAGATTTAATATCTCATCTACATATGGTTTTAGATCTTGCTCAGTCCAATTTTCGCAGGCTTCTGTGACCATTCCAGAAAATTTACAATATACATTTTCTAGCTTAGATAATTTGTTCATACCTTTTTGCCAATGAATAAATTCTTCTTGTTTATTATTACAGATTTTTGGTTTCATTAAATGATCTATGATAAATCTTAGAGAAGGATATTTTGTAGCAATTTTGTAAAAATTTTCTAAGTGCACTGGAAATCCTAGTGCATCAAAGCTTAAATCTAAATTAATTATATTTTTAAAAAAAGTATCAAAATTTTTATTTAAAACCCAATTTTCATCTGGAATATCTTGTATCATAGGTCTTACTCCAAGAAATTTAGGATGTTTTGAGAAAATTTTTAATTGTTCTAATTGATTTTGGTCTTCAAAATTTACCCAACCAATAACTCCACAAACTAAATCAGAACCTTCAGCAATATTTAACATATATTCAGTTTCTGCATTAGTTGCTGCAGCTTGAACTAAAACAGTTTTGTATAAATCTATTGACTCAGAAACTTGAATTAAATCTTTAACTTCATATTTTCGATTTAATATTTGATTGTCTTTTGGCATCCAATGATAATCACCCCTTGAAGGATCCCAAAAATGTTGATGTGAATCAATAACTTTCATAAGTTATTATAAATTAGGTTCACTCTCCCAAAATGCTTTCATCTAAAATCTTAGTGTCATATGCTGAATAAGAATGCCATCCTGCAACTGTTTGATCAAAATCAACAATACTTCCAGTCATAATACCCGACTCATCTGAGCACAAGAAAGCTAAGATCTTAGCAACATCTAAAGGTTTGTTTAATCTTTTAAATGGAACTTTGGCTTCAGCTTTTTTTAACCAGTCATCATCAGCATTATGAAATTTTTTTTGAATTACTGTTTCTGCTGGTGTATCTGTCCAACCTAAATTTACACCATTCACTCTTATTTGGTGCCCAGATACTGAATTTGCAACATTTTTAATCATTATAGCTAATGCTGCTTTAGAAGAGCTGTAAGCAGTTAAGAAAGGCATACCACTATATCCAGCCATTGATAAAATATGAGCAATAGTTCCTTTTTTTTTATCTCTAATCATTATTTTTATAACGTCTTGCATCATAAAAAGAGGAGCTTTTACATTTACATTAAAATTTTTGTCATAATTTTCCTCTGTTGTGCTTAAGATCGTTCCTCTTTCTGTAAAAGCAGCAACATTAATAAAACTATCTACAGTATTGAATTTTTTATCAGTCTCAGAAACTATTTTTTTACAATCTTCAAGTTTTTCTAAATCTGCTTGAACGTATAAGCATTCTGCACCCATGCTATCTATTTCAGATTTTACCTTGTTTCCTTTTTCATTATTTCTTCCACAGATAGTTATTCCTTTGGCACCTCTGCTTGCTAGCAATTTTGCAGTCTCAGCTCCACTACCTTGAGTACTTCCTGTTACAATTATTATTTTATTTTTAAATTGGTTAGATTGTTCAGTTATATATTTATTGGACATTTTAATTTTAAGTATTTTATAAAACTAAGCCCAATATAAAATTGGGCTTAGTAATTTAAGAAGAATAATGATTTTATCCTGCAATACAAGATCCAATGTTTGGCTTCATACAAACATCAAGACCTGTATAGATTGCTTTAAGCGATGGATTATCAAATTTTAATGCTTTACCATCTACTATGTCTTTAAGAACATACATAGCTTTGTAGCCCATCATATATGGCTGTTGACCTACTTGACCATGAGTTCTTCCAGCATCTAAATCTTCCATTTGCATAGGAAGAGTATCTGCAATTACTACTGCAGTTTTCATAGAACTAATTCTATCTGCATGCTTTTCAGTAACTCTTCTGAAAGCTTTAGATACGAATTGAGGAAAACCACCAGTTGGTACAAATGCTGTTAGGTTTGGATGTTTAGCAAAGATGTCTTCCATTTGCTGTACAGAAAGAGGGAAATCGTCATTCGTGTACAAAGGACATCCGCTAGCTTCAGTCCATCCATTTTCACCTTTAAGAGCTGCACTAGGATAAGTTCCTGAGTCTGCTCTTCCAGCAATAGTATCTCTTATACCTGACATTCTTTCATTGTGGTTTGCAGCTGCAGCACCACCAGATTGTATACAAATTTCACCACCGTTAGGTTTTAACATCATAACGATTTGTGCAAGGTATACACCAATGTCATAGTTTTTTGTTCCAACATAAGCTGCTCTTAAACCAGCATCTTTAGTTAAAAGATCTGAGTCCCAAGTAATGATTGGAATATCTGTTCCTTTAACAGCTTTTGCCATTGCAGCTGCGTTAGAAGATGCAACAGCAATTCCATCAACACCTTTAGCTATTAAATCTTGAACAATTTGAACTTGTTCTTGCTCAGTATGCTCTCCAGGTCCAATGTATAAACATTCTATCCCACCAATTTCTTTCTCAGCAACTTTACAACCATCTCTCGCCAAATCAAAAAACGGGTTGTTCATAGCTTTTGGAACTAATGCAAAAACTTTATCAGCTGCATATGAAATTCCAGAAATTGATACAAAAATAAATGCTAACATTGCAATTATTGTTTTTCTCATATTTCTCTCTCTATTAGTTAGTTAATTTATTAAACAAATACTATTTAGAATGAGTCTTAGTTTCAAGTAAAATGATGTAATACAACTAAAAAGTGATACATCAAATGATTGATTTTACATCATTAAATGATACCATGTTTGCATGAAAAATCATTGGAAAAATGTCTCTATAAAGAAAATTTCTGATGAGTCAGGGTATGGTACAGCGACTGTAGATAGAGTTTTAAATAACAGAAAAGGGGTGAGTAAAAAAACTAAAGATAAAATCTTAAAAATTTTAAATAACCTTCAAAACGGAAATAATAAAAATCAAACTAAAAATATTTTAATTTGTTGTCAATCAGGACCTTCGTACAACAAGACTCTTGAGGAGAGTTTAGATAATATTAATAATAAAATTTATAAGTTTAATCTGATAAAATATTTTATTCCTGCAAAGGAATTTAAACCTAGTCAATTTGTAAAAATTTTAAAAGAAATTTCAAAGTTTGATGCAGTGATTATAGTTTCACAGGAGGATCAAAATATAAATAACGAGCTAAGTAAAATTGCAAGTGAAGGAAAACCTGTAATTACATTAACCACTGATTTTCCAAATTCGAGCAGATCAGCTTATATAGGTAATAATCAATCTAATGCTGGATCTACTGCTGCAAATATAATTGGAAAAAATGTTGGGAAAAGATCAGGTTCAATTTTGATGGTCATGAGTATGCCATACAGGTGTCAACAGGAAAGAGAGCTAGGTTTTAGAAAAGTATTAAGATCAGAATTTCCAAATCTTAAAATCAAAGAAAGTGTTTTTAATTTAGATACATCGGAGCAAAGTTACAAATATGTTAAAAAATATATTAAAGAAAATGGACCACCGTTAGGAATTTATAATATTGCTGGAGGAAATTTAGGTGTCGCAAAAGCAATTAGTGAAATGAATGTAAAAGATCATATTGTATTTGTAGGTCATGAACTAAATAAAAATTCTAGAGATCTTTTAGAAAATAATAAAATGGATTTTGTTATAGGCCATGATGTTGAATTAGAAATTAAAGTTGCATTTGATAAAATTTTAGATTTTGAGAAAAATTCAGATAATCAAAATTCTTTTTTTTCAGATATATTAATTTTCAACAAATATAATTGTATGGATAAAAAAGTTTATTAATTAATTCTTCTTATTTTTAACTTTTTCCAACCAAACCGCACCTACGATAAATATTCCTAAAAACGTTCCTTGCCAGTAAGGGTCAATTCCAGCCATTAGAAGGCTGTTTCTAATTGTTTCCATTAATGCAGCACCAATAAATGCCCCAAAAGTACCACCAACACCACCCATTAAGTTAGCACCACCAATAACTGTTGCTGCAATAACTCTTAATTCATAAGTATAACCTAAAGCATTAGTTACAGAGCCCATCCATCCAACTATCATAACAGCAGAAATTGCCGCAAATAGTCCACTGATCATGTAAACTGACATTTCAATCCATCTCGTGTTAATTCCAGATAATTCAGCAGCTTTTTTATTACTACCAACTGCAAAAACATGTTTGCCATATGAGGTATATTTCAATACTAAACCCATAACTATCGTAAGAAATATTAATAACCAAGTTGCGTTAGCAAGACCTAGCATTGAACCTCCTCCAATTTCATAAAACATTTCATCTTTAGGTCCAAATTCGTAAAACATTTTATTGTTTGAGACTACTAAAGCTAAACTTCTTGCAGCAGCCATCATTCCTAAAGTGACTACAAAAGGAGAAAGTTTAACATAAGCAATTAGATATCCATTTACTGCACCAATTAATGTACCAGCAAGTAAAGCTAAAATTATTGACACCCAAACATAAACTCCTTCAAAATATGAGGCTTTGGAATACCATTCAGGTAAAAATTGAGCATCCAAAAATAAACCACATATAACTCCTGTAACACCCATTATTGACCCTACAGACAAATCTATCCCAGCAGTAATAATCACAAATGTCATTCCAATTGCCATTATTCCGATGAAAGAAAAGTTTCGTGTAATATTAAAAAGATTATCTTTGCTAGAAAAAGCATCTTCTACAAAAAACATAATAAAACAAATCCCAAATAAAGCTATTGTTACCCAAAAAGATTGTTCAGAAACAAGTTTTTGTAATAAATTTTTTTCAGTCTTAGAGATTATTTCCTGATTAAATTTTACTGAACTCATACTCTATCTATTGCTCCTGTAATTAAGCCTGTAGCTTCTTCTGTAGAAGAGTCTTTTATATTTTTTTCACAAACTTTTTCACCTCGTCTTAATACTACTAGCTTGTCGCATACTTCAAATATATCTGGCATTCTGTGACTAATTAACATCACAGCTATTCCTTGATCTTTTAATCTTTTTATAATATCTAATACTTCAGCAACCTGTCTAACACTAATTGCTGCTGTTGGTTCATCCATTAAAACTAATTTAGGATTTGTAAGTCTTGTCCTTGCAATAGCCACAGCCTGTCTTTGTCCACCAGACATTTGCATAACTAAATCTTTTGGTCGAGTTTCGGATTTAAGTTCCTCAAATAATTCAGAGGATTTTTTAAACATTGCAGGATAATCCAAATACTTAAATGGCCAAATACCCTTTTGTATCTCTCTACCTAAAAAAACATTAGATGCTGCAGTCAAATGATTACAAAGAGCTAAGTCTTGATAAACTACCTCAATACCAGATTTTCTTGCATCTATTGGTTTTTCAAATGATACAGTATTATTTTCAAACTTTATTTCACCATTTGAAGGTTTAAAATTACCAGCTATAATTTTTAGTAGTGTAGATTTACCCGCTCCATTATCACCCATTAATCCTACAGTTTCAGCTTCTTTAATATCAAAACTAACCCCTGTTAAAGCCTGAATAGCTCCAAAATTTTTTTCTATATTATTTAAAGAAAGAATGCTCATTTTAGAATTTTATATCTACAACTTTGCCACTTTCAAATGAATCATATGCTGCATTAGCTATTATTAAAGCGTTTCTCCCATCTTCAAATCCTACTAATGGTTTTGTTTTATCTTCAACACATTTTACAAACTCATTAAATTGATCTCTGTAAGCTTGCTCATATCTTTCAATAAAAAAGAAATGTATGGGTTCTTTTTCATTTGTAGATGTACTTGTGTATCTTTCTAAAGAAGTTGGGGTTTGATTGTTTGAAATTACCATACCTTTACTTCCAAAAACTTCTACTCTTTGGTCATATCCATAAACTGCTCTTCGAGAGTTATTAATATGGATTAAAACTCCTTTTTTTGATTTTAGAATAAACATTGCTGTATCTAGATCTTTTTCTTTCTGTGAATTTTTATCAAACAAAGCACCTCCAAATGCAGATATCTGAACTACAGGATCATCCCCTAAAATAAATCTAGTTAAATCGAAATCATGTATGGTTGTATCTCTAAAAAATCCTCCTGCAGCTTTTAGATAGTCAATCCCTGGGGGTTCAGGATCTCTACTTGTAATAACAATCATTTCTAATTCACCAATTTCTTTTTTTACTCTTGCTTGTTGAGCTTTTGCATGACTTGCATCAAATCTTCTATTAAAGCCGATTTGAATAGGAACGTTTGTTCCCTTTATATTTTCCATGCATTTATTTACTTTATTGATATCTAAATCAATTGGCTTTTCACAGAAAATTGCTTTTCCTGCTTTTGCTGCCATTGTGATAAATTGAGTGTGTGTTGGTGTGGCTGAAGCGATAAGAACTGCATCTACATCATCTGAATTTATTGCTTCCTCAGGTGAAGATGCAATTGAACATCCTGTTGATTTTGATACTTCTTTAGCAAATTCTGAGTTAACATCATATATATATTTTAATTTTGCATTCGGATGTGCTGCAATAAATTTAGCATGCATTTTTCCAATTCGTCCTGCTCCCATTAAAGAAAAGTTAAGCATAAGAATATAGAACAGAATTAAAAAATAAAATCAAGAAACATTTTTAAATGATGAATTAAACATCAAATTAAATTATAATTTTCTTGATGCACAAAACATCATAATTTAAAAATAAATTTAACTTTTTAAATAATTAATATGTCAGTAAAATTAGGAATAGCACCAATTGCATGGAGTAATGATGATATGCCTGAATTGGGTGGTGATACTCCTTTAGAACAATGTTTGTCTGAAGCTAGTCAGGCAGGATTTATTGGAATTGAATCTGGTGGTAAATTTCCAAAAAAATCAGAAGAATTAATTCCAAAACTTACCGAATTTAATCTTAATCTATGCTCAGGTTGGTATGGAGCTAATTTAAGAACAAATAGTGTCGATGAAGAAAAAAATCTAATTCAAGATCAGTTAAAACTTTTTAAAGATTGTAATTCACCATGTATGGTTTTTGCTGAAGTTTCTGGCTCAATTCAAGGAGATCCAAATCGAAAATTATCTACAAGACCCCAAATGGATCTGGAAGAGTCTAAAAAATATTATGAAAAAATTTCAGAAATGGGAAAATATCTTGAAGACGAAGGTATGCCGCTTGCTTATCACCATCATATGGGAACTGTAATAGAGACAGAAGAAGATACAGTAAGATTACTTGAAAACACTAATGATAGTGTAAAACTTACATTGGATACTGGTCATATGTTGTTTGCTCAAGGAGACTCGTTAAAAATATTAAACGATTTTAGCGAAAGATTAATTCATATGCATTGTAAAGACATTAGAAAAAATGTTTTAGAAAAATCTCTAAAAGAAGACTTAAGTTTTAGAGGAGCATTTTTAGAGGGTGCATTTACAGTTCCAGGTGATGGATGTATTGATTACAAGCCTTTATTTGATGTACTGAAAGAAAAAAATTATTCTGGATGGTTAGTAGTGGAGGCAGAACAAGATCCTGTAAAAGCAAATCCATTTGAATATGCAAAAATAGGTTACAAGTATTTAACTGAAACTTTAAATCTTAGTGGTATTGAGATTTATAAAAATTAACTTTCAATAAAAATAAACTTAAACTTTAAGATTAATTTCTTGCTACAGTCTTACAATTTTTGATTTTTCCAATGTATCACCGAAATAATCAATTATATTTTGAATTGTTTCTACACCCATTCTTGTCATACATTCATCAGTAAATGCTGCTGTATGTGGACTTAAATAAACTTTTTCATTCTTTAAAAGAGGATTATCATTTTCTGGTGGTTCTTGTTTAAATACATCAATTCCTGCTCCAAATATTAAATCTTCATTTAAAGCCTTATCAAGATCTTCCTCATGAATAATTCCACCTCTTGCAGCATTGATGATGATGCAGTTTTTCTTCATCGTTTTAAGTAAATCATAATTAATAAGATTTTCTGTTTTTTCTGTTAAAGGCATATGTAAAGATATTACATCCATTGTTTTTACTGCTTCTTCAAGATTATCAACTTTTTTTCCACCAAGCTTCTCTATTGTATTTTTATCTACAAATGGATCATAAACGAATACATTCATTTCAAATCCTAAACATCTTTTAATAAGTGCTTTACCGATTCTACCAAATCCCATAATTAGGAAATTTTTTTTCCATACTTCAATAGTCTTGGGTAATTTATTTCTATCCTTAAAATTACCTTCTTTAACCGTTGTATGATAAAGCTCTCTTCTTTTTGCAATATTTAGCAAGACAAACATAACATGTTCTGCAACTGTAACTGCATTTGCATTAGCTGTAATAGCAATTTTGATATCTCTTTCTTTAGCTGTTTTTAAATCAATATTATCGTAGCCAACTCCATGTCTAGATATTATTTTAAGATTTTTGGCTTCGTTAATTACCTCACCTGGTAGTTTTGCTATTCTTATTGAAGCACCATCACAATCTTTTATTTTAGCCTTTAAGTTTTCTACTGAAACATCGTCTGTTACCTCTACATCAAAATCTGGATGGTTATTAATTAATTCCATGCCTTTATCATGAACTTTTTGTATAATTAGAATTTTCTTTTTATTACTCATAATTTTATTTAAGCTTTTCTGTTGAAGGCTTTTCTAATACGAAAAATATCTAACAATGTAAAATAGTTTTTTAAAAAGTTGTAATTATTTTCTTATTAAAATAAATTTAGTTGTGAATTTAACTATAAAAACTCTACTTTACATTTTTAACTTTCTTGAAACGATAAATACTTTTTTTCTAAGAATTGGAAGACAATTTGCATGGATCGCAATTTTTTTAATGGTTGTCGTAATTATGATCCAGGTTTTTTTTAGATATGTTCTCAACAACGCATTACCTTGGCCTGATGAAGTTGCGAGATTTTTAATGCTATGGATGACAGGGTTAATAGCTCCCTCAGCTTATAGGTGGGGTGGTTTTGTCTCAATTGATATGCTGGAAAGATTTTTACCTAAAATCATATCAACTTTTTTAACCTTATTTTTATTGATCATATCTTTATTTGTTTTGATCATTGGACTTGAATTAGGTTTGAAACACATTAATGCTGGATGGATATTTAATTCAGCTTCAATCAAAATTCCATTTAATTTAATTGGCGGCAAAGCAGAGCCAATAAAATTAGCCTGGATGTATATGTCGTTACCTGTTGGAATTGTTTTTTTGATTTCAGTAAACATAGAGTTAATTTTAAGAAATTTTTTAAGTAATTTTACAAAATTAGAATTACCTGAAGATTTAGATAAACAAAAATTGGAGACACAATAATGTTGATTTGGTTTCTCCCTTTATTTTTATTATTTTTGTTAATTGGATTACCAGTATTTTTTGGATTGTTGGCTGCTCCTGGAATTTTACTTTGGCTGAATGATCAATCTAGAGATGGAGCAATGCTTTATAGAAATATTTACAATGGTATTGATAGCTTTCCTTTAATGGCAATTCCTTTTTTTATGTTAGCTGGTGAGCTAATGAATAGGGGGGGAATTACTCAAAGATTAGTAGAATTTAGCCAGGCGATGATGGGGCATTTAAAAGGTGGTTTGGCACATGTTAACGTCTTAACTTCAATGCTCTTTGCTGGCTTATCTGGATCTGCAGTTGCAGATACTTCTGCAATTGGTTCAATGTTAATTCCTGCAATGGAGAAGCAAGGGTATACAAAAAAATTTTCAGCAGCAATTACCGCAGCGAGTTCAGTAATTGGTCCAATCATTCCACCTTCAGGAATAATGATTATTTATGCATACGTTATGGGAGAGAGCGTAGCTGCTTTATTCCTAGCAGGTATTATTCCTGGAATTTTAGTTGGTGTTAGTTTGATGGTTACAATCAAGTTTATGGCTAAAAGATATAATTTTCCTGCCGTAACAAAAAAGACAACATGGAGACAAAGAGGAAAAGCTTCTTTGAAAGCTTTTTTCCCATTAATGACTCCTGTTATAATTCTAGGAGGTATACTTGGAGGAATTTTTACTCCAACTGAAGCATCTGCAGTTGCAGCTGCTTACGCAATGTTTATTGGTTTATTTGTTTTAAAATCTTTAGAGTGGAAAGACGTACCAAAGGTTATGACAAAAGCTGCAATGGTTTCATCTGTAGTATTACTTTTGGTTGGTGCTGCAATGGCTTTTAAAACAGTTGTTAGTTTATCTCATGCACCAGAATATCTTGCTGAATTTGTTTTGGGATTAACTGATAATCCTTATATTTTATTATTTCTTATTAATATTTTACTATTTGTTGTTGGAATGTTTTTAGATGCTGGTCCTGCAATAATTATTTTAGGACCAATACTTGGACCAGTGTTTGTAGAATTAGGTGTACATCCAGTTCATTTTGCAATTATTATGTCAGTTAATTTAACTGTTGGTTTAGCAACACCACCAATGGGTTTAGTTTTATTTGTTGCATCCTCAGTTTCTGGTGAAAGAGTTGAAACTATATCAAAAGCAATATTGCCATTTTTAGCAGTAGAAGCAATTGTAATATTTTTAATTACTTACTTCCCGTCAATCTCAATGACCATTCCTTTACTTACGGGTTTTGCAAAATAATTTTAATTTTTAGATAATAGACACAGAGGTTCAATTTAGGTATAGTTTCTATACTTAAATATATATTTAAAGAGAGGGAAAAAACAATGAGTAAATTAATTAAATCATTTTTTTCATTATTATTCTTAATTAGTTTTACAGCTTCTGTTTCAGCTGCTGATTACAATTTAAGAATGACAATGAACTCTAATGATCAAGATGAAGACTATGATGGTGCAGTAGTATTTAAAAACTATGTAGAAGCAGCATCAAACGGAAAAATATCTGTAGAACTTTTCGTAGGTACACAGTTATGTTCTAAAGGAGCAGAATGTTTACAAGGTGTTTCTGATGGAAGCATCGACGTTTACATTTCTACTTCTGGAGGAGCAGCTGGTGTATTCCCATACGTTCAAGTTTTAGATTTACCATATCTAATGGCAGACGACAGAATTGCTGAAGATGTTATGCAAGGTGATTTTGTAAGAACTATGAGACAAATGGCTCTTAAAGATTCAGGCGATACAATAAGATTAATGACTATTGGAAACACTGGTGGATGGAGAAATTTTGCTAACACTAAAAGAAGAGTTGCAGAACCATCAGACATGAAAGGTCTAAAAATCAGAACTGTTGTAGCTGACTTACCTCAAGAGCTTGTAAGAGCTTTAGGTGCATCACCAACTCCTATTCCATGGCCAGAATTATTTACATCTTTTCAAACAGGTGTAGTTGAAGGTTCTAAAAATGGAATAACTGACATTATGAACATGAAGTTTCCAGATGCAGGTCTAAAATATGTTACTTTAGACGGCCATGCATACATGGGAGCACTTTGGTGGATGAACAATGCAAAATATCAATCTATGCCAAAAGAACTTAAGAAAGTTATTACGGATGGATTTTATGCATTGCAACAAGCAACATTTGCATCTCCAAAAAGAAAATCAATCAAAGCATATGAAGACTTTGTAGCAGGTGGTGGAGATTTATATGTTCCAACTCCAGCACAAAAAGCTAGCTTCAAAAAAGCTGCTAGTCCAGTTTATGATTGGTTTAAGTCAAATGTTAAAGGTGGCGGACAAATCTTTGACGCTTTAACAAGCGCAGTTGCTGATGCTGAGAAAAAAGCATCAAGTGCGTACGACAAAGACTTATAATCTTAATTTAATGATGGGGCGGATTTAATTATTCGCCTCATTACCTAAACGGATAAATCCAAGCTTTGTAATCTTTGATAAGTATATGTGCTTTTTCAATTTGTTCAGGAGTCATTTTTTTAATAACTTCTTCTTGAGAAATCGCAGCATCAGGATCACCTCCAATAGCAGACAAACCATACCACATGTAAGCTCTAACAAGATCAGGAGCAGGAAGTCCTCTACCGATTTCATAATACCATCCAACACCCGATTGAGCACCGGGATGACCTTTCATCGAAGATCTAAGATACCATTCAAAAGCTCTAACATCGTCTTGCTCAACTCCAAGACCCATTGCATACATTATTCCAATAAGTTCTTCAGCATCAGCGTTCCCAGATCTAGCAGCTGGCATCAGCTCTTCCATAGCCTCTTGAAATTTTCCAGCTTCCATCAAATCTCTAGCATTTTCAATTTCTGCAAAAACTATAGATGGAATAAAAAAAATTATAAAAAAGTATCTCAACATATAAAAATATTAATATTTATAATTCCATTTTTAATTTCAGCAAACAAAACATATTCAATTGAATTACCAAAACCTTTAACAGTTAATGATTTTCATAAAGTTGATATGGAAAAGGTTAAAATAGGAAGACTTTTATTTCATGATAAAATTTTATCTGCCAATCGTAATATTGCTTGTGCAACTTGTCATAGCCATGATCTAGGAGGGTCTGATGGACTTTCATTAGGAATTGGTGAAGGTGGACACGGTATTGGATTAGAAAGAACAGCTGGATCAGGGGATGATAAAATCAAAAAACGTATTCCAAGAAACGCTTTGGCATTATGGAATTTAGGATTTAAAGATATTACAACACTACTTCACGATGGTAGAGTGACTAAATCTGATATATTTGGAAATGGTTTTAATACTCCAGCACAAGAACTGCTTCCAAAAGGTCTTGATAATATAGTGGCGGTACAAGCTTTATTTCCAATGACAAGACAATTCGAAATGGCTGGCAATCCAGGTGAAAATGAAATTATAGGATTGGTTTCAAAAGTTGGTAAAGACAGCATGAGAATTGATAGAGTCTGGCCAGTAATTGCTCATAGAATAAGAGGAGTTCCTGAATATGTTGAGATGTTTAAACATGCTTTTGATGATGTGGATAATGCTTTAGACATAAATATTACACATATAGTAAACTCAATTGCAGCTTTTGAAATTCATGAATGGACATCTTTTGATTCTCCATTTGATGAATATTTAAATGGAAATAAATCAGCTTTAAATTCAAATCAGATTGCAGGTATGAATTTATTTTATGGCAAAGCTAATTGTAGTTCATGTCATTCAGGGTCTTTATTATCTGATCAAAAATTTCATTCAATAGGTATTCCACAATTTGGACCGGGCAGAACCAGACCTTTCGATCCTTATGCACGTGATGTTGGAAGAATGGTTGAAACAGATGATGTGGATGACATGTATAAATTTAAAACACCCGCTCTAAGAAATGTTTCTTTAACGGCACCTTATGGTCATAATGGTGCTTATCCAACACTTAAGGGCATAATTAAACATCATTTAAATCCAGTAACTATGAATAAAAATTGGAAACCTCAATATGCAAATTTACCAAAGGCTCCATGGTTAGAACAAATAGATTTTGTGACTTTTTCTGACAAAAGAGAACAGGATAGAATTATTTCAAGTATAGACATCAAGCCAATAGATTTAAGTGAAAAAGAAATTGATCAATTAGTCTCTTTTTTACAATCTCTAACTGGAAAAAGTGGAAATCAAAGACCACTCGGTAAACCAGAAAAAGTACCAAGTGGATTAACAATTGATTAAATTTATTTAATTAAACTGATAGATAATAAATATGGAAAAAATTAAATATGGAATAATTGGAGCTGGCACGATGGCTCGAGAACATATTTTAAATTTATCTTTGATAGACGAAGCTGAAGTAGTTGCTCTTTCAGATCCTCACGAAGAGTCTTTGAAACAGTGCCAAGAATTACTTAAATCAGAAGTTGTTTGCTTTAAAAATCATCAAGATTTGATTAAAGAAAATTTAGTCGATGTATATATAATCTCATCTCCTAATTTTACTCATATTCAAATTTTAAAAGATGTAATTCAAACTGAGAAACACATATTGGTTGAAAAACCTTTGTGTACTAAGACAAAAGATTGTTTAGAAATAGAAAAACTTACTAAAGATTACCCATCAGTATTTTGGACTGCAATGGAATATAGGTACATGCCTCCTGTTTCAAAATTTATTAAAGAAATTCACAACAAAACAATTGGTGACCTAAAAACATTAACAATAAGAGAACACAGGTTTCCTTTTTTAAAAAAAGTAAATGATTGGAACAGATTTGAAAAAAATACTGGAGGAACTTTAGTTGAAAAGTGCTGTCATTTTTTTGATTTGATGCGTTTTATTGTTAAGAGTGAGCCCGTAAGTGTTTATGCGAGCGGGGGACAAGATGTAAATCATTTAGATGAGGAATATGATGGGAAAAAACCAGATATTATTGATAATGCTTACGTAATTGTTAATTTTGAGAACGGCTCAAGAAGTATGCTTGAGCTTTGTATGTTTGCTGAAAATTCTGAAATGCAAGAAGAGTTAACCGCAACAGGAAATATCGGTAAAATTGAAACTTCAGTTCCTTCAAACGATTCTGGAAAAACTACTTCTGATGTAAGAATTGGTATGAGAGATGGAAAAATTAAACAAGAAAGTATTAGTGTAGATCCAAAAATACTTGAAGCAGGACATCATCATGGTTCAACTTATTATGAACATTTAGCCTTTATAAATGCAGTAAAAAATAAATTAAAGCCAGAGGTATCTTTGAAAGATGGATTAATTGCAGTTGCTGTTGGAGAAGCTGCTGAGACATCAATTAAACTTGGAAGAGTAGTAAAGCTAAACGAGATAATTACTTAAAAAAATCTATCGCCTTTTTAACTATAAAATTACTAACTCTTATATTTGACTCTGTTGTCACACCTGAAATATGAGGAGTTAAAATACAATTCATTTCAGATGTTATTCTTTCGTATAAATCTTTTTTAATAGGTTCATTTTCAAACACATCTAATGCAAATCCTGAAATTATATTTTGATTATAAGCATCTATAAGATCGTTCTCATTCACAACACTACCTCTAGAAGTATTAATTATTATTGGCTGTTTTTGCATTTTAGAGAATGAAGACTTGTTGATTAAATTTTTAGTCTCTTCTGTTAATGGTAAGTGTAAAGAAATAATATCTGCATTTTTAAATACATCTTCTAATGAAGATAATTTATAATTTTTTTTATTATCATCTAATTTTTTAATGTAAGGGTCGTAAGCCAAAACATTTAGACCATTTTTCAAACTAAAGTCCGCAACCTTTCTGCCGATGGTACCAAAACCTACTATTCCAATACACTTTTCATTTATTTCAGCAGATTTAATGGTTGTTCTAGGCCAATCACCTTTGACTGTTCCATGATGAAACATAGGAATTTTTTTTATTAAAGACATAGAAGATGAAATCACATATTCAGCTACAGAGTCTGCATTCATACCAGTTGCAGGTTGGACATGGATATTTTTGGTTTTACAAAATTCAGTATCAATGTTGTCTAAACCAACACCCAATCTTCCTATAAATTTTAAATTATTAGCGTTAGATAAAATATCTTTATTTACTTGAGTTTTATTTCTGACAATTAAACCATCATAATCTTTAATAATTTCTTTAAGCTCATCCTTTTTTTCCCAAAGCTTTTCATCAAATTTGATTTCAAAACTACTGTTTAGATCGTTCAAACTACCTTGGTTAATAAACTCTGTTATTAAGATTTTAGCCATACTTATTTATATATATTTTTAACTTAAATTGAATAACTTACTTTTTTATTGAAATTGTTGTTGGTCTTATTGAATTTGAAACAATATTTCTAGAAAGTTTTATCTCTCTTAAAACAATATAAATTCCAGCACCAATTATAAAAACATTTCCTAAATAAATATTCCAAGTAGGGATTTCATTAAAAATATAAAAACCGATCAATGCACCAATTAATAATTGAACATATTGTGTATTTGCAAATATTGAAGCAGGCAGATGACGAGCCGAGTTTATAATAAAAATCATTCCCATTCCTCTTAATAAACCTGCATTAAAATTTAAAAAAAAATCTGTTTTAGTCATTGGAATATAAAGCTCAAATGTAATCACACCTGAAATAACAATTAAAATTAACTTTCCAATTATTAAAAATGAATACACACTCTCTGATTGACCATATTTTTTAACCAACAAATGACCTACTGAAGAAAAAATAGGTATTAATAATGCCAATAACACATAGTTATTTATTTCTTTTCCAAAAGGATCGATTGCAATTATTGTTCCAATAAAACCTACTAATATTGCCGTATATCTTCTCCAACTTACTTTTTCTTTTAGAAAAATTACTGATCCAATTGTTAATACAAAGGGTGTAAAGAAGATGATACTATACATGGTTGTCAACGGAAGTTTATTTATACAAAGAAAAAATAATCCCATTGAAATTATTAAAGTTATTGCTCTAACCAAATGTACAAAAAAGTTTTTAGTCTTAATTTTTTTCCAAGAATTTCTAACTTGAGTGTAAAGTAAAATTGGCAGTAGTGCCGATAAAGAATTAATAAATATTATTTGTGTTACATGATAATAATTTGTCAATTCTTTTGCTATAGAGTCCATGATAACAAATAAGGAATAGCCAAGAATTGCTAAAAAAAAGTCTACCGAGTAGACACGGGTAGTTACTGAATTCATTTGTTAATTTTTTTATAATAATTTTGAAAGATCTCTTTTACTATTCTTAAACGTTGGTAAAGGATATTTAAAAGCATATTTACGTGGAATACATTTTTCTTTTGCTTTTTCCCAAAGAGCTAACCATTGTTTAAAATTCTGAATTTTGAGATTTTTTTTGTTTTTACTTCTTACATAGAAATTTGGTAGCGGATCTCTTCCAGAAGGTTGGCCAGCTACGTTATATCTAAGGTCTGCACTTATTCTAAAATCATTTGATCTGTTAGGCAGAGAACAATGAATTGAATGTTTGTGTAAAAGAATTACATCCCCAACATCTGCCTCTAAATGAATATGTTCCATTTTATCTAGTAATTTACTGTCTTTAATTTCTACTTGGCCCCTATAACCAGCAATATGATTTAATAATCCCATTTTATTAATTTTTTTGACAGTAATCATGCACCCATTCTTTTTTGTAGTTTTTGTAAAAGGTATCCATACAGTAACCATATCCGTTAATTTTTGTCCTTTAGAATTAAGAACAGCAGCATCCTGATGCCAAGGTGTTCTTCCACTTAAACCATCTAAAATTGACCCTTTTGGTAATTTTTTTTCAGGTTGTTTAATTCTAGTATTTTGCACTGGATTAGACATAATTTCTTTTCCTAAAATTTTTTCAACAACATCTAAAATATTTTTATTTGTGATTAAATTCCATAAAGACTGAGTAGCAAAATAATCGCTATCTTTCTTGACATGGTCTCTTGGCAATCTAGTATTAAAATATTGATCTAAATCATCAATTTTTAATTTTGATATATAAGAATATTTTTTTTTAAAATCTAAATTAAGAACTTTTTTTACATCCTTTTTTTTCGCAAATTTTTGGATTAAGCAATCCATTACAAATTCCATGTCATTAAGGATTGGCTTTAAATCTCTTTGATAGTTAAGAACATTTTTTACTCTCAAATATCCTTGTTCAAGTAATTTTTTTTGAAGATTATTTGACATTAATTGAACCTAGTAGCATTTTTTAATAATATCAATTCTTAGGAGCAATTGTTAAATAATTTGCATCATGAAAAGAAGTTAACATTTTTTTCTTAGTATTGATGATATGTGGATAGTAAGCTGTTCCTTTAAAATTCCAAATAACAGGTTTATTGAGTGCATAACTTCCATAAATAAAAAATCTTTTTGGACAGTTTTTTTCTATAAAACGCTTAACTCCATGATAAGAATTTGGTGTTGATTGAAAAAATACCACAGTTCCTTTCTTTGGTGTGAAAGCTTTGACCACTTCTAATTCACTCATTTTTGGAAACCTTCTGAAACTTTTTCTCAAATTTTTCTTAGATTTTTTTCTATAGATTGTAAGCGATCCTCCATTTTTTTTTGGGATATCTGTTAGATAAATTAAGAAATTATACAATCTGGTAATATCATCTCTATGGGGACGCAATCTGTATCCTCCTTTAGAAACCGAAAAATCAATATCTAAATTAACTTTTGGGTTAGTATAATTATTTCCTAATAGTTTTTTTAACTCACTCGAATTTAATTTCTTTTTAATAGTAAATTTCTTTTGATTAAATATTTTTGGTTTGTGAGTGTTTGTCCAAGATCCATCTTTAAAATTTTTAGAAAAAAGAGTTTCAATTTTTTTATAAAATGCTTTGCTATTAAAAAGTTTGAAGAGTTTTGCAGAATTATTTGAAGATTTAATATAGTTATTAAAATTTTTTGAGCCTTTATTAATTCTACTTCGACCACCCATAATCATGTCGTCAAAAGCTTTAGATTTACTAATTTCATCAATTAATAAATTGCAAGTATTTTTCTCAACAACTTTGTCTCCAACTAGTACAGGAAAATTACTTTTAATTTTTTTTAATCGATTTATTTTAAGCATTAACTATACATACCTTCTTTAACCTTAATCATTTTATACATCAGGTCATTTAAAGGCGTTTTTACTCCATGTTTTTTTCCAATTTTAGAAACAGCACCACTTATAAAATCAATTTCTGTTTTTCTTTTGTACTGAACATCAAAAGCCATTGAAGATTTGTTAGTTTGCATAGAATCTACAATTTTATTGAACATAAATAGACACTCATCTTCAGAAACATTAACTCCATCAGCAAGTGCTACTTCTCTTGTCTCTAAAATGATTTCTTTACCAAGCCCTCTTGAAACATCATTAGCCTTATTATTTACGTAAAGATCGGTGTGATGTAGATCAAATATAGCTGAAAGAGGACCAATTGCTGTTAGAGCAAAAAGCTTCATCCATTTTCTTTTTTTAACATCTTCAGCTGCAATCATTTCTAAATTATGTGCAGTAAAAGTATCAGCTATTTCTGTAATTCTTTCTGTTATACCTCCTTCATATTCACCAATCCATGAAGGCAATGCGCCATGGTTCATTATATGACCTGGTCCCAAAATATTAGAAGCTTGTGTTGTTGTTCCACCGATTACTTTTTCATTTCCAACAATACTTTGAATTATTGCTTCATGACCAATTCCATTTTGAAAAGACATGAAAACTGTTTTTTCACCAATAATATTTTTAATACTATTTAAAGCTGGTTCTAATGCAGTTGCTTTACACATAACAATCACTGCATCCATTTTATCTAACGATGATGGATCTGAAGTAGCATTAACTTTAATTATACGATCACCACCGTGACCATCCATTTTCAAACCATCTTTATTAATTGCATCGACATGTTCTTTCCAAACGTCAATTAAAGTTACATTTAAACCTTTTTCAGCTAGCAATCCTCCAAACAGGCAGCCCATAGCACCTGCGCCTAGTACGGCTACTTTTAAATCTTTATTTATCATCGTTACCTTTTTAAAATTATTTATGTATAGAAATTATATATATTATCTATAGACAATATGCAAAATAAATTATAGCTTATTAACATCATGCAATTAAAAATAGAAAAAGGAACTTTCACAAATCATTCACTTAAAGATATAGCGAATGCATTAAAAAAAGGACTTTCGGAAAATTTTAAAAATGTTGAAGTAGAAGTTGTAGACTGTCCTAATCTTCGTGAATGGGATTGTCCATCTGAAGGGATAAGCGGCAATCAAAAAATCATTGATGTTGGTGGTGAGCCATACATGCATGATCCTAATTTTATCGGTGCTGAATTTGATTACCAAGAAATTTCTAAAATGATTGGATCAGAAAAATCTTATGCTTTAGGTGCAGGATCTGGTGCAATGTCGTGTTTAGATGGTCACTGCGGAGAATTAGTAATTAATGAAAATTTAATTACTGACGAGTCTAGATCTATAATTGCAAGAGTAAGTCCTGATAAAAAATGTATTGTTGAAAAATATAGCGCACGAAAACACGGTGGACTTGGAAATATTTATTATACAGATGGTAAACAAGGAAAAGTAATTAAAATAAAAATCAAAGGAAGATCAGGTAATCAAGGTTCACTTCCGCAAGCAATGAGGTCTTCATTATCAAATAATTTAAATCTTAAAGAAAATGAACATGTTGCTATCGCAGGTGTGTTTAGAATTTTAGAAGGAAAAGTAAGATCGCATGTTCAACCAGATTATAAAGATATTAAACATGAATACTATGATCCAAAACAAATGAAGTGTGTAAAAGATTTTCTTCAATTTTATGAACCTGTTGGTCCAAAATTGCAGTGTTATACAGTACTTTGGACTGGAGATCCTACAGGAGGAGAATTGAATTTAAGAGAGTCTGGTGAACATACGCATTTTCATTCTTATGAACATGATAAAGATGCTGGTCATTATCATTTTGATGTAACACCAGATGAAATCGAATATGAGGGATATTTTAATATAGCTTCAGAAGTGCATAGAGTAAATAACATTTATAAGGAGCTACTAAGCAAAAATAGTATTGAATAGAAAACTTAATAAGTTTAAGTTTATTTAAATGAAAAGACAGTTTAAGTATCCAAAAAATTTTGAAGAACAGAAAAAAATTTCAAAATCAACTCAAAAAAGAATTACATTAGCTGAAATTTCACTTGGAGATTTTGAGGGAAGGTTAGCAAATGATTTATTAAATTGGTTTTCTCTGACACCTCAACATTGGATTATGCTGCACATGGTGATGCTTGCTTATTATAAAAATAAATCTATTACAAAAAATGAACTATTAAGAGTTATAGAGAAATCTTATTTAACTTCTAATGTTTATATCGATACAGCAATCAAAAAAGGTTATTTTAGAATTATTAGAAACGAAAAAGACAAAAGATCAATTTTTATTTTACCATCAGTTGTTACTATTAAGACTTTTGAGGAATTTATTGATCGAAGAGACGTCCTTTATAAAGGTATTTAATGAAGAATATATATACATGGGCTGCAAAACCAGCCAAAAGATCAACTACAGTAGGTGATTTAAAAGCAGCCAAAGGTAAAAGAAAATTTACTCAAGTTACTGCAAATACTGTTGATGAGGCTGCTGCTGCAGAAAAAGCTGGCTTTGACATGATTATTGCTAACGCTAAGAATATTATTCCAGTTAGAGAAGGGTCAAAAAATCTTTTTTTAACCGCAGCTTTAGTTTTGAACGAATTTGTTACAGCAGATGATATTATGCGTGGAGCATTTAAAGCTTTAGAAAATGGTGCTGATGCAGTGATGACACCAAGAAGTATGGACATAGTAGAAATGCTAGCAAAAGAAGATGTGCCTGTTATGGGTCACTTAGGATTAGTTCCAAGAAAATCAACTTGGATAGGTGGACTTCGAGCAGTTGGTAAAACTGCAAATGAGGCTTATGAGTTATTCCAAAAATTTAAAAGATTAGAAGATGCAGGAGCTTTTTCTGCTGAGTGTGAAGTAATACCTGAAAATGTAATGGGAGAAATTTCTAAACGAACAGATATTGTAACTGTCTCTTTAGGATCTGGAAGAAATGCAGATGTGATGTATTTATTTATGGAAGATATTTGTGGTGATACTGAAAATCCTCCAAGACACTCTAAAGCTTATGGAAATTTATTAAAACTTAGAAATGAAATTAAGGTTGAAAGAGTTAAAGCTCTTAAAGCATTTAAAAAAGATTCTATGGCTGGAAAGTTTCCAAGCAAGAAACAATCCTCTAATTTAGATAAAAATCAGTTTGAAGAATTTTTAAATCAACTTGATTAATAAGTAGCGTCGTCGTCTTTTTTAGATAAAGAACCTTTCATCTTATCAACAGTTGCTTTAGCGCCAGCACTTAAAGCTCTTAAATCAGAAGCTATCGTTACAAAATCAAAACCTTTTTCAATCATCTTCGTTGCGTATTCTGTTGTACCATTATGAATTCCTGCAAAAATATTATTTTTCTTTGCATGTTCTAGAATTCTCAAAATTTCAGAATAAGCTTTTGTAGTTTCAGCTCGATCAAAGCCAGGTTTTTCTCCAATTGCTAAACTTAAGTCTGCAGGCCCAATATAAATACCATCAACACCCGGTGTAGACATTATCTCATCTAAATTTTCTAAAGACTCTTTAGTTTCTATCATTGCTAATTTAAGAATTTCTTCATTAGCGTGATCTGCATAATCTGCACCACCATAAATTAATCCTCTAACAGGACCAAAGCTTCTGTAACCATCAGGTGGGTACATACATGCTTGAACAAAATTTTCAGCTTCTTTTCTATTACTGACCATTGGACAAACAATTCCATAACAACCAGCATCTAAAATTTTCATTATTTGTCCTGGCTCATTCCAATTAACTCTAGCAAGTGGAGTGACATCTGTTGTCGATATTGTTTGAAGCATTGGAAGAGCATTACTGTAATCAACTAATCCATGCTGCATATCTATAGTTAATGAGTCCCAACCTTGATGTGCCATTGCTTCTGCAGATGCAGTACTTGGAATTGCGCACCAACCATTAATGACGGGTTTACCGTCTTTCATCATTTGTTTAATTTTATTTTTTCTCATTATTATACCTTTAATGCCATGTGAGTGTATTTAACGTTTAGATAATCTTTGATAGCCATTGATCCACCTTCACGTCCATAACCAGTTTGTTTGATACCACCAAAAGGAGCTTCTGCTACAGCAACTGCACCAGTATTAACAGCAACGCAACCAGACTCTAACATTTCAGAACCTCTGTTCGCTTGGTCCATGTTATTTGTATACAAATAACTACATAAACCAAGGTCGTTATTGTTTGCTCTTTCAATGACTTCATCAAATGTTTTAAACGTAAGAACGGGTACAAGAGGACCAAATGGTTCTTCTCTCATAATCGTAAAATCGTCTTTTACATTATCAAAAACAGTTGGTTCATAAAAATAACCTTTGTTAAAACCTGAAGGTCTTTTTCCTCCCATTAAAACATTGGCTCCTTCATTTTTTGTTGTCTCAACTAGTTTTTCAATTTCCTCTAATCTTTTTGCAGTTGTCAAAGGACCTAAGATAGTTCCTTCATCCATACCATTTCCAATTTTTAATTTCTTTGCTCTATCCATAAAAGCTCCAAGAAATTCATCTTTTTTATTTTCTTGGATATAAAATCTGTTAGGAGAAATGCAAACTTGTCCATTGTTTCTGAATTTTGCAGTAATCGCAATATCTGCAACTTTATTCATATCAACATCTTCACAAACTATGAATGGTGAATGACCACTTAGTTCCATTGTTACTCTTTGAACTTTATCTGCAGCTTTCTTTAAAATTAATTTTCCAACTCTTGTTGAACCAGTAATTGATACTTTTTTAATAATATCAGACTCTAATAATTCATTTGAGATTTCTGCAGGATCACCAGATAACAAATTAACCACACCATCAGGAACACCTGCTTCTTTGCAAATGTTAACTAATTCCATAACTGCACCAGGTGTAATTACATCTGGTTTACAAATTACAGAGCAACCTGCAGCTAGTGCTGTTGAAATTTTTCTTGCAGCTAAAATGATTGGAAAGTTCCACGGTATTAAAGCAGCCACAACTCCTACTGGCTGATAATAAACATGAACTCTTGTATCAGGAAATCTACTCTGAACTGTTTGACCGTAAATTCTTTTTGTTTCTTCTGCATTCCACTCAAATATATCCGCTCCTCCACCAACTTCTCCAACTCCTTCAGCAAGAGGCTTACCAACTTCAAGTGTTAACCATTTAGCAAGAACATCTTTTTTTTCTCTCATTAGATCTGCAATTTTTCTAATTACATATGATCTTTGCCATGGAGTAGTGTTACTCCAAACTTTAAGACCTTTCTCAGCTGACTTTAATGCTTTTTGTACATCTGCTGAAGATGCTTTTGATGCTTTTCCAATCACTTCCTCAGTTGCAGGGTTGATTACATCATATGTCTCTTTTTTTTCTGCTTCTTGCCATTTTCCATCAATGAATTGTCCAAATTTGCTATACATAATTTTTATTTTTTTTAAGGTTTACTAAGTTGGGTTTTTTAATTTATAAATATAAATATATATAAACATTATACATAAAAAAAATAAACCCAATTATGAAAAAAATCACTCTTACTTGTGCACATGCAATCGTTAAATATTTAATTGCTCAAAAAATATTAATTAATGGCAAAAAAGAACCACTCTTTCCTGGTGTCTTTGGAATTTTTGGACATGGAAACGTGGCGTGTTTAGGTCAGGCACTTGAAGAAAATCAAAAAGAATTACCAACTTATAGAGGCCATCATGAGCAGAATATGGCTTTAACTGGAATAGGTTATGCCAGAGCAAAAAGAAGACAACAAATTTTTGTTGCTACTTCATCTGTTGGCCCAGGAGCAACCAATATGGTTACTGCAGCAGCAGTAGCGATGAGTAACAGATTACCAATTTTATTTTTACCAGGTGATACTTATGCAAATAGAATGCCAGATCCAGTATTGCAACAAGTTGAACATTTTAACAATCCAAGTGTAACTGCAAACGATGCTTTCAAACCAGTTACAAGATATTTTGATCGTATCACTAGACCTGAACAAATAATTCAATCATTTCCAATAGCAGTTCAAACAATGTTAGATCCTGCTGACTGTGGCCCTGCTTGTATTGCTTTAAGCCAAGATATCCAAGGTCAAACTTTTGATTATCCAGAAGAATTTTTTCAAGAAAAAGTTCACACAATTAGACGACCTAGACCAGATGAATTTCAAATTAAAGAGGCAGCTGAAAAAATTAAATCTTCAAAAAATCCCATCATTATATCTGGAGGGGGAGTTTTTTATTCAGATGCAATGGAAGAGTTAAGTCAGTTTGCAATCAAACACAATATTCCAGTTACACAAACTGTAATGGGTTATTCAACAATGAAGAGAGATCATTCTCATTTTGCAGGTCAAATTGGAGGACTTGGTGGAAAAAATACAAACACATTAGCAAAACAAACTGATCTTGCTATTGCTGTAGGTACAAAACTTGCTGATTTTACAACAGGATCATGGGCAAACTTTGAAAATGAGAATTTCAAACTAGTTTCAATCAATGTATCAAGATATGATGCTAATAAACATTTAGCTCAAGCTGTTGTTGGAGATGCAAAAGTTTCATTAACTGAACTTTCTCAAGCCTTAGGTGATTGGAAAGCAGGAGAAGATTGGAATAAGAAATCTCAAACAGAACTTAAGTCATGGAATGAACATATAGATAAAGAGAGCGCTCCAACTAATCAGGAAGTTCCAAGTTATGTTCAGGTAATTGGTGCTATTTATAGAAATTCTGATCCAACTGATATTGCAGTTACAGCTGCAGGAGGTTTGGTAGGTGAAGTAATCCAAGTATGGAGACCAAGAGAACTTAATACCCATGAAACAGAGTGGGGTTTTAGTTGTATGAGTTATGAAATATCTGGAGCATTAGGAATTAAGATGGCTAATCCAGATAAAGAGGTGATCTCATTTGTTGGCGATGGTTCTTATCTATTAAATAACACTGATATTTATTCGTCAGTAATTACAAAAAATAAATTGATCATAGTTGTTTGTGATAATGGAGGCTTTGCAGTTATAAACCGACTTCAATTATTCAAAGGCGGAAAAGAGTATAATAACTTATTAAAGAGTTCTAATACTCCTGGTTTAGTAGATGTAGATTTTGCAAAACATGCAGAGAGTATGGGTGCGAAATCTGAACACGTTACTTCAATTTCAGATCTTGAAGCTGCATTTAAAAGAGCTAAAGCGTCTGATGTAACTTATGTTATTTCAATTAAAACTCATGCTTATAAATGGGTAGAAGGATCATCTTTTTGGGATAGTCCAACTTTAGAAATTCCAACTACTAAAGAAAATGAAGAAGCTTTAAAACTTTACAAAGAAGGAAGAAGCAAACAAAGACAAGGTATTTAATCCTTTATGAACAAAGTATTTAAAGTAGGCCTTATAGGATGTGGTCATATTTCAGAAACTTATTTTAGAGCTCAGGAGTATTTCAATAATGTCAGAATTGTTAAATGCGCTGATATTAACATGGAAACAGCGAAGAAGTGTGCAATTCATTACAATATTGAAGCTGTAACTGTTGAAGAACTTCTTAAAGATAAAGAGATTGAAATAATATTAAACCTTACAATTCCTGGTGCACATTTTGAAGTTTCAAAAATGGCTTTAGAAAATGGTAAGCATTCTTATGCTGAAAAACCTATGGCTGTTAACTTTGAAGATGGAAAAAAATTAGTTGAACTTGCTAAAGAGAAAAATCTTTATATTGGAAATGCACCAGATACTTTTTTGGGTGGGGGCATTCAGAAAACTCGTGAACTCATTGATAACGGTGTAATTGGTGACATTAAATTAGGTAATGCTATTTTTGCTTTCCCTGGAGTGCAATCTTATCATCCAAACCCAGAACCTTGGTTTGCTGAAAATGAAGGGGGTCCCGTAATAGATATGGGTCCATATTATCTTACGGCATTAGTAAATTTAATTGGTCCAGCAAAACAAGTACAAGGAAGATGTACAAAAGTTTTTGAAGAAAGAGAAATTGGGATAGGCCCAAAAAAAGGTCAAAAATTTAAAGTAGAAACTCCAACAACTTATCTTGCAACTATACAATTTGAAAATGATTGCATCATACAGATTACTTTATCTTTTGATGTGGTTGCTCATCAAAGAAACCACATAGAGCTATATGGTAACAAAGGATCAATTATTGTTCCTGATCCAAATATGTTTGGTGGATCTGCTTTTGTTTCAGTAACTGCTGGTGGTAATTGGGGTGAACATAAAACCGACATGATGCCCTTAGGAAAAATTAACATTAAAAGTCAAAGCTCAAGAGCAAATGAATCTCCAACAAATGCAAATTATAGAGGAGCTGGTCTATCTGAGATGGCTTATGCAATTGAAAACAATTTAGAACATAGATGTAATGGTGAGCTTTCTTTGCATGTTTTAGACATAATAGACTCAACTATGAGAGCATCTCAAACAGGTATTCCGCAAGAAATAAAAACAACTTGCAAGAAACCAAAACCTTTTACTTTAGAAGAAATAAAAAAAATATTAAACTAATCATAAACTCTTAATTAAATGAAAGTTCAATATTTTGATTTAAAAGATAAACGCGCATTAGTTTCAGGTGGAGCATCAGGTATTGGTGCATCAATAGTTGAACATCTTTGTGAACAAGGTGTCGAGGTTTATTTTGTTGATATAGATAAAAAAGAAGCTCAAAAATTAATTTCGAAAATTAAAAAGAAAAAACAAAAAATACCTACTTTCCAATTTTGTAATATTAAAAATATAAAAAAATATAAAACTCTTATCCAAGGTATTATTAAAAAAAAAGGTCCAATTGATATTTTGGTAAATAATGCGTCCAATGATCAAAGGCACACACTTGAAGAAGTTACTGAAAAATACTGGGATGACAGAATGGCAATAAATTTGAAGCACTATTTGTTTGCTATTCAATCAGTTAAAAAAAGTATGATTAAAAATAAAGGTGGATCAATAATAAACTTAGGTTCTGTTAGTTGGATTAGGGGAGCCGTAATGTTTCCAGCATATAGTACTGCAAAAGCTGCAATTTATGGTTTAACTAAATCTTTAGCTAGAGATTTAGGACAACATAATATTAGAATAAACTCCATTGCACCTGGTTCAGTTGCAACTAAAAGACAGTCAAAATTATGGTTAAATCCAAAATTTAAAAAAGAAATTCTTGATAAACAGTGTCTTAAAAAACAAGTATTACCTGAGGATGTTTCAAGGATGGTTTTATATTTGGCATCAGATGTTTCATCTGGATGCACTAAACAAAATTTTACGGTAGATGCTGGTTTAATATAAGGCTTAGCTTAACTTCTTTTTATTTTCAGCCATTGATAATGCAATTTTAAATGAGTTTAAAATTGGAGCTAAGTTTGCTTCATTTTTACCAGCAATTGCAAATGCAGATCCATGTGCAGTAGTTGTTACAGGAACTGTTAACCCACCTTGAACTGTAACTCCTCTGTCAAAACCAAATGCTTTAAGTCCAGACTGAAGTGCATCATGATACATTCCAACCATACAATCATGATTTTTATTTTTATAAGCAACCACAAAAGATGTATCGCACGGTAACGGACCATCTGTATTAAATCCAAGTTTTTTTGCTTCCTCTATTGCTGGGATAATTTCATCTTTTTCTTCAGTACCAAATTCCGCATGTGGATTAAGTGCTTGAACAGCTATTCTAGGATTTTTTACGCCATTCAATTCCATAACTTCATTAATTAATTTAATAGGCTTTAAGATATTTTCTTTTGTGATGTGCTGTGCAACCTCTTTAATTGGAATGTGAGAGGTTACTCTTGCAGTCCAAAAATTATCTATAACATTAAACTCACAACAAAAACTTTTTACATCTAATTTTTCTGCCATCAATTGCAATTCATCTGAGTGGGTATTTCCTCCAAGTTTTAAACTTGTTTTATTCATTGGAGCAAAATTGATTGCATCAATTTTTTTTTCTTTAGCAAGAGTTAATGCTAAATCTAAAGCCTCCAAAACACTTTCACCTGATTCTTTTGAGGGTTCAGCTATTTTATATTTATGGTTTTTACCTTTTGAAATATCTAATAAAAATCTGTTTGATTTATTAAAATCAATTTGATCAAAGCTTTCTACGACTTCAAGTTGGTGAGAATTGCCAGTTACATTATTTCCACTCTCGAGAATTTGTTTTTCGCCAATAACAACAATATTTGCTTTATTAGTTATTTCTTCACTTAATAATTTTGAAATAAGCTCAGGCCCTATTCCTGCTGGATCACCAAGTAAAACTGCAATACTAGCTTTTGTTTGTGTCATTAATTTTTTTAAATACTACTAAATGTAACTATATATAGATATTATATATATAATCTAAACAAATATTTTTCACTTTTTACTTTACGTTTTATATCTGAATGTGATTATATATTTATATATAACTTATATATATAAATTAAATAAACTAAAGAGGGAAATAATGAAAAAAAGCTTTAAACTATTTTTAGCAGCTGCTTTTTTAGTAACTGAATTTTTTGTTGTAGCTCTTCCATTAATGATCACTTCAGCAAAAGCTGACGGACATCCAATACAAGCAATTACTCACGCTGGTTTTGGTGGTGGAACTGACGTTACTACTAGAATGATGTTATTAAGAGCAAGAAGAGTTCTTAAACAAGATATGCAGTTAGTTAACAAAAAAGGTGGTGGTGGAGCAGCATCTATGGATTACATGATGTCTTTACCTGCAGATGGTAACCACACTTTAACTTGGACTACTGGTCACGCAGTATCAATGGCTTTAGGAAAAACTAAAGTAAAATTAAGTGATATGCAGCCTTTAGCAAGAGGAACAGACGATCCTCAATTATTTGTTGTTAACTGTAACAATGAAATTAAAGATGCTAAGAAATTCATTAGCGCGCAAAAATCAAAATCACTAAAATATGGAACAACACACACTGGTGGTATTGATGACGTTAGTGCAATTGCATTTACTAAAAAAGGTGGATTAACAGATCCAACTATTGTTGCTTACAAAGGTGTAGCACCAATTAAAACTAACCTTATCAAAGGCGATATCGATGTAGGTGTTTTAAACTTAGGTGAAGCATTAACTGAAATTAACGAAGGTAAACTTTGTGTATCAGTTGTATTAGCAAACGAAAGAATGGCTAAAATTGGTGACTCTCCAACAGCTAAAGAATTAGGAATTCCTGTTTCTTTATCTACTGTTAGAGGATTCGTAACTAAAAAAGGTGCTCCAGCAGACAGAGTAAAACAATTAGAAGCTGGAATGCTTAAAGCAATGGGTCACAACTATTACAAAAATTTCTTAACAGAAATTGGTCTTGATGACACTAGTGTAGTTGGTGCTGACGAGTGGGGTAAGCAAATGGAAGAAATGCTTGCTGAAATGACTGCTCAGCTAAAAGCTTTAGGTTACATTAACTAATATAATTAAAAGTACATTTGCATATGAAAAATGTACAAAAACAAAAAAGGGCAAACAAAAGTTTGCCCTTTTTTTTTAGAGATGAATTTAAAGTCTCTTTTGTAATTATTTTTATTTCTGTAGCATTATTAATCACTACTTTTACTTTTGATATTGTTCCTCCTATTTTAAATAGAGGAATACAGCCTGCAACTTTTCCAAAAGCACTATTGGTTTTAATAATAGCTATGACTTTATTAATATATTATTTAGCAACAAAAAATCCTTGGAAGGTTCAAAAAAAATTACCAAAATCATTCTATTTAACACTTTCAAGTTTTGTAATTTTTTTAATCATCTCAAAAACTTTAGATTTCTTTTTAGCAATTTCAGTTTTATCTATTTTTGTTTCTTATTGCTGGGGAGAGAAAAGAATATTTTATTTATTACTTGTTGGAATTATTTTTCCAGTGATTGTCTTTATTTTTTTTGAAACAATTTTAGGTCTAAGATTTCCTTCTGGAATTATAACTAACATTTATTATAGCTAGATGGATAATTTATTATTAATGATGGCTCCTTTATTTAGCTCAAAGCTATTATTAGTTTTATTTTTTGGAACATTGTTTGGATTAATTTTAGGAGTGTTACCTGGTTTAGGTCCAACAACTGGGGGTGCATTAATTTTACCTTTTACAATGACACTTGATCCATTGTCAGCAATTGTATTATTAACTTCAATTTATTGTGCAGGTACTTATGGTGGTGCGATAACTGCAGTTCTAATTAATACACCAGGAACCCCAGCTGCTGCAGCGACTTGTTTAGACGGTTATCCTTTGGCACAAAAAGGAGAAGCTGGAAGAGCTTTAGGAATGGCTACTGTATCAAGTACAGTTGGTGGTATTTTTAGTGTTGTTATACTTGTTTTTTTTGCACCTATATTAGCTCAGCTTGCATATGAATTTGGTCAGCCAGAATATTTTGCTTTAGCCATTTTTGGTTTAACGATGCTTGCATCAATTGGAGAAGGAAGCCCTATTAAGAATTTGATTGCAGGTGCATTTGGAATTTTAATTTCAACGGTTGGTAAAGATTTTATGACATCAATTGATCGTTTTACTTTTGGAATTAACGAGTTAACTGAAGGGATTGGTTTTATACCAGTAGTGGTTGGTTTATTTGCAATGAGTGAGATGTTAACCCAATCAACTTTAATTAATCAGGTATTCAACAGAATAGCTTTAAAAGCAATTAAACTTCCAAGTAAAGATGATTATAAAAAAACTTGGAAAACAATTTTAAGATCTAGTGGTATTGGTTCATTTATTGGAGTGTTGCCGGCAGAAGGTGGAACAGTTGCCTCTTTGATTGGATATTCAGAAGCAAAAAGATTTTCAAAAAAACCAGAGGAATTTGGAAAAGGATCTATTGAAGGTATAGCTGGAGCTGAAGCTGCAAACAATGCAGCAACAGGTGGAGCAATGGTTCCAACACTTGCACTTGGAATTCCTGGTAGTGCAACAACAGCTGTAATTTTAACTGGATTGATTATACATGGCGTTAGACCTGGACCTGATTTATTTAGAGAGCAACCTGATTTTTTATATGGAATATTTGGAGCAATGCTTATTGCTAATGTTTTGTTCTTTATATTTGGTTTTTTTGGTGCAAAAATTTTTGCAAGAATAACTTTAGTGCCTAATAAAATATTATGGCCAATGATTTTTGCAGTTTCAGTTTGTGGAACCTATTCATTAAATCAATCTATAATTGATGTTTGGATAATGTTATTTTTTGGAGTGCTTGGTTTCTTCATGAGAAGATACGGTTTCTCAGTTGTTCCTGTTATCATTGGTTTGATTTTAGGTGAGTTAGTTGAAGGTACCTTAAGACAATCTCTGGTTATATTTGATGGAAATTGGTTAATGTTTTTCACAAGACCAATAGCTTTAACATTCTTTATTTTATCTTTAATTGCTTTAGCTTTTCCTTTAATAAGAGCAAAAAAAATTAAAAAATAAAGATGATTAAATTTGATTTAAACAACAGAGTAGCAATTGTAACAGGTGGAGCTCAAGGTTTTGGATTAGCTATTACTGAAAGATTTATCGAGTCTGGTGCCAAAGTAGTAATTTGGGATATCGACGAGGGAGAAGCTAAAAAAGCATTAGAAAAAGTAAATTCTGAAAATTTAACTTATCAAATAGTTGATGTGAGCAACTATGAAACAATTAATTCAAAATTATCTGAAGTTGAAAAATCACATGGTAAGATTGATATCTTTATTAATAATGCCGGTGTAGCAGGCATGAACACTACTGTTGCAGAATACCCAATAGAAGAGTGGAACAAAGTTATTAACTTAAATTTAAATGCAGTCTTTTATTGTTGCAAAGCAGTTGTTCCATTTATGGCTAAGAATGATTATGGAAGAATTGTAAATATTGCCTCTATTGCAGGTAAAGAAGGAAATCCAAATGCAAGCGCTTATAGTACCTCAAAAGCAGGAGTGATAGGATTAACTAAATCTTTAGGTAAAGAACTTGCGCAAAAAAATATTGCAGTAAACTGTGTTACTCCAGCTGCCGCAAAAACTAGAATTTTTGATCAAATGACTGAAGAGCATATAAATTATATGCTTTCAAAAATACCAAGAAATAAATTTGCTAAAGTAGAGGAATTGGCATCTTTGGTTGCTTGGTTATCAAGCGAAGAAAATTCTTTCTCAACAGCTGCAGTGTTCGATCTAAGTGGTGGTAGAGCGACTTATTAATAATTATGCAAGTAGGTATAGACGTTGGTGCAACAAAGATTGAGAGTGTTGTACTTGAGAAAGATGGACAAGAAAAACACAGATCAAGAATAGCATGCCCAAAAAATTATACTCAAATTATTACTGCAATAAGAGATATTCATAAAAAATTAGAAGAAGAGTTTAAACAAGAGCTTCCAATCGGTGTTTGTCATCCAGGAGTTCACTCTCCACAAACAGGATTAGTTAAAAACGTTCCCAACATCAGTTGGTTAGAAAAAAAACCTTTTCAAAATGATTTACGTAAAGCACTAGGTAAAGAAGTGTTTTGTGAAAATGATGCAAATTGTTTTGCTTTGTCAGAGGCCATAGATGGAGCAGGGAAACAT